>CAWKEV010000072.1:0-18633 GCA_963848725.1 uncultured Actinomycetes bacterium | reverse complement strand
AGGCGGTCGATGCAACGCTCGCAGCGAACACCGGTCACCTGCAGCGTCTCGGTGACGGTCGCCATGGTTCGATGCTAGCGCGAGGCGGGCCGGCTGCGACCCCATGGACTGGACGACCGCCGCCTTCCACGCGTAGTACGACGCGCTCGGGCCGAACGACGGCTCGTACGCGACGATCGGGGGTTGCGCCCGACTTCCTTCGCGCGCTGTGCGTGCCAGAGGAGATTCGGGTCGTCGCGCTCCTCCCAGACGAGGATGAGGTGGGCCGCGGTCATGTAGTCGGCGACGAACGAGCAGCCCGACGCCGGGCACGGGAACGGATCGGTACGCACGCAGAACCGACCGCCGTGGTCGCCTCCGTCGTCCTGCCAGAGCTCGTCCTCCTCGACCGTGTTCAGCTCGGTGACGTCGATCGTCCCGGTCGTGGGCTCCGATTCCACCGGGGCACAATAGCCACGTGTCTCGCCTGGACAGGAGGGACGTCGCCGTCGTCCTCTCGGGCGGAGGGATCAACGGCGTCCTCCTTGAACTGGGGTTCCTGAAGCGCCTGCGCAAGGACCCGCTCTGGCCCAGGATCGGCTGGATCTACGGGGCGTCGGCGGGCGCTCTCTCGGGGACGATGGCCGCGCTCGACCGGCTCGACGAACTCGAGGACTTCCTGCTCGAGCTCCAGGCGGAGGACGTCTTCCGGCCGCGCCGCCTGTGGCAACTCCCGCTCGTCGGGCTCCACGAGTACACCCTCCCGGACACGATCGCGGAGCGACTCGGGAGCATGCACGAGCTCGGGTCGGCGCTGGCCGCGTCCGAGATCGCGCTGGTCGTCTTCGCGACGGACGTGAGCGAGCCGATCGACGGCGACCGAAACCGGAACTTCGAGCTCGCCTACTCCTCGCGCACCACGCTGCCGGAGACGATGGGGCGAGCGATCCTCGCCTCCGCGGCGATCAGTGCGATCGTGCTCCCGATGCGGGTGGGAGACGCGGTCGCCACCGACGGAGGCTGGATCCGGAACTTCCCGCTCGAACACGCCTACGCGAACACGAACGTGGCCGCGATCGCGGCGTTCCGCTACGTGTCGATGTACCCGCCCGTGGACGTTCGCTTCATCGAGCGCCTCCGCGAACGGCTGGAGCACTTTCGTGCGGTGCCGCCCGTGCGAGCGCTGCTCGCCGAGCTCCGCCTTGCCGAAGAGCGGTACGAGCAGGGCGAGCCCGCCCACTACCCCGAGCTGATCGCACGCCTCATGCGCGTCGCGATCAACCGCAACACCTTTCTCGAGGAACGCTACGCAGACGAGCGAGATATCTCGGTCGACGAGCTGCAGCGCCTGCGCGAGGAGGTGATCGCCGCCTCCACGGCCGCCGCGCTCCCCTGGCGGCGGCGCAAGCTCCGGACGGAGCTCGAAGAACGGTTCGCCTCGACGGCCTTTCCGTTCAGGCACGATCGTCGGGTACCGCGCCTCGTCGTTCGCGCGACCGCGGGAGACCACGCGCTCGAGCCGACCTTCCGTGGCGACGCATCCTGGTCCGAGGAGAGCAAACGCGCGCTGATCGCGCGTGGCTACACGATCACCGACGGCGAGCTCGCCCGCCGTCGCGAGATCGGCGCGGATGGAGAAGGTCGGCAGGGGCCCGGGCAGGCGGTCGGGCCCCTTGCCGGAGATAGATCAGGCCCCGATGGCTCGGGGCCCGATCGCGACTAGCCCTGGGGGGAAGCGGGCTGCCGCCCGAGCGTGACACGCACGCTCGTTCTCTTCGCGCCGCGCAGGACGACCAGCTTGATCCTGTCGCCGGGCTTGTGCGCGGCGATCGCGTCGCGGAGTTCGTCGATCGAGGAAATCGGCTTGCCGTCGGCGGCGACGATGATGTCGCCGCCGAGCACGTACGTCTCGCCGGCGACGACAACGTGCGTCTTGCCGGCCCTGATCCCGGCCTTCGAGGCGCCGCTGCCGCGTCGCACCGTCGCGACGAGAACGCCGGCGTCCGCCGGAAGCTTGTAGTTGTCCGCCAGGCTGGAGGTGATGTCCTGGCCGGCGATCCCGAGGTACGCGTGCGCGACGCTGCCTGTTCGCAGGATCTGCGCGACGACGTTCTTCACCGTGTTCGAGGGGACGGCGAAGCCGATCCCGACGTTGCCGCCGAGGCTCGACCCCCCCGTCTCGATCTGGCTGTTGACGCCCACGACCTGGCCGCGGGTGTTGAGGAGCGGCCCACCCGAGTTGCCGTGGTTGATCGGCGCATCCGTCTGGATCGCATGGTCGATCGTGTAGCCGTTCGGCGCGGTGATGCCGCGCTGAAGAGCGCTGACGATCCCGGCCGTCGCCGTTCGATCGAGCCCGAACGGGTTCCCGATCGCGACCACTTCGTCGCCGACCTCCATGCGATCGGAGTCACCGAGCGTGAGTGGTGTCAGCGCGCTTGCGGTCTCGTTCACGCGGAGGACCGCGAGATCGGTGGACGGATCCGTCCCCACGATCCTCGCCTTGACGGTGTCCTGGTTCGAAAAGCTCACCTTGATGTCGTCGGCTCCCTCGACCACGTGGTAGTTCGTGACGATGTGACCCGCCTTGTCGATGACGAAGCCCGACCCGAGCGCCTGGACCGGCGGGCCCGAGAAGCGGTCGCCGAACGGGTTCGGAGCGCTCGCCCTCGTCGTCGAGGTGACCTGGACGACGCCGGGAGCCGAGCGCCGGTAGATCTCGTTGATGCTCATCGGAGCCCCAACGAAGGCCGGGTCCGATGTCGACGCCGCCACCGTCTGCGTGACGATGGTCGTGTTGCCGCCGAGGTCGCCGAGGAGGGCTACGACCCCGACCGCGACAGCGCCGCCGAGGACGCCTGCCGCGAGAAGGGCGGCGAACGGACGCAGGGCTCGGCGCATGGACATGCGGGTTCCGTTATAGCCCCGCGTTCGTGAACCACGGGTTGCCAGCTGTTAAATCGTCGTTGCGGGTCTCCCCTGCTCGGGCGAGCCCGCATCGCACACGCCCGCTACCCGGGCGTCACGCGGCTGTCGGCGAAGCGCGAGAAGGCGTCCAACAGCTCTCCGAGGTTGCCCGGACCGCCCATGGCGTCGAAGGTGAATCCGTCGCTCCACGCCTCGACCCAGTCCTGCTCGCCTCGTGCTGCGAGGTCCCGCGGGAGCGCATCTCCTGCGAGGTCCGTGCCGACGAGGTCGACCCGCAGGTGCCAGCCGCCGTCCTCCTGGGTCCCGAGCGTGACCCCGTACTCGTGCTCCCACTCGCCGTCGCATTGCGCGGCGTACCACGTCCCCAGTTGATCCAGCATTCCTCCCCCTTCCCAGTCGCACGGTACTCAGGCGAGCGGGAAATGGAAGGCGAGGAGACGCTCCTGGGCCAGCTCTCGAGCCGCCCCTAGACCAGCTCGAACGCCACGACCTTGACGTCCTGATGGCGATCCGCGCCGAGAGCCTCATCGAGCCTGCGGGCGAGCTCGCCCGACTCGAGGAGCTCTTCCGTGATGTCGGCTCCGCCGATCAGCTCGCCCTTGACGAAGACCTGGGGAATCGTCGGCCAGCCCGAGACGTCCGACAGCTCCCGGCGGATCTGCGGGTCGGGGAGGACGTCGACCGTCGTGATCGGGGCACCTGCGGCGTGGAGCGCGTTCAGCGCACGGTGGGAGTTTCCGCACATGACCATCTGAGGCGTGCCCTTCATGAAGAGCGTGACCGGCTCGTCGCGGATAACGCCTTCGATCTGCTCGCGGAGCGTCTTCATGCGGTTCCTTTCGTCTTGATTCTGAGCTCGTGGATGGAGCCATCGCGGAGCGGGCTGGCGAGCGCGTCGTTCACTCGCCGGTGCTGATCGAGGAGCGGCAGTCCGTCGAACTCGCCGCTCGTGACCGTCACCTGGAAGTGATCTCCCGTGCCGGTCCGGTCTTCGACGTCCACCTCGGCCGCGCCGGGAAACGCTTGCTCGAGCACCGCCCGGATCGCATCGGCTTCCATCGACGCCATGCTAGCGATGCGTCTCCCGTGCCCCGCGCACCCTCGAACGCTCGGAGTAGGCTCGAGAGATGCGGTTCCTCAAGAGGCTGGGCCTCGTCTTCCTCGGCGTCTTCGCGGGGTTCGCCGCTGCCGCCGCAGTCGCCCGTCGGGTCGTTCCCTCCCGCGGCGACGCGGATAGCGACGAGGTGGCGTTGGCCGCGATCTTCGACGGGATCGAGCTGAAGAGCACGGCACAGGCCTTCCGCGGCGGCTCGATGCTCGCGTGGTTCGGCGGAATCGCAGTCGACCTGCGCGAAGCGAAGCTCGCGCCGGGCGCCCACCTGAGCGTGCATGCGCTCTTCGGCGGGGTCGCCCTCCGCGTCCCCGCTGGCTGGAGGGTCGAGTCGAGCGCCAAGGCGATCACAGGCGGTGTCGCCGTACAGGTTCCGCCCGTGGACACCGCCGACCCGCCCACCTTGACGCTCGACGGGTTCGCCCTCTTCGGCGGCATCGCGGTCGGGGCGCGCCCGGCCACGGACGACGCCGGCGTCCACGAGTAGCGTGCGCGGCCTGCTCCGCTTCGTCCTCTCCTTCCCGGAGCGGCTCGTTCGCGCGTTCGCCGCCGCGGGAGGCGGCGCGATCCACGAGACCGCCGAGCTCGTCCTTCCCCGGCTCGTCCGCCGGTCTCGACTCTACGAGGCGACGGCGAAGAACCTGCTGCGCATCACGGTCGAGCTCGTGGGCGGGGTCGAGCACCCGGCAGCTGGGGCCGGCGAGGTCGAGCCGTCCGCCGGGAAGCTCGCAATCCGCAAGACCGCGGGAAACGTCGTCGAGGTCGGATCGATCGCAGCCTTCGGCTTCTCCCCGCTCTGGCTCCTGGCCGCGGCGGCCGACGTCACGCACGGGACGCGGGTGTACCTCAACGCGCTCGTCGCCGAGCTGCAGGCAGCCGGCGTCGTCGCCGACGATGCACGACTGACCTCGGTCGACTCCCTCCTCGCTGCGCTCGAGGGTGCAAGCGGAACGACCGCGCGCTTGATCGACATCCCGCCACTCGAGGTCGAGGCGCTCAAGCAGTCGCTCGCCGACCTGCGAAGCGATGCCGGCAGCCTCCCGACCCCGGAGGAGCTCGACGCCGTGTACTCCGCTCTCGTCGCCGAGGCAGACCGCGAGCACCGGAGCCTGCTCGAGGTCTCCGTCGGCGTCGGGCTCGCGTTCTTCAACTCCGCCCGCAAGGTTGGCCGGCAGCACGTCCTCGACGCGTACACGGAGGATCTGCGTCCCGTTCGGGACGAGGGCTTCGGAGCGTACGCCCGCCGCGTCGGCAGGCCGTACGCCGATGCCGTCGCGAGGCAGTTCGACCCGTCGCGCGCGACGGTCGTCGAGCGCGGCATCGGTCGCCTGGCCCGGCGCGGAGCTGATTCAATCGAGGAGATGGCCCACCCAGACAGCTTCGGAGCCCGGGCGCAACTCGACGTCGGCGGACGTGTGCTCGACATTTTTCGCGTCGACGCGCTGCAGAGCCGATTCGACGTGCTCAGACTCCCGTACACGCTACGGATCCTGCTCGAGAACGTCCTTCGCCACGAGGACGGCGTTACCGTCACGGAGGCCGACGTCGAGGCGGTCGCAGGCTGGGTGGCGAGTGCCGAGCCGGCGCAGGAGATCTCCTTCACCCCCGGCCGCGTGCTGCTCCAGGATTTCACGGGCGTGCCCGCCGTCGTCGATCTCGCAGCGATGCGCCACGCGATGCACGACCTCGGCGGAGACCCGCACCGGATCAACCCACAGCTTCCGGTGGAGCTCGTCATCGACCACTCCGTCCAGGTGGACGAATACGCGACCAAGCTCGCGATCTTCCGGAACGCCGAGCTCGAGTTCGAGCGGAACCGTGAACGGTACGCCTTCCTGCGCTGGGGTCAGGGGGCTTTCGACGACTTCAAGGTCGTCCCGCCGAACACGGGAATCGTCCACCAAGTCAACCTCGAGTTCCTCGCGCGCGTCGTCGACGAGCGAAATGGCGCCGCGTTCCCCGACACGCTCGTCGGGACCGACTCGCACACGACGATGGTCAATGGCCTCGGCGTCCTCGGCTGGGGGGTCGGCGGGATCGAAGCGGAGGCGGCGATGCTCGGCGAGGCGATCTCGATGCTCGTGCCGCAGGTCGTCGGATTCCGGCTCTCGGGCAGGCTGCCGGGCGGTGCGACTGCGACCGACCTCGTCCTGACGGTCACGCAGATCCTCCGCGAGGCGGGAGTCGTCGGGAAGTTCGTCGAGTACTTCGGGCACGGGCTCGAGAGCCTGCCGCTCGCGGATCGGGCGACGATCGGGAACATGTCTCCCGAATACGGCGCGACCTGCGGCTTCTTCCCCGTCGATGCGGAGACGCTCGCGTACCTCCGCCTGACCGGACGTTCGGACGAGCGGATCGCGCTCGTCGAGGCGTACTGCAAGGAGAACGCCCTCTGGCACGAGCCGGACGAGCCGCCGACGTACTCGCGGATCGTCGACCTCGACCTCTCATCCGTCGAGCCTTCTCTCGCAGGACCACGGCGTCCGCAGGACCGGGTGCCGCTGAGCGACGCGAAGCAGGCGTTCCTCGAAGCGCTTCCGGGGTTCGGCATCGACTACGGCAACGGGCACGACGAGGCGGTCGCCGAGACGTTCCCGGCGAGCGACCCGCTCGCGTCGAGCGCGCCGGGGCACGGCCCCGAGCTGGATCGCGCGGAGGTCTCGACCGCCCCGCCGCTCGTTCTTGCCGAGCGCTCGGCGATCGAGGCGACGCTCGACGGAGAGACGTTCCACCTCGACCACGGATCTGTCGTCATCGCAGCAATCACGTCCTGCACGAACACGTCGAACCCGACCGTCATGGTAGGCGCCGGGCTGCTCGCGAAGAAGGCGGTCGAGCTCGGCCTGAAGCGAAAGCCGTGGGTGAAGTCGAGCCTCGCCCCCGGCTCGAAAGTCGTAACGCGCTACTACGACAAGGCGGGGCTGACGCCGTACCTCGAGGAGCTCGGGTTCAACACTGTCGGCTACGGCTGCACGACGTGCATCGGGAACTCGGGACCGCTCCCGGAACCCGTCTCCCAGGGAATCGCCGAGGGCGACCTCGTCGTCTGCGCTGTCCTCTCGGGGAACCGGAACTTCGAGGCGCGCATCCACTCGGAGGTGAAGGCGAACTACCTCGCTTCGCCGCCGCTCGTCGTCGCGTACGCGCTCGCGGGACGGATGGACGTCGACCTCGAGACGGAGCCGCTCGGGGTCGGAAGCGACGGAGAAGACGTGTACCTCGCGGACATCTGGCCCTCCCCCGCGGAAGTGCAGGAGACGGTCGCAGGGGCGATCGGCGAGCAGATGTTCCACGAGACCTATGCCGACGTCTTCACCGGCGACGCCGCCTGGCGCGAGCTCCCGGCCCCCGAGGGCGAGCTCTTCGCCTGGGACCCCGAGTCGACGTACGTCCGGCGGCCGCCGTACTTCGACGGCATGCCGAAGGAGCCGGGCGAGGTCGAGGACATCGTCGGCGCCCGTTGCCTCGTCGCGATCGGCGATTCGGTCACGACCGACCACATCTCTCCGGCGGGCGCGATCAAGCCGGACTCGCCCGCGGGCACGTACCTCGTCGAGCACGGGATCGAGCGAAAGCAGTTCAACTCCTACGGCTCGCGTCGCGGGAATCACGAGGTGATGGTGCGCGGCACCTTCGCGAACGTGCGGCTCCGCAACCAGCTCGTTCCGGAGTCGGAGGGCACGTGGACGGTCCACCTCCCCGACGGCGAGGAGACGACGATCTTCGACGCTGCCGAGCGCTACCGCGGAGCGGGTGTCCCGCTCGTCGTGCTCGCAGGGAAGGAGTACGGGTCCGGCTCATCGCGCGATTGGGCCGCGAAGGGACCGAAGCTCCTCGGTGTGCATGCGGTGATCGCTGAGAGCTACGAGCGGATCCACCGTTCGAATCTCCTGATGATGGGAATCCTCCCGCTCCAGTTCATGCCCGGCGAGAGCCGCGAGTCGCTCGGGCTGACGGGGAGGGAGGAGTACTCGATCGTCGGGGTCGAAAACGGCGCTGCGGACGAGGTCACGGTTCGTGCCGACGAGAAGGAGTTTCGCGCGGTCGTTCGGCTGGACACTCCCCGGGAGCGGGAGTACCTGCGTCACGGCGGGATCCTCCCCTTCGTGCTCCGGCGGCTGCTGGCGAGCTAGGGCTTCCAGGCGACGAAGATCGCCCATCCGCAGTAGTCGCGGCCGTAGCGGAGGTAGACCCGCTTCCAGCGCTCGTGGCGAAGGCGGATGTCGCCGGCGTCGGGATCGGTGGGATTGGCGGCGAGCCACTCCTCGATCGCGAGCCAGTGAAGCGTCTCGTATCGGTCCCAGTCGTCTTCCGACGACGCGATCACGGAGACGACGGGCACACCGCTCGCCTCGAACACCTGAACGGTGCCTTCGAGCGTCGCGTACGGCGCGTCGCGGTCGTCGTAGTCGTCCGGCAATGGCAGGCGGCGCCAGTAGGGCTCGCCGACGACGACGTGGCCGCCGGGCTGGACGGCCGCAGCGAGCGCGTCGATCGTGGGAGCCAGACCGCCGTACACGAAGCTCGCGCCGAGGCAGAGTCCCACGTCGAACGCCTCGTTCGCCAGGTCCGCCTGCGACGCGTCGCCGAGCCGGAACGAGACGAGGTGCGAGAGCCCACGTTCGGCCGCGCGCTCCACGGCGGTCGCGTGGAAGTCAGGGCTCAGCTCGATGCCCTCGATCGAGCACTCGAAGGTGCGGGCGAGGAGGAGACCGGTCCGCCGCGGCCGGAGGCGACGTCGAGGACACGCGACCCGGGCCGCAGGCCGAGCCGCCTTCCGAGCAGGACCAGCTTCTCCTCCGAGATCGGGTTCTGGAGCTCGTGCCGAGACTCGGCGACGACGAAGTAGCGCGGGATCGGCACGCGGGCATTCTCCCTCGTGGGCGCGGGTAGTCTCGCCCGGTGGACGCCCACGAGCGCATCCCGGGGAGCTGGGGGATCGATCCCGTCCCGGAGCGCCTCAGGGTGCTCGGCGCCCTCGACACCGGGCTCCTGTGGGGGAACCTCGGCGTCTCGCTCCTCGTCATCGTCGCCGGAGCCGCGCTCGTGCCCGCGCTTTCCCTGCCCGATGCGATCGTCGCGATCGTCGCCGGCTGCCTCATCGGGAATGCGATGCTCGCCGTCGCGGCCGCGATCGGCGCCGACGCGCGCGTTCCGGGCATGGTGCTCATGCGAGCGCCGTTGGGACGGCGCGGCTCGTATCTCCCGACCGGGGTCAACGTCCTCCAGGGTGTCGGCTGGTCGATCTTCGAGCTGCTGATCATCGCGAGCGCCGCCGCCGCGCTCTCCGACCGCGTCTTCCAAGTCCGCGCCCAGTGGCTCTGGACCCTCGTGTTCGGAACGCTGACGCTCGTGCTCGCCCTCCTCGGCCCGATCGGGTTCGTGCGCAGGTTCGTCCGCAAGATCGCGGTGTGGGCAGTGCCGATCGCGATCGTCTACCTCTCGTGGTGGGCGTTCCACGGCGCCGACCTGGGGGCGCTCTGGAACGCGCCCGCCGAAGGAGGCCTCTCGACCTGGCAGGGCGCCGACGTGGTGGTCGGGATCACGGTCTCCTGGATCCCGTATGCCGCCGACTACACCCGTTTCTCGAGAAGCCCTCGGAGCGCGCTCGCGGGAACGGGGCTCGGCTACCTCGTCCCGGACGCGTGGCTCCTGGTGCTGGGCGTGATCCTCGTGCTGTCGCGCGACCTGAGCGACCCGGCGGCGCTTCCGACTGCGGTCGCCGCCGGAGGGCTCGCGGCCATGCTCGCGCTCTTTGCGCTCGTCGTGACCGAGACGGACGAGGCGTTCGCGAACGTGTACTCGGCGGCGGTCTCTGTCCAGAACCTCTTTCCGCGCGCGCCGCAGCCTCTCCTCATCGCGGCCGTGACTGGCGTGGCGACGATAGGCGCGCTCGTCGTGAACCTCGTCGCCTACCAGACGTTCCTCCTGCTCCTCGGATCGTTCTTCGTTCCACTCTTCGCGGTGCTCCTGGCGGACTGGCTCGCGAGCGGACGCCACTACAGCGCGACCGACTTCTTCGACGCGCCACCGTGGAGGCCTGGCCTGGTCGGGGCCTGGATCGCGGGCTTCTGCCTGTACCAGTGGCTCTATCCGACCGGGCCGTCTTGGTGGGTCGCCGCGGTCGACCGGCTCTCGCCGCCCGACTGGCCGATCGGAGCGACGGTGCCGAGCTTCGCGGTCTCGTTCGCGCTCGGGCTGGCGGTGACGCTCGCTGCGCGGCGCGTGCGCGCAGCACCGGCCTGACACGCGACGCGACGTAGGATCGTGCGATGCCGTTCGTCGCGGTGGTCGGGAACCTCGTCAAGGACGTCGTCGCGGGCGCGAGCCCGAGACCGGGGGGCGCGGTCTATTACCAGGCGCGCGCATTCCAGCGGATCGGGCCTTCCGTCGATGCGCACCTCGTCACCCGCTGCGCACCCGAGGATCGCGAGCTCCTGCTCCCGCGGCTCGAGGCGTTCGGCCTCCCTGTCACCTGGCGCCCGGCACGAGAGACGCTTGCCTTCAGCTTCCACTACGAAGGCGAGCAGCGGATCATGGAGGTCGACGCGCTCGGCGAACCGTGGACCCCGGAGGACGTCAGGGGCTGGGCGGGCGACGCGATCGGCGATGCGCGCTGGATCATGGTCGGCGCGCTCACGCGCGCGGACTTCCCGCCCGAGACGCTCGCGGCGCTCTGCGCGGGGGGACGCGAGCTCCTCGTCGACGGTCAGGGGTTCACGCGGCGTGGGAAGCTCGGGCCGCTCGTCGAGGACGCGGAGATACCGCCCGAGGTCTTCGCGGCGATGCGTGGGCTGAAGCTGAACGACGAGGAGGCACGGGTGCTCGTGGGAAGCGTCGAAGCCGAGGACCTGCGCACGCTCGGCGTGCCCGAGATCGTCGTCACGCAGGGATCGCGAGGCGTCTACGTCGTCACCGAGGACGTAGCGGAGCATGTGCCGGCGACGCCGATCGACGGCCCCGTCGACCCGACCGGGGCAGGAGACACGTTCTGGGTCGCCTATCTCGTCGCGCGCTCGAGTGGCGCCGAGCCGGTCGAGGCTGCGCGGAGCGCCTCCGAGACGACGTCGGCGATCCTCGCCTCCTCGCCGGCCGGCTGAGCGGCGACGACCGCGTCAGAGACGGAATTCGCCGCGCGCGACGACGACGGCCCGGCCGCCGACCTCGACGCGCTCGATCGCGCCGTCACGTCCCTCGGCCCTGGCATAGAGCGTCGATGGACGTCCAATCTCCGCGCCCTGCGAGATCTCGATCTGCGTCCCCCAGTCGACGCTCCCGTGCCGGCACAGGTGGCACGCGAGCGGACCGGCCGCCGATCCCGTCGCGGGATCCTCGGCGACGCCGTCGCCGGGAGCGAACATCCGCGTCTTCCACTCGGTTCCGTCGCCCGCGAAGCAGTTGAGCATCACGCCGACGGAGGCGAGCTTCGTCAGGTCGGGCCGAAGCGAGGCCACCTCGTCGCGCGAGCCGAGCATGACGTACGTGTGCGGCAGGCCGTTGTCGTACGTCTCGACGGGGAGGAGCGACTCGGGCACGCCGGCGATCTCGAGAAGCGCTGCCGGGTCGGAGTACGGGGCGAAGCTCGGCACGGGCTGGCTCATCCGCGCGAACGCGATGCGGCCGGACTCGTCCCGTTCGAGCTCGACCGGAACGATCCCGCCGAGCGTCTCGAGCTCGAGGACACCGCGCTGGAGCGGGCCGGCGAGCACCCACGCCGTCCCGAGCAGCGGATGGCCCGCGAACTCGAGCTCTCGCCCGGGCGTGAAGATGCGGACGCGAACGGTTCCCCCCTGCTCGGGCGGGAGCACGAAGGTCGTCTCCGAGAACCCCATCTCGAGCGCCAGCGCCTGCATCGTGTCCGCCTCGATCCCCTGCCCGTCGGTGAACACCGCGAGCTGGTTCCCTGCGAGCGCACGGTCCGTGAAGACGTCGCAGACGACGTAGCGGAGCCCGGCCACGCGGCCACCCTACCCAGGGCGGGCGTCGGCACCGGGCTATCCTCGCCCGATGCTCGTCTACCTCGTGCGCCACGCGCACTCCGATCCCGGCGACCCGGACGAGCTCCGGACGCTCTCGGAGCGCGGGCGCGCCGAGGCGCAGTCGCTGGCCGAGCGACTGGCTGCGAGCCCCGTCCCACCCAGGCTGGTCCTCACGAGCACGCTCGTCCGCGCCAAGGAGACGGCCGACGCGATCGCCGACGCCACCGGCGCCGAGCTTCGGGTCGATCGGCGGCTCTCCCCCGGCGCCACGGCCGATGCGCTCCGAGAGGCGGTCCGGGGCGGGCAGGAGCCCGTCGCGGCCGTGGGCCACCAGCCCGACTGCTCCGAGATCGCGCTAGCGGTGACGGGCGAGGACCCCGGGTTCCCCACCGCAGGCGTCGCCGAGATCGAGCTCACGACCTGAGATGGACGCGGCGATCGTCGTTCGCGACGTGCGGAAGTCGTACGGTGACCACGAGGCTCTTCGAGGCATCAGCTTCGAGGTCGCCGCGGGTGAGGTGTTCGGCCTGCTCGGGCCGAACGGGGCGGGGAAGACGACGACGGTCGAAATCCTCGAGGGCTACCGCTCGCGGGACGGCGGGGAGGTCTCCGTCCTCGGCTACGACCCCGGCGACGCGCCGAAGGGGCTCCGCGAGCGCATCGGCGTCGTCCTCCAGCACGCTGACCAGAGCCCCGGACTGACCGTCCGCGAGATCCACCGTCAGTTCGCCGGCTACTACGGGCATCCGCTCGACGTCGACGAGGTGATCGATCTCGTCGGGCTCGGCGAGAAGAGAGACGCGCGTGTGAAGACGCTCTCGGGCGGCCAGAAGCGCCGGCTCGATCTCGGGATCGCGCTCGTCGGCGACCCCGACCTCGTGTTCCTCGACGAGCCCACGACAGGCTTCGACCCGGTCGCGCGACGCTCGTCGTGGGAGATGATCCGCTCGCTTCGCTCGCTCGGGAAGACGATCCTGCTGACGACGCACTACCTCGACGAAGCGCAGCAGCTCGCCGACCGCGTCGCGGTGATCCGGGCGGGAACGATCGTGACGCTCGGCACTCCCGCCGATCTCATCGGCGACAGCGACCGTGTCGAGATCCGGTACCGCCGCGACGGCGACCAGGTCGTCCTCGAGACGGACGATCCGACACGTGCGCTGCACGAGCTGACGTCGGAGGCGCTCGCCCAGGGCCGCCTGCTCGAGCAGCTCGAGGTGCGGCGGCCAACGCTCGAGGACGTCTACGTCGAGCTCGTCGAAGAGGCCGAGCACGAGGGCGCGGGACAGAAACCCGACGCGGCCAAGACGGACGGGAGCGGAGCGTGAGCCTCGTCCTCCATCAGCTTCGCTTCGAGCAGCGGATCTTCTGGCGCAGCCGGGAGGCCGCAGTCTTCATCTTCATCTTCCCGCTCCTCCTGTACGCGCTGCTCGCGTCCGTCTACTCGACGAACATCGACGGGCGACCGTCCGCGGACGTCCTCCTCGCGGGCCTGTTCTCCTACGGCGCCGCGAACACGGCGTTTGCCGGGCTCGCGATCATCCTCGTCGGGCGGCGCGAGGCCGGAATCCTGAAGAGGCTCCGCTCGACCCCGCTGCCGTCCTCCGCGTACCTGGCGGCCGTGCTCCTCTCGACGCTCGTGACCTTCGCGCTGCAGGCGGTCGCCCTCCTCGTTCTCGCACGCGTCGCCTTTGGAGCCGACATGCCGCGGAACATGCCCGGCTTCGTCGCCGCGATCGTGGTCGGCGTCGTCTGCTTCGCCGGATTCGGTGTCGGAGCGGTCGCCTTGATCAGGTCGTCGGAGGGAGTCTCGGCGGTCGTGAACCTCGTGCTCCTCCCGATGGCGTTCCTCTCGGGCTCGTTCGGGCCGACGCGTCACTACCCACCGGTGCTGAGGGCGATCGCGGACGTGCTCCCGCTCACCTACTTCGTGAGGATCATGAACCGCGTCGTGCTCGAGGGCGGCTCGATCTTCGCGCACCCGTGGGAGCTCGGGATCGTCGCCGCCTGGGGCGCGGCAGGCGTCCTCGTGGCGCTCCGCTGGTTCGGCTGGGTGCCACGCTCACAGTGAGCGGGCAGTCCGTGCGTCAGCGGTTACCGAGGAACTGCAGGTAATAGAGGAGCACCGCGACTGCCGCGAGTGCGCTGGCGACGTACGTCCAGGCGGCTGCCTTGAGCACGCTGGAAACGCCGTCGGCCTCGGTCGTCGCGACGAGCCCGAGGTCCTTCAGCTGCTGCTTCGCCCGCCGGGATGCGTCGAACTCGACCGGGAGGGTGACGAGCTGGAAGAGGACGGCGACCGAGTAGAGCGCGATCGCGACGTAGATCAGACCGGCGACCTGGAGGAAGATGCCGCCGAGCAGAAAAACCATCCAGAGCTTCGACGAGAAGGCGACCGCGGGGAAGAGCGCGCTGCGGAAGCGGAAGGCGCCGTACGACTTCGCGTGCTGGATCGCGTGCCCTACCTCGTGCGCTCCGACCGCGGTCGATGCGAGCGACTTGCCGCGGTAGACGTCCGACGAAAGATGTACCGAGCGGTTCCGCGGGTCGTAGTGATCGGAGAGCGAGCCCGGCGTCTCCTCGACGATGACATCGTGGAGGCCGTTGGCGTCGAGGACGTGTCGGGCGACGTCCGCCCCGGTCATGCCGTTCGCCACGGGCACCTGGAGGTTCTTCGCAAATGTGCTCTTGACCCGGTGCTGCGCAACGAACCCGATGATCATCGGGACGATGAAGTAGAAGATCCAGGCCACGGCCGGATCGTAGCGGCCGCCCTACGCGGATCGACCCGCCGCGGAGCCGGCTACCCGACTTCTTAACTGTTGCCGGAGCGCAGGCTCTGGCAGGACTGGGAGTCGTCGAAGGCCTGCTGGAGCTCCGTCTTCGCACTGCCTGCCGCGTTCGAGCTCCGGAGCTCCGCCACCGTCTTCTGGATCTGGTCGAGCAGCTGCCCGAACTGTGGCGCGAGCGTGGCGAGACCCTGCAGGAACGCCGCCGGCGAGTCGGCGGAGAGCGCGTCCCGAGCCTGGGACTGCAGCGACTGGTAGCTCGCGCGGAGCTGCTCCGCGGACGAATCGAGCTGCTGCTGGAGCTGCTCCGAGGCAGCAAGGTCGGGCTTTCCGAGCCCCTTGAGCTGGGTGACGAGCTCATCGGTTGCCGACTTCGCGTCGTCGAGCTTCTGCTGCAGGGAGTCCTTCGTCAGCGTGCCCGCGGACACGTCTGCGATCGACGTGATCGAGGACTTCCACTGGGCGACGTCCGTGCACACCGAGTCGGCCCACTCGGCCGTGGTGAGGGTGCCCGAGTCGCCGTTGTCCTTGACCTTCGAGGCGACGACGGCAACGACGATCGCCGCAAGGCCAACGACGATCGCGCCTATGAACCACTTGTTCCTCACGCCCAGCGCGAGTCTAACGCGGCTCCGAGACTCGGCTGACGCGGCGGTACGCTTGGCCCCGCGCCCCCGTAGCTCAGTGGATAGAGCAGCGGTTTCCTAAACCGCGTGCGCATGTTCGATTCATGCCGGGGGCATCTGAGCGCACCGGACGCGCGGTTCGCGCAGAGGCTGCTCGATCGGTGGAACACGAGGCATTCGTCCCGTAAGGCACTGCATGAGGTGCCCGGACCGTTAGCGCCTCTAGAGAGGGGGAGCGGCCGCCAGACTCGACGACCGCTCCCCGCGGAACGGCCGCTGCGGCACGACCGTTCCAACCGGACGAGCTTCTCGTCAGGTCGTCATCGGTCAGAGCAGCCCAGGCTCCTCCCCCATCGGGCCCGGTTCCCCCTTTCGAGGGACGCTCGTCCGCTGAACCGGACCTTCGGCTCGCGAGGTCAGGACCCATGCGGGTGACGGCAGCGACGTGGTGCGACGAGAACAAGTGCAGCCAGGGGAGACACACGAAAGAGAGAGGGGCCATGACTGCGGCTCAGTTCGAGACGATCGACGAGACAGAAGTGGAAGCGATCCTGCGCTGGCGGTTCAACGAGCTCGTTCGTACCGGCTACGACGTCGCCTCCGCGCTTGTGCTCGCCTCGCACGTCGAGATCGATCTGCACGATGCCTCGAATCTCGTGCGGCGAGGCTGTCCTTGCGGGACAGCTCTCGAGATCCTCCTCTAGCAGTCCTCCGCTAGGTAAAGCAGGCCGTTGCCCCCGATGCGGCGGGGGGCGGCGGCTAACGACCTTTCGAGTCGGCGTAGTCACTTGCCGCGCACCCATGTGGCCGGTTGAGAGCCAGGTGGGCGCAAACATGATCTTCGCGACCCAGGGGGTCAGTGCGGGCTGGAAACTCGCCCAAAGAAGATTCGGCCTTGGGCCTCGCCGCTCTTCGAGCGTAGAGGCCCATCGGCACTACTCGCTAGACAGCCCGCAGCGTGGATTTCTTCCCAACCATGCGCTGCTTCCACGAAGACACACGGCGTTTCCCTAACCGCGTGCGCATTTTCGATTCATTCCGGGAGCGTCGGGTTGCCGAGCGTCGCCCTCTCCGGCGACTATCTCCCTTCCTGAGTGTCGTGCCCTGGCTACGTGAACAGCGGCTCTACGCGGCCGCGAGTCGGAAGTCAACCGGTGACCGTGAGCACTCCCTTCATGCCCGCCGCCGCATGGCCGGGGACGGTGCAGATGTAGTGGTACTTCCCGGGCTTCTTGAAGACGACCGTCAGCTTTGCCGTCTTCTGGGGTCTCACGAGCGGGGTCTTCTTGCCCGCGATCTTGAAGTCGTGCTGGGTCTTGCCCTTGTTGACGAGGGTGAACACGACGGTGCCCCTCGCGACCTTGGTCTTCGAGAGCTTGAACTTGAACTCCGTTGCGACGACGGTGACCTTCGTGGTCGCCGCCGCAGCGTTGGGTTCGGCGGCCGCGCGCTGGGCGGCGAGGCCGACGATGGACGCGAGCGCGACCAGCGCGAACGCCAGGACCGTGGCAATACGTTTCACGAGGAGTCTCCTCTCGACTCTGCGACTGTGCCCGGAGCGGGCTCTTGATGATGCCTGGCTGGCCCTTCGTAGCGGCTCAGTAACGGTCGAGCTCGCGCAGCCGGGCGTCGCTGATTCCGAAGTGATGCGCGATTTCGTGGAGGACGACCCGCCGGATCTCGGTCCGGAGACGGTCGTGGTCTTGGCCGTAGTGCCGCTCGAGCGGTCCGCGGAAGATCGTGATCTTGTCCGGCGGGACAGCCGCGTACGAGCTCGACCGCCGCGTCAGGGGAACGCCCTGGTAGAGCCCGAGGAGGCGACTCCCTGGCGGCGGCTCGTCCTCGACGACGAGCTCGACGTTCGACATGAAGCCGCGGAGGTCGTCGGGTAGCGAGGCGAGCGCCTCCGCGACGGATTCCTCGAAGTCGGTCTCACGGTCGGAGCGCGCGGGCTGATCCACGCCGCCGAGCGTACCCCGGTCGTCCTGCAGAGCGGTTGAGTCGCACCGAGGACGGGTAACGCGGAGACGTGTGGAGTCGTCGCATCCTGCGATCGGCGACATTCGTCCTCGTCGGAGCGACTCGCATTGGTCGCGATCGTCACGATCGAGTCCCGTGGCGGCCCGACGTTCCAGGACGAGGTCTCGCGCAGTCTGGCCGATCGAAGCGACGCTGTCGCCGCCAGCCTCGCGCGCGGGGATCGGTGCATGGCCGATCGTGACGCCGATCGGCTGCGCACGGACTCTGTCGTGGCCGTGCGGAGAGGCCTCGTCTCTCCGCGGATGGCGGGTGAGCTCCTGACGCGCACGCGCAGGCTCGCGCAATCGATCACGTGCCCGCCGCAGGCGCCCGCACAGCCCTCTTCTCCGCCTCCGCCCGCGCCCGAGACGACTCGACCGCCTCCGCACGTGACCGCCGCCAACGCACGCCGACCACCACGGCCCGGGGAAGGGCGAGGATCGGGGCGAGCACGGCCTCGGGAAGAAGCGCGGCCACCGTCGCGGAGACGAGGACTCGGGTTGAAGCGTCCCGCGCGGGTGGGCCGGTATCGCCTCGGGAGCCTCCTCGGCGCGGGAGGCATGGCCATCGTCTACCGGGGCGAGGAGGCGAAGAGCGGCCGGCCGGTCGCCGTCAAGCTCCTCGCCGACAACCTCGCGGCCGACGGCGAGCTGCGCGAGCGGTTCCTCCGAGAGGCGAGCATCGCGACGCGGCTCGACCATCCGAACGTCGTCGGGGTGCTCGACACCGGTGAGACGGGCGGGCGTCCGTACATCGTGATGGAGCTCGTCGACGGTTCCTCGCTCGCCGCGGACCTCGCACGGTGGCCGCTCGACGAGGAGCGCGCGGTCGATGTCACCCTCCAACTCAGCGCCGCGCTGGCGTATGCGCACGACCTCGCGATCGTCCATCGCGACGTGAAGCCGGCGAACGTCCTCCTTACCCGGGACGGCCGGGTCAAGCTCGCGGATTTTGGCATCGCGCGCGGGCTCGGGGACGGAGCGACGCTCACGACCGCTGGAAGCGTGCTCGGGACCCTCGCCTACCTGTCGCCCGAGCAGGCACGGGGCGACGCCATCGGCACGGCGTCGGACATCTGGTCGCTCGGCATCGTCATCGCGAGATGACGACGGGCGCCCGTCCCGGGGCCACCGCGGCGATCGAGCCTCTCGAACGGGTCGTGGACCCCGAGCCGGCTGGGCGAGGTCGTCGAGCGCTGCCTC
>CAWKEV010000071.1:0-45572 GCA_963848725.1 uncultured Actinomycetes bacterium | reverse complement strand
ACGCTCAGACTCGCGCTTCGCGACCCGATTGCAGTCGGCGCGAAGCTGACATCGACGGTGCAGTAGCCCCCAGGAGCGACGCTTGTGTTGCTACAGGTGTCGTTGCCGAGCGTGAAGTCGCCAGCGTTGGTGCCACTCCTAGTGAGAGCTCCGATTGCCAATGACTGAGCGCCGCTGCTCGCTGTGTTGGTGATCGTGACCGTATGCGCCGAGCTCGTCGACCCAAGCGGCTGATTGCCGAAGCTCAGGCTCGAAGGGCTTAGCCCGACTTGGGCCGGGGCGGGCGGCGCGGCGCTGACGAAGGTCGCGAACGGCGTGTCCGAGAAGAACGGCTCCCCAGGTGACGGGCAGTCCCACGCGCTGTTGAAGGAGCAGAACTGGCCGCCGCTGTAGGTGTCGTCCGTGAGGCCGAGCGAGTAACCATCGTTGCCGGATGAGTCCGGCGTGCTGAGGACGAGCGTGTACGTCGTTCCCGCTTGGATCGACGCAGGGTGGTCGAAGGGGATGGTCACGGTGTTCGAGTCCCCGAGGAAAGAGCATGGAGCATTTATCGAACCTGCCGGCACCGACTGCGTCGCCAGGACATTGGAATCGTCTGGCACCTGCGCGGGCGGGTTAGCCAACGCATCCGTGTACGTCCCCTCGATCGTTACGACCAGGTCGCCGGGGGCGTTGATCTTGCAGATGCCGACCTGAACGGTGTCCAGCACCCCGGTCAGGCCGGCCGTGAATGTCTGGCCCATAGCGTGGCCAGGTCCCCCGAAGCCAGCGCTACCAGCCACAGTCGACGCGTTGCTTTGATCGAGCGTCCCAATTGCAGAGGCCGATCCTGCCGCCACCAAGAGCATTCCGGCGGCGACTACGGCGCCGAGCGAGATGCGTTCAAGGCGCCCCACGCGTCTCGCAATTGACAGCCTCATTGCTCGCCTCCTCCCCTCGTGTCATCGGTCGGCGAGAGTGGGTGGTGCCGCACTTGGCAAACGCCCGCCGACGCTCAAGACATGGGAGGTTGATCCGCCTGCTTCACGATGTCAAGAACCTCTCACGCTCGACGTGGCGGTCTAGTTTCGCCCCCGCCCGCCTGATGACCGTTGTAAGCCGCGGACGTCCCAAGCAACTGGTTCTGCCTTTAGCGCACCGAGGAACGCGGTAGCCAGGAGCAGCTCCGCCTGAGTTGCGGTCGAGCCCTCGACCTGTGACTACGTCAGCCGCTCGAGCATGTGGTCGCCGACGCGGAGCGAGTTCGCCATCGCCGTGAGCGCCGGATTCACCGCGCCGATGCTGGGGAAGACGCTCGTGTCGACGACGTACAGGTTGTCGAGCTCGTGAGCCTTGCAGTTCACGTCGAGCACCGACGCGCTCGGGTCCGTTCCGAACCGCGCGGTGCCCGCCTGGTGCGCGCAGCCTGCGATCGGGATGTCGTTCTTCATGTACGCGAACCGGTGGACGAGGTGGTCGGGGTTCATGTCCAGCTTCCCGAGCAGCGACTTGACCTTGGCGTAGAGACGACTCTTCGCCTCCACGTTCGTCTCCGAGTAGGTCAGTGTGAGCTTCCCGTCCTGGTCGACGGTGACGCGGTTGTCCGGGCGGGGCAGATCCTCGCTCGAGAGCCAGAAGTCGATGGCGTGCCTCGCCATCCGCTCGAGGGTCCACTCGGGCGCGAGCCTCGTCTCACGCGGACGCTCGCCGCGGAACATCGGGGACTGCGACTTTCCGACCATCTGGACGTTCCCGAGCGGGAACTCGAAGTCGTCCGACGCGAAGTAGAAGTCGTTCAGGCCGAGGGTCTTCTGGTAGGCGGTCGAGTTCTCCTCGCGTGAGAGCGCGAGGACCGCGGTCGAGTCGTGGAACATGTAGTTCCGGCCGACCTGGTCGGAGCCGTTGGCGAGGCCGTTCGGGTGCTTGTCGTTCGCGGACATGAGCAGGAGCTTCGCGGTGTTGGCGGCTCCGCACGAGACCACGACGACGTCGGCGGCGAACCGCTCCTCCGAGCCGTCGTGCTCCGCGACGACCCCTGTAACCGTCGTCCCCGCCTCGTTCGTCTCGAGCCGCGTGACCTTCGCGTTCGTGAGCAGCGTGACGTTCGCATGCTCGAGTGCCGGCCGCACCCCGAGCACCTCGGCATCCGACTTCGCGTGGACCAAACACGGGAAGCCGTCGCAGTTGCGGCAGCGGATGCAGGTCGAGAGGTGCGGATTCGGCTCGTCGAGCATGATCCCGCACGGCGCGTGGAAGGGCTGATGCCCAGCCGCCGTGAGGTCGTCGGCGAGCTGCTGGATCCGCGGCTCGTGCGAGACGGCGGGGTGCGGGTAGGGCGCGCTCGCCGGAGGTTCCGTCGGGTCCTCGCCGCGTGCCCCGTGCACCTGGTACCGCTGCTCCGCGAGCGTGTAGTACGGCTCCAGCTCGTCGTAGGTGATCGGCCACGCGGGCGAGAGCCCGTCGTGGTGGCGCAGCTCGCCGAAGTCCTCCGCGCGCAGCCGATAGAGCGCAGCCCCGTACAGCTTCGTGGCGCCGCCGACGAAGTAGTGGACTCCCGGCTGGAAAGGCGCCCCGTCCTTGTCGTACCAGGTGTCGGGCGACACGTACCGGTTGTCCACGAACACGGCGTCCGTGAGCCAATTCTCGAGCTCGCGCGGTAGCCAATCGCCCCGCTCGAGGAGGAGGATGCGCTTGCCCGACGGTGCCAGGTGGCGCGCAAGGGTTCCGCCGCCCGCGCCGGTTCCGATGATGATGACGTCGTAGCCGTTCGTCACGTGATCTCCTCCAATCGTTCGGCGACGATGATCCGCCCCGCTGCCTCGATCAGCGCGAGGTGCGAGAAGGCTTGCGGGAAGTTGCCGAGGTGGCGTCCCGTCGCGACGTCGAACTCCTCGGCGAGGAGGCCGAGGGGCGACGCGCTGCGGAGCAGGCGCTCCATGAGATCGCGGGCGCGCTGCATCTCGCCGACGATCGCGAGCGCCGAGACGAGCCAGAACGAGCAGATGAGGAACGTGCCCTCCTCGCCCGAGAGCCCGTCGTCCGTCTCCTCGGTGCGATAGCGGAGCACGAAGCCGTCCTCGGTCAGAGCGTCCGCGATCTCGAGGACGCTGGCTCGGAGGCGCTCGTCGTTGGGGGGAAGAAAGCCGAAGATCGCGGCAAGCAGGGTGGAGGCGTCGAGCGAGTCCGTCGCGTAGTGCTGGCGCAGCACGCCGTCACGGATGCCGTGCTCGAGGATGTCGGCTCCGATCTCCTCGGCGACCGCGGCCCACTGCACCTGCAGGTCGCCCTCGCCACGGATCTCGGCGAGCTTCGCGGCCCGGTCGAGCGCGACCCAGCACATGAGCTTCGAGGAGACGTAGTGCTGGGGCGCGCCTCGTGCCTCCCAGATCCCCTGGTCCGGGTTCTGCCACACGCTTGTCGCGCATCGAGCCTGCGCATTGACGATCGGCCACAGCCTGCGCGGAAGCCGCTGGCCCCTGCGGGTGTGCAGGAGAACGGAGTCGAGGACTGCGCCGAAGACATCGTTCTGGCGCTGGTCGAAGGCGCCGTTTCCGATCCGTACCGGGCGTGCTCCGGCATAGCCGGAGAGGTGGTCGAGAGTCGACTCGGTCAGGTCCCGCCGACCGTCGATGCCGTACATGATCTGCATCGCGCCGTCGTCGTTCGGCTCGACGTCCGCGACGAACTGCATGAACTCGTCGGCCTCCCAGTCGAGGTTCAGGTAGTGGAGCGCTTGGAGCGTGAAGGTCGTGTCTCGCATCCAGCAGTAGCGGTAGTCCCAGTTCCGCTCGCCGCCGGGGGTCTCCGGCAGCGACGTCGTGAGCGCGGCGACCGTTGCTCCCGTCGGCATGTACGTGAGGCCCTTGATCGTCAGCGCGGAGCGCTGGATCGGATCGCGCCACATGTGGTCGGGGATGCGCGCCCGATCGAGCCAGTGCCGCCAGTAGTGGACGGTGGCCGCGACGCGGGCGTCGGCGTCCTCCTGGTCCGCCGGCCCAGCGAGGTCTTCGGCCCAGGACAGGGAGCAGTACGCGCGGTCGCCTCCCTCCAGGGTGTGCCGCGCCCGTACCCGGTTCCCTTCGATCCCGAGCGCGAGGTCGGAGGCGAGGCGTACGGTGAGTCCCGCGCCCGTCGCGTCGGCGGCGTGCCGCCCGTCGTCGGCGAGGGTCCAGGTCGCGTCCGTGCGGCCATAGTCGAAGACGGGCTCGCAGACGAGCTCGATCTCGACGGAGCCCTCGAGGCACTCGACCGTCCGGACGAGGACGTGCTCCGCGTCGTCGTCGGCCGGCGGCCGTGTGTGCGGCGTGATCGTGTCCTCGCCGGCCGACGGCCCCATCGTCAGCGCGTCGCGGACGACGACCCAGCCCGCCGGCGTCTTCCAGGTCGTCACGAGGACGTTGGTGCCGGGCTCGTAGTTCCTCGTGGTGGGATGGCTGATTCCGAACGGGCCGAACTGGAAGTACCCCGCCTGGCGATCGAGGAGCGTGCCGAAGATGCTGGGCGAGTCGAAGCTCGGGGCGCACAGCCAGCCGATGCCGCCGTCCGGCGCGACCAGTGCTCCCGTGTGGCAGTTCGAGAGGAAGGCGTAGTCCGCGATAGGAGGGAACGGCGACGGTGCGGCGGCGCTCCGGGTGCCCGCGGTCTCGGCGCTGCTCACGATTCGATCCAGGGCTCTTGCCAATGCCCGTGGCCCGCGACGAGTTTGTCGGCCGCCTCGGTCGGCCCCCACGAGCCGGGGGCGTACATGTGGATCGGCGGCGGCGCGTCGAGCAGGGGTTGCATGATCCGCCATGTCTGCTCGACGCCGTCCTGCCGGGTAAACCGGCTGGTGTCGCCGACGAGCGCGGCCTGGAGCAAGACCTCGTACGGCGTCGGGCCCTCTCCGCCCATCTCCGCGAACTCGACGTCGAACAGGATCGGGGCCGCAGTCCCTGCGTCTGCGCGATGTGCGTCGAGGACGATGCGTGCGCCCGTCGACGGATCGAGCTTGATCACGAGCTGGTTCGGCACCGGTCTGCGGTCGAAGGCTGCGAAGCCCAGCCGCGGGGGGTGCCTGAAGACGAGCCGGACCTCCGTCTGCGTCACGGGAAGTCGCTTGCCGGTCCGGATGTAGAAGGGGACGCCCGACCAGCGCCAGTTGTCGATGTCGAGCCGGACTGCTGCGTACGTCTCGGTCGTCGAGTCGGGAGCGACACCGTCGATCGAGAGGTAGCCGTCGTACTGACCGCGCACGTAGTGCGCCGGGTCGGCGGGGGCTATCGCACGAAACAGCGAGACCTTCGCCTGCTGGATCGTGTTGACGTCGCCACCGGCGGGAGCTTCCATCGCCGTCATCCCGACGACCTGCATGAGGTGGTTGACGACGACGTCGCGCAGTGCGCCGACCGGGTCGTAGAAGTGGCCGCGATCCTCGACGCCGAAATCCTCCGCCATCGTGATCTGCACGGACTCGACGTAGTTCCGGTTCCACACGGGCTCCAGCATCGTGTTCGCGAAGCGGAGGTAGAGGATCTCCTCGAGCCCCATCTTCCCCAGGTAGTGGTCGATGCGCAGGAGCTGCGACTCGTCGATGTACTGGTGCAGCTCCTCGGCGAGCGCTCTCGCGGATGCCGTGTCGTGCCCGAACGGCTTCTCGACGACGACCCTCGCGTTCGCTGTCACGCCCGCTCTCGCCAGCCCGCCCACGACGGTGCCGAAGAGCGACGGGGGAACCTCGAGGTAGAAGACCGGAGTCTTCGAGCCCTCGAGAGCTCCCGCGACCTCGGCGTAGGTCGCGTCGTCCGTGAAGTCCCCGTGGTAGTAGGAGAGACGGCTCGCGAACCGGGCGAACACGTCCTCGTCGAGCTTCTCGCCCGTGCCGACGATCGAGTCGCGGGCGCGCTCGACGAGCTGCTCGAGCGTCCAGTCGTCGAATGCGACGCCGACGATCGGGCAGTCGAGGAGCCCGCGCTGCTCGAGCCGGTACAGCGAGTGGAAGGTCATCACCTTCGCAAGGTCGCCCGTGATGCCGAAGATCACGAGGACGTCGGCAGGCCGCGACTCCCCGCCCATCTTCGCGACGCTTGCCTGTGGAGCCTGTGTCACGCTCATGCGCCCACCTCTCTCCGTGTTGTCGAGGCCCACGACGCGCCAGGTGTGGTCACGCAGCGCGCTCCCCGCCCGTTCCTCGGTCTACTCATCCGCGTCGACGCTGATCCGGCCGAAGCTGAGCACTGAGCTTATGCGTCGGAGGGTGGCGGACGTGCCGCGCTCCGAGCGTGTTCACCACTTCGCGACGTCCTTCGCGCCTCCCGGCAACCGTGCCCCAAAGCCCGAGCGCCCCGAGAGGGGAGGGGGACCAAAGGCCACCCAGGCTTGTGGATCGAGCACCGCAGCTTCGGGCGCGCGCCATGTACCAGAGCGCCGTCGGACGGGTCAGCCGATCCGCCTGCGAGCCTGCTTGCGTGTTCTTCTCGCTTTCGAGTTGGGTGGTTGCGCTCCTCATCCTGGCGGTGATCGGAACCGCGACCGCCGTCGGATACGCGATCGGGTACTACCTCCGTCAGCACGAGGCGAAGTTGCGAGAGCCCTTCGGCGTTCTGCAAGGGGCGCTCCTCGGCGTCGTCGGCCTCATCCTCGCCTTCGGCCTGTCTCTTGCAGTCGGGCGCTACGAGGACCGACGGGCTTCGACGGTGGACGAAGCGAATGCGATCGGGACGAGCTACCTCCGAGCCCAGCTCATCGCCGAGCCTGCCCGAACGAAGTCCCTGGAGACATTCCCGCGCTACACGGACCTCGCGATCCAGGTCTCGAAGGAGGTACCGGGCAGCTCGGGGATGCGGCGTACGACGGCCGCCGAGGGGGTTCTCCAGCGGCGGCTGTGGCAACTTGCGGGGCAGTCGATCGCCACATCGCCGCTCGGTAGCGCTCAGCGGCTCTACGTGGAGAGCCTGAACGAGACCTTCGACTCCCAGTCGTCACGCCTCTCGGCGTTGACCAACCGGGTGCCGGGCGCTGTTCTCGCGCTCGAGGTCATCGGCGCTGCCGTCGCCATCGGCCTGCTCGCGCTGCACATCTCCGTTCTCGGTCGGGGCCTCGTCGCGATGCTGGCGGCGGGCGCGCTCGTCACGCTCCTCCTGCTCGTGACATTCGACCTCGACCGCCCGACCCGCGGACTCATCGAGGTTCCCGACACTCCCCTCGTAGCAGCGCGCGCGTCGATGGCCCTGCCTCCAGCCGCAGACGCACCCACGCGCCCCTAACGACGAGCATCCCCCGCGGTGTCCATCGGCGAATACGGCGCCGGGAACAATGCGCACAGGGAGATGACTCGCCCAGCCGCTGTCGCGGGCGTCCCTATCTGCGCCGAAGCTGCGGGCGCGTAGGCTCGGGCGCCCATGGTCGCTTGCGGCGACCACGTGACATCGGAGAACCCAGCGGCCGAAACCTGACCGATGTGTTCGCGGTCGGAGTCAGCCCGAGCGCCCTGCGGCCTTCTTCGCCGCACTCAGAGCCTCTTCGCGCCGACGGTAGTCGCGGAGGTCCGTGATCTTCCCGTCGCGCATCGTCGCGACCTGGAAGAGCAGCGGCTCACCTTTCTGTCCGCGCTCGTCGATCCAGTACGCCCCGATCACCGCCGTGCTCGGCCCGATCTCGACGATCTCGTCGGCGCGGAGCGTGGAGCCGGGCCTCTCGCTCTCCTTTCGTGGTCGCTGCTCGAGGACCGACCGGGCCTCCTCGGGCCCTCGTCAGCTCGGCGTCCTCCGCCACCAGAGCATTCCGCGCGACGGGCCACGCCAGACCGTGTCGGGGGTGAAGAGCGCGACGAGCGGGTCGATGTCCCCGTCGCTCGCGGCCTCGTAGGCCGCCTGCAGTGCCTCGATCTGGGATGAAGTCATGTCCCTCCAGTATGCGCTTCCTTCGCGGGAGCTCACAGCGCTTTCGACCGTCTGCAGCATCCCGACTCGGCGAGCTTGCGGAAGCGACCGCGCGCGCTCCATCCTTCGCCCATGAGCATTCGCCCGCGGTCGCTTCCGCCCGTCTTCCTGGCAGCGCTCGTCGCGCTCGGCGTCGGCTCGTCGGCGGCCGCGAGCGGAGCCGGAGGCCCGTACCGGAACGGTCTCGTCGCTTTCGTCCGCTGCTGCGAGCCCGCCGGCATCTACGTCGTCCGACCGAACGGAAGCGGCGAGCGTCGCATCTACCGTGCGCTCGCCGACGACGCTCCGCTCACGCCGTCGTGGTCTCCGGACGGGCACCGGCTCGTCTACGCCCCCGGCGCTTCGCGGCCCGGGATCTGGGTCATGCGCCGAGACGGGACCGCTCGCCATCGGGTGACCATCGGAAAGGGCGACGCACTGTTCCCGAGCTGGTCCCCCGGCGGTCGCTGGATCGCCTATGCGGATCTCTCGAGTGCTCGCTCTCCCCACGACATCTACGTCGCGCGGGCCTCGGGCTCGAGCCCGAGGCGGCTGACGACGGCGCCCGCGGACGAGCGGCACCCGGCGTGGTCGCCGAACGGGAGCACGATCGTCTACGAGAGAGGCCCCGACCTGTGGCGGATGAGCGCGACCGGACGTGACCAGCGGATGCTCGCGCGCAACGCAGCGTCTCCGTCGTGGTCGCCCGGAGGGACACACATCGCGTTCGTCCGGCGTGGAGACCCGTGGGTCATGGCGAGCGACGGGGGCGGACAGAAGCGGATCGCACATCTGCCGAAGGCGCAGATCGCCGTTGCCTGGTCTCCGGACGGGCGCTGGCTCGTGACGGCGCCGCTCTCCCGGGGTGAGCTGACGCTCGTCCAGGCCGACGGCTCGACGACGAGCGCGCTCACCGACTCGCCGGGCTACGCTACCTCGTGGCCGGCGTGGCAACGGCTGCCTGCGTCTGCGGCCAAACGCTGATACGTCGATTCCAGGCGCCAGGCCGAAAGACGTCAGACGGCGAGCGCGAGCGAGTGAGCCCCGGGGACGTTTCGGATCGACGACGTCTCCAGCCCGACCGCGGCGATCCGAGCAAGGATCTCCGCGAGTGCGTCGACCGTCGACCGCCAGCCTCCGGCTGCGCCGTAGTGGTCGGCATCGTGCAAGAGCACGACGTCGCCCGCTCGGATTCCCGCGGTGACGCGACGCGCGATCGAGGCAGCGGTCGCTCCGCGCTGCCAGTCCCGACCCCACCTCGACCAGAGCAGCGGCTCGAGACCGAGCCTGCGGATCGTGAGTAGCCCGCTCGAGCTGAAGACGCCATGGGCGGGCCGATACAGGCGCGGCACGACGCTCGCGGCATCCCAGACGGCCTCGAGCGCGCGTCGCGTGTCATCGACGAGGAGCCTGCCCGTCCACTGCCGGCGCGTCTGGTGCCGGAATCCGTGGATGCCGAGCTCGTGGCCCGCCGACACGATCTCGCGAAGGAGCCCCGGATGACGAATCGCCTGCTCACCGCAGACGAAGAAGACCGCGGGAACGCGCTCGAGCGCGTTCAAGACCGCTGGCGTGCCGTGAGGGTGAGGCCCGTCGTCGAACGTCAGGAGAACTCCCTTCCTGCTCGGCAGCGTCGTGGGTATCCCGAGCATCCGAGCGCTCCGCCTGGAGACGGCCGCCGCGGCGGGCATCCACTGGACTGCGGCTACGAAGCCTCCTCCGACCGCCGCGAGCCGTCGCGGGCTCAGGAGGAGCCTCGCGGTTGCGTCAGCTGTTGCACCGAGGAGACACGGACACCGGAGCGCTCCACCTGACGGATCGCGAAGACCAGCTGCTGGAGGGCACTGTTCGACCCGGACACGAGCGTCGCGTCGACGATCTCTCCCGCGCGCGCGGGTGCGGCGCGCGCTCCCGGGGTCGGCAGGGTGTTCTCGACCTGGATCGGCCTGCCGCCGAGATGACGTGCGAGCAGGTAACCCGTTATCGAGAACCCGTCTCGCGGTGCGAGGTAGTCGAACGAGCCGCTGACCTGATCTTTGGCCTCCTGGCTCCGTAGCTGCTCCCGCGCCTCGAACCAGGAGACGACGCCCGTCGAGGACAGGACCGGAATCGGATCGAGTCCCGATTCCTTCAGCGTCCGGACGTCGCGGCGCGTCAGCGGACCGGAGGCAACGACGGAGGCTCGCAGGTGGTCGTTCCTGGCGATGGACGCCAGCGCGATGAGAGCCCGCCGGTCGCCGCGTACGACAAGTGCGAGGGCATGCGTGGACGGCGAGACCGACGTGGTCTCCGGCAGCGCGAGCGCCTCGGCGACCACCGGGTACGTCGCGTCGCTCGCCATGAGGACGAACAGCGCGGCACCGAGTGCCGCGGCCGTTCCGGCGACGCGCGCGTGCCTCGCCCGCAACGTGGCCGTCACACGTGGGACCGCCGCGAGCACGAGCGTCGCCGCGTCGACGTGGTGGCTCTGCCGCGCGATCCGCTTGCCGCCCGCCTCGACGAGCGCCGCTCGGAGCTCCGCGGGTGAGCTTGCGTAGGCGGCCAGGCCGAGAGCGGACATCCGTCGCGCGAGAAGCGGTGCGTGCCCGGCGGGAGCGCCGTACGCGACGATCGGGCATCCCCGTGCGAGCGCCTCCAGGCACGTGACGCCGCCCGTCGAGTGGACGAGTACGTCGGCGGCAGCGAGCAGCTCGCTCATCTCGTTCGTGAATCCGAGCACCCGGACACGCGGCTCGTCTCGGAATGCGTCCTCGAGGTGCGCCCGGGCTTCGGGATCGCGCCCGGACAGGCAGACCACGAACGAGCCCTCGATCTCGAGGGCCGTCCGCGCGGCTCCGCGGAGGTCCCCGACTGCCCAGCCGCCGCCGGAGACGACGACGATCGTGCCGTCCTTCGGCAGACCGAGCGCGCTCCGAGCAGCGGTCGCGGACCGATTTGCGTGAAACGTGCGCGAGACGAGAGGAGACACGAGCCGGGCGCTGCCCGGTCCCGCGACGCGCTCTACATCGGGGAGGAGGCTCTCGTGCATGACGAGGTGGAGGTCCGCCCCCTTGTCCGCCCAGAGCTCGAGGCCCGCGAAGTCGGTGATCGTCGCGCACACGGGCACGCGCACCTTTCCTCGGAGCCGCAGGCATCCGAGAATCGTCGTCGCCGGCGGCCAGGTCGACACGACGACATCGGGCTGATGGCCGCGCACGAGGCGAAGGAGCGCCTTCGATGCCACGAGCGAGAGCGTCCCCCGTCCGAGGAAGCGAGCGACACGGCTCCGGTGGAGCACGGCGAACAGCGAGCCGAAGAGCCAGGGCGCCGCCTTCAGCTGCCAGCGGTAAGCATCGTGCAGGAACCAGCGAACGGGTCGCCGGAGGGCCGGCAGGACGTCATAGACGATGACCTCGGCGTCCTCGTGCTGGCGGCGGATGTCCTCCGAGAGCGTTCGCGCCGCTGCGACGTGCCCTTCCGCGACAGGGGCGGTGAGGACGAGCACGCGCATCGGCGTACCTGCTGCGCCGCGCGCGGCGCGCCGCCCTCGACCTCCACGATCCTCGTCGCCCGGACCGCTCGGAGAGGTGGACATCGGCCCACAGGATAGGAGCGATCGAGCCCACGTGGTCCGCATGCGTAGGCTCAGGGGAGTGAGGGCAGGAGCGCGGGGCCGGTGAACAGCGAGGTCGCGACCGTTGTCGTGCTCGGCCTCGGCTGCGCAGCCAACCCCTGGGGGATCATGATCGCCGTCCTCCTGCTCGACGCGCGGCGGGGTCACGGGATCGTGTGGACGTACGTCGCTGCCTGGGTGGCCTCGATCACGGTCGTGCTCGCCGTCGTCCTCTCGAGCGTCGGTGCCGTCGTCGACGCAGGATCCGACGGAGCATCGACCGCTGCGTCTCTCGTGGAGCTCCTCATCGGCGTGACGCTCGTCAGCTGGGGGGCCGTCCGAATCCGGCGGGCGAGACACGGGGCGGAGACGGCGTCGGCCGGAACGGCGCCCGAGCTTCCAGGCTGGCTGCGCGCGATCGAGAACCTGTCGTACCCGGCTGCGTTCCTGCTCGGCATCTACTCGGCGACATATCCGTTCGTCATCGCAGCCGCAGGCGAGATCCTCAGGGCCGGCGGGAGCCCGAGCGAGACGGTGGCCGTCGCACTCGTCTTCATCGTGCTCGGCTCGTCGACCGTCGTCCTCGTCGCCGCTCTCGGCACGTTCGCACCCGACCGCTCCGGCGCCCACCTCGCGCGCATGCGCACCTGGCTGACGATCCACAACGGTGCTGTCGTCACGGCCATTCTGCTGCTCTTCGGCGCGGCGCTCACCGCTCGCGGGGTGAGCGGACTCGCCTGACCGCGAAGTCCACCGCCGACGCCACTCAGTACCTGGGTTTGGGCGACATGATCGCGCCGATGATCCAGAGGGGAAAGAACAAGAAACCGAGGATGAAGAGCACCCAGTGGCCGTTTCGGATCGTCAGCACTCCGGTCGTCACCAAGAGGACCAGGTAGATGATCCCGAGCCCGATCCCGTAGAACCAGGCCGTCGCGAGCAGCAGAGACATCGATCGCCTCCCTTTCGGTAGCGGTGGCCGGGAAGGATCGCCGCCGCTTCGGACGGCGAGGCGGCGGCGCGCCGCGCCTAGGCGGTGCGGCGCGCCATTCTGCCGAGCTCAGCTCTGGAAGCGGTTCGGGAACTGCTTGATGATTCCGCTCGAGAGCATGTCCGCCATGCCGACGAGGATGTGATCGATGTAGACGTCGTAGAGGCGGATCGCGGCGGCGTACTTCCCCTGCAGCTGATCGACCGCGAGCTCGATCACCTGGTCGAGGTGGACGCGCATCATCGTTCGCATCGCTCCGAGCGGCCAGAACGTGGGGTTGGCCGTGTGCAGGAAGCTCGCGATCTGGTTGCCGTTTGCGTAGAACGCCGCCTTGGCCCCTGCGACCTTGGCGGGGTCGCCGGCCTTCGCGGCTGCGAGCACCGCGACCGCGTCGTTGATGTGAGCCTTCAGCAGCTTGGTGAGCGCCGCGCCGCCCCGGGCGCCGTAGTAAGGCTTGACCGCGTTCCCGATGTCGACTTGGTTCCGCAGGAGCCTGGCGACGACGAGGTTCGTCTCGGGCAGGCCGCCGACGAAGTCGACGATCGCGCGTTCGGTGAATGTGCCGTGGGCCTGCCAGAGAGCGCGCATCGTCTCGGCGAAGGCGACCTGGCTCCTCGGGATTGCTGCGTTCTTGGCCGTCGCGGACATCGGTCCCATCGACGACATCGAGTGCTCGGGCGCGTCTGCGGCTCGAGCTCCGCCGCCCGAGAGGCTGAAGGCCGCGAGCACCGCGACGAGGGCGATGAGGCCCGCGATGCCGAGTGGGAGCGCACGACGAGGATTCGTCGAGATGACGTGCATGTGTCCTCCTTGTTCGAGCCGCGCGTCCCGGACGGGATCGATGCGCGACGGTTCGAGCAGGTAGGTGTCGTCGCAGCGCGATTTCTTACGCCCGGGTCGAGGTAAGAAACCCGCCGCCCGAGACACAGACAGGGTATGAGCACGAGAACGGATACCGCCGGCGGGCTTTCCACCGAGGACGACGAGGTCGTCTCGTGGCGGTCGGAGCAGCTTCGGGCGTGCGGCTTCGACGCGGAGCTCGCCGACTCGATCGCACGGGACTGCCGGTACGACCTGCACGGCCTGCTCGAGCTCGTGGAGGGCGGCTGCCGGCCGGAGCTCGCGGCGAGGATCCTCGCGCCGCTCGTCGACGAGGCGAGGCCCTGCTGAGCATGGCCGTTGCTACGCTCGGCGACATGCAGCCGGCGCAGGCGCCCGGTCCCGGCGTCCAGCGCGAGCTCGACCGAGAGTCCCGGGAATGGCTATCCGACCTGCGCTCGGAGGGCGGCGCGCGCGACGCGGCGGTCGAACGGTTGTACGAGCTCCTGCTCCGCGCCGCTCGCTTCGAGACGAACCGCCGCGCGGCCTCGATCGCGTCCGTCGACCGCGCCGAGATCGACCAGATCGTCTCGGACAGTGCCGGGGACGCGCTCGTCTCCGTTCTGGGCCGGCTGGACGACTTCCGCGGCCTCAGCAAGTTCACGACCTGGGCATACAAGTTCGCGATCCTGGAGACGGCCGTGAAGCTCCGGCGGCGCGCGTGGCGCGACCGGGAGCTCCCGCGGGCGCCGGAGAGCTGGGAGCTCGTCCAGGACCTCCGCCACGCTCCCGAGCACGACGTGGAAGAGAGCGAGCTCCTTGCTGCCATCGGCAACGCGATCGGGACCGTCCTGACTCCTCGCCAGCGCGATGTCCTCGTGGCGGTCGCGGTGAACGGTGTGCCGATCGACGTCCTCGCCGAGCGGCTCGAGTCGACGAGGGGAGCGCTCTACAAGACCCTGCACGACGCCCGCCGGAAGCTCCGCGCGACTCTGGTCGACGCCGGCTTCGACGGCGAAGAGCTAGGAGGCACGTCATGACCGACGAGCTGGTACGCCGACTTCTCGGCCCCGACGCACAGCCGCTCTCATGCGAGCAGTGCTTCACCGAGCTCGATCGCTACGTCGAATGGAAGCTCGCCGAGCCCGACGAGCCGTTCGAGACCTGCGCAATCTGCGAGTCGGACGAGTGCGTAGACGCCCGCGAATGCCTGGCGATGAGCGCACACCTCGAGGCCTGTCCCGCTTGCGAGGAGGAGTACGCGAGCCTCCGCGACCTCGTCCTGTCCGAGCGAACCGCCTGACCTCGTGACCGATTCGTCGTCGACGACCGCCCTCACGGCCGGCGCGGCACGGCAGCCGAAGCTCTTCGCGCGCTCGCGCAAGCGCACTCCCGCGCCGGAGTACCTCTGCGACACGGTCTTCCGACCGCTCGCGCACCTCGTGGTCGTCGCGCTGCTCCCGCTTCGGGTCCCGCCGGTCGCGGTCCTGCTCGCAGGGACGGCGACCGGGCTCGTCGCCGCGTTAGCAATCGGAGGCGCGCACCTCCTCCTCGCGGCCGTGCTCCTGCAGGCGAAGACCGTGCTCGACAACGCAGACGGACAGCTCGCGCGCGCGTCCGGGCGCGTATCCGTCCTCGGTCGCTACCTCGACTCGGAGTCGGATCTGCTCGTGAACGCCGGGCTCTTCGCCGGTCTCGGTTATCTCACCGGCCACTACGTGCTGGCGGCAGTCGCCTTCGTCGTCCTGACGCTCGTGCTGAGCGTCGACTTCAACCTGAGCATCCTCTACCGCCGCCAGCACGGCGACGAGATCGACCCGATGCCGTCGGCGACCGGCTTCGCGGCCGTGCTCGAACGCGTATACGGCGTGGTCTACGCGCCGCACGACCGGCTCATCGAGGACCTCGTCGAGCGCCGGCTCGAGAGGCTCGGCGCCGATGCCGAGACCCGCGCCGTCTACCACGACCGCGCGACGCTCTCGGTCCTCGCGAACCTCGGGCTCTCGACGCAACTCGCGGTGCTCGGTGCGTGCCTCGTGCTCGGCACCCCGGTTGCCTACCTGTGGCTCGTCGTCGCGTGCGGGGCGGCACTGATCCCCCTTGCGATCCGGCGCGAGCTGCTCGTCCGCGCGCCGACGCTTTCCTGACTTCCAGACCACCGAGGAGGAAGAGATGACGCAGCGACAGGCGCTACCCCAAGACGAGAGCGAGAACGTGATCGATCTCCACCCCGGTCTTCCCGCACCGCGGCCGCGCGAGATCGCCCCCGAGGAGTGGGCGCGGTACGCCGACTACGTCGGCGAGATCTTCGAGGCGCTCGGGCTGGACCTCGGCACGCCCGGCACGAAGGACACGCCGCAGCGCTTCCTCGAAGCGATATATGCGGCGACCGCCGGCTACGACGGCGACCCGAAGCTCTCGACGACGTTCCCCGCCGAGAGCCGCGTCGGCGCGGAGGAAGCCGAGCTCGCCCAGATCATCGAGGGGCCGATCTCGTTCCACGCGCTCTGCGAGCATCACGCGCTGCCGTTCCACGGATTCGCGTACGTCGGTTACGTGGCCGACGAGCGGATCATCGGGATCTCAAAGCTGACGCGGCTCGTCCGACTCTTCGCCCGGCGGTTCACCGTGCAGGAGCGGATGGGGGAGCAGATCGCGGACACGCTCGTCGGGCTCGTGGAGCCACGAGGTGTCGCCGTGTACCTCTCGGCCGAGCACCTCTGCACGCACATGCGCGGAGTCGAGGAGGCCTCGTCGACGATCACGACGTTCTGGCGAGGCGCGTTCCGCGATCCCGACCTGCGGCGCGAGTTCCTCGACGAGGTCCGGAGCCGCACGCGCACGTCGAGCTCGTAGCGTGACCGCACTCGCCGAGCTCGTAGCGTGACCGCGCTCGCCGAGCCGCTCGAGCAACTGCTCGACGCGGGGGACTCCGCCGCGGTCGCGGTTCCGTTGCCGGCAGAGCTCGAAGAGGCGTACGGCGGCTCGCTCGCGCTCGACCCGCAGTCCGTCTTCTCGAACTTCGTGTCGTCGCTCGACGGTGTCGTCTCCATCCCGTCACTGACGCAGTCGAGTGCCGTGATCAGCGACCGGAGCGAAGCCGACCGCTTCGTCATGGCGCTCCTGCGCGCCTGCGCCGGTGCGGTCCTCGTCGGCTCGGGGACGCTTCGGGGCTCGCCGAAGTCGCTCTGGACAGCCGAGCGCGTGTACCCCGATGCGGCTGCATCCTGGGCGGAGCTCCGGAGAGCGCTCGAGCTCGGGCCGACGCCGGCGCTCGCGCTCCTGACCGCGAGCGGCGAGGTCGACGTCGAGCACCCCGCGCTCGTCGACGGCGCGCTCGTGCTCACGACCGCGCGCGGCGCGGCGCTTCTCGAGAGGCGATTGCCCCCCGCGTCGGAGATCGTCGAGCTCGACGGCGTGGACGAGGTCGACGTGAGCGCCGCGATCGATCTCCTGCGAGCGCGCGGATACGGGCGGATCCTGTCCGAGGCAGGCCCGACGATCCACGGCTCGCTGCTCGCCGCGGGCGTGCTCGACGAGGTCTTCCTCACCGTCTCGCCGCTCTTCGCCGGACGAGGGTCAGAGCGCCGGCTCGGGCTCGTGGAGGGTCGCGAGCTCCTGCCCGACACCCGCGTGCCCGGCCTGCTCACGGACGTGCGCCGTCACGGCGAGCACCTCTTCCTCCGCTATCGAATCGTCTGAGCGGCGGGGTCAGCCCGCGGCCGCTCGCGCGAGGATCTCCCCGACGACCGCGCTCTTGGCGTCGGCGTAGTTCTGGACGTACTTCCACTCGCGGGCGGCGAGCTCGCGCTTCGCCCGCTCGTATCGCTCGCGATCGTCCTCGTGCTCGCGGAGCCAGTCGCGGAAGCGGAGCATGCGGTCGATCTCCTCGCATCCCTCGGAGAAGGTGTGCACGTTGACGTTCGTGTCGGGGCCCTTGAAGAGCCGGTGCTCGAACCAGTCGGGCTCCCGGATCCGGAGGACATAGCCGGCGGGTTCCAGGCGAGGGACATACGCGTCCTCGTCGGACGAGTCCGAGACGGCGAGGACGATGTCCACGACCGGCTTGGCCGGAAGACCCGGCACGGAGGTCGAGCCGGCGTGCTCGACGAGGAGCGCGCGGTCTCCGAGCGCGGCCCGGATGCGCGTCTGCTCGCGTGTGAAGAGCACGGGCCACTCGGGGTCGTAGTCGACGAGGACGATCGGCCGGTACGTCTGTTCGGCCTCGCCGACGACGGCTGCCTCGATCTCCTCGTCGGTGAGCGGCGGCTGGTTCGCTGACGGGTTCGGCGCCGTCATCTCCCGTCACCCGCCGAGGACCGAGGCTCCCCACGGCAGACGGCGGCCGCGACGAGCGCGGAGCCGGTGACGATAGCCCGAGCCCTGGGCACCGGCCCGACCCTAGGCGCGACGCTCGTAGTCGCCAACGCGACCGCGCTCGAGGACGACCTCGAGCCCGTAGTAGCCGAGGATCGGCACCTTCACCGCCCGGATCGCCCGCAGCAGCCGGCGCCGGCCGGCCAGGCCGGGGAAGCGGCCGCCGAGGCGGAAGAGCAGCGGGTCGAGCAACGGGAACCAGAGCAGGTTTCGCTCGAGGGCGAGCACGCGGAGACGGCCGTCCGCCGAGACGAGTCGGATGAACGCATCGACGTCCGTGTACTCGCGCAGATGCGAGGTGTCGAGCACGGTCTCACCGTCGCGCTCGCGGAAGTACCACGCCCAGTTCTTCTTGTAAACGGTCGTCACGTACGCGCGGCCGCCGGGCCGGAGCACGCGCTCGATCTCGCCGAGGTAGGCGCGCTCGTCCGGCACGTGCTCCATGACCATCGCCGAGCAGACGATGTCGAGCGAGGCGTCGGGAATCTCCGGGACGGCGTCCGCCGGCTCCCTCACCGCCTGGATCCAGGGAAACCGTGCCGTGACCCGCGCGAGCCGGTTCGGATCCAGATCGACCGCGTACACGGGCCGCGCCGGTGCGATGAAGCCTCCTCGCACCAGCGCGGGGAACAGCGGACCGTCGCCGCAGCCGAGGTCGGCGAGCGCGAGCGGACCGGGGGAGAGCGACCGCTCGAGGAGCCGTGGGAGGCGCGGCGCCTCGAAGTGGAGCGCCGTCTCGGTATAGCGCTCGGTCACGGAGCTCGAGTGGAAGCCGCGCCCGTCGCGCAATCGCCGGTGTCGCCCTCGCAGCAGCCGAGCTTGAACCCGCAGCGAGGGCACTGCCACGTCTGATGACGCCACTCCATGAAGGCGCCGCAGCGCAGGCAGAGCTCCACCGGCTCGGGGCGGGAAAGCGCGCTCACAGCCTCACCGTAGTGCGCCAAGAGGACGGCTACGATGGGGCGCCGCGGCGCCTTGGCCGAGTGGTTAGGCACGGGTCTGCAAAACCCGGTACACCGGTTCGACTCCGGTAGGCGCCTTCAGACGAGGTGGATCGAGAGGGGCGTTTCCGCGCTCCCTCGACGACCGTCGCATGCGCTCGCGGCGTGGAGGTCAGCGGTCGTCGACGGGGGACGGACACGTGGCGCCCGTCCCCGTCGGAGGGGTGGCTAGAGGGCGATCCTCAGCGCCACCTCGTGTGGACACTTGGCCGCGATGAGAGCTCGCACGAAGCCGAGATCGACGTGCGACTGGGCGAGCTCGAAGGCGTCGTCTCCGAAGCCGAGGAGACGAAACTGATCGAGGCGCCAGAGCGCGACGCGTCCGCTTTCCAGTTCTCGTGGTGAGGGCTGATCGGAGGTGGACATGGCATCGCCTTTCCGAGAGGACCGCTGTTAGGACAAGAACGAGGCCGCGGCCGGAAGGTTGTTGGCGATTCGTAAGACTCGATTGCGGGCTGGTTGCGCCGGCAGAGCTTCCGCGGGCGCGGGCGGGGGAGGATCCCCGCAGTCGTCCGCCGGATGCTGGCGGTGCTGCCGCGACCGATACCGACCGCGCCGGCAATCCGCCGACCGCCGCGACGCCGTACCGGGAGGTATGAGACGCTATGTATTCACGATCCTGCTCTTGACGGTGCTCGTCCTCCTCGTCGCCGGCTGCGGCGGCGGGAACTACTAGCCGCCGCCCCGGGCGATCACCTGGACGTCCTCGGCGCCGACCGGCGAAAGTAGGCTGTCGGCCGATGTCGGCGACGATCATCGACGGGAAGGGGCTCGCGCTCAAGGTGCGGGCCGAGGTGGCCGAGGAGGTCGCCGCGTTCGGCGAGTCGGTCTGCCTCGCGACGATCCTGGTCGGCGACGATCCGGCCTCGCATATCTACGTCGGGAGCAAGCACAAGGCCTCGGCGGAGGCAGGCATCGAGGGCCGGGACCATCGTTTTCCCGCAACGGTGCCCGAGAGCGAGATCCTCGATCTGATCGCGGACTTGAACGCGGACGATCGGGTGGACGGCATCCTCGTTCAGCTCCCGCTGCCCGGGCACATGGACGAGGCGAAGGTGACGTACGCCGTCGATCCGGCGAAGGACGTCGACGGGTTCCATCCCTTGAACGCCGGCCTCCTCTACCTGGGCACGCCTTCGCTCGTTCCGGCGACCCCGCTCGGCGTGATGCGCATGCTGGAGGAGTACGACGTCGAGCTCGAGGGTGCGAACGCGGTCGTCATCGGCCGGAGCGAGATCGTCGGGAAGCCGATGGCCATGCTCCTGCTCCTCGAGCATGCGACCGTGACGATCTGCCACTCGCGGACGAAGGACCTCGCGAGGATCACGCGCGACGCCGATGTCCTCGTCGCGGCGGTCGGGCGCCCGGCTCTCGTGACGCCGGACATGGTGAAGAGCGGCGCGACCGTGATCGACGTGGCGATGGTCCGTACCGACGAGGGCCTCTTCGGAGACGTCGACAAGGCTGTTGCAGACGTGGCCGGCCTCCTCACGCCCGTTCCGGGCGGGGTCGGGCCGATGACGATCGCGATGCTCCTCCGCAACACGCTGACGGCGGCGCAACACCGGCGACTCGGGGTTGCGGTGCCCGGTCCGTAGGCGCTACGGTTCGGCGCGTCTAGTTCATCGGCGTCGGCCGCAGTCTCGGGCCGGCGTCTTCGTTGTAGGAGGAACGTACGTGGAGCAGGGCACCGTCAAGTGGTTTTCGAACGAGAAGGGCTACGGCTTCATCGAGCGCGAGGGTGGTGACGACGTCTTCGTCCACTTCTCCGCGATCGCGATGGATGGCTTCAAGACCCTCACCGAAGGCCAGCGTGTGGAGTTCGAGGTCGTCCAGGGTCCCAAGGGTGCCCAGGCCGCGAACGTCGTCGCAGCCACGAGCTGACGACAACTCGTAACGAACGTGGCGGCGGGCTCCCTGACAGGGAGCCCGCTCCGTTTTGAGAGGATTTTCGACATGGCCATCTCCCGCGAAGAAGTGCTCCACGTCGCCGCCCTGGCGCGGCTCGCACTGACCGAGGACGAGGTCGAGCGCCTGACGGAAGAGCTCGGGAAGATCGTCGACGCGGTCGGGATCGTGTCCGAGCTCGACCTCGACGACATTCCACCGACCTCGCACCCCCTCGACGTGGTCAACATCTGGGACGAGGACGAGCAGCATGAGTCTCTGAGGCTCGACGAGGTCTTCGCCAACGCACCTGCGCGCGAGGGCGACCTCTTCCGCGTGCCACCGACCGTCTGATGGCCTCCGTGGTGGACACGCTGCGCCTGACCGCGGAGGAGGCGCTGGGCTTGCTCGAGCGTCGCGAGCTCTCGCCCGCCGAGCTCCACTCCGCCTACCTCGAGGCGATCGAAGCGCGCGACGGCGAGCTCCACTCCTATCTCCGCACCGTCGAGGAGGCCGACGGCACGAGCATCCCGATCGCGCTCAAGGACGTCATCTCGACGAAGGGCATCGAGACGACCGCGGGTTCGCGGATCCTCGAGGGCTACGTGCCCGTGTTCGACGCTACGGTCGCGGCACGCTGCAAGGCGGCCGGTCTGATGCTCCTCGGAAAGACGAACACGGACGAGTTCGCGATGGGCTCCTCGACCGAGAACTCGGCCTTCGGGCCGTCGCGCAACCCATGGGATCCTGCGCTCGTCCCGGGCGGCTCGGGCGGCGGCACCGCGGCGGCGGTCTCCGCGGGTCTCGCGCCGTGGGGCCTCGGCAGCGACACGGGAGGCTCCATCAAGCAGCCGTCGGCGCTCTGCGGGAACGTGGGCCTGCGGCCGACGTACGGGTCGGTCCCTCGCTTCGGCGTCGTGGCGTTCGCGTCCAGCCTCGACCAGGTCGGGCCGGTCGCGAAGACCGTCCGGGACGTCGCGCTGCTGTACTCGATCATCGCGGGCCGCGACCGGAACGACTCGACGACGGTCGAGCTCGAGGAGCCCGTCCGCGTCCCCGACGAGGAGCGGCTCGACGGCCTGCGGGTTGGCGTGCCCAGGCAGCTCGACTCGCTCGACGCGATCGAACCCGGGGTGAGAGTCGCCTTCGAGAAGGCGCTGGATCTCGCGCGCGAGCTCGGCGGCGAGGTCGGGGAGTGCGACCTCCCGATGTCGTACCGCTACGGGATGCCCTGCTACTACCTGATCGCTCCGGCGGAGGCGTCCTCCAACCTCGCGCGCTACGACGGCGTCCGCTACGGCCCTCGCACCGAGGCTGCGACGTACGACGAGATGGTCGAACGCACGCGCGACGACGGGTTCGGCGCAGAGCCGAAGCGCCGCATCATGCTCGGGACGTACGCGCTCTCGGCGGGGTACTACGACGCGTTCTACGGCCGGGCGCAGAAGGTGCGGACGCTGCTCATCCGCGAGCATCGGGAGGCGCTCGCGACCTTCGACGTGCTCGCGACGCCGACGTCGCCGACGGTCGCCTTCCCGCTGGGCGACAAGGCGGCGGACCCGCTCGCGATGTACGCCTGCGACCTGCTCACGATTCCGTCCTGTCTCGCCGGCCTGCCGGGGCTCTCGATCCCGTGCGGGCTCTCCGACGGGCTTCCGGTCGGCCTGCAGCTGCTCGGTCCACAGTTCGGCGAGAACACGCTCTTCCGTGCCGGCCATGCGCTCGAGCGCGCGATCGGGTTCGACACCGTCCCGGAGCGGCTCCGCTGAGCGCTGCACTCGTGATCTGGGAGCCCGTTATCGGGCTCGAGATCCACGTTCACCTGAAGACGCGGACGAAGATGTTCTGCCGTTGCCCGGTCGGGTTCGGGGCAGGGGAGAACACGCAGACGTGCCCGGTGTGCCTCGGCTTCCCCGGTGCACTCCCCGTGGTGAATCGCGTCGCGGTCGAGTGGACGATCCTGCTCGGCCTCGCCCTCGGCTGCGAGATCGCGGAGTCGGCGGTGTTCTCCCGCAAGCACTACCCATATCCCGATCTGCCGAAGGGCTATCAGATCTCACAATACGATCTACCATCTTGCATAAATGGCAAGATGCTCATTCCAACTGCGGACGGCGACCGTACGATCGGAATCGTGCGCGCGCATCTCGAGGAGGACGCGGCGAAGACGGTGCACGTCGGCGGCCGCACGGGCCGCATCGGCGGGGCCGAGTACTCGCTCGTCGACTTCAACCGCGGCGGCACGCCGCTCGTCGAGATCGTGACGGCTCCGGACATCCGCTCGGCCGACGAGGCGAAGCGCTTCCTCCAGCTCCTGCGTCAGACGATCGTCGAGCTCGGCATCTCCGACGCGGAGATGGAGAAGGGCGCGCTCCGTGCCGACGCCAACGTGTCCGTGCGTCCTTCGGGCTCGGGCGAGCTCCGCACCCGGACCGAGCTGAAGAACATGAACTCCTTCAACTTCATCGCCCGCGGGATCGAAGCCGAGGTCGAGCGCCAGATAGGCGTCTGGGAGTCGGGCGAGGAGGTTCGTCAGGAGACGTACGACTTCGATGCCGCGACGGGCACGCTCACCGCGCGGCGGGCGAAGGAGGAGGCCGACGACTACCGTTATTTTCCCGAGCCGGATCTCGTCCCGCTCGAGCCGCCCGCGGAGCTCGTCGAGAGCCTTCGCCGCCGCCTCCCCGAGTCGCCGGCGACGCGCATCGGGCGGATCGGCGCTGTGCTCGACGTCGACCGGGCGACCGTCCTCGTCACGGGCGGGCTCGACCGGCTCTGGGAGGCGACGGTCGCGGAAGGCGCCGACGCGGTGGCGGCGGCGAACGTCGCCTCGAACGCCCTGGTCGCCGCCGGTGTGCGTCCCGAGGATGTCTCGGCGACCGAGCTCGCGAGGCTTATCGACGCGCGGGACCGAATCCCGCGCGCGTCTTTCGACGAGGCGATCTCGAAGCTCGGCGAGCCGGGCTTCTCCGCCGATCCGTACCTCGCCGAGGAGGCCGTGTCGGACACGGGCGAGCTCGAGCCGATCGTCGACGCCGTGCTGGCGGCGAACCCGGGCCAAGTCGAGGCGTACCGGAACGGCAAGGACGGGCTCCTCGGCTTCTTCGTCGGCCAGGTGATGAAGGAGACGCAGGGCAAGGCGAACCCGCGCGTCGTCAGCGACCTCGTCCGCGGGAAGCTCGGCTGAGGACGGGCGCGGCGGTTTCGGAGCAGCGCGAAGGGGCGGCCGCAGCCGCCCCTTCGAGACGGACGTTCGCGTGCCCTACGGCGCGGCGGGGTGCGGAGCCGCGAGGTACGGGAACGTGCTCGGGAGCGCGACGTCGTTCGAGCCGACGCAGTCGGTCGTCACGAAGCCCTCGGTGACGAGGCCGAGCTCGGCGTCGATGACGTCGTCCGCGGGCTTGCGGCCGTTCAGGAAGCCGGCGGGGCTCGACACGTCGACCGTCAGGATGTCCGGCAGGAGGACGCTCGCGAGCGAGGCGATCTTCCCGGCGTCGTCCGACGGGTCGTCGGTGCCGCCGAGGCCCGTCGCCGGGTCGTTCAGACTGAAGAGGAACTTCAGCGTGTCGACGACCTCGCCGTTCCAGCGGGCGACGTCCGTCACGGGCGTGCCGTGGTTGAACGTCGTCTTGCCCGACGGCTTACCGTCGGCGACGCGATCCGGCGGGAACGGGTTGTTCGGGATGAACACCGTGTTGATCGCCGGGCGACCCATGCGGTCGATCTGGTGACTGCCGACGTCCGTCGTCGCCCAGACGCCGATCTTCGAGTCGCCTCCGGCCTCGAGCAGCGAGCTCGGGAGCTCGAGCGCGATGGCGGAGACGTTCTGGCCCTTGAACGTGTCGGTTTCCGGGTGGCTCGTGGGCGATCCGCAGCCGACGAACGACTGCCCGCCGAGGTCGAGGATGTTCAGGAACCCGAGCAGGTTGAAGAAGAACGGATCGTCGCGGCGGCCCGCGAACGCCCTGATGCCGAGCGGGCCCTTGCTAACGACGGCCGCTTTCCCGAACCCGGTCGAGTGCGCGGTGAACGTGACCCCGTGGCCGTGGCGCGGGCGGATCTTCACGGTCATCGCCTGTGACCCGTCCTGCTGCGCCCTCCCGAACCTGACCTGGATGTCGGTGTCCGCCTTCGCGTCACCGTTCGCGTCCACGCGGAAGTGGTACGTGACGCTTGGGTTGCCGCTGACCTGCGGGACCTTCGTGCCGAACGGCCGATCGGGGCCGGGCGGGTTCGCGAGATCCGCGGTCGTGAGCCCGTTGACGTCCATGATCAGGACTGTCTTCGAGGGGCTTGACGGCGATCTGAACGCGTAGATGTCGGTGAGATCGGTGCCGATCCCGTCGCCGCCCGGCGGCGGCGTCAGGCCCGGCGCGTCGAGGTGGTCGGCGGCGCGCGCTGCAGTGGGCGCGGCGTGCCGGCTGACGAACGTGGCGAGCACCCCCGCGGCGATGGCGGCGATGAGCGCCGCGAGCACGAGCGCCCTCCTGTTCACGATCCTCCCTCCAGTCATCCGTGTGTCTCCCTTCGTCTCCGGATTGCCTCTGGGACGGCCCTTGTTCGGCGGACGACGAGGTCCGGTTCGAACCGGCGCCCGCCCGCTGGCGAATGGACTGCGTCAGCGGACGGACAGGAGGAAGCGCGGATGCGGAGACGGCTTCTGCTCGGGTTCGGGGCAGCGGGGATCGCGGTCGCGTTCCTCCTGCTCGGCGGGATCTTCTCGAGCGCGCGCGCACCCGACCCGGTGCGGGAGGCACTCGCGGCCGCGCGGACCGACGCCCAGCGCCAGGACTCGCTGAGCCGGCTCCTCGTCGGCCTCTCGAGTGGGGACACCGCCGGCTACGTGAGGAAGCTCGAACGGCGCGTCCGCCTCCATCCGGAGGACGCCGACGCGCTGACCCTCCTCGGCCTCTCCTACCAGCAGCGCGGGCGGGAGACGGGCGATCCCACCTTCTACTCGCTCTCCGACCGCGCGCTTCGCCGCGCGGCACGCGCGGGTGGGCAGATGTCCGTGGTCGTCCAGGGCAAGGCGTCGCTCGCGAACACGCGGCACCGCTTTCGAGCGGGGCTTCGGCTCGCGCGCGAGGCGATCCGCCTCGACCCGGACAACGGATCGGCGCTCGGAGCGCTCGGGGACGCCCTCCTCAATCTCGGCCGCTATCCGGCCGCATTTCGCGCGTACGACCGAATGACGCTGCTCACGCCCGGCATCGCGTCGTACACGCGAGTCGCCGCAGCGCGCGAGCTCCTCGGCCGGCCGGCCGCAGCCGCTCGGGTCGATGCGGCTGCGCTCCGGATCGACACGACCGTGCCCGAGAACGTCGCGTGGACGATGACGCAGCTCGGCAATACGTCTTTCAACCAGGGTCGGCTCGCTGCGGCGGGAAGCGCGTACCGGGCAGCGCTCCACCGCTATCCCGGGTATGTGCACGCGGAGGCAGGGCTCGCCCGGGTGGAGGCGTCCGAGGGCGACTACTCGACTGCCGTGGTACGTCTCCGGCGTGCGGTCGACGAGCTGCCGATCCCCGCCTACGTGATCATGCTCGGCGACATCCTCCACGTCGAGGGCCGCGAGGCAGAGGCCAGGCAGGAGTACGCGCTCGTCGGGGCGATCGAGAGGCTGTTCGCCGCCAACGGCGTCCACACCGAGCTCCAGACGGCCGTCTTCGACCTCGACCACGGTCGCGACGTGCAGGCCGCGCTTCGTCGCGCGCGCGTCGCGTACGCCTCGGCGCCCGGCATCTACGCCGACGACGCGGTTGCATGGGGGCTCTTCCGGGCGGGTCGGTGCGAGGCAGCGCGGGGCTACTCCGTCCGGGCGCTCCGGCTCGGAACGCGGGATGCGCTCCTCATGTTCCACCGCGCGCTGATCGAGCGCTGCCTCGGCAGCCCGTCGGCGACGCGCTGGTTCCGGACGGCGCTCGAGATCAACCCGCACTTCTCGTTTCTCTGGGCTCCGCTGGCGCGGCGTATCCTCGCGCGCTCCTGAGGCGCGCGGGAGAGCGCCTCACGCGGTCGCGCACGACCGCGCCGTCGCGCTCTTCGAGCTCCGTGGTGACGCGCTTCGCTCGCAGCTCCCGCTGCTCGCGCTGATGGTGCTCTACACCGTCGGCGGGCTGTGGGTGCTGTCGCGCGGGTAGGCGGTCGTGCGAGCGCGAGGCGACGTCGGCAGCGTGAACCCGCCGTACAGGAGGAGGACGGCCACGACCACGATCGGCGCGAGCGCGCCGACCCCGAGCCCCGCGAGCGCGCTGCCGAGCGCAGCGACACCGATGCCCGCGAGGATGAGCGCGTTCCCGAGCGGTCGCCGCCGGATCGTCGCGAGAGCGACGACGACGACGACGAGCGTCCCGACGGAGTTCGCCGCGATCGCGACGACGCGCGCCGGCCAGAGCGCGAGCAGGTTCTGCGCCTGCGGCACGTCCGTACCGGAGAGCGAGCCATGCAGGGGAGCCGCGACGGCGACTCCGACCGCGAGCCCGATGTACGCGAATGCCACCGGTACGACCCACCGCCGGCCGACGAGCAGGAGAGAGCCGACGCCGAGGAGAGGCGCGGTGAGCAACGCGCCGCCCAGGTAGTACGCCCTGAATGCGGGCTCGGTCCAGCCGTACGCGGCGCCCCACGCCAGGGCACCCGCTGCGAGCGCGTAGGCAGCCAACGCCCCCGACCAGGCGGCGTGCTCGGGCCTCCTCCGGTCGCGAAAGCGGACCGCGAGCTGCGCCGAGAGACGCAGCGAGACGAGCGCTGCCGCGAAGGCCAGGAGTGCGTCCACGCCGGTGACTGTAGTGCCTCGGACACAGGTACTCTGCGCGCGTGCATCGGCCTGCCGCCGCGCTCGCCGTGGCCGTCGTGGCGGCGCTCGTGCTCGTGCTCTCCCCGCTCGAGGCAGCTCCGCCGAAGGGCGACTACGCGGCAGCTGCGTGGACGATCCTGCCGCCCGGCGAGAACGGGAGCCTGTCGTTCGACCGCAACACGACCGACCAGGCGACCCGCTACGACGCGCTCACGCCCCTGGCCGGCAACGTCACTCCGGCCGCGATCCGCCGCGACTTCAAGCCGGCCCCGCTAGGACTCGGGTCGGACGAGCCTCGCGAGCGCGAGCACCCGCGCGCGGGAGTCACGATCGTCCGCGACAGCTTCGACGTCGCGCACGTGACGGGGAAGACGGAGGCCGACGTCGCCTTCGGGGCCGGCTGGGTCACCGCGGCGGACCGCGGTCTCCTGCTGCAGCTGATCCGCGGCCCCGCCCGCATCGCGGCGCTCGACGTGCCGGGCATCGATCCGCTCGGGCTCGCGTTCTCGGGGAAGAAGTTCGTCCCGAGCCCCGAAGCGGAGGCGTTCCTCGCGAACCAGCTCGACGCGCTCCGTGCTCAGGGGACGGTCGGCCGACACATCCTGACGATCATCAACGCGTACGCAGCGGGGGTGAACGCGTACTACGCCGCCCACGGCATCCCCGCCCAGAAGTTCACGGCCAACGACGTGATCGCGTCGGCCGCGCTCATCGCCGCCCGGTTCGGCGCGAACGGCGGTCAGGAGGTCGCGAACTCGATGTTCCTCGACGCGCTCGGTGGGCGCCTCGGCGCCTCCGACGCCCGTCGTGTCTTCGCCGATCTCCGCGAGGTGAACGACTCGGAGGCTCCGGTGACGGCGCCCGGGAGCTTTCCGTACGAGCTGCCGAGCGAGACGACTCCCGGAAGCGTCGTCGTCGACGACGGAAGCTTCAGCGGAGCATTGCTCGCCCCGCCTGCGTTCGCGTCGAATGCCCTTCTCGTCGGCGCGAAGCGCTCGGCGACCGGGCACCCGCTCTTCGTCGCCGGGCCGCAGGTCGGCTACTTCTTCCCGCAGTTCTTCGCCGAGATGGAGCTCTCGGGCGCCGGTTTCGCGACACGCGGAGCGGTCTTCCCAGGTGTCCCCTTCGTCCTGGTCGGCCGCGGGCCGGACTTCGCGTGGAGCGCGACCTCGTCGCAGGCGGACGACACCGACCTCTTCGTCGAGACACTCTGCGGCGGCGACGACCGCCACTACCTGTACCGCGGGCAGTGCCAGCTCATGCAGCGCTTCTTCGCCGGGACGGTGAAGGCGCAGGGGGAGCCCGACCAGCCCGTCTCCTACGACGAGACGGTGCACGGCCCGGTCGTCGGCTATGCGACGGTTGGCGGGAAGCGGGTCGCGATCTCCCTCCAGCGCTCGACGCGCGGCCGAGAGATCCTGAGCGCGAAGCCCTTCTACGACCTCGACACGGGGCGCGTCGCCTCGGCGAAGCAGTTCGTGAAAGCGGTGAGCGGCGTCGAGTTCAGCTTCAACTGGTTCTATGCCGACGACAAGGACATCGCGTACTACTCGAGCGGCCGGCTGCCGCTCCGTGCGCCCGGAACCGACCCTGCGCTGCCGACGGTAGGGACCGGTGCCTACGACTGGCGCGGCTACCTCCCGGCCGCCGGGCATCCGCAGACGATCGACCCGAAGTCGGGGCTGCTCCTGAACTGGAACAACAAGCCCGCCGCCGATGTCGGCACCGCGGACTCCAACTTCTCGTACGGGCCGGTCCAGCGGGTCAACCTCCTGCAGGCGGCGCTCGGGAACGGCAGGAAGCAGACGCTCGCCTCGGTGACGTCCGCGATGAACAAGGCGGCGACACAGGACTTGCGGGTGCTGCGCGTGTGGCCGGCGATCCGGGCGGTGCTCGCCACCGGCCCGGCTCCGAGTGCGCGCGCCGAGGCCGCGGAGACGCTCCTCGACCAGTGGCGTGCTTCCGGCGGGAGCCGCATCGACAGGGATCTCGACGGGAAGGTCGACGCCCCGGGGGCGGCTGTCATGGACGCGGCCTGGCCCGGCCTCGCGGACGCCGTCATGTCGTCGATCCTCGGCCCGCTCACGGACCGGCTCGCGGCACTCATGGGCCGGAGCGACGATCCCGGCCCGGGAGGGTCTTCCTTCATCGCCGGCTGGTACGGGTACGTGGACAAGGACCTGCGGACGCTCCTCGGTCAACCCGTACGCGCGCCGTTCTCGCGGCGCTACTGCGGCGCCGGCGTCCTCGCGACGTGCCGGGACGCGCTCTGGAACGCGCTCGACCAGGCGGCGGCCGAGCTGGAGGCGACACAGGGGCCGGCGCCGTCCGAATGGCGGTCCGACGCGGTCGCCGAGCGGATCCAGTTCACCTCCGGCGTGCTCTCGAGCACGATGCGCTGGACGAACCGCTCGACGTTCCAGCAGCTCATGTCGTTCTCGGGCCACCGCCCCCGCGGATGAGACCGCCGAGCCGCGCGATCGCGCTCGCAAGCTAGGCTCGCGCCATGCCGAAGCGCTACCTGATGGCGCCTGGCCCGACCCCGGTGCCGCCCGAGGTGCTGGCCGCGTCGGCGCAGCCGATCATCCACCACCGCGGGCCGGACTTTCGCGAGTTGATGCTGCGCTGCCTCGACCGACTCGGCGAGGTCTGCCGGACGGAGAACGACGTCCTGCTCTTCACGGCGTCCGGCTCCGGCGGGTTCGAGTCCGCCGTCGTGAACCTCTTCTCTCCCGGAGATCGTGTCCTCGCCGTCGCTTTCGGGGAGTTCGGCGAGCGCTGGGCGAGGCTCGCGACCGCCTTCGGCGTCGACGTGCAGGAGCTTCGCTACGGCTGGGGCGAGACGCCCCAGCCCGACGACGTGCGCGCCCGCCTCGAGGAGACCGGCGCGGACACCGTCTTCCTCGTGCACTCGGAGACCTCGACGGGCGTCGTCGCCGACGTCGCGTCCCTCGCGCAGGCTGCACGGGAGAGGGGCGCGCTCGTCGTGGTCGACGCGGTCTCGAGCCTCGGTGCCGTGCCCCTCGAGACCGACGCGTGGGGGCTCGACGTCGTCGTCGCCGGCTCGCAGAAGGCGCTCATGACGCCTCCTGGCCTCTCGGTCGTGACCGTGTCCGAGGCGGCCTGGTCGCGATCGCAGGGGGCTACGAGTCCGCGCTTCTACTTCGACTGGTCGCGTCTGCGTGCCTCGCTCGAGACGGGCTCGACGCCGTTTACCCCCGCCGTCTCGCTCGTCGTCGCGCTGGATGTCGCTCTCGGCATGCTCCTCGACGAGGGGCTCGAGGCCGCATTCGCACGCCACGCCGCCCTCGGCCGGGCGTGTCGAGAGGGAGCGAAGGCGATGGGGCTCGAGCTCTTCTCGCCCGACGAGGATCGCTCGGCGATCGTCACCGCGATCCTGACTCCCGACGGTGTCGACGCACGCGAGCTCGTCCTGTCGCTCCGGGACCGATTCGGGATCACGGTCGCGGGTGCCCACGGGGAGCTCGGGTCGCGGATGTTCCGAATCGGCCACATCGGCTACTACGACGTCTTCGACATCACGACGGCGCTCGCGGCGGTCGAGGAGCTGCTCGTGGAGGCCGGCGCGGAGATCGAGCCCGGAAGAGCCGTGGCCGCCGCGCTCGGCGCGTACCGCGAGGCCGTGCGTGTCTGAGGTCCCGGACCCCGAGCGACCGCGGGTCCTCGTCCGGGAGGCGATCACAGAGCCGGGCCTCGAGCTCCTGCGCAGCAAGTTCGATGTCGTCGAGGACCGCGATTCCGACCTCTCCTCGATCATCGGCGACTTCGACGCGATCGTCGTCCGCTCGGCGACGACGCTCGACGCGGAGCTGATCGAGCGAGCGGTGCGGCTCAAGGTGATCGGGCGGGCTGGCGTCGGCATCGACAACGTCGACGTCGACGCGGCCACGCGGCGGGGCATCGTGGTCGCGAACGCGCCCGAGTCGACCGTCGTCTCTGCCGCCGAGCATACGATCGGGCTGCTGCTCGCGGTCGCTCGCACGATCCCGCAGGCCCATGCCTCGCTCAAGGCAGGTAGATGGGAGCGTGCGAGCCGCGGTGGCATCGAGCTCGCGGGGAAGACGCTCGGCGTGCTCGGTCTCGGGCGGATCGGCGTCCAGGTCGCCCGTCGCGCGCTCGCGCTCGGCATGCGTGTCGTGGCCTACGACCCGTACGTCTCTCGCGACCGCTTTCGCGAGCTCGGGGTCGAGCCGGCCGCGACGCTCGACGAGCTCTACGGCGCCTCCGACCTGATCACGCTCCACCTGCCGCTGACGGAGGAGACGCGCGGGCTCCTCGACGCCGACGCGTTCCGGCACATGCGGGACGGCGTGCGGATCGTGAACGCCGCGCGCGGCGGGCTCGTGGACGAGGACGCGCTGGTCGAGGCGATCCGGTCGCGGAAGGTCGCCGGCGCAGCTCTCGACGTCTTCGGGACGGAGCCGTACACGGGGCAACTGCTCGAGCTCGACGAGGTCGTCGTCACGCCCCACCTCGCCGCGTCGACGACGGAGGCCCAGGACCGCGCCGGCGTGATCATCGCCCAGCAGGTCGCGGCGGCCCTGGAGGGAGGCTTCGTCGACACCGCTGTCAACATCCCGGTGGTCGAGCAGCGCGACCTCGAGGTGCTCGGCCCGTACATCCCGCTCGCGGCCAAGCTCGGCCGCCTCGCGACGGCTCTCGCGACCGACCGCCTACTCCGGATCGTCGTCGCCGCGCACGGCCCGCTCGCGGACTTCGACACGCGTCTCCTGACCGTCGCCGCGCTGAACGGCGCCTTCCAGGGACATGCCGACCAGGCGGTCAACTACGTGAACGCTCCGGTGATCGCGGCCGAGCGCGGGATCGAGGTCTCCGAGCAGCGTCACGCCCGGTCGCAGCACTACACGAACCTCGTCCGCGTCATGGTCACGACGGACGGGGAGGAGGTCGAGGTCTCGGGCACCACGGTCGGCCCCGAGCACCGCCTGTTCCTCGCGAGCGCGCTGGGCTTCGACATCGACATCGAGCTGGCTCCACGGATGGCGTTCCTCGTCTACGACGATCTGCCGGGAGTGATCGGGCGGGTCGGGACGATGTTCGGAGACGAAGGCGTGAACATCGCGAACATGGCGGTCTCCCGGCTCAGGGAGGGCGGCAAGGCCCTCATGGCCTTCTCGATCGATCAGGCCGCGACTCCCGCGCTCGTGGAGCGTGTTGCAGCCTCGCGGTTCGACGAGGCGCGCTTCATCTCGCTGACCTGAGCCCGCGCCGCGGAGCGCATTCGCCGAGCGCCGGGAGATAGGCTTCCGGCGTGGTTGCCGCCTGGCCGGAGCCGGTCGAGCGCGTGTCCTCGTTCCTCCGAGAGACCGGGGCCGAGGCCCGCATCGAGGAGTTCGACGAGGAGACGCCGACCGCGGCCGATGCCGCCGCCGCCGTGGGATGTCAGCTCGACCAGATCGTGAAGTCGCTCGTGTTCCTGTGCGACGGCCGACCGGCCGTCGCGCTCGTTCCCGGCGATCGGCGTGCCGATGCGGCGAAGGTCGCGGCGGCGAGCGGGGCGGACCGCGCCCGGGTCGCGTCTGCGGAGGAGGTCGAAGCGGCCACCGGGTTCGCCCCGGGCGCCGTCGCACCGTTTCCGCTACCTCGGGTCGACACCGTCCTCCTCGACCGGAGCCTGCTCGCGAAGCACGTCGTCTGGGTCGGCGGGGGATCCGTGCGGCATCTCGTGGGGCTCTCTCCTTCGGAGCTCACGAGGCTCACCAAGGCCCGTCCCGTGGACGTCGTGTCCGAGCCCACCTACCATTTCAACGAACCCAAGGAGCGCTGACTCGATGCAAGAGACCGACAAGATCTGGATGAACGGCGAGCTCGTCGACTGGCTCGACGCGAGGATCCACGTCGGGAGCCACGGCCTGCACTACGGCTCCGGCGTCTTCGAGGGCATTCGCTGCTACGACACCCCGAAGGGACCCGCCGTCTTTCGCCTCAGGGAGCACCTCCAGCGCCTCCAGAGCTCGGCGAAGGTCCTGTGGATGGACCTCCCATACACGCAGGACGAGCTCCGGACGGCCGTCCACGAGCTGGTCTCCGCCAACGGGCTTCCCTCGTGCTACATCCGGCCGATGGCGTTCTACGGCTACGGCGAGCTCGCGGTCGGCGCCATGGGCAACCCGGTCGACGTCGTGATCCTGAGCTTCCCGTGGGGCGCATACCTGGGCGAGGAAGGGCAGCAGACCGGGATCACAGCGAAGATCTCGAGCTGGGAGCGAGTCGGGCCGAACGTCATCCCGCACGCCGCCAAGGCGACGGGCGTGTACCTGAACTCGATGCTCGCCACCACGGAGGCGCGGCGGTCGGGCTACGACGAGGCGATCATGCTCTCCGGCGACGGGTACATCGCGGATGGCCCTGGCGAGAACATCTTCGTGGTCAAGGACGACCGCATCTTCACGCCGCCGCTCTCGATGTCGATCCTCCCCGGAATCACGCGCGACTCGATCATCCAGATCGCCCAGGAGCTGGGCCACACGGTGGAGGAGAAGCTGATGATCCGCACCGACCTCTACCTCGCCGACGAGGTCTTCATGGTCGGGACCGCGGCGGAGGTGACCCCGGTACGCGCGGTCGACGACCGCGAGATCGGCGTCGGCCCGCTGACCCTGAAGCTGCAGAAGGCGTATCTGGCCGCCGTGAACGGCATCGACGAGCGCTGGAGCAACTGGCTCGACGTCGTCCAGGCCGTCCACGCAGCCGCGTGACCCGGCGGACGGGCGAGGCTCGGCGGTGAGCTCGATCACGCGGCAGGTCCCGCTCTCCAAGCCCTGGCTCGACGAGCGCGAGGAAGAGCTCGTCGTGGAAGTGCTCCGCTCTGGACGGCTGTCCCTCGGCCCCTCCATCGAGCGCTTCGAGGAGGCATTCGCCGAGGTCGTCGGCGCGCCGTACGCCGCCGCGGTCTCGAGCGGCACGGCCGGACTGCATCACTTGACCGTCACCGCGGGGATCGGGCCGGGAGACGAGGTGATCACGTCGCCGTACTCGTTCGTCGCATCCGCGAACTGTGCGCTCTACGAGGGCGCGACGCCGGTCTTCGCCGACCTCGATCCGAAGACGTGGAACCTCGATCCGGCGGCTGTCGAGGCTGCGATCACGGAGCGGACGCGAGCCGTGGTCGCGGTCGACATCTACGGGTACCCGTGCGAGCTCGACGAGCTCCGCGCGATCTGCGACCGGCACGGGATCGTCCTGATCGAGGACGCCTGCGAGGCCCTCGGTGCGCGCTACACGGGACGTCCGATCGGCTCACATGGGCCGCCGGCCGTCTTCGCCTTCTATCCCAACAAGCAGATCACGACGGGCGAGGGGGAATCGTCACGACGCACTCGGAAGACGAGTGGAAGCTCCTGCGCAGCCTTCGAAACCAGGGACGCGCCGACTCCGGGGGCTGGCTCGAGCACGTGCGGCTCGGGTTCAACTACCGGATGGACGACATCCGCGCCGCGCTCGGCCTCGGACAGCTCGAGAAGCTCGACGAGATCCTCGCCGGACGGGCGCTCGTCGCGGGACGCTACCGAGAGCTCCTGCGCGAGATCGAGGGCCTCGAGCTTCCACTGGAAGACGACGCCGAGCACGAGCGCTCGTGGTTCGTCTACGTGATCGCGCTCCCGGCCGGCTCCGACCGCGAGGACGTCATCGCGAAGCTCGAGTCGAACGGAGTCCAGACGGCGCGCTACCTCCCATGCATCCACCTGCAGTCGTACATGCGGGAGCGATTCGGCTTCGGGCCCGGCCTGTGCCCCGTTGCCGAGGATCTGAGCGGACGAACGCTCGCGCTGCCGTTCCACGCCCGCCTCGACGAGGACGACCAGGCGTACGTCGCCGAGACGCTCCGGGGTGCGCTCGAGTAGTGCGAAGAGGCGTTCCGCAGGGCGAGGCGCTCGCCGTGTGGGCGCTCCTGGCCGCGGACGTCCTCGCGATCCTCGTCGTCTACTCGGTCGTCGACCCGAGTGAGCTGCAGGCCGTCTCGCGGAGCGGGCTCGTCGGCGGCCTCTCCCGGGCTCTCGTCCAACTGAACTTCCCGTGCGTCGCGGGCGCGGCGATTCCGATCGCCCTCCTCGCTCTGGACGTGCTCCCGCGGCGCGCGTGGCTCGCGGGGGGCCCCGCGATCGCGCTGTGCGCGCTCATCGCCTGGCCCGGTGTCCTCGACCAGGACGATCTCGACGCGCGCTGGATCAACGTCCTCCCGGCGGTCGGGGTCGTGCTGACCGTCGGCCTCACCCTCGCCGCGGCCCGCGTCGCCGGCACGGCGTTCGCGCCCAGGCGGCGGGGAGACCCGGTGCGCGTCGCGGTCGCGGTGGTGACGATCCTCGTGTCGTTGCCGTGGATCGGCGCGGAGGTCGGTTGGCACTTGCCGCAGGGAATCTTCATGACCACGAAGCTCTATGCGGAGCCTGGCAAGCCGCCGACCGCCGCGGTTCATCTGGGACACCATCACGGCTGGACGGGGGCGTTGCTCGTGCTCGCGGCGCTCCTGCTCTCGCGCGCCCGTCTTCAGAACCCACGGCTCGGGATGGCGTTCTCGCTCCTCGTCTCGCTCGGGCTCGCGTACGGGACGGCGATTCTCCTCAACGATTTCTGGCACGAGCAGATCGTCAAGCGCGGTTGGACCACCTGGGAGTTCCCGTCGGCGCTACAGCCGAGCCTGAGCACGATCTGGGCGCTCGTGCTCGTGGTTGCAGGCGTCCTCTGCGCGGCAGGGTTCGCGCGTCGCGGCGACCCGGCCACTCGAGCGGCGATAATCAGCCCGTGAGCACGCCGCCTCGCATGGTCTTCCTCGGGTTCGGCAAGTACGTGCGTGCCGACAAGGTCTACGCGCTCGAGCCGCTCGTCGGCGACGACCGGGGAGACGGCCGGAGGACGCGAGTGTGGGTCGAGGGCATCGATGCTGCGCTGATTGCGTCGCGCACCGAGCGGACCATCCTCCACGACATGGGCCACGAAGCAGGCGACTCGGCGCTGCTCGACAGCGCGCTCGACCTCGCCGAGCGTCTGGCCGCCGCGGCCGAGGAGGGTCGCGTCGACCTCGGCGATCTGGGGCGGCGCGCGCGCCGCCTGCTCGCCGCGACGGCTCGACCCTCCGAGTCGCAGCAGCTCTTCTGAGCACGCCGGCTCACGCGGTCGCCGGGCCGACGCCCGTGTCCGTGCTCCCGTGGACGGACGTCCACGCGGTCGCAGCGAGCCTGATCGGCGCGACCCTGCTCGTCGACGGCGTGGGCGGGATCGTCGTCGAGGTCGAGGCGTACCGGCAGGACGACCCGGCGAGCCACGCGTACCGCGGACCGACGTCGCGCAATCGGTCGATGTTCGGTCCGCCCGGCCACCTGTACGTCTACCGCTCGTACGGCATCCACTGGTGCGCGAACGTCGTCTGCGGGGAGGTGGGAGTGGGGATGGGTGCGCTGCTACGGGCGCTGGAGCCGACGGACGGGCTCGAGCGGATGCGCAGCCGCCGCGGGTTGGACGACCCGCTGCTCCTGTGCGCCGGCCCCGGACGCCTCACGCAGGCACTCGGTCTCACCGGGGAGCACGACGGCCTTCCGCTCGACCAGCCTCCGTTCGAGCTCCGGGTCCCGCCGGTCCCCGCCGACGTGGTGCGCAGCCCGCGGGTTGGGATCTCGCGGGCGACGGAGATGCCGTGGCGCTACTCGCTCAGCGGCTCGCCCTTCGTGAGCCGTCCCCGACCACGAGCGTGATCAGCAGGCCCTTCGCCGCTGCAACGCCGGGACTCGGAGTCTGACGCAGGATCGTGCCGACCGGGCCGGGAGAGCTCGTTCGCCGCACGTGGAGCCCGAGGCGCTTCAGCTCGAGTCGAGCATCCCGGAGCGTCGAGCCGACGAAGTTCGGCACGAGGCCGTCGACGGACTTCGAGACGACGAGCGTGACGTCGTCGTGGGCCGAGAGGCCGCCGTGGCGTGGGATCTGGTTGACGACGATCCCGGTGGCACGGCCCGCCTTCGCAGGCGTGTAGACGTACGAGGCGCCGAGAGGCTGGTCGGCGAGCCTTGCCGCCGCGTCGTCCGCCGTCATCCCGACGACGAGCGGTACGTCGACCTCGTTGGGCTTGCAGTTTGCCGTCTTGTCCGGGCCCTTCCCCGAGAAGTAGACGATGAGGCGCGCTCCGCGGCAGTAGCCGTTGTCCTTCTCCCAGCGCCCGTTCCGACGCACGACCCACGTGGACGTGCCCCCGAGGTAGGGCGGCGGCGTGAACGACCGCGTCCCGCCCGACGACCCGAGGCTCGAGACGAAGTTCTTCCAGATCTCGGCCGGCAGCGTCCCGCCGGTGACCGGCTGCCCCCCGAACTCGGTCGTCATCGGGCGCAGGCGGTCCGGGTAGCCCACCCACACCGCGACCGCGAGCTCGGGCGTATACCCGATGAACCAGGCGTCCGCATAGTTGTCGGTCGTCCCCGTCTTGCCGGCGACCTCCTCGCCCGGCACTGCGGCGCGCTGGCCAGTGCCGTAGCGAACGACGTTCTGGAGGATGCTCGTCAAGAGCTCCGCCTCGCCGGAGGAGAGCACCTGCTCCGGCTCGGGGAGGTTGTCGTCGATCTTCCCGGACTCGATCCGCTGCACCGATTCGACGACGTTCGGCTGGTTGCCGAAGAGCGAGGTGTCGACCCGACGCCCGTCGTTGGCGAACGTCGAGTAGGCGCGGGCCATCTCGAGCGGGTTCACGGCCTCGAAGCCGAGCCCGATCGCGAAGTACGGGTCGAGTGGGCTCGTGATCCCGAGCGCGTGCGCGGTGCCGACGATGTGCTTCGGGCCGACGAGCTCCGTGAGCTGCGCGAAGACGGAGTTGTCGGAGGGGACGATCGCGTGCGCGACGTCGATGCGACCGAGGTACGTGTTGTCGTAGTTCGTGACATTCCAGATGCGGTCGCCCGCATCGATCGAGACCGGCTTCGACTCGATCTCGGTCTGCGGCGAGATGCCTTCGCGCATCGCCGTCGCGAGGACGATCGGCTTGAAGGACGAGCCCGGCTGCCGCTCGGCCTGTGCAGCGAGGTTGAACTGGCTCTCCCGGAAGTTGCGGCCGCCGAACATGGCCTTGACCGCCCCGGTCCGCGGGTCCATGGCGACGAGCGCCGCCTGTGGCCCGTTCTTGTTCGGGAGCACCTTCTCGATCGCCTTGCGCGCCTTCTGCTGGAGATCGAGGTCGATCGTCGTCGTGACCCGGAGCCCGCCGCCGAAGACGCGACCGGCGCCGTACTTCCGGATCAGCTGCTCCTTGACGTAGTTCACGAAGTACGCGCCCGGGCCCTGGGTCCCCGGGAGGCGCACCTTGTCCGGGCGGGGCATGGGGGCGTTCGCGGCGTGCGCGAACTGCGCATGCGAGATCTTCCCCTGGGCGAGCATCGCCGCCAGCACGACGCGCCGGCGCTCCTTCGCGGCTCTGGGGTTCGTGACCGGGTCGTAGAGATCGGGATCCGACGGAATGCCGGCGAGCAGCGCTGCCTGCGGCAACGTCAGGTACTTCGCGCCCTCGCCGAAGTACGCCCGCGAGGCCTGCTGGATCCCGTACGCGCCGTTCCCGAAGTAGATGGTGTTGAGGTAGGCAGTGAGGATCCGGTCCTTGCTCCAGCGCTGCTCCAGCTGCCATGCGAGCGCCGCCTCCCGGACCTTCCGAGCGAGCGTCCGCTGGTTGCGGATGTAGGCGTTCTTGACGAACTGCTGCGTGATCGTCGAACCGCCCTCGACGATCGACTTGTGCCGGATGTCGGCGACGAGGGCACGGCCGATGCCCTTGATGTCGATGCCGTTGTGCTCGAAGAAGCGCTGGTCCTCGATCGAGACGATCGCCTGCCGCATGATCGGCGAGATGCCGGAGGTGTCGACGAGGACGCGGCTCTCGTTCCCGCGGAGGACGGCGAGGACGGTCTTCCCGTTCGACGCGTAGACGACCGTGTCGACTTCGGTGTGCGCGGCGGCGGGGTCGAGCGAGGGGATCTCGGTGGCGATCGCCCGGACGAGCCCGAACAGGAACGAGAGGGACGCCAAGAGCAGCAGGACACAGAGCAACGCCGCGAGCCGAAGCTTGCGAACTCGGTGCCGTCGCCGCGGGTTCCCCTTCTCCCTCCGAAGACGCAAGGCGCCCTAGTCTAGACGGCTGCGCTCGCCTTCCTGGCCCGCCGCGGGCTCCTGAACGGGTTCCTAAACCGGCGTCGAGGAGACGACGGGAGTGCTCGTCGGCTGGCTCGTGCCGCCGGCGCGCTCGACGGTCACGGCGACGACGTCGCCCTGTTCCACGACGCCGTCGACACCGACGACGTCCACCCGGCTCCCTCCGGCGAATGTGCCCGCCGGGGTGGCGTTCCCGCCGGCGATGATCCACGTCTCGTAGGTCTTGCCTGTGGGAGCCGCTTCGAGGCCGTCGAGGACGAGTGCTGCGCCGCCCGAGTCGTCCACGACGAGCTTGCCGTCGCCCGAGCTGAGCGAGACCTGGCGCGCGGCGGGATCGGCGAGCACCGCCGCTGCGGAACGCTGGCCGTCGAGCGCCGAGCGGGTCTTGTCCAGCTCGTTCGAGAGGTGTGCCGCCCACACCCCGAGGGCGATCGCGACGACGGCCGCCACGGCCGCGGCGACGCCGAGGACCGGGGTGAGCCGCCGGCGACGCGCCGTTTCGATCGGCACGACCACGGGCGGCTCGGCACGGGCAGCGTCGAGGATCCGCCCGCGCAGCTCGGCAGCGGACACCGGCCCGGAGGCGGCCACCGCGAGCGCGTTCGTCGTCTCGAGGAATGCCGAGAGCTCCTCCTGGCAGCTTGCGCAGCCCGCGAGGTGATCCTCGTAGGCGGCCCGCTCCTCGGGGTCGAGCGCGTCGAGCGCGTACCCGGCGGTCAGCTCGTGTATTCCGGTCTCCATGACCCTTCCTCGCTGGGCTCGTCGAGCAGCTCGCGGAGCCGTGCGAGCCCGGCGAACATCCGGCTCTTGATCGTACCGAGGGGCACTCCGAGCCTCTCCGCGAGCTCGGACTGCGAGAAGCCTCCGTAGTAGGCGAGCTCGATCGCCTCGCGCTGCACATCGGGAAGCTGGCGGAGCGCAGCCTGCACGCGCTCTCGCTCGAAGCGGAGCCACGCAGCTTCCTCCGCTGGCTCGCTCGCCCCGATCGCGGCCGTCGCGTCGTGGTCGGAGAGCGGCTCCGCGCGACGCCGTTCCTCGCGGCGGACGAGGTCCACCGCCCGGCGATGGACGAGCGTGAGGAGCCACGTGCTCGCCTTGGCCCGCTCGGCGCGGAAGGACGCGGCGGTCCGCCAGGCGCTCAAGAACCCTTCCTGCACGGCGTCCTCGGCCAGACGGTCGTCGCGGAGGATCCGCACGGCGAGCCCGTAGGCGATGCGGCCGATTCGGTCGTACAGCTCAGCGAGCGCGGGCTCGTCCCCGCGCGCCATCAGCGCCACGAGCGCTTCGTCCGAGAGGTGGGCGAGCTGCTTCCTCATCGACATGGGTCCGGGAGAGGCGGCGTAGGCTAACAACGAGAGGGACGAGCTCTCCACGGTCCTCTTTCGCGCGCGCGCGCGGGTCGGTTCGGCGACGGTCGAACCGGGTCGCGGCCGCTTGCGAACAAAGCCCGTGAGACGTCTGCTCCTCGCAGCAGCGGTCGCGATGCTCGCGCTCGTCCTGCCGGGCGTCGGACAGGCACATCCACTCGGGAACTTCACGATCAACCACTACAGCCGGGTGCAGCCGTCGGGCGACCGGATCTACGTCCTCTACGTCCTCGACATGGCCGAGATCCCGACGTTTCGGGTGCGTCAGACGATGCGGACGCCGGAGTCGTACGCCACGGCGACCGCCATGTCCGTTGCCGGCGAGCTAGAGCTCGAGATCGAGGGCAGGCGTCTCGACCTCGCTCCGATTCGCCACGCGATCGCGTTTCCTCCCGGGATCGGCGGTCTCGACACGCTCCGGCTCGAGGTCGTGTTCCGGACGGCGCGGCTGCCGCGGGCAGCCGCGCCCGAATCCCTCTCGTACCGCGACGAGACGTTCCCCGGCCGGATAGGCTGGAAGGAGGTCCTCGTGCGTGCGGCCGGCGACGCACGCGTCACCGCGTCGACGGCACCGTCGAAGAGCGTCAGCGGCGAGCTCCTCGCGTACCCGAAGAACCTGCTCCAGAGCCCCTCCGACGTGACCTCCGCGACCGCGTCGTTCGAGCCGGGGACCGCGGCCGGGCCGGTCCCTCGGCTCCCCTCGAGAACCGCCCTCGCCCAGCGGGTCACGGTGCGAACACCTCCCGACGGCGGATTCGCGAGCCTCGTCGCGCGCCGTGATCTCGGTCCGGGGTTCCTCATGCTCTCGCTCTTGATCGCCCTCTTCTGGGGGGCGGCCCACGCGTTCAGTCCCGGGCACGGGAAGGCGATCGTCGCCGGCTACCTCGTGGGGACGCGCGGCCGTGTGCGCGACGCCGTCGCGCTCGGGCTCATCGTCACCTTCACGCACACGATCGGGGTGTTCGCGCTCGGCGGGGTGACGCTCTTGCTGTCGCAGTTCATCGTCCCCGAGGAGCTCTACCCCTGGCTCAACCTCGTCTCGGCGCTCATGGTCGTCGCCGTCGGGCTGGGGATCCTCCGCTGGCGGGTGTCCGTCTGGCGGCGAGGTGTCTCTCACGCCGGGTCACACGACCACGATCACCCTCACGCTCACCCGCACGACCACCCCCATGGCGATCAGCACGGAGCCGCCGGTCACGAGCACGAAACGCGGAAGCGGAGTGGGTTGCTCGGGATCGGCGTGTCCGCCGGCATCATCCCCTGCCCGACGGCGCTCGTCGTCCTGCTCGCGGCGATCTCGCTCCACCGCGTGGGCTACGGGCTCGTCCTGATCCTCGCGTTCAGCGTCGGTCTCGCGCTCGCCGTCACCTCGATCGGCCTCGTCGCGGTGCTCGCGCGGAGGACGTTCGGTCGCATCTCGTTCGACGGCGGAGTCGTGCGCGCGTTGCCGGCGGTCAGCGCGGTCGTCGTTCTCGCGCTCGGGGTGGCGATGACCGTCCGCGCTCTCCCACGCGTGATCTGAACGACTACTCGGCTAGCCGAACGTGAACGCGTACGCCTCGACGCCGGGCGAGGCGCGAAGCTCGAGGAGCGCGCGCGTCAGGGTGGGGTAGTGCTCGAGCGTGTACAGGCGCGGAGTTCCGGAGACGTCGACCGTTCCCGTCGGGTGCCCGTCGACGAGCGTCGCTACGCGTCCGTGGCCGCCGAGGACGAGGTACACGTCCTCGGCCTCGAACCGAAGACGCAGGCGCGCATCGTTCCCGGCGACGATGCGCGTCGGCTGCACGGTCCACTGGCCCGAGTAGGCGAGCTGGTCCTGTGCGAGCCGCGGCGGGAACCGGTAGCGCGCAGGGTCGTCGTACGCGATCTGACCCGCGAAGCGCTCGAGCCGCTGGTAGCCGAGGTAGGACTCCGGGGTCGTGAGCTCCCTCGGCGTCGCGTCGGCGATGTTCGTCCGCTTTTCCCGCTTCTCACCGAGGAGCTGTCGGATCTGGTTCTCCGTCTCCCCATAGGCCCCCTCGCCGAAGTGCGTGAACCGGATCCTGCCGGCGCGGTCGATGAGGTAGTCGGCGGGCCAGAAGTTGTTCCGGTAGGCGGTCCAGGTCGCGTATCCATTGTCCTGCGCGACCGGGTAGCGGATGCCGAGCCGGTGGACGGCCGAGCGGACGTTGCTCGGCACGTGCTCGAACGCGAACTCCGGCGTGTGGACGCCGACGATCGTCAGCCCGTCCTTCCGATACGCCCGGTCCCAGGCCTCCAGATGCGGCAGGGTGCGCAGGCAGTTGATGCACGAGTACGTCCAGAAGTCCACGAGAACGACCCGCCCGTGCAGGCCGGTGATCGAGAGCGCCTTCCCGGACGGCGTGTTCAGCCAGTCGCTGAGATCGCGAAAACCTGGAGCCATGGGCTCACGCGAGGCGGCCTCGCTCGCGGTGAGCGGGCCGCCGTTGTTCGAGAGGTCCTCGAGCGCGCGCGTTGCGACCGAGCTCCTTTCGACGCGGTTCTGGAAGGCCTGCGTGTAGCCAGGAAGCGCGGTCGTGAAGCGCTGGTCCGCGCCGAGGGCGATCGCGAGCGCGGTTGCTCCGAGGACGAGGCCCGCGACGCGCCGAGTCGTCTCCGCGTGCGTGCGGAGAAAGCGTGACGCGGACGTGAGCCGCTGGCTGCCGATCGCGACCGCGAGCATCGGCAGCGCGGCGCCGAGCGCGTACGTCCCCGTGACGAGGACGACCCGGATCCCTACGTGGCTCGTCGCCGCGAGCGCCGTGACCGCGGCGAGCACCGGACCCGCGCAGGGCACGAACACGAGGCCCAGGCTGATCCCGAGCACCAGCCCGCTCGACTCGGCGGGGACGCGGCGCCGCGTCAGGAACAGGAAAGGTCGCTCGACGAGGCGTGCGAGGGCCGGCCAGACGAGTGTCGCGGCGAGGAGGAAGAGAGCGGCGATCGCGATGTTCCGCAGCACGTCGGCCGGTAGGCCGAGCACGCTCAGTAGCGCGGCGCCCGCGAGCGTGAACGTCGTGAACGAGACGACGAGGCCGACGACGATCGCGTACGGGCGCAGCCGATGGCGGCTCGCGGCTCCTCCTGCCAGGAGGATCGGGAGAACCGGGAGGACGCAGGGCGAGAGCGCGGTCACGATCCCGGCGAGGAACGCGATCCCGAGCAGGACGACCACGTCCGAAAGAGTAGGCGGCAGCGCCGACCCTGCGGGTGAACGCCGTGTAGTCCGTGAGTAGGCTCCGCCGGATGGACGAGGTCTGCACCCTGGACGACATCGAGCGCCTGGCCGAGCAGGTGATGACTCCTGAGGCGCATGCATACGTCGCGGGCGGCGCCGGGCCGGAGCGAACCCTGCGCTGGAATCGCGAGGCGTTCTCACGCTATCGCCTGAGGCCGCGCGTCCTCGTCGACGTGTCGTCCGTCTCGACCGAGGTGAGCGTCCTCGGCCAGCGGATCGCGCTCCCGGTCCTGGTCGCGCCGACTGCGTTCCAGCTCCTCGTCCACCCTGAGCGCGAGCTCGCGACCGCACGGGGGGCGGCGGCCGCCGGAACGATCATGTGCCTGTCGACGGTCGCAACTGCGTCGCCGACGGAGGTCGCTGCGGCAGCACCCGGCGCACCCCGCTGGTTCCAGCTCTACGTCTTCCGCGACCGGAGCGTGACCGAGGACATGGTCGCCGAGGCGATCGAGTCTGGCTGTTCGGCGGTGATGCTCACCGTCGATCTTCCAGTCGTCGGACTCCGCGAGCGAGAGCACCGTGTGTCCTGGGGCGCCCCCGAAGAGCACGTGCCGTCGTTCGTGCTCGCGCGGGAGCGCGGCGCCGACGTCGACGAGCCTCTCGGCCTGATCGACCCGAGCATCGACTGGGACTTTCTGGGCGATCTGTGCGAACGGACGTCCGTGCCGGTCGTGGTCAAGGGGATCCTGACCGGCGAGGACGCAGCTCTCGCCTGCGAGCACGGCGCAGCCGCGATCGTGGTCTCGAACCACGGCGGACGCCAGCTCGACGGATCGCCCGCCGCCCTCGAGGCGCTGCCCGAGGTGGTCGAGGTGGTCTCCGAGAGAGCGGAGGTCTATGTGGACGGCGGCATCCGGCGCGGGACCGACGTTCTGACGGCGCTCGCGCTCGGAGCGGACGCCACGCTCATCGGGAGGCCGGTGCTGCACGGGCTCGCACTCGATGGCGAGCAGGGCGTTCGCCGGGTGCTCGACGTCCTCCGTGCCGAGCTCGAGATCGGCCTCGCGCTCCTCGGCTGCCGCTCGCCCGCCGAGGTGACCTCGTCCCACGTGAGGACGCGGCGGGAGTGAATACCGCCGACCTCATCCGCAACGCGGTCCACGTCCTCCCGCAGGGCGCGCTCGAGCAGAAGCTGCAGCTCGGGCGGCCCCTCCGCGTGAAGCTCGGCATCGACGTAACGGCCCCGGACGTGACGCTCGGGAACGGGATCCCGCTGCAGCGGATGCGCGCATTCCAGGACGCGGGGCACGTGGGCGTCCTGATCGTCGGGGACTACACGACGCGAATCGGCGATCCGTCGGGGCGCTCTCGAGAACGGCCGATCATCGATCCGGAGGAGATCGACCGCAACGCGGCCCGCTACTTCGAGCACGCATCGACCATCATCGACCCGGACCGCACCGAGCTGCGGATGAACAGCGAGTGGCTCTCGAAGCTCGACTTCGCGGAGGTCCTCCGGCTCACGCGCACC
>CAWKEV010000070.1:0-9659 GCA_963848725.1 uncultured Actinomycetes bacterium | reverse complement strand
GTACCTACGACCCCACGAGGCTCGACACGGCAGGCTCCTTCCTGACGGCGACCGGCTTCCTCGTTCACCGCGGTGCGTTCGGCCCAGAGTCGGATTACACGCGCTCGGACGAGGTGTTCGCCGCGAAGGGCGCGGCTCTCCTCATGCGGCGGCAGGCGATCGAGGGGGTTGGAGCCTTCGACCCCGACTTCTTCGCGTACTTCGAGGAGACCGATCTCTGCTGGCGATTCTCGGGCTGGCCGGCTGGGAGGTCGGCTTCGCTGCGGACGCGCGAATCCGCCATCGGCTCGGGGGCACGGCGTCCGCCCTGCCGGAAGAGTTCGTGCAGTTCCATTCCTACAAGAACCGGATCCGCTCGCTCGTCAAGAATCCCGGAGCACGGCGGCTGGTCTGGATGCTCCCCCTCCATCTCTCCCTCTGCCTGGGTCTGGCCGGCTGGTACGGGATACGAGGCCGCTCGGGTGTCTCGCGCGGGAATCCTGCGCGGAATCCTCTGGAATGCGCGGCATCTTCCGGCGACGATTGCGAAGCGCTCGGAGGTCCAGCGCCGACGGCGAGTTTCCGACCGCGAGCTTATGCCCAGGATCTCGAGACCGACGTCGTTCCGGACGCTCTTCGCCTACGCGCGATCGCCTGCGTCGCGGCCAGGCCCGTCAGAAGCCGGGGTTCCCTGAGAACTGCTCGGCGTGCAACTGCGGCGATCCGGTCGTGCTAGTCGCCCGCGGCGCCGAGAGCACGATCGCATCGGACTCCGAGGTCGCGGCTGGATCGGTCTTCGCGAGCAGGAGCGAGCGGCCGCGCGGGATCTCGACGAGCGCCGAGACCGGCGTCTTGCCGTCGAGCGGGAACGAGAGCTCGTTGGTCTCGTCCGCAAGACGCAGGGTCTGCCGGCGACCGGGCGGGTCGCGAAGAACGAGAGCTGGACGATGCCCGAGCGCTGGGCGGTGAATTCGATCGTTCCCACCCCCGCCGGCGATACGAGGGGGTAGCCGACCACGCCGTCCGTGGGGCCGGTCGGCCCGGAGAAACCTCCCGTCAGGGTCACCAGTGCCGGTGCCGGTGGAGCGACCACTCTCCAGACCGAGGTCCCGTCGGGCGTGCGAGCGACGAGCGAGTACCCCGAACCCCAGTGCGCGCCCCGCACCGCCGGGGCGACCTGCGCGAAGTCCAGCGCATCGGGATGCGTCACGATCGCGGTCACCCCGAGCAATGCGAGCTGTTCGGCGGTGCCCGGCACCGCCGGGTCGACCAGCGCGCGGCGGGCGTCGTCCGCCTGACCCGGCGTCCCCGCGGGGACGCCGCCGAGAAACGGACGCGCGTACACGCGCTGCCAGAAGAGCTGGTCGAGGATCCTGGCCGAGCGGGTACTCGGCCACGATTCCCGGCGGCGTCGACTCGAGCGCGGTGTACTCCGGGGGGACCGTCGTGCGGAAGCGTGGCGCTGCGCGGGTTCACCCCGAGCTCGAGGAACGACACGACCATCGCGACGACGACGACCGCGACCGCCGTCGCCCCGCCACGTGCTTCTGCGACCGAGCCATCGCGACAGCCACTGGAGCCCGAGTGCGGCAATCGGGACGAGCGCCGTCATCGCGAGCACGACCCAGCGCGCAGGCACCCTGATCGCCGGCACGAGATCCCAGACGAGGCGCGACGGCGCGGTGAAGGCGTGACCGAAGAGTCGGATCGGGCTCGGCGCGGCGAGCAGGAGCGCGACGACGACGACGGTCAGCGAGCCGGCGGTCGCGCTGCGTGCCCGGGAGCCGAGGGTGCCCCACCGGCGGGCTGCGACGACGAGCCAGAGGACGCAAGCGCGATCGTCAGGAGGCCGAGGTAGTTGTTCGTCTCCGTCGGATTCGATCCGTGCTGGCGTCCCGACCAGAACGACTGGAGCCAGTGACCGAGAACGATGTTCTGCGCGGCGGGCACGACGAGCTCCAGCGGACGCAGACCGTAGGCGTAGAGGTCTCCGGCGACGCGGTGGAGTCCCACGCCTCGCCCGACGCCCGAGAGCACCGACAGGAAGGCGACGAACAGGCTTGCGCCAAGTGCCGCTCCGATCGAGCCACCGACGTAGAGGAGCGCCTGACGTCGAGGCAGGGTGAGGGCGGTGGCGACCGCGAACGCCACGGCCCCGACGAACGCCAGCGCACCCATGTAGCCCGCCGTCAGCCAGCAGCCCAGGGTCGCGACGCCGACGAGCCCGCACCGGACGAGCGTCGGCCTGCGTGCAGCCGCGAGGAGCGTGAGCAGCAGGATCGGAAGGAGCTCGATGTGAACGAGCGACGCGTGCGGCGTCCGCACGAGGTGCCAGGGGAAGACGATGTAGACCATGCCCGCCCATCCGGCCACGAGTCGGGTGCACCCGAGGTAGCGCACCAGCAGGTACATCGCCGCGCCCGAGAGGACGTACCCCGAGAGGAGGACGAGGTTGTACGCGGCGACCTCTCCGACGACCTTCGTCAGCAGGTAGGCCGGGTAGTAGGAGAGCAGCGCCTGGAGGTTCAGGCCGTTGCCGTCGTCCCAGCCGAACGGTGCGCCCACCAGCGTGTGGTGCGTGATCCCGAACACGTGGAACCCGCTCTCGTGCTGCATCAGCCAGAAGTCCCAGATCGCGCCGGACGCGTCCGATCCCCGGCCCACGACCGTCGAGTTCAGGTGGACGACGAGAGGCCAGAAGAGCAGCGCGACGAAGGCTGTGGCGCCGAGGAGGACGAGCACGCCCTCCCGTACGACCCGCCGGACACGGTCGTCGAACGCTAGGCGCACCCAGCGAAAGCCCAGCCCGAGCGCCGGCACGCTCGACTCGACGAAGATCTCGTGCGCCATCAGCAGGCCGGTGGCGACGACGAGGTTCGCCCAGACCACATCCTGGAGGTCGAGCGGGACGACCGCGAGCGCGACGACCTGGATCGGCGCCGCAGCGACGACGATCCACGCGTAGCGCGTCTCGTTGCGCGAGAGGTGGTAGCCGACCAGGACGTTGGCGAGCGAGTAGAGGCCCATCGCCACGGCGAACGACGCGGTCAGCTTCCCGCCCTCGGCGAAGGCGGGCCCATAGGTGAGGACGAGGAGGCCACGTCCGGCCGCCGCGTAGAAGAGGGCCAACGCGGCGCAGAAGCCGCCGACGACGAGGAGCGAGCGGCCGAGGATGTCGGCGGTCTCCTCGCCGCGCGCATGACGCGCCGCCGTCCGCGGGAAGAGGACGACGAGCACGGCGGTCGGGAGGAAGAAGGCGACCTTCGCGAACGCCGCGGCAGCGGCGTACTGGCCGGTCTCCGACGCGGAGAACCGGGCTTTCACGACCAGGACGTCGATATTCGTGAGGAGTGCGATGCCGATCAGACCGACGACGACGGGCACGAGGTAGCGGAGGAACGGGCCGAGCGACGGCCGTGGGACGGACGCTCCGCTGCGGACGGGACCGCGGATGAGCGCGAGGGCGATCGCCGCTGCGGCCAGGCCGGCGACGACCGTCGCGAGCACCGCGCCGCCGAGGAGGAAGCCTGCGGCCGCGAAGGCTCCGAGGAGCATCAGTCGGAGAGCCAGCGGAAGGACGTACAACGCCGCAAGCGCTCCGAACCGCTGGTAGCCCTGGATCGTGCCCAGCGCGGCAGGCCCGACAAGTGCTCCTGCGAGGCCTAGAGCAGTGAGGACGACCGCACTCGTCGGGATCCCGAGGAGTCGTGCCAGCGGGGCCGACAGCGCCAGGCTCACCAGAACGAGCGGGACCGTTGCGATGGCGCTCAGCCGCAGGACTGCGCGTATGAACCCAGTCGAGTCGCTTCCGTCGTCCAATGCGACAAGCCGGGAGACCTCACGCGACATCGCGAACTGCAGCGCACCGGCGGGGAGCAGGACGACCGTCAGCAGGCCGAGCACCGCCGCGAACGCGCCGTAGTCCTCGGTGCCGAGCAGGCGACCCGACGCGAGCAGGAAGACGTACGTGAGCACGATTCCCGCCAGCGACGCCGCAGCGATGAGCGCTCCGCCCCGCGCTGCGCTCGTCACAGGGGCCTCGGGCTGGCGCTCCGCGGCGGTGTCGACTGCGTCCAGCAGGTCGTGCGAGGGTACCGCGCTCGGCCGACGCCAGGGTTCGAGAGTGCCTCGGTGAGGACGCGGCGGGTCCGTTGTCTCGACAGCCTGGCCGCGGCGGCGCGGGTCGGGTCACCAGGCTTTCGGTGGAGACGCGACGTGCGCGTCTTCCATTCAGGTGCGGGGCTGTCTCGAGCTCGCCTGGTGGACGTGCGTGGCGACGGCTTTCGAGCCGAGCAGCCCACCCAGCCCGAGGAGGACGAAGGCGGGTGCGACGGGGAGGAGGAAGTGGAGGTCGGCGAAGAGGCCGAGCGCGTTCAGCAGGACGGTCGCGAAACCCCCGAGCGCGAGCGCGACGAGGACGGGCCAGCCCCGCGGCCGCCGCCAGACGACTCCGACGATGCCGAGCAGGATCCAGAGCCACGGCCGCGGATACCAGCGCGAGAGCTGGTCGAGGCGCAGCGCGAGCTGGGCGTTGCCCGCGCGCTGCGGGAGCGCTGCGAAGAGCCGGTCGCGCTCGCGGACGATGCGGTCGAAGCGCGCCCGGTCCGCCGGGTACACGAACTCGAAGTGCCACTGGGTCGGCGACGTCCACACCTGGCGGATGCGATGGTCGGGGGTCGACGTCCACACGACCTGCCCGCCCGGGATCGGCTGCCCCTCGGTGGGGCGGGGAAGCCGCCGGCCATGGACGACGATCGTGTCCGGCGTCCCGGTGCTCCCTCCTGCGGCCGGCGAGGGCGCAGCCTGGCCCTCGGACCGGAAGAACGCGCTGTCGAGCTCCGTCCACACGGTGTCGAGAACGCCGCGCGTGTACGTGCCGGGATGCGCTCGGACGCCCTCGATCCCCGCCTCCCGCATCACCTTGTAGTTGTCGTCCCAGCCGAACACCTCGTCCGAGAGCAGGTAGATGTCCTCGTGGACGCGGAAGCTCCCCGTGCGGAAGAGCTCGTCGAGGGTGACGCCGTAGGAGCGGTACGGCTCCCGCGTGAGCAGGTGCTCCTGCATCGCCGTCGCGAGCTTTCGCGAGGCCGGGCCGTTGTCCGGCGAGATGATGTGGTCGGTGATGAAGGCGCGGTAGAAGGGGATGACGCCGTTCCCGCCGCGGGCGAGTGCGTAGTCGCCGAACCGGACCCCGTTCACGACCGACCATCCGAGGAGCGGGACGACCGCGGCAAGAGCGAAAGCGGCCGCCCAGCGCGTCCGCTCGCGCCGGGTGCCCGCGACGAGTAAGGGAAAGAGCACGAAGACGAGGAGGACCGCGTTCCCGGCCGTACGAGCGCGAGCAAAGCGACGCCCGCGCCGACGAGGGCGAAGCGTGCCACGGTCGGTCCGAATGCCGCGCGGACGACGAGGAGCGCCCAGCCCGAGAACGCCGCCGCGAAGACGAGCTCGCTCGCGAGTTCGTGGAACATCGCCCCGTATCCCGGATAGCCGAGGAGGACGACGGCGACGGCGAGCGCGACTCGCGGGCCGAACGCGAGCGCGGCCGCGCTCCACGCGACCACCGAGCCTGCGAAGAGAACGGCGGCGATGGGCTCCGCGAGCGCGCCGTGGAAGAGGTCGAGAGACGCGCCGGCGACGAGCGGCGTCACCGGCGTCCGGAAGAGGAGCGACCACGGCAGCAGCACGTGCCGGTCGAACATCTGGATGTACGCGTAGAGGTACTCGTCGAGGTCGCGGCCCGTCTTCAGCGGCCAGGCGATCGCGCGCACGGCGTAGACGAGGAGGCCGAGCCCGAAGAGGACGAGTGCGCCGAGCGGCCGCGACGCGAGACGCTCGAGCCACGCGAGGACGCGCGAGAGGAATCGGAGGACGGCGGCCACGAAGCGGTTAGAGGGTAGATGGGCCTGCAGTCGCCACATCCAAGGACTCGACTTACCGTTCACTGCGCCGAGCCGGAAGTCCCCGAGCTCCTCGAAACACTCGTCAGAGAGGACGACATGCGACAGTGACGGGAATGAGCGAGCCGGCACAGGACCCTTTCGTCGAAGGACGGGGCCAAGCCGACCTCGTCGTCGCCTGTTACTTCAACCCCGACGACTACCTCGGCGGTGCCGAGAGAATCGCCTGGGCGGAGGCGGAACTGCTCTCCAACAACCGGCGTGTCGCGTTCATCTCGGCATCGCCCCCCGTGCCTGGCACGCGGTTTCTCCAGCTGCGAGTAGGTGGCTGGACCCGTCGCCTCTACCAGGGGCCTGGCCGGAACCGCGATCCCTTGAAACTCGCGATCCTCCACCTGCTCAACCTCTTCAACCCACTTGTCTTCGTGGAGTCGCTTAGAGCCTTCCGACGCCTTCGCCCGAAGGTCGTCCACACCCACAACCTGATCGCACTCTCCCCTGCTGTCTGGCTCGCTGCTCGCGCGAGTGGAGCGAAGGTGATCCACACACACCAGGATCTCTGGCTCCTCTGCGAACGGGCGACCATGACCGACTCCCGAGGGCGGCCGTGCCACGAGTCGCAACCGACGTGCCGTGTCTGCCGTACGCTCCGCCCAGCGAAGAGGATGCTGATCGGACGCGTCTCGTGCGAGGTGTTCCCGAGTCGCTGGCTTCGCGATCGTCTCGGTCGTCGAGGGCCGATCGTGCGGAACTTCTCGACGTCTCGGCGCTCGCCGAGAGTAGGCGCTCAGATGTCGAGTCCCGCCACAGTCGTGTACATCGGCGCCCTGACTCCACACAAGCTCGGTCCGCTGCTCCCGGCATTCGCGACAGCGTGTGCATCGGGACCGCCGATGGAGCTCGCGATTGCCGGTACGGGCCCACTCGAAGCCGAGGTCGTTGCGGCGGCCAGGTCGAGCCCGAATGTGAGGTACATGGGCCAGATCGACTCGGCTACTCGGGACAGGCTGCTCGAGACGGCGGCTGTGGTCGTGATTCCCTCGACGTGTGCCGAGACCTCGCCGTTGGTGTTTTTCGAGGCCGTTGTCGCTGGCGCCCCCGTCATCGGATCGGACATCGGCGGGATCACCGAGCTTGAGAGCTGGGGCAACGTAGTGCTCGTCCCGCCCGGTGACTCGAATACGCTCGGGCGAGCGATCACTGAGCTCTTAGCGGACGAGAACCGGCTCTCCGCGTTGCGAGCCAACGCGAACTCGTGCGAAGCCGAGGCATCGCCCGAACGGTTCGCGAGTCAGGTGAACGCGGTGCTCTCCGAGCTCGAAGCCGGTTGATGACGTTCCCAGTGGGCAACGGTCGAACGCTTGGTGCGCCTGTGGGTATCCCGAGGCCAGCTCTAGCCCTGCACGTCGCTCCGTCCGAACCGGGAGAGGCTTTGCCCTCTGCTTGTCACGACCCGCGCGAAGGAACGCCACCGGCGTGGGTTCTCGGCGGCGACCACGGTCAGCAGGGGGAGCGCGCAAAGTACGGCCCGCCACGAAAGCCCTGCCGGCGAAGCGATCCGCTGTATCGCACGTTGCCGACGGAGCTCGCGGCGGGCGATCCGGATCTGGCTGGCATTTAGGTTGCCCCGGTCGAGTGCTCGACGGAGCACTAGCTGCGTGCCTCGTGCGATCGGTAGCGAATCAGCCGAGAGTGACCCACCCCGTACGCGGTACACGGCGAGTGGGACTCTCGAGACGACGATGGAGTAACCGAGCTCCACGACTCGGAGCCACAGGTCATGGTCCTCGGTTCCCCGAAGCTGCGTGCAGAAGCCCCCGGCCTCCTCGACTACATGGCGCGGTGAAAGAGCGCTCGCAAAGACCGGGTTCGACTTGAGCAGGGTCGTCACCGAGATGCCGCCTTCGAACTCCAGGTATTCGAGATACGTCCTGGGCAGGTAGCCCGCCGAAACGACTACGTGCGCATCACAGGCAACGACGCCGATCTCCCGACCACTTGTGCGTCGTGTGTCGTAGACGTCGACTTGGTGCTCGAGGTACGAGGGCAGCCAGTAGTCATCCGAGTCGAGAAACGCGAGCATGTCGCCCTCGGTATGCGATATCCCGTGGTTGCGAGCCGCAGCAGGCCCTCCGTTTGCGGAGAGCTGGACGAGCTTCACACGGGAGCCGAAGTGCGCTGCGACCTCGGCGGTCCAGATCGCTCGAGGCGTCGTCGACGACGACTGCCTCCCAGTCCCGATAGGTCTGGGTGACGATCGAGTCGAGCGCATGTGCGAGATGCGCTTCGGCGTCGTACGCCGGGACTATCACGCTTACACGGGGCAAAGGCACCGGGATCCCGAATTGCGAGCTGTCACGTCTGCATAGCCTGCATCTTCGCGGCCAGCGTCGATCGGTGCATAGCGAGGTAGTTTCCGAGGCGGAGGATCTCCGAGTATTCGCTCCACGCCCCGAGGGGACGTAGCCCGTCTCGAAGAATTCGGTGGATGTGGAACTCGGGGCCGAGCGCGTCGTACAGATCGCAGAAGAACGTCCGAGAGTCGATGTGCGTTCCGCCGAACTCAAATTGCACCACGCGCACCCTGCCCTCCGCGAGTGTTGGTGCGGCACGCGGAGGACGGCGAGTTCATGGCCCTCGACGTCGAGCTTCAGCGTGGCGTGCGCGCACTTCCCCGGTTGCGTCCGAGATTGGCACGCGTACGACAAGCTCACACAAGGCAAGACGCTTCGGGTTCGTGATGCCTACCCGCTCCTGCTCGACCGCGGCGCTTCCACGCCCTACGACCCGCACTACCTCCATCAATCGGTGTGGGCTGTCCATTCAATCGTCGAAAAGCAGCCACGCGAGCACGTGGACGTCGGATGTCGCGATGGCACCGGCCGCATCCGCGCTACTCCACGTCTTCGTCGACTGTCGTCGAGAAGGTCAGCGTGAGCTCCTGATGAGCGCCGCAGATGCTCGTGCCGTCGATGTCGCCCAAGTCGATCCGCAGTCCGCGCAAGAACAAGTCGTTCAGCGCCTCCGGCGTGAACCGCGGATCGGCGCCGCGGCGATTCGCGATGGAGCTCGTGACCGCGTTGAGCGGGACCGAGACGACACAGCTGTGTCGAAACGACGCCATCAACCGGGGCGCGCGGTGTCGTATGAGATGGAGCTCGCGCTCGAGCTCGTTCGGGTCGCGAAACGTCGCATCCGCGAGCAGGTCTCGGATAAGCGTGACGTTGAAAATGTGGCCGTCGAGCGACATGGGGTACGCGAAGTCGTGCTCCGCCTCGGACCACTCCCACACCATGAAGTCCTTGAGCTGTTCGCGTGCCGGAAGCCGCTGGTCGCGCGCGAACGGGTAGCAGTAGGTCGTGTTCTCGCCGAGCCGGAAACTGAACGACACGCAGCCCGCTGGGAGCAAGGGTGCGCACGGTGGAGTACGAAAGAAGAGATCATCGTCCGTGTGGAAGACGATCAGTCCCTCCTCGCGGGGGAGCAGTTCCAGCAGTGTTGCCTGGAAGTCGTCGCTCTGCGGAACGAGTCGGACTCTCGCCTCGGTGTTGAGTTGGGCGTATCCATCGCGAAAGAGATCCGTGGTCGCGCTGTAGACCACAGTGATCGATCCACGATACGGCGCGCGGCGCAGGAGGCTGCGAAGGAGTGCGTCGAGCTGCATCGCCCGATCCTTGGAGAAGACGATGCAATCGACGTCGATGATGGACCGCGAGGCGGCGTTCTCGAAGGTTCCTCGCAGGGAGCAATACGAACGAGTCGAAGGTACGACATAACACA
>CAWKEV010000069.1:0-4894 GCA_963848725.1 uncultured Actinomycetes bacterium | reverse complement strand
GCTCCCACTCCTCATCGGGGGTGCGACCACGTCACGGCAGCACACGGCGGTCCGCATCGCGCCCGAGTACGGCCAGCCGACGGTGCACGTCCTGGACGCGTCGCGCGTGATCGGCGTCATGTCCGACCTCCTCGACGGCGAGCGCAAGGAGAGGCTCGACGCCGAGAACCGCGCCGAGCAGGAGCGTCTGCGCGCGCTCCACGCGGAGAAGGGCCGAAAGCCGCTCCTCCCGATCGAGGACGCGCGGCGAAACCGAACGCTCATCGAGTGGCACGAGGACGATCTCGCGCCGCCGCCGTTCGCCGGGTCGCGGCTCGTCGACGCTCCGGTCGCGGATCTTCGCTCGTACATCGACTGGACGTTCTTCTTCCACGCCTGGGAGCTCAAGGGCCGCTACCCCGCGATCCTCGACGATCCGGAGAAGGGAGAGGCGGCGCGCGACCTCTTCGGCGCGGCGAACGAGCTGCTCGACGAGATCGGCTCCGGCGGATCCCTCGAGGCACGCGGCGTGTACGGGTTCTGGCCGGCGGTCGCCGAGGGAGACGACCTCGTGGTCGAGAGCTCCCGGAACCCGGGGGACCCTGTATTCGACACCACCCCACGGAACCAGGCGGGTTCGAGGGGTCGGAGTGTCAGACACCGCTTCTCGATGCTGCGTCAGCAAGCCGACCACGCCGACTCGCGTCCGAACCGCTCGCTGGCCGACTTCGTGGCGCCTGCGGACTTGGGCCTCCAGGATCACCTCGGTGCCTTCGCGGTCGCCATCCACGGGGCCGAGAGGCTCGCGGACGGCTTCGCCGCAGACGGCGACGACTATCGCTCGATCATGGTGCGGGCGCTCGCCGATCGGCTCGCTGAGGCGTTCGCGGAGTGGCTCCACGAACGAGCACGGCACGAGTGGTATGCCGGTGGGGAGCGGCTCTCCGGCGACCAGCTGATCGCCGAGCGCTACCGCGGGATCCGTCCCGCATACGGGTATCCGGCCTGTCCGGACCACACGGAGAAAGGCCCGCTCCTCGCGCTGCTCGACGCCGAGCGCGCGGGGCTCGCACTGACCGAGTCGTTCGCGACCACGCCGCCGCCGAGCGTGAGCGGCCTCTACTTCGGCCATCCGCAGGCGCGCTACTTCGCGATCGGGCGGATCGGCCGTGACCAGGTCGCCGACTACGCGGACCGGAAGGGCATGGCGGCGGCGGAGGTCGAGCGCTGGCTCGGCTCGAACCTCGCCTACGAGCCGTAGACGGCTCCCGTCGCCGTTCCTAGCCTGAGCATCCTGCGCCGACTCGCCGTCGTCAAGGCGGTTATCACGCTGGTCACTACCGGAACCGCCTTCGCAGGAAGCTGAGCGGCGCGGCAGGCGCGGCCGCCGCGGCCCCGAAACGGGCTCGTGCGCATCGGGTCGCCCTTTCGGGACGGGTCCAAATCGGGCCGTAGTCACCGACAGAACCAGGTGCTAGCGTCATCCACGGTCGTGCAGAGCTCTCGCCGTCTCGGCCTCCTGGGCCGTTCCCGGTCGTTCGGACTGCTGTTCCTGGCCACAGCCGGGTCGAGTTTCGGCACCTATATCGCGGCGATCGCCCTGACGGTCGATGTCTTCGACCTGACCGGATCGGGGGAGTGGGTCGCGGCGCTCCTGATCGCGGACTTCCTCCCGATCGTGCTCATCGGTCTCCTGCTCGGCCCGCTCGTCGACCGGCTCTCGCGGCGGCGGCTGATGATCGCGTCCGACCTCGCGCGGTTCGGCGTCTTCGCCGCGCTGCCGTTCGTGAACACGGCGGCGGGGATCGTCGCGCTCGCCGGCGTCGCGGGCATCGCAACCGGGTTCTTCCGCCCGGCTGTGTTCGCGGGGCTCCCGAACCTCGTGCCGGACGACGAGCTCACGAACGCGAACTCGCTGCTCCAGACCATCGAGACCCTCGCCTGGATGATCGGCCCGGTCATCGGCGGGCTGATGCTCACCGCCTGGGGGCCGTCGGTCCCCTACGCCGTGAACGCGGTCACGTTCCTGATCTCCGCCGGCCTCGTCGCCCGCATTCCGGAGCGAAGCCTCCGCTCGGAGGAGTCGCTGACGCGCGGCCACTGGCGAGACGTGTCCGACGGCGTGCGGCTCGTACTCACCTCGCGGCCGCTGCGCACCGTTCTCGTCGTCTGGAACGTCGTTCTCCTCGGGAGCGCGGCGATCAACGTCGCCGAGGTGGTGTTCGCGAAGGACACGCTGTCGGCGGGCGACCTCGGCTTCGGGGCGATCGTCGCGGCGAGCGGCGTCGGCCTCGCGCTCGGGAGCTACCTCGCGGCTCCCTCGCTCGGGAAGGTCGGGCTCAGGCGCCACTACGCGGGCTCGATCGTGCTCATGGGTGTGGGGTGGGGAGGAGCGGCGCTCAGCCATTCGATCTGGGTCGCCGTGCCCTTCGTAATCGGGGGAGCCGCCGGGAACGGCGCCGCGATCATCTGCAACCAGATCCTCGTCCAGCGCGGCGCTCCCGACCGATTCCGCGGCCGAGCGCTCGCGACGATCATGAGCACCAACTACGGCGTCCTCGGCCTCGCGATGGCAGCGGCCGGCGTGCTCACGGACCGGTACGGAGCGCGTGACGTCTGGTTCGCCGCAGGGTGCATCTACCTCGCCGGTGCCGCCGTCTCGCTCGTCCTCACACGCTGGCTACCGGTCATCACGGGTGAGCAGGACGAGGTGATCGACGCCTACGCGAACGCTGCGGCGACCGCCCTCGAGAACGGAGACGGCCCGACCGATCCCGATCTCCGTCCTGAGCCCGAGCCGGGAGCGGAGCCGGAGGTCGTCCCATCACCCATTTTCGTCCCCGCGCACGACGGCTCGGCGCAGCACGGGCTCGAGCGGATCGCGACGCTCCTCGAGGAGATCGAGCACCGTCGCGACGCCGAAGCGCGCCGCGGATAGGTCGCGCAAGCCCGGAACCCGCCGTGCCAGATTCCGGTCGCGCGACGACGGACGGCGGCGGCTTGGCCGCCTCGGCGCGTCGCTCGTCCGTCGCCTCCGCGTCCGTGGCGTCGTGCCTGCATAGAGTCTCCAAGCGTGGCGCGGAGGGAATGGACGCTCGAGGAGCTGACCGCCGGCGTGCGGAAGGGCGATCGCCGTGCGCTCGCGAGGGCGATCTCGCTCGTCGAGAACGGCGACGCGCTCGCCGGGTCGCTCGTTCGCGACCTCTACCGGGAGACCGGCCGCGCCGCGGTGATCGGCGTCACCGGTCCGCCGGGTGTCGGCAAGTCGTCGCTCGTGGGCGCGCTCGTAGCGCACTCCCGCTCTCTCGACCTCACGGTCGGCGTCGTCTCGGTCGACCCGTCGAGCCCGTTCACGAGAGGCGCGCTCCTCGGCGACCGGATCCGGCTCGCCGACCACTTCCTCGACCCCGGCGTCTTCATCCGCTCGATGGGCTCGCGCGGCCACCAGGGCGGGCTCGCGGAGGCGACGCTGCAGGCGGCCTCCTGCTCGACGCTTCGGGGAAGGACGTCGTCTTCGTGGAGACGGTCGGAGCCGGGCAGAGCGACGTCGAGGTGACGGGCATCGTCGACACCGTCCTCCTCGTGCTCATGCCGGGATCCGGGGACTCCGTGCAGGCCCTGAAGGCCGGGATCATGGAGATCCCGGACGTGATCGCGATCAACAAGTCCGACCACCCGGCCGCGAAGACGATGCTCAACGAGGTGCGCTCGATCGTCGCGCTCGGGCCGGCGGACGCACGGCCCCCGATCGTCCTCACCGAGGCGCTCCGCAGGGAGGGCATCTCGCAGCTCTGGAAGAAGCTCGCCGAGCATCGGGAGGGCCTCGAACGGGACGGCCGTCTCGACGAGCGCAGGCGCCGGAACCTCGCCTCGGAGGTCTTCGCCGTCGCCTCGAGCCGTGCGCGCGCCCGTCTCGAGGAGCGCGTCACCGACGACCCCGGGCTCCGCGGGGTCCTCGACGCGGTCGAGCGACGCGAGCTCGACCCGCTGACCGCGGTCGACGAGATCATGGAGAAGGTGTTCGGCCTTGACGGCGCCGACGATCGCTGACGTCGAGGCGGCCCGCGAGCGGCTCGCGGGAGTCGCCCGCGTCACGCCGCTCTACCCGTCGGAGACGTTCACGCGGCTTTCCGGACGGCCCGTCCTGCTCAAAGCCGAGAACCTGCAGCGCACCGGGTCGTTCAAGATCCGCGGCGCCTACAACACGATCGCGCAGCTCGGCCCCGAGGAGCGCGAGGCGGGCGTCGTCGCCGCGAGCGCCGGGAACCACGGCCAGGCGGTCGCCTGGGCGGCGCGGGAGGCGGGGATCAGCGCCACGGTCTACATGCCGCGTGACGCGCCGATGGCCAAGGTCGAGGCGACGCGCTCCTACGACGGCACCGTCGAGCTCTCGGGAGAGACGTTCGAGGACGCCGTTGCCGCGGCGCAGAGTCACGCCGAGCGTACGGGCGCGACGCTCGTGCACGCGTTCGAGGACCCGCGCGTGATCGCGGGGCAGGGCACGATCGGGCTCGAGCTCTCGGAGCAGGGCGAGGAGGCGGAGACGGTCCTCGTCCCGATCGGCGGCGGCGGGCTCGCGGCCGGGATCTCGACGGCGCTCAGAGAGCGTCGCCGCGGAATCCGCATCGTGGGCGTGATCTGCCGGCCAGGCGTGACGATCGCCGACGGCATCTCGGTGAAGGACCGGGCGAGCTCGCGTCGGAGTTCCTCGACCGCACGCTCGACGACGTCGTGGAGGTCGGAGACGAGGAGTCTCGGACGCGCTCCTCCTCTGCCTCGAACGGAAGAAGCTGCTCGTGGAGGGCGCGGGCGCGGTCGGGATCGCGGCCCTCCTGGCCGGGCGCGCCGGAGGCTCGGGGCCGGTCGCGATCGTGCTCTCCGGCGGGAACATCGACGCGACGACGCTGATCTCCGT
>CAWKEV010000068.1:0-115242 GCA_963848725.1 uncultured Actinomycetes bacterium | reverse complement strand
CGAGCACGATCCCGCCGAACGCCCGACCGCCGACGAGGTCGCCGCCCTCGTATCGGGAGTCACGAGCCGACGGTTGCGCGCACGCGCGTTCTCCCGGTCGCACGGAAAAATAGTCCCACCCCCCTTTCGCCGCCTTCCGCCACTCGGGTGCGGCCGCCGATAAGGCGCCCGCGCTGGACGACCGCCGTCGGAGTGGCCCTGCTCGTCGCGATTGCAGCGCTCGTCGTGATCGCGGCCGACCGCCCGACCGGTCAGCCGCCTGCGGCGACCAGACTCGAGAAGCAGGCCCCGCGTGTGCAGGCACGCGAGCTCGGCGCCTGGCTCCGGGCACAGGCGCACGGCTGAGCGACTCGCCGGCGTCGCTCCGAGACGTGGGGCGACGCTCAAGGCGGGCCGAGTCCGGCCGATATGCACGGGCAGAGGAGCGCGTCCTATGCCACGAGTTCGCCTGCGGCCGAGATTGGGTCTCCTCGGGAAGTTCGCGCTCGCGAGCCTCCTGCCCATCGTCGTGCTCGGCGTGGCGCTCGCGCACCGCATCTCGGGACAGATCGAGAACCGCGCGCTCGCGAACGCCCACCAAGCCGCGGTGCTGAGCTCACGGCTGGGCATTCAGCCCCTCCTATCCCGACCGACCTGCGGGACGGCCTCACACCCGAGAGATTCGCCTCCGTCGACCAGGCGCTCCGTACGGACCTGATCGGGAACGAGGTCGCGCGCGTGAAGATCTGGAACCGCGACGGCCGGGTGATCTACTCGGACGACCGAAAGCTCGTGGGTCGTCGCTTCCCCCCTTCGAACGAGTTGAGCAAGGCGCTCGCCGACCAGGTCGCTTCGGAGGTCAGCGGCTCGAGAACGCGGAGAACGCGGACGACCGGAAGTACGGCGACTCCTGGAGGTGTTCTCCCACTGCACTTCGGAACGACGGGCGAGCCCGCCGGCGCCTTCGAGGTCTATCTCCCCTACGAGCCGATCGCGGGGGACGATCTCTCCCGACACGCGCACGATCTTCCTCCTCCTTTCTCGGCGGGCTCGCGCTCCTGTACGCGGTGCTCTTCCGGATCGTCCCAGAGCGCGTCGAAGCGGCTGCGGCGCCAGGCGGAGGCGAACGAGCACCAGGCGCTCCACGACGCGCTCACCGGGCTGCCGAACCGCGCGCTCTTCCACGACCGCGTCGCAGCAGGCGCTCCTCGCCGCGCCAGCGCGACGGCACGGCGTCGCCGTGATGCATGCATCGACCTCGACCGCTTCAAGGAGGTCAACGACACGCTCGGCCACCACAGCGGCGACCTGCTGCTGCGCGAGGTCGGCCGCGCGCTGCGCGAGGCGCTGCGCGACGAGCGACACGGTCGCCCGGCTCGGCGGCGACGAGTTCGCCGTGCTGCTGCCGAGTCGCCGACGGCGCGTCGAGGCGCGCTCGCGACGCGCGGCCGCCGGCGCGCTCGCCGCAGCCGTTCGCGCTCGAGGGCGTCGCCGCTCGAGGTCGAGGCGAGCATCGGCATCGCGCTCTACCCCGCGCACGGCGCAGACTCGACGACGCTGCTCCAGCGCGCCGACGTCGCGATGTACACAGCCAAGGACGAGCGCACGCGGCGTCGCAGCTCTACGCCGCCGAGCGCGACCGCTACTCGCCGCGCCGGCTCGCGCTCGCTCGGCGAGCTGCGCCGGGCGATCGACGCAGGACGAGCTCGTCCTCCACTACCAGCCGAAGGCGACGCTCGCGAACGGCGAGATCCATCGGCGTCGAGGCGCTCGTCCGCTGGCAGCACCCCGAACGCGGACTCCTCTGCCCGACGAGTTCATCCCGCTCGCCGAGCACACCGGGCTCATGCGCCCGCTCACCTCCTGCGTGCTCGACCAGGCGCTCCGCGACCAGAGCTGCTTGGCGGCGACAGCGGGATCGTCCTGGAGTCTGCGGTGAACCTGTCCGCCCGCGACCTGCATCAACGTCGACCTGCCCGACGAGCTCGCCACGCTCCTCGCTGCCTGGCGCGTCGAGCCGGACCGGCTCGAGCTCGAGATCACCGAGAGCACGATCCTCGCCGACCCGATGCGCGCCCGATCGGTGCTCGCCCGGCTCAGCGACCTCGGCGTGCGCGTGGCGATCGACGACTTCGGCAGCGGCTACACATCGCTCGGCTACCTCAAACGGCTCCCCGTCGACGTGCTGAAGATCGACAAGTCGTTCGTGCTCGGCATGAACGTGGACGAGCAGGACGCCGTGATCGTCCGCTCCGCGATCGAGCTCGGGCACAACCTCGGGCTCGAGGTCGTCGCCGAGGGTGTCGAGACCGCCGATACGTGGCAGGAGCTCGCGCGCCTCGGCTGCGATCTCGCGCAGGGCTTCTATCTGAGCCGCCCGATGCCCGCCGCGGACATGGCGGGCTGGCTCGCGCTGCGGCCGAATAGCCGAGCGGCCCGCGACGACGACCGCTCCGAGCGACTCGCCGGCTGAGCGCGCCGGCGCCGGACGCTACGACGCGAGCAGGTCTTCGCTCAGCGCCGCCGAGCGGTCGATCAGGCCGCGGATCACCGAGGACGAGAGTGCGTGCTCGAGGTCGATGTCCTCGGCCACGCTCGACTCCAGGACGCGCACGGCGACGAAGGTCAGCGCGTCGAAGTCGAGGCCGACGACCGCGAACGCCCGCGCGATGTGAGCGGCTTCGGAGGCGAGCGCGTACTCGGCCGTCGTCAGGGTGTGTGTCATCGCGATGTCCCGGTCCTGGTGCGCGCGGAGCGACCGGGACATCGCGTCTCCCTCTCCCTGCGGCTCCGCCATCGCCCACTCTGAGACGCCGCAGGACGCATCGTGTGCGTTGACTCCGTGTTACGGCCGCCGCTCCGAGGGCTCCTCGAGTGGCGGTGCTAGCGTGGCAGTCCATGGCTCCGACGCTCGAGGGTCGGGTGATCGCGGTCGCCGGCGCCGCCGGGAACGTCGGCCCCGCGGTCGTCGAGCGGCTCGCGGCGGAGCGGGCGGTGCTCGCCATAGCGGGCCGACGCCTCGAGGAGCTCGACGCGCTCGCTTCGAGCGTGGATGGGACGGTGGAGACGGCGTCCGTCGACTTCCTCGACCCCTCCGCGACGAGGGCGTGGGCGGATGGCGTCGCCGAGCGCCACGGACACGTCGACGGGCTCGTCCACCTCGTCGGCGGCTGGTGGGCGAGCCCGCCGATCGACGAGGCTCCGCTCGAGGACTGGGGCCGCTTCCAGGATCTCCTCGTTCGCACCTACCAGCACACGACGCAGGCGTTCGCCCCCCACGTACTCGCCTCCGGGCGCGGCCGCATCGTCCTCGTCTCGCCCGCACAGGCACAGGCTCCGACGAGCAAGAACGCCTCGTACGCCGCGGCGAAGGCGGCTGCGGAAGCGTGGACACTCGCCCTCGCCGACCGATTCCGGAAGACCGGCTCGACGGCGAACATCGTCGTCATCGGAGGCGAGATCGTGACGGCGGCCATGCGGGAGGACCGGCCGGACGACGACTTCTCCAAGGGCACGCCCGCCGAGGCCGTCGCCGACGCGATCGCGTACCTGTGCGGAGACGGCGCGGCGTCGATGAACGGCCAGCGACTGTCGCTTCGCGGTGCGGCGTGAGACTCCGGCGGCCATACTCAGCGCATGACACCTTCAGGCTGGACCGAGGTCGACGGTGCGCTCGAGCGGACCTTCGAGCTTCCGAGCTTCCCCGCGGCGATCGCCTTCGTCGACCGTGTCGCCGACCTCGCCGAGGCGGAGGATCACCACCCGGACATCGACGTGCGGTACAAGAACGTGACGCTCCGGTGGTCGACGCACAGCGCAGGCGGGATCACCGATCGCGACGTGGAGCTCGCGGAACGTTCCGCCGGGCTCGCGAGCTGAGACCCGCTAGCTCGACGGCGCCTTCACGACCACCACCGGGCACGCCGCATGCTGGATGACGTGTCCGCTCACGGACCCGAGAAGGGCCGACTTGAGTCCTCCGCGACCCCGTGAGCCTACGACGATCAGCTCCGCAGCGCCTGCCTCCGCGACCAGCGAGTCCGACGGATCGCCCTCGACGAGCCGCGCCTCGAAATCCTTCGGCGGCCCGTCCGGGAACGCGTCCGAGACCGCCTTGTCGAGCTCCGCTCGAGCGCCGGTTCGCTCGGCCTCGAGCTGACCCGGCAGGTCGCCCGCAGGTATCGGGATCATGCCCGGGTCGCCGATCGCGGTCAGCGGCATGAACGCGAAGACGTGGATCGCGACCAGCCGCGCTTGACGCAGAGCGGCCTCGGCGGCCGCCCACTGCAGCGCCTCGCGCGACGCGTCGGACCCGTCGACGCCGACGACGATCGTCCCGGCCACGCGCCCAGACTACGACATCGAGCGCGGTAAGGTGGCCCGGTGGCGGCCGGCCCGAGCGTGACGATCTGCGACGTCGGGCCACGGGACGGCCTCCAGAACGAGCCGGACGTCCTCGCCCCGGAAGTGCGCGCCGAGCTCGTCGACCGACTTGTTGGTGCGGGTCTCCCGCTGGTCGAGGTCGCGAGCTTCGTCGACTCCCGACGCGTCCCGCAGATGGCGGGGGCGGAGGAGGTCGTGAGCGCGCTCGGCCGGAAACCGGGCGCCGTCTACGCCGGCCTCGCGCTCAACGAGCGCGGGTACGAGAGGCTCGTCGCCGCAGGGCTCGACGAGGTCCGGTACGCGTTCGGAGCGACCGAGTCGTTCAACCGCAGGAACCAGAACGCTGCCGTGGAGGACTCGCTCCAAGCCGGCGTCCGGATCGCCGAGCGCGCGCGAGCGGACGGGCTTCGCGTCGGGATCACGATCAGCGTCGCCTTCGGCTGCCCGTTCGAGGGCGCGGTGGACGAGAGCCGCGTCCTCGAGCTCGCGGTACGCGTCGCCGCAGCGCGCCCCGACACGCTTCTCCTCGCCGACACGATCGGGGTGGGCACGCCGCGCCAGGTTCGCCGGCTCGTCGAGTGCGCGTCGAAACTCGGCGTCCCGGTGGGCGGCCACTTCCACAACACGCGAAACACCGGCTATGCGAACGCGGTCGCCGCGTTCGAAGCCGGTGCGACAGTTCTCGACGCGTCCGTCGGCGGCCTCGGCGGATGTCCGTTCGCGCCCAGGGCGACGGGGAACATCGCCACCGAGGATCTCGTCTACCTCCTCCACGGCGACGGGATCGAGACGGGAATCGACCTGGACGCGCTCCTGCGCGTGTCGGAGTGGCTCGAGAGCGTCCTCGGGCGGCAGCTCGAGGGCCAGGTCTACCGCGCCAGCGCCTTTCCGCCCGGCGCCTAACGCAGTCGAGGGTATCTCCGAGACACCGCGCTCAGGCCGAGAACTTCGACCGGCATGAAGTCGGCCACCGTTACCTTTGACCGAGGGTGAGCGAGTTACAGGTGATGGGACGCCTCGCCGAGCGGGCGTTTCGACGCTACTACGGCGAGGTGTACCGGTTCTTGCTTCGACGAACTGCGGATCCCGGCGAGGCAGAAGAGCTGACCCAACAGGTATTCACCGATGCGGCGGCGTCAGAGCGACAACTCGAGCGAGACCGGCGGCCCGTCCTTCCATGGCTTCTGGCAGTCGCCCATCGACGCTGGGTCGACGAGCGCCGCCGCAGCCGCCGCCAGCACGATGCGTTCGAGGCGGTCGGCAAAAGCTCCCTCACGGACGCGACCTCTGCGGGCGACGTTGCGGTGTTGCTGCGCCACGCGCTCGAACGACTCCCGCTCGCGCAACGGGAGGTCGTCGTTCGACGACTGTTGCGTGGCGAGACATTCCGCGAGATCGCCGCGGAGCTCGCGCTGTCGGAGGGAGCGGTGAAGATGCGCTTTCGTCGTGGCATCGAGACACTCCGACGTGATCTCCGTGAGGAGGGGTTCGGGTCGTGAGTCGGTGGCGGAGCAGACGGTTACCGGGAGAGGTGGTCGAGGTGCTTCGCGACGACCCGGAGCTCGTGGGGCTGGCGCAGCGGGTCGCGGAGCTCGCCGACCAACCGCGGGAAGTGCCCGGTCGAGGCCGACACAGGCTCGTCGTTGCAGGTGCGGCGGTGATTGTCGTGGCTGCGGTCGTTGCCGCGGCCGCGTTGCCGCTCATCAGTGACCATGCTCCACGCATAAGCGATCAGGCGCTCGCAGCCGTCGGCAGCGATCGCGTGCTCCATGCTGAGGTCGCACGAACGGTCGCCGACGATCGCACGGTCGACCTCGCAACCGGGAAGCAAAGGCCGACGCTGCTGACGGTTGAGTCGTGGTTCGACGAGCAGAGTCGGCGACTGCACGTGGTCGAGCGTCGTAACCACGGCGTCGTCGCAGAGACGGTCGGAACGGCGCATAGAGTTACAAGCACTACAACCCCACGTCTCGACCCGGCCCTCGCGCTCTTCCTGACCGGCTACCGATCTGCGCTTCGCCAGGGACTGGTGCGTGACCTCGGCAACGCGGTCGTCGACGGGCGGAAGGTGCGCTGGCTCGACCTCGTAAACGTCCACCCGGGTGGTGAGCGGGTCGCGGTCGACCCGGACACCTTCGCACCGCTGCTGATCCAGGACCCGGATGGCACTCGCTGGACCGTAATCCGCGTAGCAAGCGTGCCGCTCGCAGCCGCAGAGTTCCGGCTCGGCCGAGAGATGCGGCTTGAACCCTCCGCCGGGCGCATCGTCAGCCATCGTCGAGGCTCACCCAGGCAGGCGGCAAACGTCCTCGGTTTGCCCGTGCTCGGAATCGATCGGTCCGCGTTGGGTTTCCGCCTCGAGAACCTCGCGGTCGAACGTCTGGTGAGCGCCTACACGCGCGGCATACGCCGTCGACCGCTCCGCGCCACCGGCGTGAACCTCACGTACCGCGTGCCGGACGGGAATGTAGTCGACGTCCGCGAGGCACGCCGGCCGCTTCCCACCTACGCGTTCAGCGGTGGGCTCACATTTGCCTTCGACCCCATCCCGCCAGCGGGCAAGATGCAGCTGGTTACGACCGGTGGCGGCTGGCTCGGACAGCTTCAGTCGCGTGGCCTTTTCGTGACGATCACGGGGCCTGATGCCGACACGGTGGTGGCGGTCGCGCGCCACCTACGATCGCTCGGCTCGTAGCGTCGCGTTACTTTCGCCGCGGGGCGGGCGAGTTCTATGCGTAGACCTCATCGAAGGAGGAGATAGCCGTGTCCCTACGCTTCTCGTACCTAGCCGCAATCCTCGGGCTGCTTGCACTGCTCATCGCGCCGCTGTCATCTGCATCGACGAGCGGCGCTGGCGGGCTTCCCCCCGCGCCCCCGACATTCCAGCCTGGTGACCCGGTTTGGACGCAAACGAGCAGCGTCCCGGCGGCTGGTGCCACGCTTCCCCTCATCGCACCGGATCCCGCGGTCGTGCGGGTGATCTTCACCCCCGTCCAGGCCTATCAGCCAGGAGACCAGGTCTGGACGAGTGACACCCAGGTTCCAGCGCCGGCGCAGCCGGACGCGAACGACTGTCAGCGCGTTCCGTCGAGCGGCTTCGTCGGTCACGATGTGTATGCGAGCACGAGCAGCGAGTACGCCAACTTCTGGTACTGGTCGAGCGGCTCCTCGAACGAGTCCTTCTCGTGGTGGATCAAGAAGACCGACGGCACGGTCGTCGCGCACGGCTCTTCACCCGGTGGCGGTGGCTCGCAGTCGGTTGCCGCCAATGTCTATTACTGGCAAGTCGAAAACACGGGCAGCGACCCTCAGGCATGGAACGCGTGTTACGAGGTCCTGTGACAGCCATACCAACGACATGGACACGTGGTCGCCGAACGGACTTCGACTCATGAATCAGCGTCGCGCTCGCTCTCGCCATTGCCAGAAAGGAGGCCCGACATGCGGTCACGCACCGTCCTTTGCATCACTCTTGCCGTCGTTTGCGCGGCCGTCTTCGCCTCGTCCGCCCTTGCAACCGTAGTCACGTACTTCGGCCCTAATTGGTACATGAACCCGAATCAGACAGCCCAGACGAGCGGGTTCGCGCTCCGCGGCTACAACAAGATCTCCCGACCCGCCGGAACCTACGCCGCGGTCCAGTACAACGACACGAACGGCAACTTCATCGCGGGAATGGCCGGATTCCAGAACCAGTGAGTCTGGGCGCGTCGGGGCAGGTTGCGAGGGCGCTTTGCGGGAACCTGAGCACGTACGTGACCTATCCGACTACGTGCAACACGACGACGTAAACCGAGCAGTAGAAGGGGTGAAGTCCATGAGAGGGAGCTCTTCTCGCAACCGGCTCGCCTTTGGGGTGTCGTTGGCGGCCGGACTCCTTGTCGCGGTGGCTGTCGGTGCCGTTGCTGCGACCCGGGACACGGACACCTCGAACCGAGCAACCCAGGCCGACCGAGGAATCGCTCCGACGAAGGCGATGAGTGTGTTCGATCGCCCGTCGCCTGCGGGCGATGCGCTGTCGGCTGCGGGCCGAAAGGCTCTCGCGTCTTTGACCCAGGACGAGCCAGGCGTCGACAGCAGCTTGCTACCCGGAAAGGTAGATCTCGCGGAAGGCAGAAACCTGATCTCGAGCCCGCAGTGGACGCTCGCCGCGGCGCCGACGGGGAAGGGCAGAGTGTGTAGCGTCGTGCTTGACAGTAACGGCACGTACACCGGGGGTGGCTGCATCGATGCCTTCACAGGGAAGTTGCCGATCGTGCCCAACATCACGACGCTCGGCTCTGGCACAACCGTCGTTTCCGGTCTAGCCTCGGATTCGGTCGAGGCAGTCGCTGTCGTCCTCGACGGCGTCGAGCATCAGGCGACGTTGCAGAACGACGCGTTCCTCTTGCAGCCAAGCTCCGGGGCTAGCGTCTCGAGTGTTGTTGCGACGCTCGCCGACGGGTCTCGCGTCACTGTCCCGCTGACGGCCTCGAATCTCGGAGGTTGAGTGCGATGAGACGCGCCCGGCACAGCCAGCCGGGCGCGTCTGTGTCCCTTGTCCTAGGAGCAGTGCGCGGGCGCTACGACGCCGCGCACCTCGCCGAGCTCGACGTCACCCGCGCGGCCGCGCAGTACGACCTCGTCGCCGTCCTCGAGGAATCCCCGCGTGCTCCCGCCGCGGAGCTCCAGCGGTCGCGCGCCGTTCCACGTCAGCTCGATGAGCGAGCCCTGCGAGCCCTCGGCGGAGCCGGAGATCGTCCCCGATGCGAGCAGGTCGCCGGTTCTGAGCGACGCGCCGTTGACGGTCGCGTGCGCGACCTGCTGCGGCCCGCTCCAGTAGAGGCCGCGCGCATTCGTCCGCGAGATCACGGTGCCGGAGAGCTCGACCTCGAGTCGACGTCGAATGCCCAGTCCCCGGAGAGCGCGGAGGTATGGGAGCGGCTCCGGCTCCTGCGTGGGACCCGCGACGAACCGGTCCTCGAGGAGCGCGAGCGGCGTGACCCAGGCCGAGATCGAGGTGGCGAACGACTTCCCGAGGAATGGCCCGAGCGGCTGGTACTCCCAAGCCTGGATGTCGCGCGCGCTCCAGTCGTTCACGAGGACGACGCCGAAGACGTGATCGCGGAACGCGCTCGGGGGAACCGGCTCGCCGGGCCCGCTCCCGACCCCGACGACGAGGCCGAGCTCGAGCTCGAAGTCGAGCCTCCTGCTCGGGCCGAAGCGCGGCTCGGCCTCGTCCGGCGCCTTCGCCTGGCCACACGGCCGCGCGACCGGCGTGCCGCTGTCGACGATCGTTCCCGCCCGCCCGTGGTAGCCGACCGGGAGGTGGCGCCAGTTGGGGAGCAGCGGGTCGGCGTCGGGGCGGAAGAGACGGCCGAGGTTCGTCGCGTGCTCGAGCGAGGAGTAGAAATCGACGTAGTCCGCGACCTCGAACGGGAGGTGGACAGCGACCCCGTCGAGCGGAAGGAGCTCCGCGCCCCTGCCGAGGAGCTCGCCGACGCGGTCGATGGCAGACTCCCACGCATCGCGCCCGGCGGCGAGGAAGGGTTCAGGCTGGCTGTCGCGAAGAGGCCCGCCGCCCGTGCTCGCCGCGAGGTCGAGGACGCCTTGCCGACGCGGAACCCGACCCGCGGAGCTCGCCTCCCGTCGAGAAGACGCCAAAGCCGACCGCGCCTCTCACGGGAGCATCCCGAGCGCCTCGAGCTCGTCGACCGGCTCGAAGAAGCTGCAGCTCCCGATCGACCACAGCAGCTCGCTCCGCGCCCGCGCGAGCTCCCACGGCCCGGCTTGCCGCTCGCGCCACGAAAACGACTCCGCGTCGAGCCGGAACGCCGCCGCGTCGGTCTCCTCGAGCGCAGCCTCCTCGTCGCCGAAGACCACCGCGGCCAGCAGGTTCAGGAACCCGTGCTCGCCGTCGCTCCGAACGGCGTGGTGGAGCCCGGCGGTCGCCTTGAAGACGAGCGCCCGCTCGCGACAGCCGCGCACGAACGCGGCAAGCTCTGCCGTGCCCGGCGTGGACGCGCCGCCGCAGCGGATCTTCGCCCGCAGCCCTGCGCCCCGGAGCGCATCGAGCGACTCCTCGACGACATCGCCGGCCGGAATCTCGACGTAGACCTCGAGAGCTGCGCCCGCGAGCGTCTCGAGCTCGTCGGGCAAGCGGATCTCCACCGCCTCCACCCGCGCACCCGCATCGGCCGGGACCGCCTCGTCCAGCGTCAAGCTCACGCCACGCCCGACGTCGGGCAGCTCCGCCAGCCGCGACGCCGGGCACACGAAACGTCCGAGCACGAACGCTGCCTTGCTCTCGCGAGCGCGGCGATCCTCCTCCACTGCTTCCGGCAGTGGGAGCGACGCGGGCGGGAAGAGCGCAGCGTGGTCGATGAGCCGGGAGAGCAGCGCAACGCGAGCGTCCTCGGCCGTCCCCACGACGGTCGATCTTCGCAGAACGGGTGTCAAGAGAGCCCTCCCGTCGTCCGATGAACTCGAGGGAAGACGCTTCCCGTCATGTCCGACCCTGCGCCCATCGAGCCTGCGGCTCCCCCACCCGTAAGCCTGGTCACCCCCGGTGCTCGGCCGACCCAGGCCGCTCTCGGAGGCGGCCCGGCCGTCGAGCCGTACCGGCGACTGGCGGAGATCTTCCACGACGTGCTCTCCGAGGAGAGCCTCGACTCGCTCCTCGAGCGGATCGCCGACGCGCTCGCGGTCCTCATCCCGTACGAGGACGTGCACATCTACGAGGCCGACGAGGCGAAGCGCGAGCTCATCCCCGTCCTCGCTCGGAGTCAGTGGGAGCGCGAGATCATGAGCGAGACCTTCTCGTTCGGCGAGGGCATCACCGGCTGGGCGGTGGAGCACCGCGAGCCGGTCCTCGCGAACAAGGCCCACCTCGACCCGCGCGTCCGTTTCGTGCCGGGCACCCCGGTCGACCCCGAGGCGCTCATCGCGGTCCCTCTGATCGCCCGTGGGCGGCTCAAGGGAACGCTCAACATCTACCGAGTCGGCGAGGAGGAAGAGTTCACCGAGGAGGAGTTCCTGCTCGCAACCCGGTTCGGAGACGCCGCCGCGCTCGCGATCGACAACGCCCACGTGCGCGCGCGTCTCGAGCATCAGGCATCGACCGACGCGCTGACCGGCCTCTACAACCACCGCACCTTCCACGACCGTCTGCGCCAGGAGCTCATGCGGGCGTCGGTCGAGCACGGCACCGTCGCGCTCGTGATGATCGACCTGGACGACTTCAAGAAGGTGAACGACGTGCATGGGCACGGCGTCGGCGACGAGCTGTTGCTCCACGTCGCGGACGTCCTCCGCTCGTCCGTCCGCACGACGGACGTCGTCTGCCGGGTGGGCGGCGAGGAGTTCGCGATCATCGTCCCCTCCGGCGACCTCGAGAGCACCGTCGGCCTAGCCGAGCGGCTCCGCGAGAGCATCGGGCTGCTCGAGGTCGAGGCGGCCGGCCGGCTCACGGTGTCCACCGGAGTGGCGATGGGCCCGGAGCACGCGGCCAACCCGCGCGAGCTCGTCGCGTGCGCGGAGGCGGCGATGATGACGGCGAAGTCGCGCGGGAACGGCCTCATCGTCGTCTTCGACGAGGCGGCCACGGAGCGTCCGTCGGAGGAGAACGCGCGACGCCGCGACGACGTGCGCTCGATCGCGCACCTGAAGATGCTGCAGAGCCTTTCCGGAAAGCTCTCGCGCCTGAACGGCGTCGCCCAGATCGGGCTGACGATCGCCGACGAGCTCCGGCTCCTCATCGACTACCACAACTGCCGCGTCTTCATCCGCGAGGGCGAGGAGCTCGAACCGATCGCGTTCCGGGGGAACCTCACTCCCGCCGAGCCCGGGTCGCAGGTCGCCGTCGGCACGTCGCACGTCGGCCGCGGGATCACAGGGCGGGTAGCGGAGACGGGCGAGCCGCTCCTCGTCGGGGACGCGGCGCGGTGCGAGTTCGGCGAGCAGATCGCGGGCACCGCCCGCATCGAGGAGTCGATCCTGGCCGTGCCGCTCGTCTTCGGGTCGCGCGTCACCGGCGTCCTCGTCATCTCCAAGCTCGGCCTCGACCAGTTCGATGCCGACGACCTGCGCGTCATGGAGGTGCTCGCGGGCCACGCCTCCGTCTCGCTCGAGAACGCACGCCTGTACGAGGCCCAGCGCCGGGAAGCCGAGAACGCGACGGCCCTCCTCGAGTTCGGCCGGGACGTGGCGGCAGCCGACGGCCTGGCGGAGGTCGCGGAGCTCGTCGTGCGCGGCTCGGCGCGGATCCTGTCGAGCCCCGGAACGTCCCTCTGGCTCCAGGCTCCCGAGACCGGGGATCTCATCGCGCTCGCCTCCGAGCCGAGCGAGTGGCCGGGCGGGGCGCGGCTCACGTCCGTCCCGGCGGCACACCTGACGCCGTGGCTGACCCAGACGAACCCGTACTTCGTCTCGGCCGAGGACTACGCGAAGATCGCGTCGGCCCCGGAGGGCACGGACGGCCGATTTGCGATCGCGCCGTTCACGGTCGAGGGGCGCTGGGGCGTCATCGCCGCCGCGATCCCGTCCGGCTCGGACTTCGGCGACCGCGAGCTCGAGCTGCTCGGCGGCCTGGCACAGCAGACGAAGCTCGCGCTCCAGAGCGCGTCGAGCTACGAGACCCTCGAGCGCACCTTCCTCTCGACCGTCGAGGCGCTCGCGAACGCACTCGAGGCGAACGACGAGTACACGTCGTCACACGCCCGCTGGATCACCGACCTCGCGCTCGAGGTCGGCGAGGAGCTCGGGCTCGAACAGCGTGAGCTCAAGCGCCTCGAGCTCGGCGCGCTCTTCCACGACATCGGGAAGATCGGCATCTCGTCGACGATCCTCACGAAGGCCGGCCCACTGACGCCGCGCGAGCGCGAGATCGTCGAGACGCATCCGCTCCTCGGCGAGAAGATCCTGGCGCCGATCGAGCAGCTCGAAGAGGTGCGCCGGATCGTGCGCGCATGCCACGAGCGCTGGGACGGGAAGGGCTATCCCGAGGGTCTGGCCGGCGAGGAGATCCCGCTCGAGTCGCGGATCATCTTCGCCTGCGACGCCTTCCACGCGATGACCACGGACCGGCCGTACCGGCGGGCGCTGAGCGTCGACGAGGCGCGGCGCAGGCTGGCCGAGGGCGCGCGAACGCAGTTCGATCCCGACGTCGTGGACGCGTGCCTGCGCGTGCTCGACATCTAGCGCTGCCGCGCGGTCGCCCGTGTGATCGCCTTACGGGCACGCCGTGATGGATGCTTGATCCGGGGCTCCGCTGGCCCCGAACATGCCTTTGATCAGCTAGAGCTTTCTAGGACTTTTTTCGGCCGAACTGACCGTACGAGCGCCTCGACCGACCGTCTATCAGCTCTCGAGGCTCTGGCTCCCAGCCAAACGCGCAGCTCGTAACTACGCCGATTCACCCAGAAGAAGCCATATCGGTATTCACACAAGCAGAGCGTCGTGTTGGACTTACCCGCCGTGTAATTCGCGCGAACCAGCCTTGGCGGCAATCGTGAATCAGCATGAGGAGCGTTGGTCACCGAGGGTACGGGCATCAAAGAAAGATCGACGAGCACGAAATTGCTAGGTGTGGTGTCCAGCTTCCACAGAGTGCTGCACGCCCCCTTCGGTATCGCCTCGACCTCGCGCTTGAAGACGTGGCCCCTCAGGTTGGAGATGAGGACTCCAGGTCCGTACCGGTTGCAATGAAGCGGAACGCGGCGCACGGGCCACGAAAGCGGGACGTTCGATCGCAGGGCACCGAACGAATGAACGCGTGTTGCGCCTATGCTCGCTGGGTGGGCAGTCGCAGCGGTGAGTATCACTATCGCAGCCACAAGCACTGCCGCAGAAACGCCGACAGGACCATAACGCCTGAGCGGAACTCGCCGCCTTATTGCGCCGTCTCCCGCCCTTTGCCCTAGGGCACTCAGCCGTCATGAGAGCGCCAGCCGTTCGATGTTACAGAGTCGACGACGTACGGTGGATCCTGGATCTTGGTCATCGAAGACGTACCCGTGGAGGAGCTCGAGAAGTTGAGATCCATCACATTGCAGTTCCCCGCCGACTGGTCAGTGACTCTCCCGTGAAATCCGTGACCGCCATGCCCGAGAGACTCACATTAGAGCCGAGGCCGGATCCACCGATCGATGCCGTCCAAGAGCTTGCGGCAACCTTCGTGACCACGGCGGTGTAAACAGTGCCGGCAGAGGCAGTTCCTTGAGCACGAGAACGGGACTTCCTGTTGCGTTGTACTCGACGTACTTACTGATCGAGCTGTCGCCCCATGTTCGTTCCAGTCCGGCTTGGATCCAACGCTGGCTCGATCCACCACGTCCGTTCTGCACTCCGATCCATCCAGCGACGTGACCGCTCCAGAGCGTCGTTGTATTCCACTTCACTCCCGCGCTCGCCGAACCTCCTGTCGGTGGGATCGCGCTGCGCTCGTAACCCGCGTTGTAATAGTCGACTGAACACGTTGACAGGACGCCGTCCGGGCCGAGTGCAGCGCTCGGTGCATGCGTCCTGCCATCCGGACCGACGATGGGAGGCGGGCCGGCAAGTGCGGCACCAACCGCCATGAGAACAACTGCGGCGACGACGACGAGGAATGCGATTCGCTCGCATCCACTTCTCCTCTCCGTGCGTGGAACGGAATAGGCTCTCTCGCTATAGCGAGAGCCGCTCCGACGGGCCGCAGAATCCTCTTGGTTGTGCAGAATGCTTCTTGGTTGGTTGGCACTGCGCCGTCAACTGCCGACGGTTTGCCCTCCCCTTCCGCGGATCGGGAACTCTTTACAACTTGTGCAACACGGTCGGTAGAGGCGATCTCAGAGAAGCCGTCGATGCTCGGCGACAAGGCTATGGCAGACCTGCCGACAGTGAGCTGAGCCACAGCTGATGCCTGGGTGTTGGGGTAGAAGGCGCCGGCACGCTCGGCTCGACGCAGGCCGAGAAACGCCCACCACCAGAAGGCGACGCCCATCCCGATCGCGAGCCCGAAGGCGAGGAGCACGTGCGGCACGTCGCCGGCGAGGAAGCCGCGGCCCGTCTCGAGCACGTACGTCGACGGGTTGATGCGAGCGACGCCCGCGATCCAGCCATGGAGCAGGTTCAGCGGAACGTAGACGGGGGCGAAGAAGAGGACGAGGAAGACCGGCATCTGCATGAGGGGCGCAGGCCTGATCGTCCGGAAGCGCATCCGCCAGCCCGCCCGCCCAGAAGAACCCGCAGAAGTTCACGAGCCGCGGCCAGCACGTAGAGGCCGACGAGGTCGACCGGCCCGCCGAGGCGCGTTCATGCCGACGACGAAGGCGACGATCGTGAGGACCGCGGCCACGACGGCCCAGCGGCAGAGGGCGGCCAGCCCGTAGCCGAGGACGATCCCGACCCGGCTCGGCGCGGCGAGCATGAGCCGCTTCGCGAAGCCGCCCTCGAAGTCGCGCGCGATGCCGAAGCCCGTGAAGACGCCACTGAACGCGGCCGACTGGAGGAGCACGAACACGAACTGGAAACCCGGTATATCCCGGCGGGGGAGTCGAACCCCGGCACCTTGTGGAGCTGCGACAGCCCGCCCGCGAACGCGGTGAAGAAGAAGAGCGGGAAGGCCATCGTCGGAATGCGCGATCTGCGGGTTGGTGAGGGCGTTCTTGAGCGTCCGCCACGCGATCCCGGAGGTGACGTTCCAGAGCGTCACGTCCGCGCCATCCGGAGACGGAGCGCGCGGGACGAGAGAACGAGCGCGACGGCGCCGATCACTCCCGATGAACCCAAACCCGAGGAGAAGCGCCTCCGGGGCCCCAGCCGACGATGATCAGGCTGCGGACGCACTCGATCATGTACGAGACCGGGTTCAGCGTGGCTGCGGTGCGAAACCACCCCACGCCGATCAGGTTCCGCGGCGCGTTCATCGAGGAGATGAAGAGGAAGACGAAGAGCGCAGGGAAGAGCGCCTGGATCGACTCACCCGAGCCGGTCCGGAACGCGAGATATGCCCCGAGCGCGCCGAACGAGAGCGAGACGACCGCGGCGTAGACGAGCAGGACGGCGATGCCGGCAGCGCCGGAGGCGAAATGAACGCCGACCGCGAGCCCGACCGCGATGTAGAAGAGCGCCTGCACGATCCCGAGCACGACGACGCCCGCGAGCTGGCCGATGAGGAGCGCCCAGTCGCGGAGCGCGGTCAGCGCGAGCCTGTTCACGAACCCCGTCTGGACGTCACGCGCGAGATCGGTGCCCGCGTTCATCGTCGAGAAGAGCGCTCCCTGGATGAACGGGACCGCGAGCGCGAACGCCAGGAAGGAGTCGGTCGGGAAGCCGGGCAGGTCCGTCGACGAGCGCAGGCCCCCGGCGTTGACGGCCATGAGCGCTATCGGGAAGACGAGCGGTGGGATCACGCTCGCCGGCTGGCGCCACGTGCGCACGAGCGAGCGCCGCGCAATCGCACCGACCTGCGGCAGTGCGCTCACCTCCTGGCCCGCGCCTTTCCGTCGGCGCCCGCCTCTTCGATCGCCCCCTCGAGCGAGCGCCCTGTCTTCGCGAGGAACACGTCGTCCAGCGTGGGCGCGTGCACGTTCCACCTCTGCGACCTCGGCAGGCGTTCGACGTCGAGCGCCCGGACAACCTCCGCGAGATCGGGCGACGCCGCGCTCCAGCCTCACGGCGACGCCCCTTGTGCGCAGCGGGTGACGGCGTCCCCGAAGCGCCCGAGGACGGCGGCCACCACGTCGCGGTCGCTCTCCTCGAGCGCGGGCGACGTCGAAGCGTCGGCCGCCCGATCTGCGCCTTCAGCTCCGCAGGCGTGCCTTCAGCCACGATCTTGCCCGTGATCGATGATCCCGACCCTGTCGGCAAGCAGGTCGGCCTCCTCGAGATACTGGGTCGTGAGGAACACGGTTACCCCTTCATCGCTTCGAGAGGCGAGCGGATCTCTTCCCAGAGGTCGCTCCGGCTCTGCGGGTCGAGTCCGGTTGTGGGCTCGTCCAAGAAGAGGACCACGGGGCCGTGGACGAGCGAGAGCGCTAGATCGAGACAGCACCTGGTGCCAGGCCCGAATAACCCGCCGACCAAGCGGGCGACCCGCGGCGTCCGTCAACCCGACCCGCTCGATCAATGCCTCTGCGAGCGAGGCTTGCGCTCGGCCTTCGGCACCCCCTGGAGCGCCGTCTGCAGCGCCATGTGCTCCCACGCCAGTTCATGAGCGGGTCGAGGGCCGCCTCCTGCAGGGCGACTCCGATACGGGCCCCCGTACCCTGGCGGCCCTAGCTTCACGATGTCGAAACCCGGCGATGCGTCCTGTTCCGCACGCTCGGCGGGAGCAGGAGCGTGGTCAGCATGTGGCGGTCAGTCGACTTCCCGGCCCCATTTGGGCCGAGAAATCCGTAGACCCCAGCCGGGGCGACGCTGAAGGTCGATCCCGTCGACCGCGCGCGGGTCCTTTGCGGTATTCGCGGACGAGATCCTCGACCTCGATCCCGTTCGCAGCTTCCACCGTCGAACACTACCCACGGCCCGTTCGCCCGACCGAGCGTTCTAGGCCGGTTCGAGCGGCAGCTTCGTCGCGACCACCCGCTGGCCGCCGCGCTCGTAGACGACGTCGACCGAGTCGTCCTGCCGGTACGTCCCGGCAACGCCGACGAAGATCGACGTCCACCGCCAGAAGCCGAGCTTCCCCTCGCTCTTCAGCTCGCGATCGAAGAGAAGCGTCCGCCCGTCGAGCTCGAAGTCGGCGCCTTCGACCTGCTCGACGCCGTTCACGAACACCCCGAACGGCCGCGTCAGGTCGCGCGGAAGGCGGACGCGGGTTCTCCGGTGCGTGGCCTCGGACACGCTCATACAATGGCAGCCGGTGCGCCGGAAGCCGACTCTCCTCGCCGCTTCGGCGCTCCTCGCCGCCGCTCTCCTCACCCCCGCAGCGCAGGCCGGCAACGGAGGCTTCGCACCGGTCGCGCCGCAGTCGCCGAACGCGGACAGCATCCACCAGAGCTACCTCTTCATCTCGATCTTCGCCGCCGTGATCTTCGTCATGGTCGAGACGATCCTGCTCGTGTTCGTGTTCCGCTACCGGCGTCGCAAGCGCCCACGCTTCGAGGACGGCGCGCCGATCCACGGCGCTACCAACCTCGAGCTCCTGTGGACGGCGTTCCCGGTCGTCGTCCTCTTCGTGATCGCGACGTTCATCTTCGTCAAGCTGCCCGGGATCGTCGACGTGCCCTCGGCCGGGCGAACGGCCAGCTCGAGATCGAGGTCACGGGCCGCCAGTTCTATTGGCAGTTCGAGTACCCGAACGGTGTGGTCTCGATCGACACGATGCGCGCGCCCGCCGGCGTCCCCGTGTATCTGAAGGTCACGTCCCCGCCGAACGACGTGATCCACTCGTGGTGGATCCCGGCGCTCGGCGGAAGATCGACGCGATCCCGGGGCGGCCGAACCACACCTGGTTCGAGGTCGCCAAGACCGGGACGTACCGAGGGCAGTGCGCCGAGCTGTGCGGGCTCGAGCACGCGAACATGCTCGCCTCGGTGAAGGTCATGCGACCGGGCGCGTTCGACCAGTGGCTCACCGCCGAGAAGGCTGCGCAGACCGAGGGCACATCGACCCTCGGCAAGCAGGAGTGGACCGGAATCTGCGCCAAGTGCCACGGCTTCGCCGGGGAGGGCGGGATCGCAGTCCCCATCGCCGGTTCCTCGATCCTGACCGACCCGAGGGCGATCGAGAACCTCATCCGAAACGGCACCTCGACACCGCAGGGCACCATGCCGCCCGTCGCCTCGGGCTGGACGCAGGAGCAGGTCGACGCGCTGACCAAGTACCTGAAGGAGAGCCCGCCGAGTGGCAGCTGAGAGCCGAGCAGACGCGGTCCCCGCGTGGCAGCGCGGAAAGGTCGCCGCCTGGCTGGTCACGACCGACCACAAGCGGGTCGGGATCCTCTACCTCTGGACGGCGCTCGTCTTCTTCGGGGTCGCGGGGATCATGGCGCTCGTCTTCCGGACGCAGCTCGCGACGCCGAACGAGACCGTCCTCAGCCCGCAGCACTACAACGAGCTCGTCACGATTCACGGCACGACGATGATCTTCCTGGTCGTCGTTCCGATCATGTCGGGCCTCGCGAACTACCTGGTGCCGCTCCAGATCGGCGCGCGCGACGTCGCCTTCCCTCGTCTGAACGCGCTCTCGTACTGGCTCTACCTCCTTGGCGGGATCGTCCTCATGCTTTCGCTCTTCGCCAAGGGAGGCGCGGCGCAGGCGGGCTGGACCTCGTATCCACCGCTCTCCGAGACGACGCCGGGCAACGGCCAGGACCTTTGGATCCTCTCGCTCCACATCCTCTCCGCGTCGTCGCTCGCCGGCGCGATAACTTCGTCGTGACGATCCACAATCTGCGGGCGCCCGGGATGTCGTGGTCGCGGATCCCGCTCTTCGTCTGGTCGATCGAGGTCTTCGCGTGGATGCTCGTGATCATCATTCCCGTGCTCTCGGCTGCGCTGACGATGCTCCTGCTCGACCGCGGGATCTCGTTCGCGGGCTGGCACGTGCAGACGCACTTCTTCAACGCGGCGCAGGGAGGCGCGCCCCTCCTCTGGCAGCACGCGTTCTGGTTCTTCGGCCATCCCGAGGTCTACGTGCTCATCCTCCCGGCCTTCGGGATCATCTCGGAGGTGCTGCCGGTCTACGCCCGGAAGCCGATCTTCGGCTACAAGGCCGTCGCCCTCTCGACCGTCGCGATCGGCTTCTTCTCGATGCTCGTGTGGGCGCACCACATGTTCGCGGTCGGCCTGCCGACGTCGCTCCAGGCCTTCTTCATGATCTCGTCGATGGTGATCGCGGTCCCGACCGGGATCAAGATCTTCAACTGGCTGGCAACGCTCTGGCGCGGCAACATCACCTTCGACACGGCGATGCTGTTCGCGTGCGGATTCCTAGGCGTGTTCGTCGTCGGCGGCCTCTCGGGGATCTACCTCGCCGCCTTCCCCGTCGACTGGCAGGTCCACGACACGTACTTCGTCGTCGCGCACTTCCACTACGTGATCTTCGGCGGGAGCGTGTTCGCGATCTTCTCCGGGCTCTTCTACTGGTGGCCGAAGATGTTCGGGCGAACGCTCGACGAGAAGCTCGGGAAGTGGCAGTTCTGGGTCGTCCTGATCGGATTCAACCTCACGTTCTTCCCGCAGCACCTGCTGGGCCTCGAAGGGATGCCGCGCCGGATATACACGTACGCGAACCAGAGCTGGGAGGGCTACAACATGGCGTCGACGATCGGCGCGTACGTCACGGGCATCGGACTCCTCTTCTTCGTGTGGAACGTGATCAAGACGGCGCGGAGCGGCCCGCGCGTGGGCAACGATCCGTGGCAGGCGAACACGCTCGAGTGGTATACGACATCGCCGCCGCCGCCACACAACTTCGACGACGTACCGTACGTGACGAGCGCACGGCCTCTCTTCGATCTTCGGCAGAGGCTCCGTGAGGCGAGAGGCTCGAAGTGGAAGCTGACGTGCCGGCCGCGCCGGGCCTGCTCTGCGCGTGACCGCCGTCGGCGGGGCGGTCGCGACGGGGGCCGTCGTCGCAAGCGCAGCGCTCGGCCTGACGTCGGCGCACTGGGGTATCGCGGGCGTGGCGCTCCCGCTGCTCGCGGCGACGACGATCGTCGCGCGGCTCGCCTACCCGGGATTGCTCGTGCGCGCGGTGACCGCGCTCTCCCTGCTCCTCGTCGCGATCGCGCTCGGCGGCCTCGTCGCCTGGAGCGGGAGCGCCAGCTGGGCGACGGCGTTACACGTCGGCGCCGCCGGCGCCGCGTTCGGCGCCTCGCTCCTCACCGCTGCCGCCACGCTGCGCGGAACGGCGCCGCACCTCGCGTCGACACGCGACTACCTGACGCTGACAAAGCCGCGGATCATGACGCTGCTCCTCCTCACGGGAGCGGCGGGCATGTTCGTGGGCGCGCAGGGCGCGCCGCCGCTCTGGCTCTTCGTCGTGACGATGGTCGGCCTCGCCCTCGCCTGCGGTGGGGCGTCTGCCATGAACCACGTCCTCGACCGCGACATCGATGCGCTCATGGGCAGCCGGACGAAGGAGCGCCCGGTCGCGTCGGGCCGCGTCTCACCAGCCCAAGCGCTCGAGTTCGGCTCTTCCTGTCGGCGCTCTCGTTCGCGCTGCTGGCCTCGGGCGTGAACGTCCTCACCGCCGTCCTCGCGCTCGTCGGGAACCTCTTCTACGTGATCGTGTACACGCGCTGGCTCAAGCGCTCGACGCCGCAGAACATCGTCATCGGTGGAGCGGCCGGGGCCGTGCCTCCTCTCGTCGGCTACGCGGCGGCGACCGGAAGCCTCGCGCTGCCGGCGCTCTGGCTCTTCCTCATCGTCTTCCTGTGGACGCCGCCGCATTTCTGGGCGCTCGCGCTGATGATCAAGAACGCGTACGCGGCGGCCGGAGTGCCGATGCTGCCCGTCGTGCGCGGCGACCGCGAGACTGCGCGCCAGATCCTCCTCTACTCGATCGGGCTCGTCGCGTTCACGATCGCCGTCGGTCTCTGGCTCGGGCCGGTCTACACGGTGGCGGCGGCCGTGCTCGGCGCAGTGCTGATCGTGCTCGCCGTCCTGCTTCGGCGAGATCTGACCCGCGTGCGCGCGCAGGTGCTCTTCCACTACTCGCTCGCGTACCTCGCGCTCCTCTTCGTCGCCGCCGCCCTCGACCCGCTGATCGCATGAGCAACAGCGAGCTCGAACGCAGGAACCTCCGCTTCGGCTGGGCCCTCTTCGGACTCTTCTGGCTCCTCTTCGCCGGCACGTTCGTGGTCGCGCTGCTCTACCTGCAACTGGACTAGTCTCTTGCGCAGACCGGAATCAGCTCGCGCAGATTCCGGTCGCGCGAAGATCCCTGAAGGCGGCCGCTTCGCGGCCGGCGCCGCATCGCAATGGTTGATCTTTGCGCAGACCGGAATCTCTCTTGCGCAGACCGGAATCAGCTCGCGCAGATTCCGATCGCGCGAAGATCCCTGAAGGCGGCCGCTTCGCGGCCGCACCGCATCGCAATGGTTGATCTTTATGCGCAACCGGAATCTCTCTTGCGCGACCGCTTCGCGGCCGCACCGCATCGCAATGGTTGACCGCATCTCAGCGATCGATTGCCCACCGGGCGTCTTCCTTGCGCTCCCCGAGCGCGAGTCGGAGGGGATCCCGCTCGCGGTCGAGGACCTCTTCGACACGGCGGGGCTCGTGACGACCTACGGCTCGCCGCTCTTCGCGGAGCACGTCCCCGAGGACGACGGCGTTGCCGTCTCGCAGCTCGAGGCCGCCGGATACGCCGACGTCGGCAAGACGAACCTGCACGAGTTCGCGTATGGCACCACCTCGGAGAACCCGCACTTCGGCATCGTCCCGAACCCGCTCGCCGCTGATCGGGTCGCCGGGGATCGAGCGGCGGAAACGCAGCGGCGCTCGTGCCGGCGCGGCCGACCTCGCGCTCGGCACCGACTCGGGCGGCTCGATCCGGATCCCCTCCGCCTGCTGCGGGACCGTCGGCTTCGAGCCGACCTTCGGTCTCGTCTCGCTCGACGGCTGCTTCCCGCTCGCCGCCGAGCTTCGACCACGCGGGGCCGATGGCGCGCGACGTCGCGGCCTGTGTCGCGGCGATGACGGGTGCTCGCTCCGGGATTCGAGCCGGCCGCGCTCGACTCGCTCGCCGAGGTCCGCGTCGGTGTGCCTGGCTCGACGGCGCCGACCCGCTCGTCAGCGCGCGCGTCGAGGAGGCAGCCGAACGTTTGCCGCGGCGGGGCGCGCTCGCGCTCCCGCTAGCCGGAGGGCCTCAGCCGGCTCTTCATGCACGAGGTCGCGGATGTCCACCGCGAGCTCTTCGCGGAGAACGCCGATCTCTACGGCGAGGACCTCGGATCAAGCTCGAGCGCTGCCTCGCGGTGACCGACGCCGAAGCCGAGACGGCGCGACGGTGCACGGGAGGAGTACCGCGAACGGATGGGCGACGCGGTCGCCGGAGTCGATCTCGTCGTCGACACCGACGCTGCCGTTCGTCGCACCCCGCTCGGCGAAGTCGGACGAGCTCGCGATCCGGGAGGCGCTCATCAGCCGGACGTTCCCGTTCAACGCGCTCGGATGGCCGGCGCTCGCGCTTCCGTGCGGAACGGCGGAGGACGGCCTGCCCGCCTCGGTCCAGATCGTCGGCCGAGCAGGCGCCGACGCGCTCGTTCTCGCCGCCGGTCTCGCGCTCGAAGCCGTCCTCTTGGCGGCGTAGCTCGCTCAGACCGTGAGCGCGGCGCGCTTCGACTCGATCCCTGCGATGAGGTGTGCGAACGAGTCGCAGAACTTCTGCACGCCCTCGCGCTCGAGGACGTCGACCACGTCCGAGTAATCGACGCCAGCGGTCGCGATCTCGTCGAAGAGCGCGCGCGCCTCGTCGACGCCCTCGGTGAGCGTCTCGCGGACGGTGCCGTGGTCCTGGAAGGCGTCGACGGTCTCGAGCGGCATCGTGTTCACAGTCTCGGGGCCGATCAGCTCGTCGACGTAGAGGACGTCGCTGTACGCGGGGTTCTTCGTCGAGGTCGACGCCCACAGGCAGCGCTGGACGCGTGCACCCTGGGCGGCGAGCTTCTCCCAGCGCTCACCGGCGAACGACTCCTGGTAGTGGACGTAGGCGAGCTTGGCGTTCGCGACCGCGAGCTTCCCGGCGAGGTCCTCCCGCCCGGCCACCGCGAGCCTGGGATCCGCCTCGGTGTCGACCCGCGAGACGAAGAAGCTGGCGACGGAGTCGACCCTGTCGGCGTCGCCTCCGTCGGCGACGAATCGCTCGACCCCGCGGATGTACGCCTCCACGACCTCGGCGTAGCGAGCGAGCGAGAAGGTCAGCGTGACGTTGATCGGCTTCCCGGCTGCGATGCAGTCCTCGATCGCCCCCAGGCTCGGCTCGGTTGCCGGGATCTTCACGTACGCGTTCGGACGGTCGGCGAGCGAGTGCAGCCGCATCGCCTCGTCATACGTCCTGGAGTGGTCGTACGCCAGATTGGGATCGACCTCGATCGAGACGCGGCCGTCGACGCGCTGCGTCCGCTCCCACGTCGGGAGCAAGACGTCGCAGGCATCGCGGACGTCCTCGACCGCGAGCGCGATGAAGACCTCCTTCAGATCGTCCTCCCGCTCGAGCAGTTCGGCGAGCCGATCGTCGTACCAGTCGCCCGTCGAGAGCGCCTTCTCGAAAATGCTCGGGTTCGACGTGACCCCGACGACGGCGTCCTCTCGGATGAGGCGCTCGAGCTCGCCGGTCTCGAGCATCTCCCGCGAGAGCGAGTCGATCCAGACCGACTGGCCGAGCTCCTCGAGCTGGTGCAACCGACTCCTGGCCACGTTCCAACGTTAGCGCCCCTGGGTAGCACCCGGTCGGGCCTAGAATCGAAGGGCCGTGTCGATGAGCGAGGAGGGGACGATGAACGAGGTCGAGCGCTGGCAGGAGCTGGGACAGCAGCTCCGTGTCGATTCCGTGCGCTGCAGCTCGAAGGCGGGGTCCGGCCATCCCACCTCCTCGATGTCCGCAGCCGACCTGCTGGCCGTCCTCGTGGACAAGTACCTGCGCTACAACTTCGACGAGCCGAAACGGCCGGAGAACGACCGCCTGGTCTTCTCGAAGGGTCACGCCTCGCCTCTCCTGTACTCGATCTACAAGGCCGCAGGGGCGATCACGGACGAGGAGCTGATGACGTACCGCTCGTTCGAGAGCATGCTCGAGGGGCATCCGACGCCGCGTATCCCGTGGGTGGACGTGGCAACCGGCTCCCTTGGCCAGGGGCTACCGATCGGCATCGGCATGGGCCTCGCGGGGAAGTACCTGAGCCGGCTCCCGTTCCGCGTCTGGGTCCTGTGCGGCGACAGCGAGTTCGCCGAGGGCTCGATCTGGGAGGCCCTCGAGCACGGCGCGCACTACGAGCTCGACAACGTCACGGCCATCCTCGACGTGAACCGGCTCGGTCAGCGGGGCGAGACGATGGTGGGCTGGGACCTCGAGGTCTACGTCGAGCGCGCCCGCTCGTTCGGCTGGCACGCGATCGCGATCGACGGCCACGACGTGGAGGAGGTCGACCGCGCGTACGCGGAGGCGATCGCGACGACGGGTCGCCCGACGATCGTCGTCGCACACACGATCAAGGGCAAGGGCGTCAAGGAGGTCGAGAACAAGAACGGCTTCCACGGCAAGCCGTTGGACGACCCGGAGCGAGCGATCGCCGAGCTCGGCGGCATCCGCAACCTGCACGTCGACGTCGCCAAGCCGGACGCGGGCGAAGCACACCGCTTCCCCGAGCAGGAGCTCGAGCTTCCCCGCTACGAGGTGGGGGCCAAGGTCGCGACGCGGAAGGCATACGGCGAGGCGCTGGCGGCGCTCGGAGCAGCCCGCGGAGACGTCGTCGCGCTCGACGGCGAGGTCGGGAACTCGACCTTCTCCGAGATCTTCGGGGAGGACTATCCGGACCGATACTTCGAGATGTTCATCGCCGAGCAGGGGATGGTCGCCGCCGCGGTCGGGCTCCAGGCGCTCGGCTGGAAGCCGTTCGCGTCCACCTTCGCCGCGTTCGTCTCCCGTGCCTACGATTTCATCCGCATGGCTGCGATCAGCCGGGCGAGCTTCTCGCTGTCCGGCTCCCACGCAGGCGTCTCGATCGGCGAGGACGGGCCGTCGCAGATGGCGCTCGAAGACATCGCTTCGCTCCGCGCCGTGCACGGAAGCGTCGTGCTCCATCCCTGCGACGCGAACCAGACCGCCAGGCTGGTTGCGGCCATGGCCGACGTCGAGGGGATCTCGTACCTGCGGACACTCCGCCCGGCGACGACGGTCCTCTACGGGCCGGACGAGGAATTCGAGGTCGGGGGGAGCCGGGTTCTTCGCTCCTCGGAGGACGACGACGTGACGATCGTCGGCGCAGGCATCAGCGTCCACGAGGCGCTCTCCGCAGCGGAGACGCTCGCCGGGGAGGGGATCTCGGCGCGGGTGATCGACCTCTACTCGATCAAGCCTCTCGACGCGGAGACGCTGCTCGATGCTACCGCCGCGACTCGGGGACGTGTCGTCACGGTCGAGGACCACTGGCCGGAGGGCGGCGTCGGCGACGCGGTGCTCGGCGCGCTCGCCGAGTACGACGAGCGGCTGCACGTCGTCAAGCTGGCCGTCCACGGGATGCCTCATTCGGGCGAGCCGGACGAGCTGCTCGCCGCGGCCGGGATCGACGCGGAGCACATCGCCGAGTCTGCTCGCGCCCTCGTCTCCGCCGCCGCGCACGTCTGAGCGGGCGCCGCCGGGCGGCGGCTCGCATGCGCGACGGGCACCATGACGGCCCATGTCCGTGCTCATCGCGTCGAGCCTGCGCAAGGAGTTCGCGGGCGATCCGCTCTTCGACGGCGTCTCGTTCTCCGTCGGGAGGCGGGATCGGCTCGCGCTCTCGGGCGCGAACGGCGCCGGGAAGACGACCCTGCTCCGCGCGATCGCGGGCGAGACGTCGCTCCAGGGCGGCGAGCTCGCGTTCGCGAAGGGCACGCGGGTCGCCCTCCACGACCAGCGACCGCCGCGCGAGCTCGGCCTGACGCTGCGCGAGTACACGCTCTCCGGCGCGCACGATCTGCTCGCGGCCGAGGAGGACCTGCGGACGCTCGAGCAGGCGATGGCGGGCGGCGCGCACGACGAGGGCACGCTCCGCCGCTACGCGCAGGCTCAGGCACGGCTCGAGCACGCGGGCGGCTGGGCGTGGCGCGATCAAGCCGCCTCGGTCGTCCGCGGCCTCGGGTTCGCGGATCGCGACCTCGACCGCGAGCTCGCGACCTTCTCGGGAGGGGAGCTGACGCGCGCGTCGCTGGCGCGCTCGCTCGCCGTGAAGCCCGATCTGCTCCTGCTCGACGAGCCGACGAACCACCTCGACATCGAGCGCCTCGAATGGCTCGAGGACGAGCTCGAGTCACTCGATACCGCCGTCGTCCTCGTGGCCCACGACCGCTGGTTCCTCGAGTCGGTGACGACAGCCGTGCTCGAGCTCGCCCCGGGCGGCGCGCACTACTTCGCGGGGCCGTGGCACGAGTGGCGACTGGAGAAGGCGGCGCGGGCGGCTGCAGCCGAGAGGACGGCGGAGCGCGTGTCCGACGACATCGCGCGGCTGGAGCGCTTCGTCGCGCGGTTCCGATACAAGAAGTCGAAGGCGAAGCAGGCGCAGGCGAAGCTCACGCAGATCGACCGCCTCGAGAAGGAGCGAGGGAGGGCGAGAGGCGAGCTCGAGTCGCTGACGCGCGGGCGCCGCACGCTCGGGTTCGACTTCCTGCAGCCGCCGCGCACCGGCCGAGTCGTGCTCGAAGCCGACGCGATCTCACTCTCCGCCGGAGACAAGCTCCTGCTCGAGGACGCAACGCTCGTCCTCGAGCGCGGCGAGAAAGTCGCGCTCGTCGGCCCGAACGGGAGCGGGAAGACGACGCTGCTCGAGGCGATCCTCGGGCGCCACCCGCTCGACGGCGGGAGAGCGACCCTTGGCCATGGCGTGATCCCGGCGTACTTCTCCCAGCACACGCAGGAGCTGCCGAATCGGGGCTCGGTGCTCGACGCGACCGTGGCTGCGACGAGCCTCCCGCGTCCGCAGGCGCAGGCGCTCCTCGGCCGCTTCCTCTTCTCGGGCTGGGAGACCCACGAGCGTGCGGTCACCGCACTCTCCGGCGGCGAGCGCAGGCGGCTATCGCTCGCCCTGCTGGTCGCGTCGGGTGCGAACTTTCTCGTCCTCGACGAGCCGACAAACCACCTCGACCTCGAGAGCCGGGAGGCGCTCGAGGCGGCGCTCGAGGCGTTCCCCGGAACAGTGCTGATCGTGTCGCACGATCGCGCGCTCCTCGACGCCGTGCCGGACCGGATCGTCGCGGTCGAGGAACACGCTCTCGGGTCGTACGACGGCGGCTGGGCCGATCTGCAGGCGGCAACGACGGCGAGGAAGACCGGCCGGACGAGCCCGAGCCCGTGAAGAAGGCGAAAGCGGCACGCTCCGTGGCACCTGCGAAGCCGAAGCGCCGCACTCCCTCGGAGCTCGAGACAATCGAAGCGCGGATCGCCGAGACCGAGGCCCGTGTGGGGGAGCTCGAAGCCCGGCTCGCGACCGATTGGTCGAACATGGACCTCCTGACCGCGCATCGGGCCGCCCGAGACGAGCTGCAAGGTCTCCTCTCGCGCTGGGAGGAGCTCTTCGACGCGAGAAGCGTGTGACGCGGAAGGCACGCGGCGGCGTATGAGAGGCGTGCACGCCGTGACGGTCGACGCGCTCCGCCCCCGCGAGAGTGCGTCCCCTTCCTTCGCCGCGATCGCCGAGTCGTGCCTCGACGACGTCTTCGGCTACCTCCTCTACCTCACGCGCAACCGTGCGGTGGCGGAGGATCTCACCGGCGAGACGTTCGAGACCGCCCTCCGCCGCTGGCGCCGCTTCGACCCCTCACGCGGGTCAGCGCAGGCGTGGCTCCTCTCGATCGCCCGCACGACAGCGCTCGACTGGTTCCGCGCGGATTCGCGCAGGCGCAAGCGCGAGGAGCGCGTCGCGGCGGCGGATGCCCGCGAGACAGCGCAGGAAGCCCTCGGCGAGGGCGTTCTCTCCGGCTCTCGAGGAGGGCCTCAGCGCGCTCTCCGCCGGCGAGCGGGAGGTCGTCGCACTCCGCATCGTGCTCGACCTCGACGGCGCGGAGACCGCGCGCCTGCTCGGCATCACCGTCACGGCAGTCTCGACCCGCCTGCAGCGGGCGCTCGACAAGCTCGAAGAGAGGATGAGAGACCATGACCGCGTCGCCTGAACTGCTCCACGAGCTCCGTGCATCCCGTCCGGTCGCGCCCGCGTCGCTACAGGCAAGGACCCGCGAGCTCGCGACCGCGAACGTTGCGCGACGCTCGCTCCTCTCACGCGTTCGCCTCCCGGGACGGCGCTTCGCCCTCGTCGTCGCCCCGGCGGCCGTCGCGCTCGCGCTCGTGTCCGCCGGCGTCGTCGGGCTCACCGGGTCCGGTGGAAGCAAGCAGGCGCTTTCGCTGGCGCCGTTTGCGCACGGCGCGGACACCGCGTCTGCCGAGCGCGCACCGGTGGGCGGCGGCTCGACGACGAGCACGCAGCCGCCGGGCGCGAAGACCTTCGCCCCGAGCGCACAGGGGGCCGCCTGCCGGGTGCGGGAGCCGCGGGCTCGCTCGCCCCCGCTCCCAACCGAGCTCAGCAGGTCGCCGCGACGCTCACGGTCTCGGTCGCGGGCTCCGACGGCGTCTCGCAGGCTGCGCAGGAAGCGCTCGACCTCACCCGCTCGCTCGGCGGCCACGTCGTGAACGCGTCGGTCGCGACCGGCGAGGGCGCGACGGCGACCCTGACCATCCGCGTCCCGGTGGACAAGGTGCAGCAGGCGATCGCCGGCCTCTCGGCGCTCGGGAAGATCGAGTCGCAGCAGATCACGATCGGCGATCTCCAGGAGTCGCTCGACTCGCTCACGCATCGGGCCGCGTCGCTACGCAGCCAGATCGTCGGGATCACCGCTCGGCTGAACGGTGACGGCCTCGACCCGGAGATGCGCGCTCGTCTCGAGCAACGGCGCCGCACGCTGCGCTCCGAGTTGCGCGACGTCCGCAGGAGCATCGCCGGGACGAGCGCGGAGGCGCGCTTCGCGACCGTGCAGCTCAGCGTGGTCACGCCCGACTCGCTCGGCGTCGTCCCCACGAGCTCGCGTCTCGATCGCACGCTCCACGGCGCCGTGAACGCCCTCGTCTGGGAGGGAGTCGTCGCGCTCGCGATCCTCGTCGTGGCGGCGCCGTTCCTCCTCGTCGCGCTCGCCGTCTGGCTCGGCCGCCGCCTCTACCGTCGCCGCGAGACGGATCGGCTGCTCGCCACGTAGCGCCGTCAGGCGGGCCGCTTGCCGCCGGGCGAGCCCGCGCCGTCGGGACCGAGCGTTGCGATGAGCGCCTCGGCGACGACCTTGAGCGGTCGGCCCGAGATCTGACTCGCCTTCCGGAGCCGCTCGAACGCCTCGTTCTCGGACAGGCCTTCGCGGTCCATGAGGATCCCCTTGGCTCGCTCGATCGCCTTCCGCGCCGCGAGTGCCTCCGCGAGCGAGTCCGCCTCCTCCCGCAGGGCGACGAGCTCCGCGTGCCGTGCCCGAGCGGTCTCGATCGCGGGCAGCAGGTCGGTCTCCCGGAACGGCTTCACGAGGTAGCCGAAGACCCCCGCCTCGACGGCGCGCGAGACGAGCTCCTGCTCCCCGTAGGCCGTGACCATGACGATCGGGAGCGGCTGTTCGTCGAGGATCTGGCGCGCCGCCTCGATCCCGTCGAGCCGCGGCATCTTCACATCGAGGAGCGCGATATCCGGCTCGGTCTCGCGAGCGAGGCGCACGGCCTCTTCCCCGTCCCGCGCCTCGGCACAGACCTCGAGCCCCGCCGCCTCGAGCATCCCCTTCAGGTCGAGGCGGATGATCGTCTCGTCCTCTGCGACCAGGACGCGCACGAGCGGATCTTAGGTCGCCTGCGCCGGCGGGAACGCGAGATGGCCTCGGCGCTCGAAGCTCACGCCGGGAACGACACGAGCGCGCGCGTGCCGCCGTTCGAGATGAGCTCGAACGTCCCGCGCAGCTCGTCGCTCACGAGTGCCCGGACGATCGAGAGACCCGTCCCGTCGCTCTCGCCGCCCTCGATGCCGCTTCCGTCATCCGCGATGGTGAGCAGGACGTCGCCGTTCTCCTGGGCGAGCGCGATCGACACGTGCGAGCCGCCGTGCTCGAGCGCGTTCTGGAGGAGCTCCGTGAAGACGAGCGCGAGCGCGGTCGCGCGCTGCCCAGCGAACGAGATCGGGACGACGTCCGCGGTGACCTCCTTCCCCTCGACCAGGCCCTGGACGAGCATCGCACGGAGCCGGTCGACGAGCTCGCCGAGGTCGACGTCGTCTTCGCGGTGCTCGGTGAGCACCTCGTGCACGGCGGCGATCGCGAGGATCCTGTTGACCGAGTCCTGGAGCGCCTTTCGGGGGTCGACGTCGGTCGCTCTCGCCTGGACGCGGAGGAGCGACGCCACCGCCTGCAGGTTGTTCTTGACGCGGTGGTGGATCTCCTGGGCGAGGACTCCGCGCATGACCGCGCGCCCGTGCTCCAGCGCGACCGCCGCGTGGTGCGCGATCGCCTCTAGCAGGGCCTCCTCGTCCTCCGAGAACGGCGTGTCGCGGTCGCAGACGAGCTCCCCGATCTGGCGTCGTTTCCAGCGCAGCGGCATCCGGACGGCGTAGGCGCCCGGGCGACCCTCCGGCCACGCGATCTTGCCGTCCTCGAGCACGAGCGCCGCCCCGGTCGCGCGCAGCGACTCCATCGTCGTGCGGACGATCGCCTCGAGCGACTCCTCGAGGTAGAGCGACTCCGAGACGGCCTCGGAGATGCGCGCGAGCGCCTCGAGCTCGACGACACGCCGCTGGGCACTGGCGTAGAGCTTCGCGTGCTCGATCGTCTGCGCGACCTGCGAGGCGATCGCGACCAGCAGTTCGATCTCCTCGTCCGTGAACGTCCGTGGCTCGCGCGTCCGGACGTTGAGCGCACCCTCGAGCGTGTCGCGCGCGAGGATCGGCACGGCCAGAATCGACTCGTACTCCTCCTCCGGAAGGTTGGGGAAGAGCTTGAACCGGGGGTCGAGGTGCGCCTGCGACGGGATCATCACCGGCGCCCGCTCGGCTGCGGCCAACCCGGTGATCCCCTCGCCCGTCCGCATCCGTGGGGTCCTCGTCATCTCCTCGACACGCGTGCCGTGCGTCGCCCGCAGCACCAGCTCGTCGGCGCGCTCTTCGTACAGGTAGACGAAACACGCGTCCGTCCCGAGCGCGTCCGCGACCTTGCTCGCCACGAGCGCAAGCACCTCCTCGAGGTCGAGCGACGAGTTGACCGCAGCGATCGTCTCGGTCAGGAGGCGCAGATGCCGTGCGGTCGTGTCCACGTCGACGATTGTCGCCGAGCGGCGGAAGGAGTGGGGTTGCGGGTTGCTCACACGCCGGGGACCTGTATAGGCTCCCGCCCCATGACTCTTGCGGTGACATTCGACGGCTGGCTTCTCGGGCTGCACCTTCTGAGCGCGTTCGCAATGGCGGGTGCGCTGACCCTTTTCTGGGTCCTCATCGTCGCGTCGCGAAACGTCGACACCCCCGGGGCCACCGTGGCCCTCGGACGCGTCGCCGGGGTCGGAGAGAAGACGGTGAGGGCCGGCGCGCTCGCGACCCTGGTCTTCGGAGTCTGGCTCGCGATCAAGCTCGACCACATCGCCGTCTGGAGCGGCTGGGTGATCGCTGCGATCGTCCTCTGGATCATCGCGGCAGCGACGGGCGCGCGATCAGGCGCCGAGTACATGCACGCGATGAAGAAGGCCGAGGAGCTCGAGGCCGCGGGCAAGACGGAGCCGAATGCGGAGCTCCTCGCACTCAACCGCACGTCACGCGGGCTCATGTTCCACGCGATCGCCACGATCGCCGTCTTCCTGATCCTCGTCGACATGATCTGGAAGCCCGGAGCTCCGGACGTCGTCGGCGTGTTTCCTCGCGCGAGCGACTTCAACATCAACTTCCCGTTGCTCGTCCACATCACCGGAGCGACGATCCTCGTCGGCGGCGTGCTCACCGCCGCGATCGCCTTCCTGCTCGCTCGCGGCGACGTGCGGAAGCTCCGACTGGGCTTCTACTCGCTCCTGTTCGTCGGCCTCCCCGGCTTGATCCTGGCCAAGATCGGGGCGACTGCGATATGGTCGAAGGAGTCCACGCACAGCTTCATCGGCGCCGCCTTCCCGCACTCGAACGATCCTCGCTGGGTCGAGATCGGCGGCACCGCCCTGGACGGTGGGGGCGCACTGCTCGTCCTCGCGCTCATCCTCGGCTGGTTCGGGCTCAAGCGGCTCGACGGCGGCCAGCACGATTTCCTCGCCAAGGTTCCGGTGGTCAGGAACATGAGCGGAGCGACGCTCATCAAGGGATCGACGATCATCTCGGTCGTCCTCCTCGTCGGATACGTGCTCGCCATCTGGGCGATGGGCACCAAACCCACCTAGCTCGCCCTCCGCTCCGCACGACGCGTTTCCCACCAAGACTGGGTAGAACGACCACGGGCCCCTCAACCGGGAGCCCGCGATCGGCCGTCAGATACAAGGCGCACCGCTCGCCTTGCGGCGTGCCCTGCAGGGTGCATCATCGAACTTTTCCCGGGCGAGCGCAAGTCAGAGTCGTCACAAAGCAGGCAAGTATTTTGACCTCTCCCATTCCGTGACCTGGACGCGGTACTCGTCCCACTCCTTGCGCTTCAGCTCGACGTAGCGCGGGAAGATGTGCTCGCCGAGCGCGCGGCGCATGAGCTCCGAGCCGGCGAGCTCGTCGATCGCCTCCCCGAGCGACTCGGGCAGCGAGACGATCCCGCGCTCGCGGCGCTGCTCGGGCGTGAGCTGATAGAGGTTCGAGTCCATCGGATCCGGGAGCTCGTAGCCCTGCTCGATGCCCTCGAGCCCCGCATGCAGGAGCGCGGCGAACGCGAGGTACGGGTTGCAGGCGGGATCGGGACAGCGGATCTCGGCGCGCGTCGCCTGCTCGGAGCCCGGCTTGTAGAGCGGGATCCGGATGAGCGCGGAACGGTTCCGCTGCGACCACGCCACGTACACGGGCGCCTCGTAGCCGGGGACGAGCCGCTTGTACGAGTTCACCCACTGCGCGAGCACGCCCGACATCTCGCGGGCGTGGACGAGGAGCCCGGCGATGAACGCCTTCGCGGGCTTCGACAGGTGGTTCTCGTCACGCCGGTCGAAGAACTGATTCCGTCCGCCCTTGAAGAGCGACATGTGCGTGTGCATCCCCGAGCCGTTCTCGCCGAAGAGCGGCTTTGGCATGAAGGTCGCGTAGTACCCGTGCCAGGCGGCGACCTCCTTCACGATCAGCCGGTAGGTGAGCGTGAAGTCGGCCATCGAGAGCGCATCCGCATAGCGCATGTCGATCTCGTGCTGCGAGGGGCCGACCTCGTGGTGGTGGTATTCCACCGGGATGCCGACCGTCTCGAGCGCAGCGATCGTGTCGTTGCGCACCTCGGTCGCCGCGTCCTGGGCCGTCATCGCGAAGTAGCCGCCCTCGTCGATCGGCTCTGTGCCGTGCTCGTCCTCGAAAAGGAAGTATTCGAGCTCGGGGCCGACGTAGAAGGCGTCGAAGCCCATGCCCTGCATGCGCTCGAGCGCCCGCCGGAGCACGTGGCGCGGATCGCCCTCGTACGGCACGCCGTCCGGCGTCACCACGTCGCACATGAGCCGTGCCACCTTCGCGCCGACCGCGTGCCCGTGCTCGTCGAGCGGGCGCGGCATGACCCTGAACGTCGCGGGGTCCGGGATCGCGACCATGTCCGACTCCTCGATCGCGTTGAAGCCGGTGATGGACGAGCCGTCGAAGCCCATGCCATCGTTCAGCGCCTCCTCCATCTCGGAGGGCGTGATCGCGAAAGACTTGAGATGACCTTCGAGGTCCGTGAACCAGAAGAGGACGTGCTCGACGTCCTCGTCCCGGATCCGCTTCAGCACCGCGCGCCTCGCCGCGACGGACGATGTCGCCCGATCGCGGCTCTTCACCATCCGCGCCCTCGACGCCTGCGCCCTCGGTCTCGCCATATCTTCTCCTCCTGAAATAGAAAAAGCCCCGGACGGGGATCCCGTCCGAGGCCACGTCGCCTCACGAAGACCGCGACACTCTACACACGCTCAGGCCGACGCACCGCTGTAACTCCGGAGGCCGTACCGCCAGAACCAGCGAGTCCCGGCGAAGAGCACCGTGGCGAACACGGCGGCGAAGACGAGCGTCTGCCAGCCGAGCCGCTGGGTGAGCGCCTCGGCGGGGACGGTCACCGCGAACGCGATCGGAACGAGGAACGTGACGCTGTAGCGGAGCCAGCCCGGATAGATGCCGACGGGCCACCGTCCCGTCGCGAAGACGCCGTCGAAGAGCTCGACCACGGTCCACATGTTCACGACCCAGAACGCAACCGTGGCGATCCCGAGCCAGAAGCAGTAGATCATCAGCGCCCCGAGCAGAAGCGCGATCGCAAAGGCGAACGTGTCGAGCACGCCCACGTTCGTGGCGACCTTCGACAGCCCCACGGCGAGGACGACCGAGCCCGAGAAGAGATCGACCACCTGCCAGATGCGCACCTCGCGCACGCTGACCAGGACCTGCGCGTCCTCCGGCTTCGTCAGCGCGTAGTCGAGCTTCCCGTCGCGGACCTCGTCGATGAGGCGCGTCATGTTCGGCTGGATGTACGTCTTGATAGCGCCGCCCATGAGGATCTGGATCCCGAGAACACACAGGAGCTCGGACTTCGACCAGCCGTTGAGCTCGGTCGTGTGCGAGTACACGAGCGCGAGGACGACGAGGCCGACGACGAGCGAGATGGCCGACTGCATGAGCTGGACCACGAAGTTCACGCGGTACTGCAGCTCGTTCATGACACCGACCTTGAAGTAGAGCCACGTGAGCCTGGCGCTGTGCACGCGTGCTAGCCCCCGACCGCCGAGTAGCGGCGAATCGCGTGCCCCCAGGCGAACCGGAAGATGCCGAGCCCGACGAGGATCCAGAGGAGCTGCACGCCGAGGCCGCGCAGGAGCTCCTCGTTCGAGAGGTCGCCGACGAGGCTCTGGATCGGGAAGTAGAACGCCCATTGGAAGGGCAGGAAGCGCGAGATCTGCTGCACCCAGTCCGGCATCAGCGTCATCGGCACGAGACGGCCGGAGAGGAGGAGCTCGGTCGTCATCCAGAGGTCGAAGATCGCCGCTCCGCGCGTCGTCCAGAAGCAGAGCATCCCGAGGCTCTCCTGGAACATCGTGCGCAGGAGGTAGGCACCCCAGATGGCGATGAAGAACGCGACGATCTGCTGCGGGTTGGGGCTGAGCGTCGGGTGGAAGACGAGCGAGAGCCCGAACGCGAGCGGGATCCAGAGCAGGATGACGACGACCTTCCAGCCCGCGAAGTACGCGATGTCGTAGTTGAGCTGGTTGATCGGGCGCAACAGCATCCCGGACAGGTCTCCCTCGCGGATCCGGTGCTCCCAGAACGGCGCCCCGAAAACGATGTTCATGTTCCGGACGAGCGTCCAGACGATGTAGTAGGCGGCGAGGTAGCCCGGTGTCAGGCCGTTCACCGAGCCCCCGTTCTGGTCGGCGATCGTGGTCCAGACGACGAGATAGATGACCGGCTCGGCGATCATCCCGAACATGTAGAAATAGTTGGCGGCCCGGTACTGGATCTGCTCCTGCACCGCCATCCGCATCGTGCTCAGGTAGAAGGTCGCGAGCGAGCGGATGCGCCCCGCGTCTCCCAGCGGAAGCGCAGCGGCCGGCGTGCTCACGTGAGCGCCTCCACCTCGTGGCGCTGCTGCGCGAAGACGAGCTCGATCACGTCCTCGATCGGCGGCTCCTCGATCGTCAGGTCGAGCACGGAGTGCTCCGACAGGAGCTGCGCGGCGACCTGCGAGGTCTCCGCCTTCGGGACCCGGAGCGTCACCCAGTCGCCGTCGCGGTGGATGACCTCGCCGTACCGGCCGAGGTCGGAGTGGCCGTCCTCGAGCGCGACGCCGATGGTCTTGTAGGCGGCGAAGCGGTCGGCGAGCGCCGCGAGCAAGCCGTCGAACAGGATCCGGCCGTGGTGGATGACGATGACCCGCCGGCAGAGCGCTTGGACATCGGCCATGTAGTGGCTCGTCAGGAGCACGGTCGCGCCGTAGCGGCGGTTGTACTCGGCGACGAACGTGCGGATGCGCTTCTGCATCGTCACGTCGAGCCCGATGGTCGGCTCGTCGAGGAACAGCACCTTCGGCCGGTGGAGGAGCGCGCCGACCACCTCGACCTTCATCCGCTCCCCGAGCGAGAGATTCCGCACCGGCTTCCGGACCAGATCGCCAACGTCGAGCAGGTCGATCAGCTCGTCGCGGAGCGTGGTGAAGTCCTCCCGCGGGATCCGGTAGATCGCGCGGTTCAGCTCGAACGAATCGAGGGCCGGGAGGTCCCACTGGAGCTGGTTTCGGTTGCCCATGACGAGCGTGATCTGCCGGAGGAACTCGCGCTGACGCCGCGAGGGGACGAACCCGAGCACGTGCGCGTCGCCGCCGCTCGAGTAGAGGAGGCCCGAGAGCATCTTCAGCGTCGTCGTCTTCCCCGCGCCGTTCGGCCCCAGGAACCCGACGATCTCGCCCGACTCGATCTCGAACGAGATCCCGTCGACGGCACGCACGTCCCGCGTCCTCCGCCGGAAGAGGCTCTTCGCGGACGCGCGCAGGCCCGCCTCGCGCTCGTGGACTGCGAAGACCTTCTCGAGAAGATCGACCCTGACGGCGTGCTCGCTCATGCCTACCCCGACCGCTTCAGCTTCCCGTGCCGCTTCGCGTAGTGCTCGCCACGGCCGAACACCCAGAGGCCGAGCGGGATCGAGACGACGCCGATGACGAGGAGCGGCCAGATGTCGCCCCACAGATCGCTCAGGCCCGCGCCGTCGAGGATCGCCGCGCGGATCCCGTCGAGCGCGTACGTCGCAGGCGAGATCTTCGCGATCCACTGCATCCACTCGGGGAGGACGCTCACCGGGTAGTAGACGCCGGAAACGACGAGCAGCGTCCCCTGCGCGACGAACCCGAGCTGCGTGCCCTTCTCCGGGGAGATGAGCGGCAGCACCGACATCATCATCCCGATGCCGATGAACGAGATCGACGCGACGACGAGGATCACGAATGCCGGGGCGTAGTTCGCGTCCGGGATCGAGAGGTTGAAGAAGAGGAAGGCGCAGACGACGAACAGGAACACGGCGCGGACGAGCCCGTACAGGATCGCGAAGATCCCCTGACCCGCCAGGTGCATCGCGCGCGAGAGCGGGGCCATGAACGTGTACTCGATCGTCCCTTCCCAGCGCTCCCAGGCCACGGTTTCCATCAGGAACTCGAAGAGGATCCCGAGGTAGGCCCAGACGACCGCTCCGATGAGGAGCGTCGTCATCGTCTCGTTGACATCGAGCGAGCCGCCGCTCGCCTCGATCCCCTTCGCGATGAAGACGATCGTGAGCGTGTTGGCGACGGTCCACACGAACCACGCGAGGTCCCACCAGATGTAGCGCTTGGTGAGGTAGGCGTTGCGCTCGACGACGCCGCCGGCGCCGACGAGCTCTGCCCGCATCGTCCCGAGCATGGCCCTCATGCGAACACCTCCCGATCGTCGTCGTCCTCGTCCGCCTCGGCCTCGAACGCGCGGCCCGTCGCCGAGAAGAACGCCTCCTCGAGCGTCTTCGCCCCGAAGCGACGCTTCAGCGCGTCCACGGGCTCGAGCGCGAGCAGGCGCCCGCGGTCGAGGATCCCGACCCGCTCCGCGAGCGTCTCCGCCTCGGCGAGGTCGTGCGTGCAGAGGAGGATCGTCGAGTCGTGGCTCGTACGGATCTCGCGGACGAACTCCTGCACCTCGAGCTTGGAGCGCGGATCGAGGCCCGTCGTCGGCTCGTCGAGCAGGAGCACGACGGGTGACGTGAGCAGGGCTCGCGCGAGCGCGACCTTCTGCTGCATCCCGCGCGAGAGGCTCTCCATCGGCTCGTCCCGACGGTCCTGCGGGAAGCCCACGCGCTCGAGGATCTCGGGGATCAGGTGACGCGTCTGTCCGGCGGTCATCCCGTAGTAGCGCGCCGCGTAGCTCAGGTTCTCGGCGGAGGACATCCGCTTGAAGAACGAGGCCTCGACGGACACTCGGTTCACGAGCCGGCGCACCGCACGGCTGTCCGCGACCACGTCGTTGCCGAAGATGCTCGCCGAGCCGCCGTCCGGGAGGAGGAGCGTCGAGAGCAGCCGGACGAGCGTCGACTTCCCCGACCCGTTCTGGCCCAGGATGGCGACGGTCTCGCCACGCGGAATCGTGAACGAGATTCCGTCGAGCGCCACCCGTGTGCGGCGCGCGAAGCGGCCGAGCTTGCGGTCGCGACGGCGGAACACCTTGCGGAGCTCGTGCACCTCGATCGCAGGCGGCGAACGGCGGCGGGCCGCGTCGAGCGGCACTGCCTCGGTCGGATTGGCACCGACTGGACTAGCACTACGTACTTCGGTCATCTGATGCTCCTTCGAGTGCTGCGTAGCGAGAACGGGAGAACGGGAGCCAGGCCCCAGGGAGGGCCACGGCAACCGGTGTCTCAGCTACGGACGAGGAACATCTGGTCGGCCACGATACCGCCGTGACCGGACACGGTCAACCTCGACGCACGCCCGAGCCGAGAGCCGGGCCAGGCCCGCCACACGGGATGGGGTGGAGCCAGAGCTTTTCCATCCGCCACACCTTCTCTCGACCGGGACGACGCTCGCCGGCGACCGACGAGCAGAGCCGGCCACGATACCAGCGCCCCCGGCGCGCGGCAATCTTGCGTCCGTCCGCACGTGCGACTACGGTGCACCGAGGACGAGGTCGAAGATCGGCTTCGGCCGAGGCGATGTGGCCTCGGGGCTCGGTGGAGCCCTGGGGCCTTTTTGTTTGGTCCGAGAGGAGGCTCGCATGTCGGAGATCGAGGAGCGCCAGTACCTGCGGAATGGAAACGAGCCGCTCCCCGACGCGCGTGAGGCGCTCGAGTGGGCCGGGGACACGCGTGCGGCGATGGTCGATCTGAAGTTCTGCGACCTGCTCGGCACCTGGCAGCACGTGTCGCTGCCGATATCCGCGTTCGACGAGACCGCGTTCGACGAGGGTCTCGGCTTCGACGGGTCGTCGATCCGCGGCTGGCAGGCGATCCAGAGCTCGGACATGCTCCTCGTGCCGGACGCGTCCTCCGCGATCCTCGATCCGGCGACGGAAGCACCGACGCTCTCGCTGGTCTGCGAGATCGCCGACCCGATCACCCGCGAGCCGTACGCGAAGGACCCGCGCGGCGTCGCCCGCCGCGCCGAGGAGCACCTGCGCTCGACGGGCATCGCGGACACGGCCTGCATCGGCCCCGAGTGCGAGTTCTTCGTCTTCGACGAGGTGCACTACGACCTCGCCCCGCACCGTTCGCACTACGCGGTCGACTCGGCCGAAGGCCACTGGAACTCGGGCAGGCCGGGGCTCGGCTACACGGCCCGCCCGAAGGAGGGCTACTTTCCGACGGCTCCGTCGGACACGCTCCACGACCTCCGCACCGAGATGGTGCTGACCCTGGAACGGATCGGCATCCCGTGCGAGTTCCACCACCACGAGGTCGCGTCGGGGGGCCAATGCGAGATCGACCTCCGCTTCACGACCCTCACGCGCATGGCCGACGAGGTCATGACCTACAAGTACGTCGTCAAGAACATCGCCCGGCGGCACGGCAAGACGGCGACCTTCATGCCGAAGCCGATCTTCGGCGACAACGGCTCCGGCATGCACACGCACCAGTCCCTGTGGAAGGAGGGGACGCCACTGATGGCGGACAAGTCCGGATACGCCGGCCTGTCCCAGCTCGGCCGCGCGTACGTCGGCGGGCTCCTCGCCCACGCGCCCGCACTCCTCGCCTTCTGCGCGCCAACGACGAACTCGTACCGTCGGCTCGTGCCCGGCTACGAGGCCCCCGTGAACCTCGTCTACTCCCAGCGCAACCGATCGGCCTGCATCCGGATCCCGATGTACTCCGAGTCCCCGAAGGCGAAGCGCATCGAGTTCCGGCCGCCCGACTCCGCGGCGAATCCCTATCTCGCGTTCTCCGCGATGCTGATGGCCGGCCTCGACGGCATCGAGCGCGGGCTCGACCCGGGTGCTCCCTGCGACTACGACCTGTTCGAGGACGCGGACGCCGACGTGCCGCAGGTGCCCGGCTCCCTGGCGGAAGCGCTCGACGCCCTCGAAGCCGACCACGAGTTCTTGCTCGCGGGTGACGTCTTCTCGAAGGAGCTGATCGAGACCTGGATCGCATGGAAGCGGGAGAACGAGGTCGACGCGGTGAGGCTGCGGCCGCACCCAGCGGAGTTCGCGCTCTACTACGACTGCTAGAGGGACCCACGGAAAGGCTCGGGCTCTCCGGCCCCTGAAGCTTGCGAGGATGCAGGAGTGTCCAGCGTCGACTACCTCCCCTACCGCATCGCGGGCGCCTACTTCGAGTCGTGCAACTGCGCCGCGATCTGCCCTTGCCGTACGGTCGGAGGCGCGGCCGGCGGTCGCTCGACGTACGGGATCTGCTTCGGCGCGCTCTCGTGGCAGATCCGAACGGGGCACGCCGCCGACGTCGAGCTCCGCGACCTCAACGCGGCCATGGTCTATCGCTACTCGGACGACGAGGAGGGCTCGCCGTGGGAGTTTCGGGTCCACGTCGACGAGCGCGGGAGCGAGCGTCAGCGAGAGGCGCTCGCACAGATCCTCGTCGGCAGGCTCGGCGGGACGCTCGTGCTCGCGCTGCCGTGGGTCCGAAAGCCCGGCGACCTCCTGGAGGTTCGCGCGAGCAGGATCGAGATCGACCACGGCGGCCGCCGGGCCGAGCTCAGAATCGGCGAGACGCTCACCGCTCGCGCCTCCCGCGCAGTGGACACGTCCGAGCGGGTTTCCTGCATCGTGCCCGGCCACCACCGCCCGGGCACCGAGCTGTACGCGGACGAGTTGCTCGTCGCCGACGATCCGTTCGAGTGGGAGCTCGCCGGCAACTGTGCGTTCGTGAGCGACTTCGACTACTCCTCGGACGAGTAGTCGTCAGCGGAGCACGAACGTGACCACCACCGTCGCCGTCGTCTCCTGCTGTCCGCCGACGATCGGCGTCGGCGAGGCGGAGTCGGCGGCCGCACGGAACATGGGCATCGGCTCGGCGCCGCCGCCCTCGCTGATCGCCGTCACCGACCCGAGCGTCCGGCCGGTCGCCTTCGCGAGCGCCTCGGCGTGAGCTCGCGCGTCGTCGACGGCATTCCCGAGCGCCTGCTGGTAGAGCCGCTTGGCGTCCGCGGCGCTCAGGTCCGGCCCGGACACCTGGTTCGCCCCAGCGGCGACCGCTACGTCGATGAGCGCACCGGCCCGGTCGACGCCGATCGTGGCAGAGACGCTGTTCGACGCGGAGTAGCCGGACGTCGTGCCGTCGTCCTGCGTGACGGGATAGAGGCTGACCCACTGGGTGGCGAGGTCCCGTGCCCCGGCATCGCGGAGCGCGGCGATCATCTTCCGCATCGCCTGTCCATTTGCGGCGAGAGCCGCTTGCGCCGTCGCCCCGCGCGATTCGACGCCGAAGGAGAGCTGTGCGTCGTCCGGGACCGCGGTCACCGACCCCGTCCCGGTGACGGTGATCGTGTCCGCGGCGGCAGGCGTGTCACCGCGAGCCGGCGAGGGCGGCCCGACGGCGCCGGCGAGTGCAGCGACGGCGAAGAGAGCGGGAACCGCGAGGAGCAGACGGGTCATCGGAGACCTCCGGGGTCGGTGTCGTCCCCGCTACGCCGCAGCTGCCCGTCCGCGTCACATCGCCGGCGTCACCCCCAGCCGAGGTAAGGCGCAGCGCCGCGCTTGAAGAGGCCGCGCGCGATGACGAGCCGCTGGATCTCGCTCGTTCCTTCCCAGATCCGGTCGACCCTGAGCTCGCGGTAGAAGCGCGCCGCAGGACTCTCGAGCATGTACCCGCGGCCGCCGAAGAGCTGGACCACGCGGTCGGCGACGCGTCCGGCCATCTCGGAGGCATAGAGCTTGGCCATCGAGACCTTGCCGTGGACGACCTTCCGGTCGGCGAGGGTGTCGAACGCGTGGGCGGCGTGGTACGTGAGCAGGCGCGCCGCGTGGAGCTCGGTCAGCGAGTCGGCGAGCTGGAACGACACGCCCTGGTACTCGGCGATCGGAGAGCCGAACGCCTCGCGCTCCTGGGTCCACTCCGTAGCGAGATCGAGAAGCCGGAGCGCGGCGCCGCAGCAGCGCGCCGCGATGAAGAGCCGCTCGACGAGGATCCACTCCCTTGCGCCGGCGTCGCCGCTCGCCGGGACGCGATTCGCCTCGGGCACGCGGCAGTCGGCGAAGACGATCTCGGGGTGGTGGTCGATGTACGGGTCGTGGAGAAAGCGCGGAGTTCGCTTGATCTCGAGTCCCGGAGAGCCCGGATCGACGAGAAAGAGCTGCTGCTCGCCCTCGACGACGGCGAGCACGACGTAGACGCCGGGATCGCCCTCGCTCGTGACGAACCACTTCTCCCCGTTCAGCACCCACTCGTCGCCGTCGCGGGCCGCCGTCGCCTGGAGGCCCGAGAGATCGGAGCCGGCGCCGGGCTCCGTCAGCGCCCACGCCTCGCGGTACTCCCCGCGCACGATCGGGTCGACGTAGCGCTCCGCCTGGTCGGGGGTCACGATCTCGAGCAGCTCGCGTGGGCCGCGGTCGACGACCGCGAAGCCGAGGCCGTTCGTCGCCTTGCCCGATTCCTCCTCGAGCGCGACCTGCCCGAGCATCGAGAGATCGCGTCCACCCGCCTCGGCCGGCATGTTGAGCATCGCGAAGCCGGCTTTGCGCGCCTCGAGCCGGAGCTCGTCGAGCTCCTCCGGGTCGATCGACCCGCGCTCGGCGATGCGCTCCTCGAGCGGGTAGACCTCCTTCTCGACGAAGGCTCCGACCGCTGCCTTGAGCGCGCGGATGTCGTCGGGGAGCTCGGGGACGATCACGCGCGGCAGCCTACGCTACGCGCCGTCGCGAGCCTGCTCGAAGGCGGCTCGCTCGTCGTCTCTCAGAGGCCGGGAGCGACCACTCTCGCGATCTCGCGCCACGAGAACGGCCTCCGCCTCGGCCGCGAGCTCGCCGTCTCGCGTGCGGATCGTCTCCCGCAGCGTGATGCTGGAGGTGCCGATGCGTTCGAGGGCGCAGGAGACGACCACCGAGTCGTCCTCGAGCCGGAGCTCGCGGCGGAAGTCGATCGCGACGCGCGCGAGCACGTAGTCCCACGCGTCTCCGACGCCGGCCAGGCAGCGGTCGACCCACTCGTCTCGGCACTCCTCGAAGTACGTGGCGTAGACGGCGTTGTTGACGTGCTCGTACGCGTCGACGTCGTGCCACCGGATCTCGATCGGCTTCGCATGCGTCATGGCCGGCGATGCTAGCTTTGCGAACCGGCGAGAATGGGCGCAGTGGACGACGGCGTGCGCGCACTCCTGTTCCCGCGCTCGCTCGCGGTCGTCGGTGCGTCGCCGAGGAACGTCGAGGCGGTCGAGACGGTCGTCCGGAGCGGCGTCCAGGCCTGGGGGGTCAACCCGAACCGCGAGGAGGTCGCGGGGCTCGAGTGCTTCCCGAGCGTCGCCGAGCTCCCGGAGATCCCCGAGGCCGCGTTTCTCCTCGTCAACCACACGCGGGTCGAGCAGGCGCTGGAGGACGCCGCGGCGGCGGGCGTTCGAGCGTTCGTCGTCCCGGGCGTGGGCGCCGAGGCGGGCGCCGCAGCGAAGCCGGTCACCGCGCGACTCGCTGCCCGTGCGCGCGAGCTCGGCGCCTCGCTCCTCGGCCCGAACTGCATGGGCGCATACGTCCCCGGCGGTCCGGCGGCCTGGAACGGGCTGGCGCCGACGACCACCGCGCCCGGGCACGTCGCGGTCCTCTGCCAGTCCGGGTCGATCGCGGACGCTTTTCTCTCGCTCGGCGGCCGCGTCGGCTTTCGCTGCGTCGTCTCCTCCGGCGCCGAGGCCGTGATCGACGCCGCCCACTACCTCTCCTTCTTCGCCGAGGACGATGGCACGCGCGCGGTCGGACTCTTCCTCGAGACCGTGCGCCGCCCCGACGCGTTCGTAGAGGCGCTCGCCCGCTGCGCCGAGGCGCGAAAGCCGGTCGTCTGCCTCAAGGTCGGACGGTCGGAGTCCGCGGCTCTGGCCGCGCTCTCGCACACCGGCGCGCTCGTCGGCTCGAGCCGGGCGTTCTCCGCCGTCCTCCGGCGCTTCGGGGCGATCGAGGTCGAGGACTTCCACGAGCTGGTCGAGACCCTCGAGATCCTCGGCCGCCAGCGCTGGCCAACCGGGACACGCATCGCCGGGATCTCGGAGTCGGGGGGCGAGTGCGCCCTCCTCGCCGACCGCGCCGAGGCGGCCGGGCTCGCCTTCGAGCCGCTTCCCTCCGACCTCGCCGACCGGCTCCAGGCGGAGTTCCCGAACTACCTCTCCCCCGGGAACCCGCTCGATGCCTGGGCAGTCGATGAGGCGATCGCCGTCTATCCCCGCTCGCTCGAGTTGCTCGGCGAGTCCGGCGCATTCGACGTCCTCCTCGCCCAGGCCGACCTCTCGCAGTTCCGCGACGTGTCGAACGAGGACTGGTGCGAGGCCACGCTCCGCGCGCTCGCGCGCGTGGCTCGCGAGGGGGACCTCTTCGCCGCCGGGGTGACGGTGCACAGCGCCGACCCGCCCGCCCGCTTCCAGGAGCTGGCGCGCGAGCTCGACCTGGCGCTCCTGCGTGGGCCGCGGGATGCCATGCGCGCACTCGCAGGGGTGACGAAGCGAGCGCCGTGGAGGCCGCCGCGACGGCCGGGCGACGGGCCGAGCGTGCGCGATCTCCTCTCGCCGGGGCCTCTCCCCGAGCACGAGTCGGCGCTCGTCCTCGAGCGGTACGGCGTGTCGTTCGCCCCGCGCCGCCGCGCGGCCCTGCCCGACGACGCCGCGCGTGCGGCGGACGAGCTTGGCTTTCCCGTCGTCGTCAAGCTCGATGGCCCCGCGCACAAGTCGATGCTCGGCGGAGTCGTCCTCGGCGTCGAGACGCCCGAGGCCGCCGCGGAAGCCGCGCGGCGGCTCGGTGGGCCCGTCCTCGTCGCTCGGCAGCTCGCCCCGGCGGCCGAGGCCATCTGCGGCATGACCCGTGACCCGGACTACGGGCCGGTGCTCGCGATCGGGCCGGGCGGCGCCGACGTGGAGGACGTCGGCCGCGTCTCCGTCTCGATCGCCCCGATCGACCTCGAGGGCGCCCGTGAGCTCGTCGCGGAGGCGGGGTTGCCCGACCCCGGCGATGTTCTCGGAGCAGCGCTCGTCGGCCTCGGAGACCTCGCACTCTCGCACCCGGAGATCACCGCCATCGACGTCAACCCGCTGTTGCTGACGCCCGAGGGCGCGATCGCCGTGGACGCGCTCGTCGTCGTCTCGCCTGCAACGCATTCCGAATAGCGTCGCGCGGGCAATCTCCCTAAAGTCAGGGCTGCTGGATCGCACGGATCGACGAACGAGGGAGGTCTGGGAATGTCGCATCCACGTGAGAGGCGCTACGGACGCAGGGAGTTCCTGCAGAGATCGGCAGCCGGCGCCTTCGCCCTCTCGAGCATGGGCACGCTGCTCGCGGCGTGCGGCGGCACGCAGAGCACCTCGGGTAGGACGCTGACCCTCGCCCGACAGGACCACCCGGTCAAGTGGCCGATCTACAAGGACAACCAGCGGATCGCGTCCGGTCTCGATCCGGAGAACTCGACGCTCGAGATCTTCAACTGGAACGGGTACCTGTGGCCGCGCTCGATGAAGGAGTTCGGCAAGCAGTACGGCGTCGACGTCAGGATGACGACGTTCGACACCTCCGACGAGGCGATCTCGAAGCTGACCTCGGGCGGCCTCTCCTTCGACGTGTTCTTCCCGTTCCCCGACCGGCTCGGGCAGCTCATCCTCGGGAAGGCGCTCCAGCCTTTGAACCACAGCTACCTCCCGAACCTGCAGAAGACGATCTGGCCGTCGCTCCGCAGCCCGTTCTACGACGTCGGCTCGCAGTACACCGTCCCGTACACGATCTACACGACCGGAATCGGATATCGCACGGATCAGGTGAAAAAGACGCCCTACGACTATTCGAACCCGTACGAGATCTACTGGGACACAGCCAACAAGGGGAAGACGTTCCTCCTGGACGACGGACGCGAGGCGCCGATCCACATGCTGCTGAAGAACGGGATCACGGACATCAACACCGAGAACCCGGACGACATCAAGCTCTTCGAGAAGGAGCTCAAGTCACTCATCGACCCCGTCCACATCAAGCTCTCGACGAACGACTACACGAACATCCCCGAAGGACGCGCGTGGGTGCACCAGGCGTGGTCCGGGAGCATGGTCTCGGCGCAGTGGTACCTCCCCGAGGGCACGAGCACGGACGTGATCGGCTACTGGTTCCCGAAGGACGGACACGGCACGATCGGGAACGACATGATGGGCGTCCCCCGCTCCGCGAAGAGCCCCGTCCTTGCCCACCACTTCATCAACTTCATGCTCGACGACAAGAACGGGTACGACAACTTCGCGCAGTACAACGGATACCAACCGCCGTTCGTCTCCATCAACCCGAACCGGCTGATCTCCGACGGGGTGATCCCGAAGAACCTCGCGAGCGCGGTCCTCCGGGAGTCCGACTTCGAGCGCGCCTACTTCCTGCTCGAGCTGAGCCCGCCCGGGCAGATCGCGTGGCAGAACGCATGGGCGGACTTCAAGGCGGGTGTCTGAGGATCCGGCCGCTCGCCCCCTGACCGGGGGGCGGCGTCGCAGCACCACCGCCTGGTCGGTCCTCGCGCTGCCGGGCGTCGTCTGGGTCTGCATCTTCTTCCTGGTCCCGTTCTACGCGGTGCTCTGCGTCGCCTTCGGGACGGTCGACCCGATCCTGCAGACGCCGATCCCCGCCTGGAACCCGCTCGACTGGAACACGGGCGCGTTCAGCTTCGTCTCCAGCGAGCTCTTCACGCGTCACGGCGCGTTCGAGACGGTCTTCGTGCGCACTCTGGTCTACGTGCTCATCGCGACTGCGCTCTCGCTCGTCATCGCCTACCCGGTGGCGTACTTCGTCGCCCGCCACGGCGGCCGTCGGAAGGGATTCCTCCTGCTGGGCCTGATCGCGCCGTTCTTCATCAGCTACCTGATGCGGATGCTCGCCTGGATCAACCTCCTCCAGGACGACGGCTGGGTGAACCGCGTGCTGCTCTGGATCGGCATCATCAGCGAGCCTCGGACGTGGCTCGACGGCCGAGCGTCGTCGGTGATCCTCGGCCTCGTCTATGGGTACGTGCCGTTCATGATCCTCCCGCTCTACGCGTTCCTCGACCGTATCGACCGGAGCCTGCTCGAAGCGGCGCGTGACCTGGGCGCGAGCCCGTACCAGGCGTTCCGCCTGGTGACGTTCCCGCTCTCGATCCCTGCCGTGCTCGCGGGCTGCGCGATCATCGCGCTCCCGATGTTCGGCGACTACTACACGCCGGATCTCCTCTCGGGCTCGCCGCAGACGAGCATGATCGGGAACGAGATCAACCTCTACATCCGCGGCGGGCAGCAGATCCCGGTGGGCGCAGCGCTCGTCATCGCGCTGATGCTCTTCCTCGGCGTCCTCATGGGCTACTACCTCGTGGTCACCGCACGGGCGCAGCGAAGGATGGGCTCGTGACCACAGCGTCGGCCGCGGCTGTCGAGGCCCCGCGCCGCTCCGTCGTCGCGCGTCTCCGCGACTGGTGGGCGAATCCCTGGGGGAAGCCTCGCTTCCTCGTGCTCGCGACCGCCGTCTACCTCGTGTGGTCGATCGTCCCGATCCTCGTCGCGATCCGCTTCTCGTTCAACGCGGGGCGCTCACGCTCGACCGCGCAGGGCTGGTCGCTCCGCTGGTACTTCGATGATCCCGACCTCTCGGTGTGGCACGACCCCGACCTACGCTCGGCCCTCTTCCAGAGCCTCAGGCTCGCCGGGATCGCGGTCCTCGTCACCGTCCCGATGGGCGTGGCGCTCGCGATCGGCCTCACGCGCTGGCGTGGGCGGGGCGCCGGCTCCGCGAACTTCATCTCGATGATCCCGCTCGTCACGCCGGAGATCGTGATGGGGACGGCGCTCCTGCTCGTCTTCGTCAACCTGCTGACGTTCATCCCGCTCGGAACACCCGCCCAGGCGATCGGTCACATCACGTTCTCGCTCGTGTTCGTGCTCGTCATCGTCCGCGGGCGCCTGCTCGCGATCGGGCCGGAGTACGAGGAGGCGGCCCAGGATCTCGGTGCGTCGCGGCTCCAGGCGACCCGGCTGGCGCTGTTACCGCTGCTCGCGCCGGCGATCGTCGCGAGCGTGATCATCGTCTTCGCCATCTCGATGGACGACTTCGTGATCAGCGCATTCCTCTCGTCGGGAGCGTCGACGGACACGGTTCCGGTGCGCATCTACTCGACGGGGAGAACGGCGCCGACGCCCGCGCTGAACGCCCTCGCAACGCTCACGCTGGTGATCACGATCGTGATCGCAGCGCTCCTCTTCGTCGTGTGGAAGATCGTGCAGTCGCGGCGGGGCCCGGCCGAGACCGGGGTCGAGACGTTCGCGACCGGGCTCGAGAGCTGAGCCCCCTCGACTACGAAGCGAGGATCGCCGATGCGGCGGCCTCGCCCGAGCGGACGCCGCCCTCCATGTGCATGTGTCCGAACCCAGCGATGTCCGAGCACGCCCACTGGATCGGACCGACCGGCCGACGCAGGTCCTCTCCGTACCGGGTGAGCCCGCCCACGACGAACGACGCCGCGTACGCGCCGCGCGTCCACTCCTCCGCCGACCAGTCCGTCTCGACGTAGACCGTCGGCTCGAGCGCCGCGGGGCCTACGTACTTCGCCATTCCCTCGAGAACCGCGGCGCGGCGCGCGTTCGGTGCGAGTCGGCTCACCCGATCCGCGTTCTCACCCGCGAGGAAGGTGCAGAGCACGCCGACAGCCCCGGAGGGCGGCGAGTTGTCGTACAGCTCGCGGACCACCTGATGCGGGGCGAACCCCTCGCCGGAGAGACCGTCGGCCCGCCAGAACGGCTCGTCGTAGCCGGCGAGCACCTTGATTACGCTCCCCTGCGAGGTCGCCTGCTCGAGCTTCAGCCTCCACGCAGGGAGAGAAGGCTCGAAGCGGATCCCACCGGTGAGGTTCGGCGGGACCGCGACGACGACGGCACGGGCGCTCGCGCTCACTGCGCCTGCGTCGATCTCCACGCCGTCGCCCGACCAGCGCACGTAGCGCACGGGCGCCTCGAGGACGACGCGGTCGCCGAGCTCGTCGGCTAGGCGGAGCGGTATGAGTTGCGAGCCGCCGACGACGCGATAGGCGAGGCACTGCTCCGAGGCGAAGAGCTCGTACGTGCCGCCCGCTCCGGCGATGACCCAGAGCCCCTGCAGGAGCGAGAACGCGTGGGAGGGCTTCGTCAGGAAGCCGTCCGCGAGGTATGAGCGGAGCAGGTCCCGCCCGGTCTCGTCCGCGATCTCCGCGCGCAGCCACTCCTCGAAGGTGATCGTGTCGAGCGCGCGGGCGTCCGGGTGGCTCCACGGCGCCTCCGGATCGAGCTCCTTCGCGAGCGCGTCGAGCTTCGCTTCTCCCGCCTCGAGCGCCTTCGTCGACGCCGATCCGAGCGGAGTCGCATGATCCGTGTACCGGTGTGAACGACCCGACTCGTCGACGTAGACGTCGTCGCCATCGCGGTACGCGGGGAAGAGGTCGATCCCGAGCTCCGGCAGGAGAGCGTGCAGCCGCGACTGATACGGCGCGACCCACTCGCCGCCGAGCTCGTTCGCCTCGCCGCCGATCACCGTGTTCCAGAGCCGGCCGCCGACACGGTCGCGTGCCTCGAGCACGACGACCTCCTGGCCCGCGGCGACGAGCTTCCTCGCGGCCGCCAGCCCGGCGACGCCGGCGCCGACGATTGCGACGTCCGCTTCGATGTGCTGCAGGCTCACGGCGCTCCTCACTCGACTCCCAGCGCGGCCCGAGCGGCTGCACGGCCCGTACGCACCGCGCCCTCCATGTAGCCGGCGACCCACTGGTCCGAGCCGCACACGTAGAAGGGCGGTTCGTGGGTGCCGTGGAGCCGCCCGACGCGGAGGACGTCTCCCGGCCACCAGTGCGTGACGTAGCCGCGCGTGTACGGGTCCGTCGCCCAGAGCCGGATGTGGGTCGCCGATGGAGCGGCCGCGGCCTTCCCGTACATGCGCTCGAGCTCGGCGTGGAGGACGGAAGCGCGGTCCTCCTCCGCGACCGCGAGCAGCCAGCCGATCCGCTCCGGTGGAACGAGCCCGGAGAGCACACCGTCCCGCTGCGGCCAGGTCGACGCGAGGAGGTGCTCTCCCTCCGAGAGCCCGTTCGCGCCGATGTCGGCCCAGACAGCGCGGTCGTAGACCGTCACGACCTTCGCCGCGAGCGCGTGCCGCTGCCGGCGGAGCGACTCCACACGCGCCTTGCTGACGCCGTCGAGCTCGATGGTGGCGAGGACGCTCACCGGCAGCGCCGAGACGACGGCGTCGGCCGTGAGCTCTTCTCCGGAGTCGAGCTCGACCGTGCAGCCGGTCGCTCGGACGGCCACCGACCGCACCTCCGCGTCGAGCCGCACACGCCGGTCGAGCTCGGCGCCCATGCGGACGGCGAGCTCCGCGCTCCCCTCCGCGACCTGGAGCGACTCCCAGAGCTCGTAGCCGTAGAAACCACGCTCTCCGACCGCCGCCCCCTTGCGAAGCTCGGCGAGGAGCGACGTGCGCTCGATCGACCCCGCCGCGAGCGCGAGGGCGCCGACCTCGAGCGCCCGGACCGTCGCCGGCAGCGCATCGGCCGAGCGAAGCCAGTCCCCGAACGAGGCGCGATCGAGACGGTCTGCGTCGGGATGGCTCCAGGGGTCGTCCGCGTCGACCGTCGCGACGAGCTCGCCGTAGAATCGCTCGACGCGCTCGTAGTCCGCGCGCTCGGCGGCGGTCGCGAAGGGAAAGCCGTCCTCCGACCGCGAGACGCCCTCGACGAGGTCGTACGTCGTCGCGCCCGGGATCGCCGTGTAGCTCGGCTCGAGCGTGAGGCCGAGCTCCTCGACGAGGCCGAGGTACGCCGTGTGCGCGGGCCCGACCACCTCTCCGCCGAGCTGCGCGGGGCGACCCTCGTCGACGCGCACCTGCTCGACCCGGCCCCCGACGCGACCGCGAGCCTCGAGCACCGTTACTTCCGCACCGCCCGTTGCGAGATCGCGTGCCGCCGCGAGGCCGGCAAGGCCGGCGCCGATGACGAGGACGTCCGTCACGACGGCTCTGCGTCGGCGGCGAGGACGCGCAGCGCGTCGGGTGGGAAGTGCGCGACCACCTGGTCGCCGCGCTCGAACGGGAAGAGCCGCCCGGTGTTCGCGAGCAGCGCGACGAGCGTCGCTCCGCCCGCCGTTCGCACGTGCACCTGCGTCGTCGAGCCGAGGTACACGAGCTCGCCGACCTGAGCCGGAATGCGGTTCGCACCGGCAGTGTCGGCCGGCTCGATCTCGAGCCGCTCGGGCCGGATCGTCACGCGAACGTCCCCGGTCACGGCGAGGTCGCCCTGGCGCGCCTCGAGCGCAAGGCCGTCGACGCGTACCTTGCCGCCGCCCGAGCTCGCTCCGTGCATGAGGTTCGAGACCCCGAGAAAGTCCGCGACGAACGCAGTCGCCGGCGCCTCGTACACGTCACGGGGAGCGCCGAGCTGCTGGATACGCCCTCCATGCATGACCGCGAGGCGGTCGGACATCGTCAGCGCCTCCTCCTGGTCGTGCGTGACGTAGACGAAGGTGATCCCGACCTCGCGCTGGAGGCTCTTGAGCTCGACCTGGAGCTCCCGCCGGAGCTTGGCGTCGAGTGCACCCAGAGGCTCGTCGAGCAGGAGCACGGAGGGCGAGAGCACGAGCGCGCGCGCCAGCGCAACCCGCTGCTGCTGACCGCCGGAGAGCTGGTGCGGTCGACGCGCGCCGAGGCCGCCGAGGTGCACCAGATCGAGGATCTCCGACACCCGCCGCCGCGCTTCGTCGCGCGGCGTCTTCGTGAACCGGAGCCCGAACGCGACGTTCTGCTCGACGCTCAGGTGCGGGAACAGCGCGTAGCTCTGGAAGACGGTATTGACGGGGCGCCGGTGGGGCGGCGCCTCGGTCACGTCGGCGTCCCCGATCACGATGCGGCCCGCGTCAGGTCGCTCGAAGCCGGCGATCATGCGGAGCGTCGTCGTCTTCCCGCAGCCGGACGGCCCGAGGAGCGAGAAGAACTCGCTGCTCTCGACCTCGACGGAGACGTCGTCGACGGCCGGCACGGCCTCGAAGCGCTTCGTCAATCGCTCCAGCACCACTCCCTGCGACCTCAGCGTCACGGCGCGAGCTCCAGCTCGAGCGCCGAGAGCAGCAGGCGGCGAGCCCGCACGAGGTCGAAGAGGCCGAGGTAGAGGATCGACTCGAGACCGTCGGCCATGGCTGCCAGCCGCCATCCCGCCTCGTCCACGTCCACCCGCTGGGGAACGGAGCCGTCGGCCTGGCCTTCCCCCAAGAGCCGCACGATGCGCTCCGCCCAGCCGCGGTAGTGCTCCTGGACGACAGGGCGGAGCTCGGGATCCGAACGCAGGCTGCTCCAGACCTCGTTCCACAGCGCCGGGCTCTCGTCGGTCCCTGGGTCGATCGCGCGCACCAGCGCCCGCTCGACACGCGCGGCGCCCGATGAGACTGCGTCGAGCTCGGCCTCGAGCGTCCGCTCGCGCTCCTTCTCGGCATGGACGAACGCGGCGCGGAGGAGCTCCTGCCTCGTCGAAAAGTAGTAGTGGACGAGCGCCTTCGAGACGCCCGCCTGCTGGGCGACGGTGGCCATCCGGAGGTCGTGCGCTCCGTCCTCGACGACGACCCGGCACGCCGCCCTGAGGATCGCGTCGACGCGCGCTCCGCCGGTCGCCGCCTCCGTCGAGGTGGTCACGATCCGCGAGTCTAGAGTACGCTTGACTGACCGGACAGTCAGGACCGTTGCGAGGAGCTCGATGAACGTCGACGACACCCGTATGACGACGGCACCGCCGCCGTTCGCCCATCCGCTCGAAGAAGGCTGGACGCTGCCCGCGGGCTGGTACTCCGATCCGGCCGTCGCCGCCCTCGAGCGCGAGCGTGTCTTCGCGGGCGCCTGGCACTACGCGGGGCCGCTCGAATGGGCCGCCGAGCCCGGCTGCTTCTTCGCGACCCAGGCGGGCCACCTCCCGATCGCCGTCGTGCGCGGCTCCGACGGCGAGCTCCGCGGGTTCGTCAACGTCTGCAGGCATCGCGGTCACCAGGTCGTGCAGGACAAGGGCTGCCGCGAGACCCTCCAGTGCCCGTACCACGCCTGGACCTACGGTCTCGACGGCGAGCTGCGCAAGGCGCCGCGCTCCGAGCGAGAGCCCGACTTCGACCCCGAGCTCTTCTCGCTCCTCCCGGTCTCGGTCGGGACCTGGGGGCCGTTCGTGTTCGTGAACTCGGAGCCGAACGCCACCCCGCTCGAAGACGCGCTCGGCGGCCTCCCTGCGCTCGTCGCCGAGAGCGGCGTCGACCTCGGCGCCGTCCGCTTCCACTCGCACTACGACTGGCCGATCCAGTCGAACTGGAAGGTCGCCATCGAGAACTACCTCGAGTGCTACCACTGCCCGACCGCCCACCCTGGGTTCAGCAAGGTCATCGACGTCGCGCCCGACGCGTACCGGCTCGGAGTTCACGAAACGTTCTCCAGCCAGGTCGGGTTAGTACGCCCGTCCGCGCTCACGGGAAACGGGCGTGCGGCGTACGTCCCGACGGGCGACGTGACTCAGGCCCAGTACCACTTCCTGTGGCCCGCCACGACCGTGAACATCGCGCCCGGGCCGATGAACATCTCGCTCGAGCGGTGGGTGCCCGACGGACTTCGGCGGACGATCGAGGTGACCGACTACTTCTTCGGCCCCGATGCTTCCCCGGAGCAGATCGAGGAGCTGCTCGCGTTCGACAACCAGGTCGGGGAGGAGGACACGTCGCTCGTCGAGTCCGTCCAGCGAGGCCTCGACTCGGGTGCCGTGCCACAGGGGCGTCTGATGCTCCAGAGCGAGCAGCTCATCGCGGACTTCCAGCGCCGCGTCCGCGACGCGCTCTCTTGATGCGCAAGAGCGGAAATCCCTGAAGGCGGCCGCTTCGCGGCCTGAGCGGGCGGTGCCATGATCGCGGAAGGTCCGCGCGAAGCTGCGTTGGGCGGAGCGCCGGACAACCCCGAGGTTCAAGGAATGATGGGACAAGGCGGCGGAGCCGCCGTCTTCAGGGATCTTCGCGGCCGGAATGCGCGCACTGCGCGCATTCCGGCCTGCGAGAACTCAGAGGTTGTCGACGAAGCGGTTGCGCGCCTCTGCGAGGGCGTCGCGGATCCCGCCCGGGCCGGGCGAGGGTCGCGCGAGCGCGGCTCGCGGCTTGCGGAAGCTGCCGTCTCGGACACGCGCCGCGACCTCCTCGTGCGCGTCCCGGAAGGGCATGCCACGACGGACGAGTTCCTCGGCCGCGTCGGTGGCGAGCAGGAGCGGGTCGGAGGCGGCTTTCGCGAGTCGCTTGCGATCGACCTCGAGGCCGCTCACGAGCATCGTCAGCGCCTCGAGTGCGCGACGGACATCGCGGCGCGTGGCAAAGGTCGGCTCCTTGTCCTCCTGCAGGTCGCGGTCGTACGCGAGCGGGAGCCCCTTCACCGTGGCCAGGAGGCCGGTGAGCCGCCCGATCGCCGTCCCCGCCTTGCCGCGCGTGAGCTCGGCGACGTCCGGGTTCAGCTTCTGGGGCATCATCGACGATCCCGTCGCCGCGCTCTCGGGCAGAGTCACGAAGCCGAACTCCGCCGACGCCCAGAGGACGACCTCCTCGCCGATCCGCGACAGGTGCGTGAACAACACGGCCGCCGCGTACAGGTAGTCGAGCACGAAGTCGCGGTCGGCGACCGCGTCGATCGAGTTCCGCATCGCCCGGGGCGGCGGAGGCAGCTCGAGCGTCGAACCGGCGAGCGCACCCGCGCCGAGCGGGCTCTCCGCGGCAGCTTCCGCGGCCGCGGCGAAGCGAGTGCGGTCGCGGTCGAGCATCTCGACCCAGGCGAGCAGGTGATGGCCGAGCGTCACCGGCTGCGCCCGCTGGAGATGTGTGTAGCCCGGCATCGCCGTCTCCGCCTCCGCCTCCGCGAACGACAGCACGACCAGCGCGAGCGCGTCGATTGCATCTCGCGCCTGCGCACACGCGTCGAGCACGTACAGGCGGAGAGCCGCGACGACCTGGTCGTTCCGCGACCGGCCCGCATGGATCTTGCGACCGACCTCGCCCAGCAGACGCTCGATCGCGGAGTGGACGTCCTCGTCCGACTCGAGGTAGCCGTCGGGCTCCTGTGCGATCTCCGCGAGCCGCTCCTCGACCTCGTCCAGCTCGGCCGCGGTCAGGATTCCGGCGGCCGCGAGCCGGCGCGCATGCTCGGCGCTCGCCTCGCAGTCGTAGGGGAGGAGCTCCCCATCGTCGACACGGAGGAACGCCCAGACCTCGGGATCGAGGGCTCGCTCGACCCGACCCGACCACGTCGTTTCCCGCGCCACGGCGGGCCGATTATGCCGGGGCGGTCGCGCGGGTGCGCGCTGCGTGCAGCTCGACCTCGAGGGCCGCGATGCGGATGAATCCCTCCGCGGCGTCGTGCGGGAAGGTCTCGCCGGTCGCGTACGAAGCGAGCTCGGTGGCATACATCGCGTGCGGCGAGCGTCGACCTGTGACGACCGCCGCGTTCGGGCGGAGCTCGAGGCGGACTTCACCGGTCACGAGCGCTTGGGTCGCGTCGACGAACGCATCGATCGCCTCGCGAGCGGGACTGAACCAGCGGCCCTCGTAGACGAGCTCGGTCCAGCGCTGCTCGAGCGGCCGCTTGAGCCGCGCCTCGTCCTTCGTGAGGACGAGATCCTCGAGCGCCGCGTGCGCCTCGATCAGCGAGATCGCGCCGGGGGCCTCGTACACCTCGCGGCTCTTGATCCCGACGGTGCGGTTCTCGACCATGTCGATCCGCCCGATCCCGTAGGCGCCGGCGAGACGGTTCATGTGCCCGATCAGCTCGGCGAGCGGCAGCTCGGCGCCGTCGAGGGAGACGGGAAGACCGCGCTCGAAGCCGAGCACGATCTCGATCGGCTCCGGCGCGCTCGCCGGATCCGAGGTCAACGCGTACGGTGCGCCGGGCGGTGCGTTCCAGGGGTCCTCGAGGATGCCCGCCTCGATCGAGCGCCCGAAGAGGTTCTCGTCGATCGAGTAGGGGGACGCTGCAGTCTGGACGACCGGGATGCCCTTCGCGAGCGCGTACTCGATCTCCTCGTCCCGCGACCGGACACGGTCGCGGAGCGGTGCGATCACGCGCACATCCGGGTAGTGCGCCTTGAAGGAGAGCTCGAAGCGAACCTGGTCGTTCCCCTTGCCCGTGCAGCCGTGGACGACGGCCTCGGCCCCGATGTCGTGCGCCACCTCGGCGACCGCCTGCGCGATCACCGGACGCGAGAGCGCCGAGACGAGCGGGTACTTCCCCTCGTACAGAGCATTCGTGACGATCGCCCGCGCGCACTGCTCGTCCGCGAACTCGTCCTTCCGGTCGAGGAGGAGGACGTCGCTCGCGCCCGCCGCCTTCCCACGGGCGATCGATTCGTCGAGGTCGAACTCCTGGCCGACGTCGGCGAGGACCGCGACCACCTCGTCGAAGCCGTACGGCTCCTCCTGGAGCCAGGCGACGATGCAGCTCGTGTCGAGCCCGCCCGAGAACGCGACGACCGCGGCACGGCTCATGCTCGATATCCACCTAGATTCATAGTATGCAAGAAGATAGCACGATATGCAGAACGCCTCTGGCACCGTCGGCGCCGTCGCGTGGACGCCGCCAATCCCGCATGTTCTCAGGGCTGGAGCACGCTGCTACGCTGCGCGCGGCGTGGAGCGAGTCCTCGTTCTCAATGCGAGTTACGAGCCGTTGAACATCTGCTCGCTGCGCCGTGCGCACGTGCTCGTGTGGAAGGGCAGGGCCGAGATCCTCGAGAGCCACGAGCGTCCGCTCCGCTCGGCATGCACGCAGTTCCGGCGTCCGCACGTCATCCGGCTCGTCTCCTATGTCCGCGTGCCGCGCGGCGCAACTCGGCGGATCTCGAGGCGCGTCCTCTTCGCCCGCGACGGCTGGCAGTGCGCGTACTGCGGCTCGGAGAGCCACCGGCTCACCCTCGACCACATCGTCCCTCGCTCGCGAGGGGGGAGATCGGTCTGGGAGAACGTCGTCGCGTCGTGCGCGCCGTGCAACCACCGGAAGGGCGACCGCCTGCTCGAGGAGACGACCATGACGCTCCGCACGGTGCCGCGGCCGCCGACGCCGATCCTCTTCATCCGGCTGACCGCCGAGCACATCCCGGACGTCTGGCGTCGCTACCTGCCCGGGCTCGACGCCGCAGCCGCGGCCGCCTAGTCGATCGGGCGCGGAGCTGTCCCCTCGCTGCGTCGCTCGCCGCCCCGCCACCATTCGGCCTGACACGTACGGCAGATCATCTCGCGCCCCTGAGTAACGATCTTGTGACGTCCGCGAAAGAGGCGGGTCGGCCGGTCTCGGCCGCAGTGGCTGCACTTGATCGTCTCGCTCACGACGTCGCCGGCGCTACCGACGTCGGCGGCGAGCCTCTCGCCAATCGCGTGGTGCAGCCCTCGTAGCCACACGCGTCTCAGCGCGACATCGCGCGGTCGACGGCCTCCTGCTCCTCGGGCGAGAGCGCGACCGACGAGCGGCCGCGGTCGAGGTCCTTGACGTAGATGCGGGCGTAGTCGCGGCCCTGGATCGCGGTCACGATCGTTCCCGTCCGCGTGGCGTCGAGCAGCGCGACGGAGGCGGACTGCTGGCCGCCCGTCCCCTCGTAAGCGTCGTAGCGCACGACGGCGGTGTTCGTCAGCGAGCGGTCGACGCGACGGTCGACCCGCGAGAGCCCAGCCGCGACCTCGTCCACCCCGCGGTGGAGGTCGTCGATCCGCGCCTGCAAGGAGACCGCGAACTCGACGAGATCCTGGCGATCGCTGCCGAGGACGACCGTCTGCGCGCCCTGGAGCCGCGCCTGCCGTCTCCACAGGAAGAGCGCGAGCACGAGAGCCAGTGCCGCCACCGCAGCGGCCCCGACCGCCACCGCCAGGGACGCGCTCAAAGCGTGAAGATGACGGGGTACTCGTACGTGTTGTTGCTCGTGTTCGTCTCTCCCTTGACGGGATTGACGTCCACCTTGACGGAGATCTGCTCTCCGAACGGGACGAGTGCCCCGATCTGGAACGTGACCGCCTTGGTCTCGCCCGGGTCGATGACCGGGATGGTCGACGTCTTCACGATCGGGCTCGGCTGTTTCGGGATCGTGAGGACGACCTTGATCTGGACCTCCTGGCTGTCCCCCGTGTCGGTGACGCCGACCTCGAATCCGAGCTGCGTCGTGACCTTGATCGTCGTCTGCGTCGTCGTCGAGAGGAGCTGTCCGCTCGGGACCGCCTTGACGTAGGCGATCCCGCTCCCGTGCGAGCCCGTCGGCGTCCCGCCCGTGGACGCGCCCTGAATCCTTCGCCAGGCAGCCGCCATCGACTGGTTGGTGACGAAGTCGAGGTCGGGCACCATCACCGATGCCGGCACCTGCACGCCGCTGACGCCCTCGTCCTGGAGCACCGCCTGCGCAGGCGAGCGGAAAAGATCCGCCCAGACGACGTCGCTGGCGCTCAGACGCTGACCCTGGGCGGCGAGCTGCTCGCCCGCGGTCGTGGCGTCGGACGAGCCGGCCGTCTGCTTGAACGTCGCCTGCAGCCCCTGCAGCCCGAGGACCCTGAGGCCCAGCGCCTGGACGGCCGCGTCGTTCGCGTCGTGGAGCGGCCCGGGCGGCCGCAGACTCTCCGCCTTCTGCTCCTGGCTCTGCGCCTCCTGGACGTAGCCACCAAGCTTCGCGTCGAGGTCCTCCTTGTTCAGACCGGGCGTCGTCAAGAGCGTCGAGAGCTGGCCGCCGAGCTTCGCGGACGCGCTGCCGACGTCCCCGATGTCCGCCATGTAGTTCGCGTACCGGTCGTGCTTCTGGTTCGACGAGCAGCCCTCGATCCATACCGCCAGCAGCACGACGATGAGGATCCCGAGGGCGATGAGGCCGACGAGCCGCAGCAGCGGGGTCAGGTTGCCCGGAGGACGGAACTGCCGGCGGGGCGGCCGAGGGCCTCGCCCGCGCGGCGGACGGGGACCGCCGGACGAGGGCTCCTCCCGGGTGGGCGGTTCCTCCTCGTCGAAGAAGTCGAAGTCGAGGATGTCGTCGTCGTGCGTAGTCACGGCGCCGTCTGGGACGCCACTCTAGACGAGGCATAGGAGCACGCCCGCGCGGTGGGCGCGAAAGGAGTTCGAAACGCCGCGGCCAAAAGGGCGCTACCCGTGTCGTCGCTTGCCTTTGCACCCCTCCGAGAGCTCGTCCTCGGGCGCTACCGACCGGTCCGCCCCCTCGGCAGCGGAGGAAACGGCTCGGTCTGGCTCGCCCGCGACGAGCAGACGGGGCTCGACGTCGCGCTCAAGATCATCGCTCGCGAGGGGAAGGCTGCCGCCCGTGCGGAGCGCGAGGCGCTGGCCGCGAAACGTCTGCGGCACGAGCGGTGCGTGCGCGCCTACGACGTCGGACACGACTCGAGCCACGTCTACATCGCCTACGAGTACGTGCCCGGCCGGACGCTCCGCGAGGTGCTCCGGGCCGGCGCGCTCTCCGACGACGATGCTGTCGAGGTCGCCGCGCAGCTCCTCGATGCCCTCGCCCATGCGCACCGCACGGGAATCGTCCACCGCGATGTGAAGCCGTCGAACGTCCTCGTCGAGGACCGCGAGAACGAGCTCGCCGTCCGGCTCCTCGACTTCGGGCTCGCGCAATTCGACGGCGCGGACACGCTGACCGCAGTCGGAGACGTGCCCGGAACGCTCGCGTACATCGCCCCGGAGCGGCTCGCCGGCGAGGAGGCGACCGCCGAGAGCGACGTCTGGGCTGTCGGCGTCGTCCTCTGGGAGGCGCTCGCGAACAAGCATCCGTTCTGGGGAGTCCCGCTACAGGAGGTCGCGCGCTCGATCGAGGCCGGAGCTCCGCCCCTCGCCCGCGAGCGGCCCGACCTGCCGCGCCGCGTGCTCGCCGCCGTCGACAACGCGCTCGAACCGGACCCGGCGACGCGCCCGCGGGCGTCGGCGCTCGCTTCCGACCTGCGTCGCTCGGTCGGGAGCGCCGTGCCCCGCGAGACGGAGCGGAGGAAGCGCGCGGAGATCTCTGCCCCCACCGATCTCGTCGCACGGCTCGTTCCCGCCGCGCTCGCCGCGGTGACGGCAGGGCTGGGCGCGACGCTCCTCCCGTTCTGGCCTTCGTTCCTCGTCGCGGCGCTCGTCGTCGCGGCCGCGGTCTCGGCAGCCCTGCGGCCGAGGCTGGGCCTCGCGATCGCCCTCTCCGCACCCGTGTTCCCGCTCGGGAACGAGGCGCGGAGCCTCGCGGTCGTCTACTGCGTGTTCGCGCTCGGCTGGCTCGCGCTCACGTGGCGAGACGCACGCATGGGGCTCCTCTTCGCCGCCGGGCCGTTGCTCGCCCCCCTCGGAGCGCTCGCCCTCGTCCCTCTCGCGGTCCAACCGGCACGCGGCACGGTCCGCCGGGCGGTCCAGGGAGCCACGGCCGTCCTCGCCGCCGTCCTCGTCACCGGTGTCTCGTCCGGCGCCCTTCCCGTGAGCGGAGTGCCCGTCGAGCCGATCGACATCTCGCCGCTCGACACGTCGACGAGGGTCGTCGCCGCCGTCTGGCAGACGCTCGCCCTCCATCCTGCTGTGCTCGTCGGCTCGCTCGTCATCGCGATCGCCTCCGCGTCTCTCCCCTACGCGCGGGCTGGCTGGCGCTACGGCATCGGCATCGTCGGAGTCGTCCTCGCCGTCGGCACGATCGCCGCCGGAGCCGGCGTCGCAGCCTGCCTGCTCGTCGCGTTCGTCTGGGGCCTGGCGGCGGTCCGGGCTGCCAGAACCGGCCGCTAGACTCGGCGCGGAGGACGTCCTCCGACCCCGTATGGGCGTGCTACGGAGCATCGAATCGAAGATCGAGGGCCTCTTCGAGGGCGTCTTCGGGCGGGCGTTCCGGACGCACGTGCAGCCGATCGAGCTTGCGCGCAAGCTCGTCAAGGAGATGGACGATCACCGCAACGTCTCGGTCTCGCGCGTGTACGTCCCGAACGAGTACACGATCTACCTCTCCCCGCACGACCGCCGCCAATTCGGCGGGTACGAGGGCTCGCTCGTCGGAGAGCTGCAGGAATATCTCGCCGAGCATGCCCGCCGCGAGCGCTATGCCCTGCTCGGGCCGCCGACTGTCGTCGTGACGACCGACGAGGATCTCGCGGTGGGCGAGTTCGGGATCGCGACACGCCTCGTCGGCACCCCGTCCGCGGAGGGTGCTGCCGTGGCGCCGGCGCTCCCGCCGGCCGAGCCCGCGCACACGATGGTGTATCGAGCGCCGGTCCCCGTCGTCCCGCTGCCCGAGCCGGACGACCTGGAGCCCGCACCCGAGGCGGAGCCGAGGCCTGAGCGTGTGACGGTGACGTTCGCGGGGCGCGAGCATCCGATCGAGGTCGAGCGCGTCGTCCTCGGGCGCTCTCGCGAATGCGAGCTACGCGTGCCCGACCTCAACGTCTCGCGGCGCCACGCCGAGATCCGCCGGGAGGACGGCCGCTACTGGATCGTCGACCTCGGCTCCATGAACGGAACGATCGTGAACGGGAAGCGCGTCGACCGGAAGCAACTCGACGACGGGGACCGGATCACACTCGGCTCGACCGAGATCGCGTTCGCCCGCTCCGTTCCGACGTCGTGACGATCGCGGCGCTCTCGACCGACGAGACGCTCCTCGTCCTCAAGCTCGCCTTCCTCGTGCTCCTCTACGGGTTCATCGTCCTCGTAGTCCGCTCGGCGACGAAGGACATCGGCGGGGCGCCGCAGGAGAGCATCATCCTCGGCGCAGCCGAGGCCGCCGAGCTGCGCGCGCGCATCCCCGTGCGACCCGCTCGCTTCGTCGTCGTCGACGGCCCGGGCCTCGAGACCGGGCGCGTCCTCGAGCTTGCCGAGCCGACCGTCGCCGGGCGCGGTCCGGAGTCGACCCTGCAGCTCGACGGCGACGACTTCGCGTCGGCGCAGCATGCACTCATCGCGCCACGCGTGGACGGCGTCTGGGTCGAGGATCTCCGCTCCACCAACGGCACCTTCGTGAACGGCGCCCGCGTGACCAGCGAGCGGCTGCTCCGGCCGGGCGACGTGCTCCGGCTCGGCGAGACCGAGCTGAGGCTCGAGCGATGAAGATCGGTCGCGCGTCGTGGCTCACGGACACGGGGCGAAGACGCCTCCGGAACGAGGACGCGTACGTCTTCGAGCCTCCGCTCTTCGCGATCGCCGACGGCATGGGCGGAGCGCGGGCAGGGGAGGTCGCGGCCGGGCTCGCCGCAGCTGCGCTCAGGGACGGCGGACGCGAAGTCGAGGACGAAGCGGGGCTCGAGGCCGTGATCGAGGAGGCCAACCGCCGTGTCTGGGAACGGTCCATCGCCGACCCCGAGACCGCGGGCATGGGGACGACCGTGACGATCGCCTTCGTCGATGCGCCAGCGGAACGCGTGCTCTTCGGGCATGTCGGGGATTCGCGCGCCTACCGGCTCCGTGAGGAGACGCTCGAGCAGATCACCACCGACCACTCGCTCGTCGCCGAGCTCGTCGAGAGCGGCGTGCTGACGCCCGAAGAAGCCGCGCGGCATCCCCAACGGTCGGCGATCACGCGCGCCGTCGGGACCGAGCGCGCGATCGAGGCGGACGTGTTCTCGGTACCGGCGCGCGCCGGCGACATCTTCCTCATCTGCTCCGACGGCCTGACGGACATGCTCGTCGAGGAGGAGATCGCCTCCTGCATCGTCGAGGCGGACGGCGACCCGGCGACGGCTGCGCAGGCCCTCGTCACGGCTGCGAACGCGCACGGCGGCGAGGACAACATCACGGTCGTCCTCTTCGAGCTGGTGGAGGGCAGCGAAGAGGAGAGCCCGCCGGAGGTGGCCGCGACGATCGCCGCTCCCGCCGTCGACGAGGCCTCTGCGGCTTCCGACGACGCCGGCGAGCCCGAGCCCGAGGGCGAGGAAGCAGAGGCTGCGTCCCAGTCGTCCCTCCGCCGCCACGGCGCAGGCCCCGGCGGCCGGGTCACCGCGCTCCTCCTCATCCTCGGCGTCCTCGTCGTCGGCGCGCTCGTCGTCTACTGGAGCCTCAACAGGTGAGTGCTCGCAACCGCGAGCTCGCGGGAATCGTCGCCGCCTCCGTCTTCGCGGGCGTGGCGCTCTCGAGCGTCACCATCGCCCGAAGCTCGGAGATCACGACGCGGGCCGTGACCTACGCCGCCGCCTTCCTCGGCCTCTACCTCGTCGCCCATCTCGTCGCGCGGCGCACGGTGCCGTACGCCGACGGCGCGCTCCTGCCCCTCACCGCCGTCCTTACGGCGTTCGGCCTCACCCTCAACTACCGGCTCAACCCGTCCGACGGCGGCCGCCAGGCGACCTGGGTGTTCATCGGCGTCGCGGTCTTCGCAGCGGCGCTCATCTGGCTGCGCCACGACTACCGCATCCTCGAGTCCTACCGCTACCTCTTCGGGGTCGCTGCCGTCGTGCTGCTCCTGCTCCCGTCGGCGCCGGTCATCGGAGAGCGCGTCAACGGCGTGCGTCTGTGGGTCAGCCTCGGGCCGTTCCAGTTCCAGCCGGGCGAGCTCTCGAAGATCTTCCTCATCCTCTTCCTCGCGGGCTACCTGCGCGAGAAGCGCGAGACCCTGGCGCAGGGACGCCTGAAGGACATCGGGCCGCTGCTCGCGATCTGGGGCGCCGCGATGCTCGTCATCGTCCAGACGAACGACCTCGGGAGCGCGCTCCTCAACTTCGGGATCTTCCTGGCGATGGTTTACGTCGCGACGGGCAGGGCGCTGTTCGTCCTCGCCGGGAGCGTGCTCTTCGTCGGTGGTGCGGCGCTCCTCTACAACGCGCTCTCCCATGTCCAGGAGCGCGTCACGATCTGGCTGCACCCGTGGACGACGGAGAAGGTCTACTGCGCCGTCAACGGACAGCTCGAGCTTCGCCAGGACTGCGCGTCGTACCAGCTCGTCCGTGGGCTCTACTCGATCGCGAACGGCGGCTTCGGCGGAACCGGCCTGGGCAAGGGGACGTTCACGAACACGGACGGATCGGCGCTCATCCCGTACCTGCGCACGGACTTCATCTACTCGGCGATCGCGCAGGAGCTCGGCCTCATCGGAGCAGCAGGGCTCCTCCTCGTGTACATGCTCTTCGTCGCCCGCGGGATGCGGATCGCGCTCCGCGCCGAGGACGGCTTCTCGAAGCTCCTCGCGGCGGGCCTCACCTTCGGCTTCGCGCTCCAGACCTTCATCATCGTCGGCGGCGTCCTGCGTGTCGTCCCCCTGACCGGGATCACGCTCCCCTTCGTGTCCTACGGAGGGTCGAGCATCGTCGCGAACTTCCTCGTGCTCGCAGGCCTCCTGCTCGTCTCCGACAGGGCGAACCAGCCTCGATGAACCGCCAGATCATCCGGCTCACGTACGTCTCGCTGATCCTCGTCGGCGCGCTCGTCGTGATGACGACGTATTGGCAGACGTGGGCAGCGGCGGGCCTCGCGGACCGGCAGGACAACGCGGTCAAGCGTGTCGCGGAGTTCTCGATCGACCGCGGGCTCATCTTCTCGGGCGATCCCCGCAAACGACTCGCCCGCAACCGTGCGCGCGTGGTCGGAGACAAGACCCTCTACTTCCGGCGCTACCCGTACGGGCCGCTCGCGCCGCACCTCGTCGGCTACTCCACCCTGGGGCGGGCGCGCACCGGGCTCGAGCGCTCGCTGAACGACTACCTCACTTCGTCGAACGAGCACCTCTCGACCTTCGTCGACCGCGCGCTCGACGAGCTCAAGGGACAGACCGTCAAGGGCAACGACGTCGTTCTCAACCTGAACCTCGACGCACAGAAGGTCGCCGTCGAGCAGCTGGGGACGAAGTGCGGCGCGGTCGTCGCGCTCGACCCCCGCGACGGGAGGCTCCTCGTCATGGCGTCGTCTCCGAGCTTCGACCCGAACGTCGTCGAGACGAGCTTCCAGAAGATCTCGCGGATCACGGCCGACTGCACCCCCGCCTCGCCGCTCCTGAACCGTGCGAGCGCCGGTCTCTTCGTCCCCGGGTCGACGTTCAAGGTGATCACCGCGTCGGCGGCGCTCGAATCGAAGAAGTTCACACCGGAGTCGAGCTTCTACGACCCCGGGTACTGCGTCGAGTACGGGAAGCAGGTCCACAACTTCGCCGACCAGAACGGGCCCGAGGTGTTCGGGAACATCTCGCTCGCCGACGGCCTCGTGCACTCGGTGAACTCGGTCTTCTGCAACGTCGGCAAGGCGCTCGGCGCGAAGCGGATCCTCGAGACCGCCAAGCGGTTCGGGTTCTACGAGCGCCCGCCGCTCGAGACTCCGGTCGAGGAGCGCCTGCCCAGCGGGCTGTACGACAAGGGCCGCCTCTACTACCCGCGGCGCGATTCGGACGTCGACCCCGGGCGGATGGCTTTCGGCCAGGAGCGAATGCTCGTGACACCACTGCAGATGGCGATGGTCGCGGGCGCGATCGGGAACGGCGGGAAGCTGATGGAGCCGCACGCGGTTGCGAAGATCGTCTCGCCCGGCGGCCGCGTCATCCTCCGCCAGAAGCCCGTCCTCATCCGCCAGGCCGTGAGCAAGAAGACGGCTGACGAGGTCGCGGAGATGATGCGGCAGGTCGTCCTCCGCGGAACCGGGACGGCCGCCCAGATCCCCGGCCACTCCATCGGCGGCAAGACCGGGACCGGCGAGACGGGCGTCCCCGGCTCGAACACGACGTGGTTCATCTGCTTCGCGGGCAAGGACGAGACGAGCCCGCCGAACCTCGCCGTCGCGGTCGTGCTGCAGAATCAGACGGGAGTGGGCGGGACGACGGCCGCCCCGATCGCGAGAGCGGTGCTGGAGGCACTGCTCCGGCCGACGACGAATCCCTAACCTCTCAGCCAATGGCCACCCAGGACACCCTCTCCGGAACGCTCTTCGCAGGGCGCTACCGCATCTCGCGAAAGCTCGGCGGTGGCGGGATGGCCGACGTCTACCTGGCGGAGGACCAAGAGCTCGGACGCCGGGTGGCGATCAAGATGCTGCACGAGCGCTACACGAACGACGAGCAGTTCGTCGAGCGCTTCCGGCGCGAGGCGACGCACGCGGCGGGCCTCTCCCACCCGAACATCGTCTCGATCTACGACCGCGGAACGAGTGACGGCTCCTACTTCATCGTCATGGAGTACGTCGAGGGACGGACGCTGAAGGAGCTCGTCCGCGGACGCGGGCCGTGCCCGATTCCCGTCGCGATCGCGTACACGCGCCAGATCCTCGCTGCCCTGCGCTACGCGCACCGAAACGGCGTCGTTCACCGCGACATCAAGCCGCACAACGTGATCGTCGACCCGGAAGGCGTCGTCAAGGTGACGGACTTCGGCATCGCCCGCGCAGGCCCGAGCCAGATGACCGAGGAGGGCGCGATCATCGGGACGGCGCAGTACCTCTCGCCCGAGCAGGCCCGCGGCGCCCCGGTCGACCAGACGTCCGACCTCTACTCGGCCGGGATCGTCCTCTACGAGCTGCTCACGGGCGAGGTGCCGTTCACCGGCGAGACGCCCGTCGAAATCGCCATGAAGCACCTGTCCGAGGTGCCTGCTCCGCCGTCGGAGCTCCGGCCCGAGGTACCTCCGGATCTCGATCTCGTCGTCCTCCGCGCGCTCGCCAAGGAGCCCGCCGAGCGCTACCAGTCCGCGGCGGCCATGGACGCCGACCTCGAGACCGTGGCGCACGGCGGCCACGTGCCGATGGAGACCTCCGACGCCGCGACGATCGTCCTCGCGGGCGGCCGGGTGCTCGACGCGGACACGGCCGCGACGCAACTCCGTCGGCCTGCCGGCTACCCGCCGCAGTACGAGCCGCCCCCTCGTCGCCGCGTCATCTGGCCGTGGCTCCTCGGGATCGGCGCCGTGCTCGCGATCGTGGCAGGCGGCTGGCTCCTGTACGAGGCGATCCAGCGCCAGATCCAGAGCCAGGCCCCGATCGCTGTGCCGTACGTCGTCGGGCTTCAGCAGACGCAGGCGGTGAACCTCGTGCTCAACAAGAATCTCACGCCGAAGGTGGTCCACAAGGCGAACTCGGACGTCGAGGAAGGATTCGTCTTCGCGCAGACGCCCACCGAGGGGACACGCGTCGACAAGGACACCACCGTCGTCATCGACGTCTCCTCCGGGAAGCCGCAGGTCACCATTCCGAGCGTGGTCGGCGAGAGTGCCACGGACGCGGTCCAGAAGCTCACGCAGTCCGGCCTGGACGCGCAGGTCGCGAACGTGCACTCGGACAAGCCGGACGGCCAGGTCGTCGCCCAGAAACCCGCGGCCGGGCTCGTCGTGGTCGAGGGGACTCAGGTCCGCATCAACGTCTCCTCCGGCCCGAAGCCGGTCAGCGTGCCGCCCGTGGTCGGACTCCAGTACTCCGATGCCGCTTCGCAGCTCCAGAAAGCGGGCTTCCAGGTCTCGAGGGTCGACGTCGACTCCGAGCTCGAGAAGGGCGTCGTCGTCGACCAGGCGCCGGACGGCGGTCAAACGGCGGCCAAGGACTCTACGGTGACCCTCTCCGTGTCGAAGGGCGCGGCAACGGCAGCCGTGCCCGACGTCACGAGCTTCCAACTCTCGGACGCGCAGGCCGCGCTCCAGTCGGCGGGGTTCAAGTCGCAGGTCGTGCTCGAGGACACGACGGATCCCACGCTGGACGGGTTCGTCATCTCGCAGGATCCGACCGGCGGCAGCCAGGCGAAGCCGGGTACGTCGATCACGCTCTTCGTCGGCAGCTTCACGGGCGACACGACATCGACGACGACGACCCCGACCACGCCGACACCGTGATGCGCAAGCTTCGCGTGGCTGTCCTCGCGGGCGGCCGCTCGAGCGAGCACGAGATCTCCGTCGCGTCGGCCGCGTCGGTCGCCGCCGCGCTCGATCCGGCGCGCTACGAGACGACGACGATCGGGATCTCGCGCGACGGCCGGTGGCGGCTCGACCCCACGCCGGCAGAGGCGATCGCGGCATCGGGTGTCGGGCCGACCGTCGAGACGCTCCCCGTCGTCGCGGACTCACCGCCGGCCGCGGCGCTCGGGCGGATCGACGTCGTCCTGCCGATCCTGCACGGCCCGTTCGGGGAGGACGGAACCGTCCAGGGGCTCCTCGAGCTCGCCGGCATCCCTTACGTAGGAGCCGGTGTCGCTGCCTCGGCGTTGTGCATGGACAAGGACCTGTTCAAGGCCGTCCTGCGCGACCGCGGGATCGCAGTCGCCCGCAACGTCACGCTCCGCGACGGCGATCCGGTGCAGCACGACTTCCCCTACCCGGTCTTCGTCAAGCCGGCGCGCCTCGGCTCCTCGGTCGGGATCACGAAGGTGCACGACGAGGGCGAGCTCGAGGCCGCGGTCGAGCTGGCCCGGCGGCACGACGACAAGGTCCTGATCGAGGAACTGGTCCCCGGAACCGAGGTCGAATGCGGCGTCCTCGGCAATCGCGATCCGATCGCCTCGGCCGTCGGTGAGATCGTCGCCCACGCGGAGTGGTACGACTACTCGGCGAAGTACGACGAGAACGGCATGGACCTGATCATCCCGGCGCGCGTCCCGGAGGACGTCATCGAACGTGTCCGCCGGTTGGCGGTCGAGTCGTTCGTGGCGACCGAATGCGAGGGGATGGCGCGGGTAGACCTGTTCGTCCGCCCGGACGGCGAGGTGATCGTCAACGAGCTGAACACGATCCCCGGGTTCACGGAGACGAGCGTGTACGCGAAGCTCTTCGAGGCTTCGGGAATACGGTACGACGCGCTCCTCGATCGCCTGATCGAGCTCGCGCTCGAGCGCCACGACCGGCGCTCGCAGCTCCTGTACTGAGTGCAGCGCGGCGACCACTTCGGCGAGAGACCCCACAAGATCCCGAAGCGGCCGTCTTCGGGGGATCTTGGGCGCAATCGAATCCGCGGAAGCGGAGTTCGATCTTGCGCGGATCTAGCCGAGCACGGAGGAGAGTGCGTCCTCCCAGGCCGCGAGGCCCTCGTCCAGCTCGGGCTCGGCAATGGTCAGCGGGCAGAGCACGCGGATGCAGTTCCCGGAGACACCTGCCTTCAGGAGCAGAAGCCCGCGCTGAAGCGCCGCCTCGACGACCGCTTCCGTGAGCTCGTGCGCCGGCGCCTTGCTCTCGCGGTCCTCGACGAGCTCGATGGCCAGCATCGCGCCGAGACCGCGAACGTCGCCCACCTCGGGCCAGCGCGCGTGCCATTCGAGCATCCGCGCTCGAATCACGTCGCCGATCTCGTTCGCCCGCGCGACGAGATCCTCGTCCTCGAAGACCTCGAGCACCGCGGAGGCGGCAGCGAGCGCCACCGGGTTGCCGATGAACGTGCCGCCGATGGCTCCCTTGTGCGCGCCGTCGACGATCTCCGCGCGGCCGACGACCCCGGACAGCGGGAGCCCGCCGGCGAGCGACTTCGCGACGGTCATCACATCGGGCTCGACCTGGAAGTGCTCCATCGCGAACATCTTCCCGGTGCGGCCGAACCCGGTCTGCACCTCGTCCGCGACGAGGACGATGCCGTGCGTGTCGCAGACGCCCCTGAGTCCCTCCACGAAAGACGCGGGTGCGGCGATGAACCCACCTTCGCCCTGCTCCGGCTCGAAGACGATGGCCGCGACGTCGGCGGCCGCGACGTGCGTGGCGAACATCCGCTCGAGAGCGGCGAGCGCTTCGTCCGCGGACGGCCCTCGATACGGATTCGGATACGGCGCCCGGTAGACCTCGGGCGCGAATGGCCCGAGCCCCGTCTTGTAGGGATGGATGCGCGACGTCATAGTGAGCGCGAGCAGCGTGCGGCCGTGGAACGCCCCGTCGAAGGCGATGACGGCCTCCCTGCCCGTGTGCAGGCGCGCGAGCTTGACGGCGTTCTCGACCGCCTCTGTCCCGGCGTTGAAGAACGCGCACCGGACGTCGCCGGAGATCGGCGCGATCGTGCCCAGGCGCTCCGCGAGCTCGATGTAACCCTCGTACGCCACCACGGTGTAGTCCGTGTGGAGGAAGCGATCGACCTGCTCGTGGATCGCCTCGACGACCCGCGGGTGGTTGTGGCCGACGTTCGCCACCCCGACGCCGCCGACGAAGTCGACGAACGTGTTCCCGTCGACGTCGGTGATCGTCGCGCCACGCGCCTCTGCGGCGACGACCGGCTCGTGCACGATCAGCGGGCTCGCGACGGCGCCGTGCTCGCGAGCGAGGATCTCCCGCGTGCGTGGGCCGGGAATCTCGGTCCGCAGCTCGATGACCCGTGTGGCCGCCACGCGTTCAGCCTAGCCGAGTTCCCGGGCGTGCTCTGCTCGACGTGGACGACCCTCCGGGTCCTCCTGCGACGCGAGATCCATCGGGGCTTCGGACCGCATCTGCGGGCGTGGTGCCGCGAGCAGCTCGCGGCGTAGGCGAGCTCAGCCGCCCGCGGGACCGAGCGTTCCGTCCGTGTACACGCCCTCGGCATTCCAGAGCATGAAGCCCTTCGCGCCGGCGAGCCGGGCGGCCTGGATCTGCGCGCGCACCTGATCCGGCCCGTAGGTGCGCGTGAAGCTCCAGTCCTGCACCCAGGGGACGAGCAGCGCGGCGCGCCCGCGAAGAGTCGCGCGGAAGCGGGCAAGTGCGCGTGAGACCGTCGCGCCGGGCGTCGCACTCGGGTCGCTGAGCCCGAGCTCGCCCGGCCCGAAGAGCGATGGGTAGGTCATCGGATAGATTGCGTCCAGGTACGGCGCCATGCGCCGCGGAAGCTGCCCGATCCCGAGATCCCGACTGCCCGAGAGGCCGAACACGGCCGCTGACACGCGAACGCCGAGCGGTTCGAGCCGGCTGCGCGCGTAGTGGAGGAACGACGGCACCGCATCGCGCTTGGCGAGCGCCTGCGGATTCGAGTACACGGTCGCCCCCACGTCGCCGTCGGAGGGGAAGCGCACGTAGTCGAAGAGGATCTCATCGAACCCGGCTCGCGCGGCTGCGGCAGCGACGTCGACGTCGTACTTCCACACTCTCTTGTCGTACGGATCCGTCCATGCGAGCCCGGCGCCGTCCTCCCACACCGACCCGTCACTCCTCCGGATCGCGAGGTCCGGTCGCGCGTGCGCGAGCAACGGGTCCTCGAACGTGACGACGCGCCCGACGAGGTAGAGGCCGTGGGCGTGCACCTCGCGAGCGACGGCACGCGGCGAGTAGAAGTCACGCGTCGCACCGACCTTCGTCACGAGCGGCGACGCGTGCGTCGTGAACCCGATCTGGCCGTTCTCGTCCTTGACGTCGAGCTCGATCGCCGTCAGGCCGTCCTTGCGGAGAGCGAGGTAGTCGTCGAGCTTGCCGGGCAGCGAAGCAAGTCCCATCGTCACATGTACACCGCGCACCTCGATCGGGAGGGAGCGATGACCGGCCGGCTCGACGGCGCTGGAAGGCTGGGCGCTCGGCGTCCGTCCCGACGGGACGCTCGTCCCCCCGCCGACGAACTGGGCTCCGGCGCCGAGGACGGCTACGCCGAGCAGGAGCATCCCGATGAGGGCGCCGTGCCGGAGCCTGCGTCGTCGGCGCGCCGCGGCACGACGTTCGCGAAAGCGACCGTTCGGGTCGATGGGTGGGAACAGCATCGACACCGCCCCGTGACCCTATCGCAGCAAGGGCGGCAGAAGCACAGCGTCGGCCTCGGACCCGGCTCGTAGAATCGCCGCGTGGTCCTCTCCGACCGAACCATCCGGCGTCTGATCGACGAGGGCCGGATCGGAATCGAGCCGTTCGAGCCAGCGCTGATGCAGCCGTCGAGCGTGGACGTGCGTGTCGACCGCTACTTCCGCGTCTTCAGGAACTCCCGCTACCCGTTCATCGACGTCAAGTCGGAGCAGGAGGGCCTGACGGAGCTCGTCGAGGTCGGAGACGACGAGGCGTTCATCCTGCACCCCGGCGAGTTCGTTCTCGGGTCGACGCTCGAGCGCGTCACGCTACCCGACGACCTCGTCGCGAGGCTCGAAGGGAAGAGCAGCCTCGGCCGGCTCGGCCTCCTCATCCACTCGACGGCTGGCTTCATCGACCCGGGCTGGGACGGCCACGTCACACTCGAGCTCTCGAACGTCGCCAACCTCCCGATCACGATCTACGCGGGGATGAAGATCGGACAGGTCTCGTTCGTCCAACTCACGGAGCCGGCCGAGCGGCCGTACGGCTCCGCGGGCATCGGCTCGAAGTACCAAGGCCAGCGAGGCCCGACTGCGAGTCGCTACTGGCAGAACTTCCGCGAGCCCTGAGCTACGCAGCGGGGTCGCACGGCACGGTGTCGTCCTCGGCCAGCTTCACGAGCAACGACGTGAGATCGTCGATCTCCGTGCTGCCGAAGCGCTCGGCGAAGAGCGCGTCGATCTGGGGCAGATGGCTCGAGGAAGCCTCGGCGAGCTTCGCGACCCCCGCCTCGGTGAGCACGGCGTAGACGACACGCCGATCCGAGGCACACGAGCCGCGCTCGACGTAGCCGCAGCGCTCGAGCCCGTCGAGGAGCCGCGTGATCCCCGACGCAGTCAGTAGCACCTGCTCGGCGAGATCGACCCGCCGCAGCTGCTTGTCCGGGGCGCGAGAGAGCCGCAGAAGCACCTCGTAGTCGCTGATCGTGAGGCCGTGCTCGGCTGTCAGCTGGGCGTTCAGCTGCCGGGTCGTGGCCGCATGCGCACGCAGGAGCGCCGCAAATGCCTGCACCCCAGAAGCTTGTTCGCTCAATACTTGACTAGACATGTTTTAGGTGGTACATTGCTTGCGTAGTCAATAGTAGCGTACGCAAAGGAGAGAGTGCAATGTCCATCTTCACAGAGAGCCCGGCCACCGTCATCCCTAGCGGGACGTGGGCGATCGACCCGGTCTGGTCGTCGCTGGAGTTCGAGGTCAGAAAGCTCGGGCTCATGAACATCAAGGGGCGCGTACCAGGTTTCTCCGGGACGATCGAAGGTGGCGCGTCGCCGTCGATCTCCGGCACCGTCGATCCGTCCACCATTACTACGTTCGACGAGACGCGCGACGGCCACCTGCAGTCGCCGGACTTCTTCGATACGCAGCGGTACCCGGAGCTTCGCTTCGAGTCGACCGCCGTCGAGGCTCGAGGCGACGAGCTCGTCGTCGAGGGCGAGCTGACGATCAAGAACATCACCAAGCCGGTCGAGTTGACCGGAAGGTATGTCGGGGCAGCCGCCGATCCGTGGGGCAACGACCGAATCGGCATCGAGCTCGTGGGCACCGTCGATCGCACCGAGTTCGGGCTCCAATGGAACGCTCCGCTCCCGGGCGGCGGCTTCCTGCTCCCGAACGAGGTCGTTCTGAAGGCGACGTTCGCGGCGGTCAAGGCAGCCTGACATGAACATCCTCGCCATCTCGGGAAGCCTGCGAGCCGGCTCCTACAACACGGCCCTGGCGCGCGCCGCAGCAGAGCGCGCGCCAGAGGGCACGCAGATCGAGCTGTACGAGCGGCTGGGAGACATCCCGCCGTTCGACGCCGACAGCGACGGCGAGGACGCACCCGAGGCGGTCCGTGACCTCCGCGAGCAAATCGCACGAGCGGACGCGGTCCTCTTCGTCACTCCGGAGTACAACGGCTCCGTCTCGGGCGTGCTCAAGAACGCGATCGACTGGGCGTCCCGACCGCCACGCGGAGGAGCGGCGCTCTGGGGGAAGACGGCGGCCGTCGCCGGCGCGACGACGGGCCAGTACGGCGCAATCTGGGCGCAGCACGATCTTCGGCGCATCTTGGGACTGGCAGGAGCACGCGTGATCGAGGGCGAGCTTTCCGTCGCGCAGGCGGAGAACTCCTTCGACGAGAGTGGCCGCCTGCTCGACTCACTCCTGGCCGAGCGACTCCGGATGCACCTCGAGAACCTCGCGCACGAGGCCTCCGCGATCGCGCTCGTCGCCTGAGGAAACGGCGAGGGGCCGCTCGCGCGGCCCCTCGACTTCGGTGACCAGCGTTGAAGTAGTAGAGGCGCTTCCGGCAGTCGCCTCCCTGAGGAGACGGCTGCGGCGCGAAACGCGAGCCCCCTACGCTGGCTAGGCGTTTCCCGGTGGTCCCGGGGGCACGCCTCTACCCGCTGGTACCTCCGCTGCCGGTACTTCGTGATTCGCTCACTGCCGGACCACCTCCTTTCCGCGGTAGGCGCAGGATACGCGATCGCTGCGGACGTGCGAGGCGGCGAGCCACTGCTCGGCGATGGCCACCGCGGCTTCGAGAAGGTAGGGAGATCGTCCGCTGGCGACCGCGCCACGGTCCGCGCGGAGACCTGCTCCGCACGGGCGAGGTCAGGCCACCGGCGCCTCACCGAGGACGACGGAGAGCTCGACGCCCCGGTCGAGGGGAAGCGTCACCGAGACGAGCGCCGGATCAGCCTGCCTCGCGGCCGAGTACCCGGCCAACGGGTCGGCGTGCGAAAGCACGTTGTCGGCGACGACGAGCCCGCCCGGCTCGAGCAGTGGCCGCGCCAACGCGAAGAGCTCCTCGTAGTCGTCCTTCTCCGCGTCGAGGAAGACCACGTCGAACACGTCCTGGGTGCGCCCGAGGATGTCGAATGCATCGCCTTCGACCAGCTCTGCCCACTCGTCGAGCCCGGCCGCCTCGATGTTCGAGCGCCAGAGGCGGCACTTCTCCGGATCGCGCTCGATCGCTACGACCCGCCCTCCGAGGACACGGGCGCCTGCCGTGAGCCACATCGTCGAGTAGCCGCGGGAGCCTCCGATCTCGAGCACCTCCACGCCCGCCTGGGACGCGGCGAGGGTGAAGAGGAGCCGCCCGGTAGCCGGAGCGACCTGGCGCGAGCGGCGCTCGGCGGGCAGTCCGGCCTGTCGCTCGGCGCGGTCTTCGTCCTCGAGCCGTGCCAGGACACCGAGAACGCGCTCGTCGAGCACTAGCCGTCCTCTCCGACCGTGACGAACACCATCCCGTCCGCGATCTCGACGGGGAACGTCCGGACGGCCTCGAACGCTGGGAGCGTCATCGGGATCCCCGTCTGGATGTCGAATCGAGACCCGTGCCTCGGACAGACGACGATGCAGGACTCGGGCTCCCAGTCGCCCTCGCAGAGCGGGCCGTCATCGTGCGAGCAGCGGTCTTCGATCGCATACAGGCCCGGTCCGCAGTTGTAGACGCCGACCATGATCCCGCCGGCGGGAACGAGTCGCATCGCCCCGGGCGGCAGCTCGTCGACCGCGCAGACCTCGACTCGTTGCACGAGCCGCTCGTCAGTCCAGGACGAGGTCGCGGGAGGACGTTCCCCACTCCTCTGGCAGCGGCGTCCCCGTCGCCTTGTGCAGCGCGAGCTTCAAGACGCCGAGCCCGAGAATCGCGCACTTGAGACGCACGGGTGTGAGCGGGATCCCGAGCTCGTCGAGGAGCTCCTCCTTCGGCATCGACGCGACCTCGGCCGCGGTTCGCCCCTTGACGAGCTCCGTGAGCATCGACGTGGACGCCTGGCTGATGGCGCAGCCGCGACCGTCGAAGCCGACATCCTCGATCACATCGCCTTCTCCGAGTCGGACCGAGACGCTGATCTCGTCTCCGCAGAGCGGATTCTGTCCCTCGGCCCGCGCGTCCGCCGGCTCGAGCAAGCCGTGGTTCCGCGGATTCTTGTAGTGATCGAGAATGAGCTCCCGATACAGCTGATCGAATTCACTCACCGCTTAGCCGAGCGACTTCTTGACCTTGTGGAGGCCCTCGACCAGGCGGTCGACCTCCTCCGGGATCGAGTACAGGTAGAAGCTCGCCCGCGTCGTCGCGGTCACGCCGAGCTTCGCCATGAGCGGCTGCGTGCAGTGATGGCCCGCGCGGACGGCGACTCCTTCCCAGTCGAGCACCTGCGCGACGTCGTGCGGATGGACGCCTTCGACGTTGAACGAGACGATGCCGGCGCGACGCTCGGCCGGCGGACCGTAGACCTCGATCCAGGGAAGCTCCCCGAGCCTGCCGAGGGCGTATGCGACGAGCTCGTGCTCGTGCTGTTCGATCGCTTCGATACCGATATCGGAGAGGTAGTCGACGGCAGCTCCGAATCCCACGGCCTCGGCGATCGCGGGCGTACCCGCCTCGAACTTGTAGGGCAGCTCGTTCCAGGTCGTCTTCTCGATCGAGACCGAGCGGATCATCTCGCCGCCGAGATTGAACGGCGACATCTCCTCGAGCAGCTCACGCCGCCCCCAGAGCGCGCCGATGCCGCTCGGGCCGCACATCTTGTGCGAGGAGAGAGCGAGGAAATCGCAGCCGAGCGACTCGACGTCGATCGCCCGATGAGGCGCTGCCTGCGCCGCGTCGACGACCATGATCGCGCCGCGCTCGTGCGCCCAGTCGGCGAGCCGCTCGACGGGATTGACGGTGCCGAGCGTGTTCGAGACGAAGTTCGAGGCGACAACCTTGACCGTCCCCTGTCCGCCGAGCTTCTCGAGCGTATCGAGGCTCAGCTCGCCGTGCTCGTCGATCGGGATTGCTCGGAAGTCGGCGCCGGTGCGCCCGGCGATGTACTGCCAGGGCACGAAGCTGGAGTGGTGCTCGAGCTCGGTGACGAGAACGACGTCTCCCGGGCCGAGGTTCTCGAGACCCCACGCGTACGCCACCAGGTTGAGGGCCTCCGTCGCGCTCCGCGTGAAGATCACCTCGCGCTCCGACGGAGCGCCGACGAACTCGGCGACCTTGCGTCTGCCACCCTCGTATCCGGCCGTCGCCCGCTCCGCGAGCCTGTACACCCCACGGTGCACGTTCGCGTACGAATGCTCGTAGAACTCGCGCATCGCGTCGAGCACCTGACGCGGCTTCTGGGTCGACGCCGCCGAGTCGAGGAAGGCGACGGGCTTCCCGTTGACGAGCTCCTCGAACACCGCGAAATCGGCGCGGATGCGGTGCGCGTCGAGCGCTGCAGACGTCGTTACGGCCACGAACCCATCGTACCCGGCCCCTTGTGCGGGGCCGCCGTCAGCCGAGCTCGACCTTGCCGTTCGTCGAGGCTCGCTCGGCTGCGCGACGCTGCCTCTCCACCGCGACCGTCGCCTCGTCGAGGAGGTCGCAGACGCGGTCGAGCCGGACGCGCTCCGACCTCTCCTGCAGCAGCGCCTGCTTCACCTCGGGAACGAGCTCGACCCGTGCTGCGAGCGCGTACGAGAGCCGCTCCCCGCCCGGAGGCGGCGCCTCCACGTCGCTCCCGGTCAACTCGCGAAGACGCTCGAAGAGCTCGAGCGCGCGGTCGACCGACTCCGTCTCCGGCGAATCGTCCTCGTCCAGGATCGGCTCGACGGCGCCGGTCTGGAACGAGCGCCCGCTCGTGAGACCGACCAGCTTGAAGCGCTCCCGCCCCTCCACGAGGACGTTCATGCGCCCATCCTCGAAGCTGGCGAGCACCTCCGTCACGGCGGCGCGCGTGCCGATCTCGCGCAGGCCGTCGTCGTCGGCGTAGACGAACCCGAACTCGCGCTCGTCCGCCAGGCACTCGCCGATCAGCTCCTTGTAGCGGTCTTCGAAGACGTGGAGCGGCACCTGCTCCGTGGGCAGGAGCACGATCGGCAGCGGGAAGAGGCCGATCTCGCTCACGTCCGCCGCCGGAAGCCCATGTACTCCCACACGAACGTCCGCCCCTCGTCCTCGAGCGTCAGCCCCTCGGCGCCCGCAGCGGCGACGAGAGCCGACGGCGCGTGGAGGAAGAGGCGGTACGACCGGCCCATGATCCTGAATGCCGTGTTCACGACCCGGGCGCCGGCACGGAGCCAGAGGGCATTTCGCGGGAAGGTCAGGACGAGCGTGCGTCGGGTGAGCCGCGCGGCCGACCGCGCGAGCTCGACCCCGTCGGGCGAGCAGCAGACGACTCGGTTGAGGACCACGACGTCGGCTCGCTCCACCGCGTCGGGCTCCTCGAGCACGTCCGCGATGCGGAAGATCGTCTGCTCCGCGTGGCCCTTCTCGCGCGCGAGCTCGGCCGCGTACGGCTCCCACGCGGACACGAGCTCTACGATCTCGCCCCGGCGAGCGCCCGAGTCGAGGAGCTCGGCCTGGATGGCGCCGATGCCGCCGCCGATCTCGAGGACATCGCTTCCCTCGACTCCGCCGGCCGAAGCCGTTGCGAGAACGAGCCGATCGAGGCGGTCGAGGCCTCGCGAGCGGTACCGGTCGAGAGCCCTCCGCGCCATGCGAGGCTTGAACATCTCCTCGCACGGCACCGCGCGGCAGCAGCTCATCGCGTGACGATAACGCCCCTCAGGACGTGGACGAGGGCTCGAGCTCGAGGGCCGCTGAGTTGATGCAGTAGCGCTGCCCGGTCGGTCCCGGGCCGTCGTCGAAGACGTGCCCGAGATGACCGCCGCAGGTCGCGCACGTGACCTCGGTCCGCACCATCCCGTAGCTCACGTCCGTGTCCGTCTCGACGCTCGCGAGCGACGCCGGCTCGACGAAGCTCGGCCAGCCCGTCCCGGAGTCGAACTTCGCCTCCGAGCGGAAGACCTCGGCTCTGCACCCTGCGCAGCGATAGATGCCGGGAGCGTGCTCGTCCCAGTAGATCCCGCTGAACGCACGCTCCGTACCCTTCTCGCGCAGAATCGCGTACCGCTCGGGCGTCAGCCTCGCCCGCCACTCCTGATCGGTCAGCTTCAGCTTGGTGTCCATCGCCCGAGCGTAGCTGCCGGCCGTGGAGCCGCGATCAGGCGCGGCCTTCTGCCTCGTACTCGCGCAGGAAGCCTTCGAAGAGCCGGCGGTGGCCCTGCTCGTCGTGGAGGATCGCGATGACCATGTCCTGGGTGACCCAGTCCACGCCGTCGGTCTCGTCGACGATCCGCGTGTAGTGCTCGATGGCACCGGTCTCCGCCTCGATCACGCCCCGGATCACGTGCACGATGTCCGTCTGCTGGGCGGGCGGTTGGAGGAAGGTCTGCTCGGCCGAGAAGTCCGCGGAGCCCGGCACGACGCCATAGAGCTCCTTGATCCGGCTGGCGAAGAGCTTGGCGTGGCCGAGCTCCTCCTCGATGTCCGTGGCGAGCGACTCCTTGATCTCCTGTGCGCGGACGCCGTCGGGATTGATCGAGCAGGAGATGTAGCTCATCACCGTCTCGATCTCCATCCAGTACGCCTTCGTCAGCAGCTCGACGATGCTCTCCCTCTGCTCGTGGTTTCCCTCCGCGAGGATGTCCGTACGCGATACCACTGCCATTGCTGCCTCCTTCGTCCGCTGTTCCTCGGATTGTCTCCCGCGCTCGGAGACCCGAAACCAGGCTAGGGAATGCGAGCCTCGAGCGCAGCTGCGAGCGCCTCGCGGACCGGCTCGAGGTCGATGCGGTCGAGGACGTCCTGGAAGAAGCCGCGCACGATCAGGCGCTCCGCCTCGGATCGGGAGAGGCCGCGCGTCATGAGGTAAAAGAGCTGGTCGCGGTCGACCTGCCCGAGCGTGGCGCCGTGGGTGCAGCGGACGTCGTTGGCCAGGATCTCGAGACCTGGAATGGAGTCCGCGTGTGCCGTCTTCGAGAGCAGGAGGTTGCGGTTCTCCTGGTACGCGTTCGTCTTCTGCGCGTCCTGCTCGACCCGGATCATCCCGCGCCAGACGGTTCGAGCCTCGTCCCGAAGCACGCCCTTGAAGGCGAAATCCGAGGTCGTCGACGGCGCGATGTGCTCCTGGAACGTGTCGTAGTCGAGGTGCTGCGTCCCGTCGGCGAAGTACGCGCCTGTCACGCGCGACGTCGCGCCCGGGCCAGCGAGGTCGTTCTGGATGCGGATCTTCCCCTTCGCCGATCCGAAGCCGGCCGCGACCCAGTCGAGCTCGGCATCGCGCTCGACGCGGGCGTGGTGCGAGGCGAAGTGCCAGGTGGCACGCGAGAGGTTCTGCACCGAGACATACTCGACCCGTGCCGCGTCCCCTACGACGATCTCGACCGCAGCGTTCGAGTACGAGCTGAGCTCGGACGACGCGGACGCGTACTCCTCGATGAGCGTGAAGCGGCTCTCGGGCTCCGCGACGACCAGGAGCCTCCAGAAGAGCGCGCCGCCTTCGGACGTGTTCGCGATCCTCACATACAGCGGCTTCTCGACGACGACCCCGCGCGGAACCTGGACGAGCAGGCCGTTCGTCCACATGGCCGCGTTGTGCGCGGCGAACTTCTCGTCCCGACCGACGAGCGAGCCGAGGAGTTCGTGATCCTCGGACAGCGGCTCGAAGCGGATCCCATCGGGGGCACCCTCGATGCGGATTCCCGTTTCGTCGACCTGTGCGACCGCTCCGACGTCGAGATCGAGGAGCGATAGCGCGGGCGGCGCCTGGGTCGCCGCAGCACCCGCCCAGGCGTCCGGGTCGAATCCTGCGAGGTCGGTGAACCGCCAGTGCTCGTCCTTCGTCGTCGGCAGCGGGAGCGTGCGGTAGCGCTCGAGGAGATCGGTGCGCGTCACGGCCTCCTCCCGTCCGCGAACGGCGCGAACCGCCGGTGGAGGATGAGCGCGTTCCCGTCCGGATCCTTGAAGAAGGTCATGTCGCAGACACCGCCGTGGACGACCTCGCCGTCGAACTCGACGCCCTTCCCCTCGAGCTCGGCGCGCGCGGCTACGACATCGGGCACGCGAATGGCGATGCCCGCCGGCGAGGAGGCGAACGGCTGCCCGATGCTCGACGGGTCGAACACGTCGAGTGTGACCTGGCCGAGCGTGAACTCGAGATCGTGCTCGCCCTCGCTCTCGATCGGTAGGCCGAGCGTCTCGCCGTAGAACGTCTTCGCGCGCGGGATGTCCTGCGTCAACACGGATACGAAATCGACACGCTCGACGTCCATCAGGGGAGCCGGCCGTCTCGATACGCCGCATAGCGGCGATGCAGGAGCAGGCCGTTCCCGTCAGGATCCCTGAACGCGGCGCCGTTGCAGACACCGGAGTCCCAGGTCTCGCCTTGGAACTCGACGCCTGTAGCTGTGAGCTTCTCCTTCGCCGCCTCGACGTCCTCGACGCGGATCGCGATCGCGCCGAACGGGAGCGGGGCGAACTCGATCCCGATCTCTTCCGGCTGCACGATCGCGAACGTCACGTTCCCGATCTCGAACTCGATCCAGGTCTCCGTGGAGTTCGGGTTGCGCTCGAGCCCGAGCGTCTCCTCGTAGAAGCCGGCGGCGCGGGCCTTGTCGCGGGTGGGGATGGCGATGAAGTCGACGCGCTGGGCGCCGATTCCCTCAGCCAACAGAGCCTTCCATCTGGAGCTGGATGAGCCTGTTCATCTCGACCGCGTACTCGAGCGGGAGCTCCTTCGTGATCGGCTCGACGAAGCCGGAGACGATCATCGCGCTCGCCTCGGCCTCCGAAAGACCGCGACTCATGAGGTAGAAGAGCTGCTCCTCGCCGATCTTGGAGACCGTCGCCTCGTGGCCGAGGTCGACCTCCGATTCGTCCACCTGGATGTACGGGTACGTGTCAGAGCGTGACTCGTCGTCGAGGATGAGCGCGTCGCAGACGACCTTGGACTTCGAGCCGACCGCGCCCTTGGCGACCTGCAGGAGCCCGCGGTAGCCGGCGCGGCCGCCGTCCTTCGAGATCGACTTGGAGGTGATCACCGACGACGTGCGCGGTGCCACGTGGACGACCTTGCCGCCCGCGTCCTGGTGCTGGCCCTTGCCGCCGAAGGCGATCGAGAGCACCTCGCCGTGCGCGCGCTCGCCCATCAGCCAGATCGCCGGGTACTTCATCGTCACCTTCGACCCGAGATTCCCGTCGACCCACTCCATCGTCGCGTCCTCGTAGGCGACGGCCCGCTTCGTGACGAGGTTGTAGACGTTGTTCGACCAGTTCTGGATCGTCGTGTACCGGCAGCGCCCGCCGCGCTTAACGACGATCTCGACGACCGCCGAGTGGAGCGAGTCGGACGAGTAGATCGGTGCCGTGCAACCCTCCACGTAGTGCACGTATGCGTCCTCGTCCACGATGATCAGCGTCCGCTCGAACTGCCCCATGTTCTCCGCGTTGATGCGGAAGTAGGCCTGGAGCGGCATCTCGATGCGCACGCCCGGCGGTACGTATATGAACGACCCGCCGGACCAGACCGCCGAGTTGAGCGCCGCAAACTTGTTGTCGTTCTGAGGGATGATCGTGCCCATGTACTGCTTGACGATGTCCTCGTGCTCTCGGAGTCCGGAGTCCATGTCCAGGAAGAGCACGCCCTTCGCCTCGAGGTCGGCCTGGAGCTTGTGGTACACGACCTCGGACTCGTACTGCGCCCCAACCCCTGCGAGGTACTTCTTCTCCGCCTCCGGGATCCCGAGCTTGTCCCACGTGTCCTTGATGTCGGCGGGCAGGTCCTCCCAGGAGTCGGCCTGCTTCTCCGTGGGCCGGATGTAGTAGTAGATGTTGTCGAAGTCGATCCCCGAGAGGTCGGCGCCCCACGCCGGCATCGGGCGAGCGAGAAAGTAGTCGAGCGACTTGTGCCGGAACTGCCGCATCCATTCGGGCTCGTTCTTGTGCTCCGAGATCGCCTCGACGACCTCGTGCGAGATGCCCCTCCCCGACTTGAAGAAGTAGTCCTTCGCGTCGTCGGGGTTCGAGAATCCGTACTTGTAGTCCGAGCGAATCTCGCGGACGACGTCGGTCTCGTGCGTGCTGCTCATGAGGGCCCTCTTCCGTTGCCGTTCGAACTGAACGCCTCGTACCCTTCGGCCTCGAGCTTATGCGCGAGCTCGGGGCCGCCGTCGGCGACGATGCGTCCATCGACGAAGACGTGCACGAAGTCCGGTGTGACGTAGTCGAGGATACGCTGATAGTGCGTGATCACGAGAGCACCGGTCTCGGGTCCGACGAGCTCGTTCACGCCGTTCGCCACGATCCGGAGCGCGTCGATGTCGAGGCCGGAGTCGGTCTCGTCGAGCACGGCGATCTTCGGCTTCAGCATCGCCATCTGCAGAATCTCGACCCGCTTCTTCTCGCCGCCCGAGAACCCGTCGTTCAAGTACCTCGACGCGAGCTCGCGCGGAACCTTCAGCTCCTCCATCGCTGCGAGCAGGCTCGTCCGGAACTCCGGAATCGGGATGGGATCGTCCTCACCGCCGGCGCGGGCCTTGCGGATCGCGTTCAGCGCGCTCCGCAGGAAGCTCGTGACGGTCACGCCGGGGATCGCGTGCGGATACTGGAACGCGAGGAAGAGGCCGCGCTGGGCGCGCTCGTCGGCCCCGAGCTCGGTCACGTCCTCGCCGTCGAGGAGGATCTGCCCGCGGGTCACCTGGTACGAAGGATGCCCCATCAGGGCGTAGGCGAGGGTCGACTTGCCCGAGCCGTTCGGCCCCATGATCGCGTGCTTCTGGTTCAGGTCGACCGAGAGGTCGACCCCCTTGACGATCTCGGTGCCGTCGTCGAGGGAGACGTGTAGGTCAGTGATCTCGAGCAGGGCCATTTCGTAGTCCGTACCTCGCGTTCCGCAGGGTCGGCGGTGAGAAGCGCCCGCCTTCGTCGGATGGTAGCCGGACCTGTCCACGAGAGATCCGCTGCTATCGTGCGCGAGTGCCTTTCGGCCTCTCGTTTCCCGAGCTTCTGATCATTCTCGTCGCTGTCCTCCTCATCTTCGGGGCGAAGCGACTCCCCGAGATGGGACGCTCGTTGGGCAAGGGCATGCGCGAGTTCAAGGACGCCGTCACGACCTCCGACGAGCCCGTGACGACACCTTCCGCGTCGCCGGCCGAGCTCTCGCCCGCCTCTTCCGAGCCGACCGCACGCCGGGTCGAAGCCGAGAAGGGCGAGCGGGAGACCATCTCCTAGACCGCCGGGCCGATGCTGCGCCGGTGGCTGCCACGCCGCCTGGAGCACGGCGAAGAGGCAACTCTCGTCGAGCATCTCGATGAGCTCCGGGCGCGGCTCATCATCTGCCTGGTCGTGGTCGTGCCCGCGTTCGTGGTGACGTACGCGTTCCGGGGAAAGATCATCGACTGGCTGACGGGGCCGCTGCCTCCGGGGAAGAAGCTCGTCACGCTGGGGGTGACCGAGCCGTTCACGACGACGATCAAGGTCTGCCTCATCGCGGCGCTGGCGCTCGCCTTTCCCGTCGTCATCTGGCAGTTCTGGGCCTTCTTCGCTCCTGCTGTCGAACGGAACGTTCGCCGCGTCGTCCTGACGATCGTCGTTCTGTCGACCGCGCTCTTCGCCTGCGGCGTCATGTTCATGTACTGGATCCTGCTCCCGCGCGCGCTCGAGTTCCTGACGACCTACGAGGACCAGATCTACGACATCCAGGTCCGCGCGAGCTACTACTACTCGTTCGTCTCGCTGCTCCTGCTCGGGGGCGGGCTCGCGTTCCAGCTCCCGATCATCGTGCTCGGGCTCGTCCGCCTCCGCATCCTCACCTCCGCGCGCCTCCGCAAGAACCGCGGCGCCGCGTTCGTGATCCTGCTGGTCCTCGCCGCGCTCCTCCCGACCGTCGATCCCGTCTCGCTCGCGTTCGAGACGATCCCGCTGCTCGTGCTGTACGAGGTGTCCGTCTGGATGGCGGTGATCATGGAGCGGCGCTGGCAGCGGTCGTGGGAGGACGAGCCACTGGTCGGCAGCCCGTGAGAGTCCTCTCCGCGGATTGGGTGATCCCCGTCGAGGGACCACCGATCCGCAACGGGGCGGTCGCCGTCGAAGACGGACGGATTGCAGCCGTCGGGACCGCAGAGGAGCTGGGCGAGGGCGAACGACACCCCGACGCGGTCATCCTCCCCGGCTTCGTCAACGCCCACAGCCATCTCGAGTACGCGGTGTACGGAGGCTTCGGCGACGGGCTTGCCTTCGCGCCGTGGATCGCGCTCCACGTCGAGCGAAAGTCGCGGATCGGGATCGAGGAGATGGAGGCGAGCGCCCGCCTCGGGGCTTCCGAGTGCCTGCGCTCGGGCGTCACGACGGTCGGGGACTGCAGCTTCAGCGGCGCGGCGGCGACCGCGTGCGCGGAGGTCGGCCTCAGGGCGGTCGTCTACCTCGAGGTCTTCGGCGTCGACGGAGCGCAGCTCCTCGGACGGTTCGCCGAGAACCGCGAGCGCATCGCCGGCGACATCTCCGACGAGGTCGCACTCGGCGTGTCTCCGCATGCGCCCTACACCTGCTCGCGGGAGCTGTACGCAGCGTGTCTCGAGCTCGGCGTGCCCGTTGCGACACACCTGAACGAGAGCACCGACGAGCTGCGCTGGCTGCGTGACGGCGGTGGCGCCTGGAAGAGCTTCGGCGATCTCCTCGTCCCGCCGCTCGGAGCGAGCGGGATCCGTGCACTCGCCCGTGAGGGCCTCCTCTCGTCGCGGATGGTCGCCGCACACTGCGTGAAGGTCGATGCCGAGGAGATCGCGTTGCTCGCGGAGCACGGCGTCGCGATCGTCCACTGCCCTCGCTCGAATGCCGCCCTCGGCTGCGGGGTCGCACCGCTCGCCGCGCTGCGGGAAGCAGGCCTCCGGATCGGGCTGGGGACCGACAGCCCTGCCTCCGCGCCCTCTTTCGACATGTTCGACGAGATCCGCGCGGCGATGCTCTCGGCGCGCGCGCGGGAGGAGCAGCCGGACGCGCTCACCGCGGCGGAGGCTCTCGAGCTCGCGACGCTCGGCGGAGCGCGAGCGCTCGGGCTCGACGGAGAGATCGGCTCGATCGTCCCCGGCAAGCGGGCGGACCTGACGGTTCTCTCCCTCGCCGACTCCGCCTTCCTACCGTGGGAAGATCCCGTTACGGCCACCGTGCTCGGTGGCTCGCCCGAAGACGTCGTCGCTACGCTCGTGTCCGGTGAGACTCGCTACGAGAGAGGAAAGGCATGGCCAGAGCTGACAGACGCCGCGCGCAGCGCACGCGGCCGGCTCCTGTCACCCGCCGCTCCGACGTCGTAATCGAAGACACCATGTTCTTCCCGCGGCTGCGGCGCCACGCGCGGTGGATGTTCCTCCTGCTCGCGCTCGTCTTCGGGCTCGGTTTCGTCGGCTTCGGCGTCGGTGCCGGCGGCATCGGCTTCGGTGACATCCTGAAAGGCAAGGGGGGCTCGTCCGGTGTCCCCTCCGTGTCCGAGGCGCAGAAGCGGGTGAACGAGAATCCGAAGGACCCGCAGGCGTTCCGCGATCTGGCAACCGCGCTCGAGACGGAAGGCAACACGACCGACGCCATCGCGGCGCTCCAGAGCTACTCCCAGCTCAAGCCGAGGGACGCAGACGCACTGCGCGAGCTCGCCGGGCTCTATCTCCAGCAGGCGACGGCGGCGAACGCGCGAGCGCAGAACGCGCAGCTCCGCGAGGCGTACATGGCGAGCGCGGGAACGGTCGACGCGAGCATCGTCCTCGGAGGGAGCCCTCTCATCCCCGACCCGATAACGAACGCGGTCTCGAGCGAGCTCGAGCAGGAGCTGAACACGGCGCTCGGCGACCAGCAGCAGGCTGCGGCGGGCGCGGTGTCGACGTACAAGAGGGTCGTCGCGCTCAGTCCGAACGATCCCAACGTCCAGCTCGAGCTCGCGAACGCAGCCGTGCAGGCGAACGACACGAAGACGCAGATTGCCGCCTACGAGAAGTTCCTGAAGCTCGCCCCGAACGACCCTTCGGCGCCGTTCGTCCGCAGTCAGCTCAAGAGCCTGAGAGCGTCTAAACAAGGCTAGACTCGCGCTCGGTGACGACCGCGATCCTCGTACGGACGGCGTGCACGGCCACGGCGGCGATCGTGCTCGCCGGCTGTGGGACCGCCGGAGTACGTGTCGAGCGGGAACCAGGGCGCGGGCAAGAAGCTCTTCGTGCAGGCGTGCGGCAGCTGCCACACGCTCGCGGACGCCGGCACCGCAGGAACGATCGGCCCTAATCTGGACGACGCATTCGCCCAGGCGCGTGAGTCGGGGATGACCACGGACACGTTCATCCAGGTCGTCCACGACCAGATCTACGACGCGCTCGAGAAGCCTTCCACGGGCACGCCTGGCATGCCGCGCATCGACACGACGCTGCCGCTCTGCTCGAAGGCGCCGAAGGGATCGTTCTGCGTCGACGACCAGAAGCAGGCGTCCGCGGACATCGCGACCTACGTCGGCTCGGTCGCGGGCACCGGCGTCGTCACCTCGCAGAAGCCGAAGACCGGCAAGGATGTCTTCCTCACCGTCGGCTGCGCCGGCTGTCACACCCTCGCCGACGCGGGCAGCACGGGCAATGTCGGCCCGAACCTCGACGACGCGATGCCGCCGAAGTCCCTCGTCGTCGACCGCGTGACGAACGGCAAAGGCGTGATGCCATCCTTCAAGTCGTCGCTCGACGAGCAGCAGATCCAGGCGGTCGCCGACTACGTGTCGTCGGTCGCGGGCAAATAGCCCGGCGCAGAAGGCGTAGGGAACGAGGGCACCGCGGCCTCGCTTCGGGGAATGTCGGTTCGAAACCCGCGCTAGCTGAGTCCGAACCCTGCGCGCTCGTCGGCGCGCTGCGCCGACAGATCCACGACCACGTGCGTGACCGGGACGTCGAAGCGCTCGCGGGCAGCGGCAACGATACCGCGCTCGAGCCAGTTCGACTTCCCGGCCGGGTGGGTGGAGACGACGATCTCGTTGGGATGGAAGCCGCGTACCGCGTCCTCCATGGCGACGAGCGGGTCGAGATCGCCAACCTCGCCGTTCGCCTCGACTCCGACGGAGCGAAGACGCTCCAGCGTCGTGTCGAGCCGCTTCTGCGCCGCCAGGCGCGCATCGTCCTCGTCGGAGGTCCACGTCTTCAGGCGTGAGTTCAGCGCCGGGCAGACGACGAGGAAGCGCGCCTCGGTCGCGATCGCACGCTCGCCGATCGCGGCGATGAGCTCGTCGCCACCCACGGTCTCGTTCGCGACCACGAGGACGCGGCGCTCGTCCGGCGAGCCGACCTGGTCGACGTGCACCTGCTCGGGTCTGGGCCCACGCTGCCGCAGGTAGGTCAGGATCGCGGCACCCGTCAGCGCGAGGAAGACGACGAAGCCGAGCAGGGCGTCGATCCACGACGCGAGGACGATGAGCGCGAACGCCCCGATCGTGAGCAGGAGGAAGCGGAATGCCGCTTCCTCGCTCCGGAACGGGCTTTCCACGGCGTCAGATGAGGTAGACGGTCGAGTACACGACGATCCACATGACGTCGACGAAGTGCCAGTAGATCCCGGGGAGCTCGACGCCGTGGTGGTGCTCCGGCGAGTAGTGCCCTCGGAAGCCGCGAATCGTCACCATCCCGAGCAGCGTGAGGCCGACGGCCACGTGGGCGCCGTGCAGCCCGGTGAGCCCGAAGAAGACCGACGCGAAGGCGCCGTCGCCGGTGTTGAACCCGACGTGCAGGTACTCGACGACCTGCGTGCAGAGGAACGCGAGCCCCATCGTGAACGTGAGGACCATCCCCGCGAGGAAGCCTGGTCGGTTTCCACGCTTGATGGACTGGAGCGCCCAGTGCATCGTGAAGCTCGAGGTGACGAGGATGCCCGTGTTGATGCCGGCGACGAAGATGGGGAAGTGGAAGGGGGGCGGGGGCCAGGTCTTCGGTGCGCCGGGGTTGACGACTCGGACGAAGAAGTAGGCCGTGAAGAAGGACCCGAAGAGCATGATCTCCGAGCCGATGAAGAGGAGCATCCCGAGGACCCGCGCGTCGACACGGGAGCTCCTGTTGGCCGTGGGCGGCCCGTGATGCTCGTGCAGTGGCTCTGCGTGACTCGTCATGCGGGCACCGGGGCGGAGACGGGATCGACGACGACGTGGTCGACCGGCAGGCGGCTCTCCGAGCGCAGGCGCCCGATGAGGTCGCGCCGCAGCCAGCCCGAGCGCTCGCCTGGGTAGGTCGAGACGATGATCTCGTCCGTTCGCTCGTCGGCGATCGCGTGCATTGCCGCCGTGAACGGGTCCGGATGGGCGATCTGACCGTGCACGTCGATGCCTTCCGAGCGGAGCGTGGCGAGCGCAGCGCGCAGGCGGCGCTCGGCCTCCGGGTGCTCGGCCTTCGCGGCGTCGCTCTGCGGGCAGACGATCAAGAAGCTCGCAGGCCCGTCGCTCGCTCGAGCACGAATCCGGTCGAGGAGTGCCTCCCCGAGCACGGTCTCGTTCGCGACGACGAGGACGTTGACACCGGCGCGGACGGCGACGTCCGAGACGATGTGCTCCACGGGCCGACCGGCCGCTGCCCGCTGGATCTCCTCCACGAGGTTCTTCCGCAGCCAGCCGGACTTCGTCGCAGGGTGCGTCGACACGATGATCTCGTCGACGGGCTCGGATGCGAGGACGTCCTTGACGGCCGAGAGCGGGTCGTCCTCGTACACCGCGCCGTGGGCGGGGACCCCCGCGTCCCGGAGCGCCTCAGCGTCCGTTGCAGCCGGCGGCCGGCGGCCGCACGGCGCGAGTCGGTGTAGACGACGTATCCCTGCTTCGGGCGGCTCACCGGAACCACGACGTGCACGCGGACCGGCCCGCGTTCGGCATGGCGCTGGACGGCGTCTACGAGCTCCTGTCCGACCAACGTCTCGTTCGCGACGACGAGGAGCGCGGTAGACCGATCGACGCCCTCGCTCATGGGTCGATCTCCGACCCATCGGCGTGGACCCGCGCGAGACGCAGTCGAGCGTTGCTCACGCGTGGACCTCCTCGAGCTCCTCCTCCCGCGTCTCCGCGGTCGGAGGACGGCATGCCGCGCACCGGGGACGCCGAACTCGTACGGGCCGCCGACGACCTGCGGGATCTCGTCGAAGTTGAAGATCGGCGGTGGGGAGGAGACCTGCCACTCGAGCGTGTTCGCGTGCCAGGGGTTCGCAGGGGCGATCTCGCCCCGCACCCAGCTCTGGCTCATGTTGTAGATGAACACGACTACCGAGGCGCCGAGCACGAACGACGCGATCGTGATCGCGAAGTTCAGGTCGCCGAAGGCCTTGTCGTAGTCGAACACGCGCCGAGGCATCCCGCGCAGCCCGATGTAGTGCATCGGGAAGAAGGTCGCGTTGAAGCTGACGAACGTGAGCCAGAAGTGCAGCTTCCCGAGCCGCTCGTCGTACATGCGGCCGGTCATCTTCGGGTACCAGAAGTAGATCCCGGCGAAGATCGTGAACACCGAGCCGCCGAAGAGCACGTAGTGGATGTGGGCGACGATGAAGTACGTGTCCGAGGAGGCGATGTCGATCGGGACCGACGCGAGGTAGACGCCGGAAAGGCCGCCGATCACGAACATCGTCACGAAGCCGAGCGCGAAGAGCATCGGCGTCGTCAGGTGGATGCGGCCGCGCCATAAGGTCGCCGTCCACGAGAAGACTTTGATGCCCGTCGGGACGGCGATCAGGAGTGTGGTGATCATCATCGGCACGCGCAGCCAGTCGGCCATGCCCGCGACGAACATGTGGTGCGCCCACACCGAGAAGCCGAGGACGACGATCCCGACGAGCGACAGCGCCATCAGCCGGTAACCGAAGATCGGTTTCCGGGCATTCGCGGAGATCACCTCCGAAACGATCCCGAAGCCGGGCAGCATCATGATGTAGACGGCCGGGTGGCTGTAGAACCAGAAGATGTGCTGGTAGCCCAGCACGTACCCGCCTCCCGACGGGATGAAGAAGTCGGTGTGGAGCACCCGGTCGAAGAGAACGAAGAACTGCGAGCCGGCGATGAACGGCGTCGCGATCACGACGAGGAGCGAGGTCGTGAAGTTCGCCCACACCAGGAGCGGCATGCGCCAGAACGTCATGCCCGGCGCGCGCATCGTGATGATCGTGACCAGGAAGTTGAGCGCCGTCATCACCGATGACGCCCCCGCCCACTGCACGCCCATGTTGAAGAAGGTCTGCCCCATCGGCTGGCCCTCGGCGAGCGGCGCATACCCTGTCCAGCCGGTCGCGAACGAGCCGCCGGGTGCCAGGAAGCTCGTCAGGAACATGACGCCCGCGATCGGCAAGAGCCAGTACGAGAGCGCGTTCAGCCGGGGGAACGCCATGTCCGGTGCCCCGAGCATGAGCGGGACGACGAAGTTCGCGATGCCCGCGAACGCCGGGATGATGAAGAGGAAGATCATCAGCGTCGCGTGCGCCGAGACGAGGCCGTTGAACGTCTGCGAATCGAGGAACTGCAAGCCCGGTCGGGCGAGCTCGGCCCGGAAGAACATCGCCATCAGGCCGCCGATGACGAAGAACGCGAACGTCGTGACCAGGTACTGGATCCCGATCACCTTGTGGTCGGTATTGACGCGGAAGTAGTCCTTCCAGCTGTACGCGCCGTGCCCTGAGTGGTCCTCGGGCCGCGTCGGGCGCCCGGAGATGTAGTACAGCCAATAGTCGAACGCGCCAATTCCCGCGAGGAACCCGATCGGCGCCATGACCATCCCGCCGATCGTGACGATGAGCTCCCAGTTCCAGACCGGATCCCAACTCCACCACGAGCGCAGGCCGGCGACGAGGAGCATGCCGGCGAGGAAGAAGAGCGCGGCGAACCAGAGCCCGCGGAAGATCCCTGGGCCGAAGACGATGCGCCACGTCGGCCCGTGCGGGGGCTCGAAGTGCTCGGGGTAGAGGTCGGCGTGCTCGGGCTCGTGGTGGACGGTCGTCGTCACGGCTTCCGTTGCTCCTTCACCCAGGCGGCGAACTGCGCGGGCGTCACCACCCGTGCCTTGGCGCGCATCGTCGCATGCCCGAGCCCGCAGAGCTCGGTGCAGATGACCGCGAATTGGCCCGGGTGCTTCGGCGTCACGTACAACGACGTCGTGATCCCCGGCACCGCGTCCTGCTTCTGTCCCCACTGCGGGACCCAGAACGAGTGGATCACGTCGACGGACGTGAGCGACATGTGGACCTGCCGGCCGGCAGGCAGGACGAGCTCGCCGGTCGTCAGGTTCCCGTACTCGGGATAGGAGAACTTCCAGGCGAACTGCTGGCCGATCACGTTGAGCTGGAACGGCTTGTTGCTCGCCTCGCCGTTCCGCGCAAGGACGACGGCGCTCACGATCCCGATCGCGATGACGAGGAGCGCCGGGACCGCCGTCCAGAAGATCTCGAGCCCGGTGTGACCGTGGATCGGCGGCCCGTCCGCGTCGTCGTCGGGCGGAACCCGGAACTTCCAGACGGAGAAGACGATCACCGACGAGACGAGCGTGAAGATCGCGATGGAGACGATCGTCACGAACCAGAACACGTCGTGGATGCGATCGAACTCGACGGAGTCGGAGTCGGGGAGCCACTTGAAGAGGACGGCCACCAGCGAGACGCAAACGCCGATGACGATCCCGATCGCAACGAGCTGCACGATCCCCTTGCGCACCGCGGTTCGAGCGTACTGGAACCGCCCGCTATCGTGCTGTCGAACCGACCGCCCCCGCTCGAGCCCTCTTTCGAACCCTTCGTGACCCGCCCACGCACGCTCCTGCTCGCTCTCGCGACGCTCGTTCTCGTCGCCGCGGTCGCCGCGGCGGGCCGCCCGGATCCCGCTCACGAGGCGCCGCGCAGCGCAGCGAGGACGACTGCCCGCGCGCCGCTCGGAACCGGCAAGCCGGTCGTCCTCGCGTTCGGCGGGGACGTGCATTTCGAGGGCGTGCTGCGGTCGAAGCTAGACACCTCGCCGGCGACCGCGCTCTCGCCCGTCGCGCCGCTCCTCCGGCGGGCGGACATCGCGATGGTCAACCTCGAGACCGCCGTCACCACACGCGGGACGCCTCAGCCGAAGGAGTTCGTGTTTCGCGCACCCTCCACGGCGTTCGCCGCTCTTCGGGGTGCGTCGGTCGACGTCGCGACGATGGCGAACAACCACGGGCTCGACTACGGCGGTGTCGGCCTTACCGACTCGCTCGCCGCCGCCCGGCGTTCCCACTTTCCGGTCGTCGGGATCGGACGGGACGCGGCGCAGGCGTACGCCCCGTACCGCGTGACCGTCAAAGGCCAGCGGATCGCGATCCTCGGCGCGACCCAGGTGATCGACGACCAGCTCATCCGCTCCTGGACGGCGGAGCCGCACGAGCCCGGACTCGCGTCTGCCAAGGACGTTCCCCGTCTCCTCGCGGCCGTGCGCCAGGCGCGACGGACGGCCGACACGGTCGTCGTGTACGTCCACTGGGGAGTCGAGCTCGAGTCGTGCCCAACCGCGGTTCAGCGCAAGCTCGCCCATCAGCTGGTGGCTGCCGGGGCCGACGTGATCGTCGGTAGCCACGCGCACGTGCTCCTCGGCGGCGGCCGGCTGGGCAAGGCGGTCGTCGACTACGGCCTCGGGAACTTCGCCTTCTACGCGACGCGCGCAGAGACGACGCAGTCCGGCGTCCTCTTCGTGACCATGACCGGCCGCCGTGTGGACGGCTACCGATGGGCGCCTGCGCGGATCGTCGACGGCGTGCCGAATCCGCTCACCGGAGCCGAGCGGAGCGCGGCGCTCGACTCGTGGCGCTCGCTGCGAGACTGCACTGAACTCGGCCGCTAATCGAGTCCCCGACGGGGCTACACTGGGCCGTCGCGGGCCGTTAGCTCAGTTGGTAGAGCAGGGGACTCTTAATCCCAAGGTCGAAGGTTCGAATCCTTCACGGCCCATCTCGAGGTCGCCCGTCGAATCCGTTGCCGCCTGACGGTGCATGCGCGCGAACCGCACAGCACCGTGCCCTCGCCGCCGTCGGGGCGGGACGAAGGCACGGTGATGACTCAGCCTACGAGGAGACCGCGTGAGCGGCTGCGGAACTCACGACGTGATGGAGCTCGTAGAAGGCATCGCGCGTGGGTTGCGTGAAGTCGTCCGGGCGCGGGAAGGTGTCGGGACCCCGGTCGATGAGCGGCTGAACGTGCTCATCGAGGAATCGCTGTGCCTGGTCACGCGACTCCCAGATGTCAATGATCCGGAAAACGCCCGCTTCGTCGTCGAAGCCGGCGCTATGGGCGATCAGCCCCTCGAACGGTCCGTCACCGATCTTCTCCGCCACAAAGTCGTAGTTCTCCGTCGAGCGGTTCTCGATCGGGAACTCCTGGATGTACACGACAGCCATGGACCCCTCCTTGGGAGATTGACTCGATGCTACGCCCCTCGCTCCAGTCTGAGCAATCAGCGTGCGGGTACGGCTCGGTGAACCGCCCGCTCGAGAGAACCCCGACCGTGCCCCCGGGCGGATGTCGAACCGAGGAGAACGGGAAACACGCGCCTCGTTTCGGCCGAGCAGGACCTCGACCACGATCTGACCCTCTGACGAGGGATACCTTTTTGGGGGGTGCGCGCGTACCGTCTGGACGTGGCCGGCATCTCGATCGTGATGCTCGACCCCCACTTCGCTCCGAAGGACCAGGGGGCTTGGGCCTTTACGGAGGAAGCGGATGCCCATGCCGTTGCAGCCTTCCTAAACGAGCAAGTCGGAGCCGGCGACGAGATCGCCTGGGTCGAGTCCGTGCCACTCGCGCGCAAGCTGAACGAGCAGGTGCTCGAGTACTTGGACGCCTGGGCCACGATCGCCGAGGAGACGTCCCTCGACGACGACTGAGGACGACGTGGCGCCGGTGGGCCGGGGGCGGGGTGCACCGTGCGGAGCGCGGCAGGCGGCACACGATGCGGGCGCGCTCTGGGTAGGGGCGATCAGAGACGGCGGCCCTCGGCGATCTCCTCGATCGAGCGCCTGAGAGCGTCGACGTCTCCCGAGCGCAAGGTCGACTCGAGCTCCTCGATCCGGCCGCGATGCTCGGCGAGCGCGAGGACGAGGAGCTCGCCGTTGTCGACGAGGATGTCCGCCCAGACCCGCGGGTTTGCCCCAGCGATCCGGGTCATGTCCCGAAGGGACTGTCCTGCAACGGCCGGCGGATCGACTCCTTCGATCTCGGCACCGTAAACCTGCGCGGCGAGGACGTTGGCCAGGACGTGAGGAAGATGGCTGACGAGAGCCACGAGGCGATCGTGGGTCTCCGGCTCGATCTCCACCGGGCGGCGCCCAGCGAGCCGACGAACTCGGCGACCAGGTCTCCGCTCGTGCGGTCCGAGCCCGCGGGCGCGCGCGAGGAACCAGGTCGCCCCGTCGAAGAGATCCGCACGGGCGGTCTCCGGCCCACTCGCCTCCGACCCGCAGAGCGGATGGCCGCCGACGAAGTTGGGGACACCCGCCAGCTCCGCGCAGATGCGTCCCTTCGTCGAGCCGACGTCCGTGATCGCGCACTGCTCGCCCGCGAGCCGGGAGACTGCGAAGACCAGCTCCGGCACCGAGCGCACGGGAGTCGCGACGACGACGAGCTCGGCATCCGCGACGGCATCGCCGAGCTCATCGCTCGCGACGTCCACCGCGCCCCGCTCGAGCGCGACGGCGACCGCCCCTCGGTCGTCGTCGAAGCCAGCGACCTGCTCGACTCCCGCACGATTCGCCGCGAGACCGACCGAGGCCCCCATCAGCCCCGTTCCGACCACGGCGAGCCGCCGTACCGTCACGCCGTCGCTCCCGTCCTTGACCGGTCGTCTGGCATGCCGCTATCCTGGCTCGACTCGATGCTCACCGCCTCGAACACCCCGGCGTTCTACTACTACGTGCCGCGAGCGGGGCGGGAGCGTCGCCTGATCTGATCCAGGCAGCACAGCCCGTTCCGCTCCAGAGACCTTCCGAGAGGAAGGTCTTTTCGTATCCGATGACGCTAACCGAGCACCCAGCTACCGACACCAGCAGCCCGTTCCCCCTCGCGGAACGGCGAGACCGCGCGACGGTCGTCGAGATCGGCCGCGTCGAAATCGGCGGTCCCGAGCTCGTGCTCGTCGCGGGGCCGTGCTCCGTGGAGTCGGAGGCGCAGCTCCGCGATACGGCATTCGCCGCCAAGGCCGCCGGGGCGACGATCCTGCGCGGCGGCGCCTTCAAGCCACGGACGTCGCCGTATGCGTTCCAGGGACTGGGCGAGGAAGGGCTCCCCCTGCTCCGTGGCATCGGCGACGAGGCGGGGATGGCGGTCGTCACCGAGGCGCTCGACCCCACGCAGATCCCACTCGTCGCGACCTACGCGGACGCGATCCAGATCGGTTCGAGGAACATGCACGTCGCTCCGCTCCTTCGCGCCGCCGGCGCCTCGGGCCTCCCTGTCCTCTTGAAGCGCGGGATGTCGGCCACGCTCGAGGAGTTCCTGCTCGCCGCCGAGACGATCCTGCTCGAGGGCAACACGCGGGTGGTCCTGTGCGAGCGCGGGATCCGGACGTTCGAAACGTATACGCGAAACTGCCTCGACGTCGGCGGCATCGCGGCACTCAAGCGCCTGACCCATCTCCCTGTGCTCGCGGATCCGAGCCACGCCACCGGCCGTCGCGAGCTCGTCGCCGACACCGCTCTCGCGGCGGTTGCGGCGGGAGCCGACGGCCTCGTCGTCGAGACGCACGCGGATCCCGCATCTGCTCTCTCCGATGCGGACCAGCAACTCGATCCGAGTGAGCTCGCCGAGCTCGCGGATCGCGTCCGGCGCGTCGCGCTCGCGGTCGGCCGCTCTCTGGGCGAAGCGCACCCGGAAGAACGGGTGGACGAACCTGCGTCCGACGGTTTCGTCGGCCGGCTCCGGGACGAGATCTCGAAGAACGACCGCGGCATCGTCGAGGCGATCAACCTGCGGCTCGAGCTCGTCGCGCGGATGCAGACGTACAAGGCCGCGAACGGGATCGCGTTCCACGATCCGCCGCGCGAGCGGTCACTCATGCGCTCGCTCCAGGAGACGAACAACGGGCCGCTCTCGCCCGAGGGGCTCGATGAGATCCTGCTCGCACTGCTCGACCTGACGAAGCGCGAGGTCGCGTGACGGCACCTCGATCGCTCTGCGCAACCCTCGCGGGCTGACCTCGTCGCTGTCCGAGGGGAGCCCGGCGGCGAGAGCCTGGCCGATGCTTAGGGTTCGGCTCGTGAAGGTCCTCTCGGTGGTCGGGAACCGGCCGCAGCTCGTCAAGTCCGCCCCGCTCTCCGTCGCCCTTCGTGCCGCCGGCATCGACGAGGTCGTCGTCCATACCGGACAGCACTACGACCGGGAGCTGTCGGAGATCTTCCTCGAGGAGCTCGAGTTGCCGGACCCGCGGTACCGACTCGACCTCCACACCGCAGACCCACACGCGATGGAGCCCGGGATCGCGCAGGCGCTGCGCCTCGAGCGTCCGCACCTCGTCCTCGTCTACGGAGACACGAACTCGACCCTGGCGGGAGCACGCGCGGCGGTCGCCGCGGGCGTCCGCCTCGCGCACGTGGAGGCGGGGCTGCGGAGCGGTGACCTCTCGATGCCCGAGGAGAACACGCGCATCGAGGTCGATCACGTCTCCTCGATCCTCTTCTGTCCGGACGAGCGGGCGCGTGCGACCCTGATCGAGGAGAACACGCTCGGCCAGATCCACGTCGTCGGCGACGTGATGGCCGACGCGTGCTTCAAGTTCGCGCCCATCGCCCGGCAGCGCTGCCCGATCCCGTTCGAGCCCGGGAGCTACGTCGTCGCCACCGTTCACCGCGAGGCCAACGTGTACCAGCCCAGGCTCGGGCGGATCGTCGAGGGGCTCAACCGAATCCAAGACCGGGTCGTGTTTCCCGCCCATCCGCGAACGCGGGAGCAGATCGAGCGCGAGGGAATCGTCCTCTCGCCCGACGTACGGCTGACGGAACCGCTCTCCTACTTCGAGCTCGCGGCTCTCGCCTCGCAGGCCCGGGTCATCGTGACCGACTCCGGCGGTCTGCAGAAGGAAGCGTATTGGTACGGCGTCCCGTGCGTGACCGTGCGAGCTTCGACCGAGTGGGTCGACACCGTGAAAGCGGGCGCGAACGTGCTCGTCGACGACGACCCCGACCTGATCGAGGAAGCGGTGAGGAAGGCGGCGATGCCCGACGAGTGCCCCGTCCTGTACGGCGACGGGCACGCGTCCGAGCGGATCGCCGACGTGCTCCACGCTACGATGCCCGGCCCATGAAGCGCGACGTCGCCATCGTCGGAGCCGGCTACGTCGGCCTTCCGCTCGCCCGCGTCTTCGCCGATGCTGGATGCAAGGTCGTCCTCGTGGACATCCAGCAGTCCCGGGTCGACCAGATCAATCGCGGCGAGAGCTACGTCGAGGACGTCACCGGGGAGGAGCTCCAGTCCATCGTCGGCGACGGACGGCTCGTCGCGACGACCGACTACGACGAGCTCCGCGAGGCCGACGCCATCCTCATCGCGCTGCCGACGCCGCTCTCGCGCCAGCGCGAGCCAGACCTTTCGATCCTGCTCTCGGCCGCGGAGGAGATCGCGACGCGTCTCCGTCGAGACCACGTCGTCGTCCTCGAGTCGACGACGTACCCGGGGACGACGCGGGAGAAGATCCAGCCGATCCTCGAGACGGGCAGCGGTCTCCGCGCCGGGAAGGACTTCCACCTCGCCTTCTCCCCCGAGCGCGTCGATCCAGGGCGCGGCGACTGGACGACGAAAAACGTGCCGAAGGTCGTCGGAGGGATCGACGAGGCGTCGACCAAGGCCGCCGCAGCCGTGTACGCGAGGGCCGTCGACGACGTGTATGCGGTCTCCTCGCCCGAGGCCGCCGAGCTCACGAAGCTGCTCGAGAACATCTTCCGCTCGGTCAACATCGCGCTCGTCAACGAGCTGGCGCAGCTCTGCGACCGCATGGATATCGACGTCTGGGAGGTGATCGAGGCAGCTTCGACGAAGCCGTTCGGCTTCATGACCTTCAAGCCCGGGCCGGGCCTCGGAGGCCACTGCATCCCGATCGACCCCTTCTACCTCACGTGGAAGGCGCGGGAGTACGGGTTCTACACCGAGTTCATCGAGCTCGCCGGGAAGGTGAACGAGTCGATGCCGTACTTCTGCCGGTCGCTCGTCTCACAGGCGCTGAACCACGCGCGGCAACGCTCGCTCTCGGGCTCGGAGATCCTCGTGCTCGGCGTCGCCTACAAGCCGAACATCTCGGACACGCGCGAGTCGCCCGCGCTGAAACTGATCTCGCTCCTGCGGAACGCGGGGGCGAACGTCTCCTACCACGACCCGCACGTTCCGGCGCTCACCGAGAACGGGCTCGCGCTGGCGTCGGTCGCACTCGAGCCCGGCGCCTACGACTGCGTCGTCGTCGTCACCGACCACGCTGCCGTCGACTACGACCGGCTCGTCGAGGAAGCGGTGCTCGTCGTCGACCTCCGGAACGCGACAGGATCGAACGGGAGGCACTCCGACAAGGTCTGGAAGCTTTGACCGCCAGGGTCGGGGTCGCGGGCCTCGGTCACTGGGGGCCGAATCTCGCGCGCAACTTCGCGGAGCTCGCCGAGCTCGCCTGGCTCTGCGACTCGGACGACTCGAAGCGAGAGCCGAACGCCGCCCGCTACCCCGGCGCACGCTGGACCGCGAGCTTCGACGAGATGCTCGCGGACGAGGAGCTCGACGCCGTGGTCGTCGCCACTCCCGTGCCGACGCACTTCGACCTCGCACGTCGCGCGCTGGCCGCGGGAAAGCACGTCCTCGTCGAGAAGCCTCCCGCGATGAAGGGGCACGAGATGGACGAGCTCGTCGCGCTCGCCGACGAGCGCGGCCTCACCCTTATGCCGGGACACTTGCTCCTCTACCACCCGGCCGTGCAGAAGCTCAAGGAGATGATCGACGCCGGCGAGCTCGGAGACGTCCTCTGCGTGTACGGGAACCGTCAGAACCTCGGGATCATCCGCTCCAACGAGAACGCGCTCTGGTCGCTCGGCGTGCACGACCTGTCGGTGATCCTCCACCTCCTCGACGAGGAGCCCGAGCATTGCGTCGCCTTCGGGCGAGACTTCCTGACCCAGGGCGTCGAGGACGTCGTCTTCTGCTACCTCCGCTTCCCGTCGGGGAAGATCGCGCACATGCACCTGTCCTGGCTCGACCCGCACAAGATGCGGAAGCTGACCGTCGTCGGCACCGAGAAGATGGTGGTGTTCGACGACATGGAGCTCGAGCGCAAGGTCACGGTCTACGAGAAGGGCCCCTGGAAGCCCGCCGAGCGCTACGGCGAGTGGCAGACGAGGACCGGCGACATCTTCAGCCCGCGCCTCCCGAACGACGAGCCGTTGAAGCTCGAGTGCCGGCAGTTCCTGTCCTTGGTCGCCGGGGAAGGTGACCGGACGAGAGTCGCCCACGACGGCGCCCGCGTCGTCCGGACGCTCGATCTCCTCACCGCCTCGCTCCATGGCAGCTGAAGTCCACCCGAGCGCGACCGTCTACCCGGGTACGGTCCTCGGCGAGCACGTGAAGGTGCTCGAGAACGCCGTCGTCGGCAAGCAACCGGCTCTCTCTCCACGCTCGACGACGAAGAGGGAGCCGCTCCCGCCGACTCTGGTCGGCTCGGGCACCGTCGTCTCGACCGGAGCAATCGTGTTCGCGGGCTCGACGATCGGTGAGCGGGTCATCCTCGGCGACCAATCGTGCGTGCGCGAGCGAGTCACGATCGGGGACGACGTCGTCCTCGGGCGAGGCTCGCTCGTCGAGAACGACACGACGATCGGCGCGATGACGCGTATCCAGGCAGAGGCGTACATCACCGCGTACTCGACGCTCGAGGAACACGTCTTCATCGCCCCGTGCGTCGTCACGACGAACGACAACTTCATGGGCCGCACGGAGCGACGGCACGAGCTGATGCAGGGGGCGACCATCCGGCGCGGCGCCCGCGTCGGCGGCGGGGCGATCCTCTGTCCCGGGATCGAGGTGGGGGAGGAGGCCTTCGTCGGCGCCGGCGCGGTCGTGACGAAGGACGTGCCGCCGCGCGTCGTCGTCGTCGGAAACCCGGCGCGAGTGCTCCGCGACGTCCCCGAGGACGAGCTGCTCGCGCCCTAACCCGGATCAGCTCGAGCTCAGCTCGCTGAAGAGCGGCGCACGGCGGTTCGTACGAGAGGTTCTTAGTCCTGCTGATAGAGGGTCCCATGCCCCTCCGTCTCGCCGAGCGACGCGGGTTTACCGGCTGACGGACGGCGGCGTGCCCTTGACGATCGACAACCGATACCGCGCCGCGCCGGGGCTCGAGATGCGTACCTGCACGTAGTAGGTGCCCGCCCTCTTCGCCCGGTAGGCGAAGTATTGACGTCCGCCCGGTCGAGCGGAGGTGCGAATGCGCAGGTGCGAGGTCCGGACGTCCTCGATCGACTTCGTCGCCGGGAGCCAGAGGGCGAGCGCGAGGTCTCCCGACGGGAGCGTGTCCGGCGTCAGTCCGATGTACACGCGTTGCTCGGCCTTGAGCGAGATCGCGTACACGTCGTCCTGGTCGTCCCAGAAGTCCACAGAGGCACTGAGGCGCCGCTCGGCCCCCCTCACGCTGTGCAGCACATACGCGCGTGGGCCTGCGTCGTCGTTCGGCTCGTACCGATCCGCGACGGGCACGCGGCCCGAGAGCGCTTCGATCGCCGCCGCGACGTCGAGCTTCCCCCAGCCGGTGAGCGGATCGCGGCCGGGAGCGCAGTTGCCGCAGCCGTTCGCAGAGTTCATGTCGACGGCGGTGCGCTCGAGGATCGACGTCACCTGATCGGCCTTCAGGAGCGGCCGCAGGCTGAGGAGGACCGCCGCGGCGGCGCTCACCTGGGGCGCCGCGAACGAGGTGCCCTGCGCCTCCCGGTAGTCGTCCGGACCGCAGCTCGAGTAGCCCTGGTCGGAGCAGGACGGGAAGCGCGCGGTCAGCGGCCGGGGGAACACGGAGAAGATCTGGACCCCGGGCGCGGCGATGTCGTCGAAGATCCGGTCGCGATTCGAGAACGTCGGGACGACACCGCCGGGCCCGTAGGCGCTGACGCCGAGGACGTGTGGGAGTGCGGCGGGATAGCTCGCGTAGTTCCAGGGGCTAGAGGGCGCGCTGTCGCTGTTCCCGGCGGCTGCCACGACGACCACGCCGTTCCTCACCGCGTACGAGACCGCGTCGGCCTCGAGCTGCGAGTAACCGTCCAGGTTCGGGTCGAGCGGGTCGCGGAGGCCGCCGAGGCTCATGTTGATCACGCGCGCACCGTTGTCGACGGCCCAGCGGATCGCGCGCGCCTCGGCGTCGATCGGGATGCTGCGCGACGGTGTGACAACCTTTGCGACGAGGAGCTGCGCCGACGGCGCGAGCCCGGCGATCCCGATGCCGTTGTCCCACCCGGCCGCGATCAGGCCTGCCACGAAGGTCCCGTGCCCGAGCGGGTCCGTGCAGCTCTTCGCGGTGCAGGGAGGCCCGCCGACGAAGCTCTTCGCGTCGAGAATCCTGCCGACGAGGTCCGGGTGGCCTGCGTCGATACCAGAGTCGATGACGGCGACCGGGATCCGCTCGAGGGCGGGAAGGGTCAGCCAGGGCTCGTAGAAGTGGCTCTCCGTCAGGTACCACTGCCTCGATACGAACGGGTCTGTGGGCGTGAACGCCAGGTGCCGTGAACCGACGGGCTCGACGTAGCGGATGCCGTGGATTCCCGCGAACGACGTCCCGACCGGCGCCTTCACGACCAGAGCTCGGATCGGCGCGAGGCTCTCGGGCTTCGTCCCGGTCCGGCGCTGGACGGCCTTCGCGACAGCCCCCGGGCGGACCCCCGGCGCGATACCGATCGCGATCCGGGCGGCATCTGCGCTCGATGGGCCGGCGAGCCAGACTGCGGCCGCGACGCCGAGCGCGGCGAAGCTGCCCGGTCTCATCCCTTCACCTCGAGCACCGGCGTCGTCCCCTCGGAGAATCCTCCCGTTGCCGGAACGCGGGCACGATAGCTCCCGGGCGTCAGCGCGAGCGACACGTGGAAGGCTCCGCTCGCGTCGACAGGCGCGCGACCGACCTGTGCCCAGCCGGTCGGGCCGAGCCGCTCGACGATCGCCGTCGCGCCCGTCAGCCGGGGCTTGACCGTCCCGGCAAGAGCTCCGGGCTCAGCGGGCACCGAGATCCGCACGCGTGGCGACACCCCGACGAGGAGCGCCGGCGAGTTCGCGCCCTTCGCCTCGATGCGGTAGCGCATCGTCTTGACCGGTCGCACGAGCACATCGAGCGCTCCTGTCGCGTCCGGCTGCACGGCGGCGGCTCGCGTCCAGGCGACGCCGTTCGCCGACGAGGTCAGAGTCGGCGCGACGAGCCCGCGGGCGATCCCCGTCAGGTGGAGCGCCGAGCCGTACACGACAGGAGCGGCCGGACGGTCGAGGCGGAGCACGCCGATCGTGACCCACGTCGAGCGGAGCCCGAGGCCGGTGCGCAAGAGCGCGGACGGGATCGTCGTCTGGCCGGTCGCGGTCGTGAGAGACAGCGAGCGCAGACGGCCGGACGCCGTGGGTACGCCGACGGCGTCGAGGATGTGGTCCTTCACGCCGAGCTTCGACTGGAGCGTGCGAGAGCCGAAGAGAATCGGTCCCCACGTGTGGTACGGCGAGGCGGAGTCCCACGGGTCCGGGCGCGAGACGAGATACGGGACGGCGATCCCGAACACGTCCTGCGCGCTCGCAGTCTTCCCACCCGACGAGGAGAAGTAGAGCGTCGAGGCGACCTTGCCGCCGTAGGTGACGATCCGACCCGCGGTCGCGCTCACCGCCGCGGAGGTGCGCAGCTTCTCGCCCGCGACGCCGAGATAGACCTGGCTGCGCTGATCCGCGTACAGGTCGAAGGGCTTGTTCTTCACGAGATTCGCCAGCGCGTACGAGCGGGCGGCGACCGCCTGTGCCTGCAGCGCGGCGGACGGCCAGGCCTGTGGCATCTCGCCCGGCACGACGCCCTGGAGGTACAGCTCGAGCCCGACGATGTCGATCACCCGAATGAACGCGCCCTGGACGGCGACCTCGAGCTTGCCGCGATACGCGCGCCCGTCGAGCGCGAGCGGTGCTCCCTTGCCGGGCCGTACGACGAGCGGGCCCGTCGCCGGGATCGGCCCCGCGGGGTCGGGGAGCGTGAGGTCGGTGCGGAGGATGAGGGGCCCTGCTGGATCCGGTACGCCGTTCCGGTCGCGTCGACGACGGAGTAGGGAACGGCGGACGAGATCGTCACCGCCTTCCGCCCCTCCTCGAGAAGGACGCGTACGCTCGCCTTCGTCGTCTGCCCGAGCTGCGTGCCCGGGTAGTAGTAGGCGAGGATCTTGTCGTACGCGTAGCCGGCGTTCGCCATCCCGTACGCGCCGAACTGGCTCATGCCGACGCCGTGCCCGTAGCCGCGGCCGGAGACGACGAAGAGCGGGTCGCCCGGCACGGTCGCCGGCGCCGCCGGAGCTCCCTGAGCGGTGGTACGCGCGTCCGCAGACACCCCGGCGAACGAGGCCGAGACGAGGGCGAAGGCGAACAGGAAGACGATTCGAGCGCGCACGGAAAGCGTCCAGGCTAGCTTGGAGGGGTTAACGACTTGTGTTCTCGGCAGAAACCGCCAGCCCTTGAGTTTCCCCCACTGGGATGTCTGCGCGAGCGGCCGCTCTCGGGCACGACTATTGCCAGACGGTCTCCTCGACCGGCGCGCGCTCCTTGAGCGGCTCCCACCAGTGGCGGTTGGCCGTGTACCACCCGACCGTCTCCTCGAGCCCCTCGCGCCAGTCGTGCGCCGGCTCCCAGCCGAGCTCGCGGCGGATCTTGCCCGCGTCGAGCAGGTACCGGCGGTCGTGGCCAGGGCGATCCGGGACGATCGTTTTGAGCGACGACGGCTTCCTCGTCAGCTCGAGGACGAGGTCCGCGATTTCCTCGATCGAGGCCTCGAGCCCCGACCCGACGTTGTACGTCTCCCCCTCCCGACCCTCCCGCAGGACGAGGTCGATCGCCGCGCAGTGGTCGAGGACATGAGCCACTCGCGCCTGTTCTCGGTCGACGCGTACAGCGGCAGCGGCTCGTCGTCGAGGGCGTTCGTCGTGAACAGCGGGATCACCTTCTCCGGGAACTGGTACGCGCCGTAGTTGTTCGAGCAGTTCGTGATCGTCACGGGCAGCCCGAACGTCTCGAAGTAGGCGCGGACTGCGTGGTCGGCGCCCGCCTTCGACGCGTTGTAGGGGGTGCGCGGACGATACGGCGAGTCCTCGGTGAATACGTCGTCGGAGTCGAGCGGGAGATCGCCGTACACCTCGCACGTCGACACGTGGTGGAAGCGGCTCACGCCGGCTGCGCGCGACGCTTCGAGCAAGATTGGGTTCCCAGCACGTTGTCCGGAAGAACCGCGTCGGGTCCACGACCGCGAGGCTGTTGTGCGACTCGGCCGCGAATTTAACGACGACGCCGGCGTTCTCCCGCGTCAGCACGTCCCCGACGAGCCCGCGGTCGCAGATGTCACCCTCGACGAACACGATCGGCTCTCGACGTTGTGAGGTTTGACCGGTTCCCCGCATAGGTGAGCAGGTCGAAGGCGACCACGTGGTCGTCCGGATAGCGGTCGAGCCAGTAGTGGACGAAGTTGGAGCCGATGAACCCGGCAGCGCCGGTCACGAGCAGCCTCATGGCGGCAGGAAGGCTAGCGGCCGATCTCGCGAGACACGCCGTCAGGGCCTCGCGCCAGCGCGGGAGCATTGGCGCGCCCTGGCGCTCGCTGCGGAGCACGGCGTACGCCGGCCCGGCGCGGGCGCGCGAGCTCGTCGGTCGTGATGCGGCGCACACGGCAGTCACTCCCGCCTCCTCGAAGATCGCCTCGGCGAAATCTGCCCAAGTGCAGTCCCCGTCTGCGGCGAGATGCCAGACCCCGCGCGGAAGGTCGTCGTCCACGAGCTCACGCACCGCCCCAGCGAGATCGCCAGCGAAGGTCGGGGATCCTCGCTCGTCGTCGACGACCGCCACCTCCTCTCGCTCCTTGCCGGCCCTGAGCATCGTCCGCAGGAAGTTGTGGCCCGTCGGGCCGAAGAGCCACGACGTGCGCGCGATCCAGGCGTCTCCGGCGACCGCCTCCCCGTGGAGCTTCGACCCGCCGTAGGCGGAAGCGGGTTGGCCCGTCCGACTGACGTACGGCTCGCGCTTACGGCCGTCGAAGACGTAGTCCGTGGAGAAGACGACGAGCGGGGCGCCGAGCGCGGCGACGTCGCCGTTCCGCCGAGGTTCCCGCCGTCGCGCCTGCGGGTCCTCCTCGGCGCAGTCCACGTCGGTCCAGGCGGCCGCGTGCAGGACGAGGTCGAATTCGCGCCCCCCGGACGGCGTCGGTCGCCGGATGCGCGACGTCCCAGTCGTCGTGGCCGAGAGCGACCACGTCATCGGACGCGAAGGTGGCCGCCAGCCCCCGCCCGAGCTGGTTCCCCGGCCGCGATCAGGCGTGGCGCCGGCGTCTCGCGTCGACAGGATGGGGGCGTTCGCTTCCATGATTCGCGACGCCAGGTCGTTCCAGGCGATGTCTGCCCGTCGATCGCCGGGTCGTACTCGTGCGTGACGTGGTAACAGAAGAGGACGTCCGTGAGCGCCTTTTACCCGTGCCCGTGATGGCCGGGGATGAAGATCGCGACCGGGTTCTCGTCCCCGATGTCCTCGGTGAAGGTCTCGCCCGTCGCGCGGTCGAGGACGACCACCTGGGCGGAGCCGCGGAGGCAGGCGAACAGGTCGGACTGGCCGTGCTCGTGGAGTGGAGGCCGCGGACGACGCTGGCCCTGGAGAAGGACAGGTCGTCTGGGTCATCCGTACGGGCAACCCGCTGTCCCGGCGGATCTCGCTGAACCATCCGCGCTCGTCCTCGTGGATCGTGAGCGGGATTCGGATGAGGCCGCCGATCACCGTGGCGCGACGTTGTTGGCGCCGGTCTCGTCGATCCGCCGGCCGATGTCTCCGAGGTGCTGCCAGTGCTTCCCCGCGTCCTCCCACCAGCCCTCGACCCGGAACGCGTCGAGCCGGCCGTTGGCGGCGTAGTAGCGGTTGACGTCCGAGATCTCGAGCTCCCCCCGGCTCGAGGGTTCGAGCATCGCGATCACCGAGAAGACGTCAGTCGGGTAGCAGTAGAGCCCCACGACCGCGTGCACGGACGGCGGCTCGGAGAAGCGGCCGTCGACGACTCCGGCCTTCTCGACGATGTCGACGACACGAGCGTTCTCGTCGTACACGACGACGCCGAAGTTCTCGGGGTCCGGCACCTCCTTGACGAAGATGCGCGCACCCGCCGGGCGGTCCGCCCACTCCGCGATCGCGTCGGACTGAGAGAACTCGAAGACGTTGTCGCCGAGGACCACGACGAGCGGCGCGCCTCCGGCGAAGTCCTCGGCCATGCCCACGACCTGCGCGATCCCGCCGGGCTCGGTCTGCACCTTGTACGTGAGATCGAGCTCGAGGATGGGGTCGCCTCCCCCGCGGGGCGCGAGCCGGCCGTCGCCGAGCAGATCGATCATTTGCCCGCGTGCCCCTTGCCGGTGACGAGCAGCACGTCAGTGGATCCCCGCCGAGCTCGAGGAGCTGGGAGCGGGTAGAGATCATCGAGGATTGTCCCACCGGCAGCAGGTGCTTGTTCGCAACACGGGTGAGCTCGCCGAGGCGCGTCGCCTCTCCTCCGCGCAGATCAGACCCTTCGGTTTCACGTGCCGGATGCTAACGCAGGACGGACCGGGTCAGGCCGCCCGGCGGGCGCGCGCATCTTCGTCAAGGAGGTGCCGGACCCCGAGAACTTCGGCGTCGTCGTGTACGACGAGAACGCTCGTGTCGTCGACATCGTCGAGAAGGCCGGAGTCGTCGACGGCCGCTTCTCCGAGCCGCCGTCCGTGCACGCGGTCGTGGGGCTCTACTGCTACCCGACTGACGTCTTCTCGGTGATCGCGATGCTCGAACCCTCGAGCCGGGGGGAGCTCGAGATCTCGGACGTCAACCGCTACTACGCCGCCAACGGCCGGCTCGACGCGTTCCGGGTCGAGGGCTGGTGGGAGGACGCGGGGAAGCACTGGCAGCACCTCGGAGACATCGGCCGGCGGATCGACGAGACCGGCGCCAACAACGTCGCGCCACGGTGATCGGCGGCCTCATCCGAATCCCGCTCACGATCCACGAGGACGAGCGCGGATGGTTCAGCGAGATCCGCCGGGACAGCGGGTTGCCCGTACGGATGACCCAGACGAACCTGTCCTTCTCCAGGGCCGGCGTCGTCCGCGGCCTCCACTACCACGAGCACGGCCAGTCCGACCTGTTCGCCTGCCTCCGCGGCTCCGCCCGGGTGGTCGTCCTCGACCGCGCGACGGGCGAGACCTTCACCGAGGACATCGGGGACGAGAACCCGGTCGCGATCTTCATCCCCGGCCATCACGGGCACGGGTACGAGGCGCTCACGGACGTCCTCTTCTGTTACCACGTCACGCACGAGTACGACCCGGCCGATCCGGACGAGCAGACGATCCCCTGGAACGACCTGCGCGTCGCGCATCTATGGAAGACGAACGCCCCGATCCTGTCGACGCGAGACGCCGGCGCCGCGTCCTGATCACCGGCGCGGGGGGCCAGCTCGGGCGGGCGCTGGCGGCCACCTTCGCGTCCGATGACGTGGTCGCTCTCGGCCACGACGACTGGGACGTCGCGCATCCGGCGACCGACGCCGTCCGGGAGCGCGACTTCGACCTCGTCCTGCACGCGGCCGCCTGGACCGACGTGGACTGCGCCGAGGAGGACCCGCAGGGCGCGACGGCGGTGAACGTCGGCGGAACGGCGAACGTCGCCGCGCTCGGCGCCCCGCTCGTCGTCTTCTCCACGGACTACGTCTTCGACGGCCGTAAGCGCGAGCCGTACGTCGAGTCGGACGGGCCAAACCCGCTTTCCGCCTACGGCCGCTCGAAGCTGCACGGGGAGGCGGTCGCCGGAGACGCCTGGATCGCGCGCACGTCGTGGCTCTTCGGCCCGACGGGCCACAACTTCCTGCGGACGATGCTCAGGGCCGGCGAGGAGCGAGAGGAGGTGGCGGTCGTCGACGACCAGCGAGGATCCCCGACCTTCGCTGGCGATCTCGCTGCGGCGGTGCGTGAGCTCGTGGACGACGACCTTCCGCGCGGGGTCTGGCATCTCGCCGCAGACGGGGACTGCACTTGGGCAGATTTCGCCGAGGCGATCTTCGAGGAGGCGGGGAGTGACTGCCGTGTGCGCCGCATCACGACCGACGAGCTCGCGCGCCCCGCGCCGCGGCCGGCGTACGCCGTGCTCCGCAGCGAGCGCCAGGGCGCGCCGATGCTCCCGCACTGGCGCGAGGGCCTGACGGCGTGTCTCGCCGAGATGGGCCGCTAGCCTTCCTGCCGCCATGAGGCTGCTCGTGACCGGCGCTGCCGGGTTCATCGGCTCCAACTTCGTCCACTACTGGCTCGACCGCTATCCGGACGACCACGTGGTCGCCTTCGACCTGCTCACCTATGCGGGGAACCGGTCGAACCTCGCCGACGTCGAGAGCCGGATCGTGTTCGTCGAGGGTGACATCTGCGACCGCGGGCTCGTCGGGGACGTGCTGACGCGGGAGAACGCCGGCGTCGTCGTCAACTTCGCGGCCGAGTCGCACAACAGCCTCGCGGTCGTGGACCCGACGCGGTTCTTCCGGACGAACGTGCTGGGAACCCAGATCTTGCTCGAAGCGTCGCGCGCAGCCGGCGTGAGCCGCTTCCACCACGTGTCGACGTGCGAGGTGTACGGCGATCTCCCGCTCGACTCCGACGACGTCTTCACCGAGGACTCGCCGTATCGTCCGCGCACCCCCTACAACGCGTCGAAGGCGGGCGCCGACCACGCAGTCCGCGCCTACTTCGAGACGTTCGGGCTGCCCGTGACGATCACGAACTGCTCGAACAACTACGGCGCGTACCAGTTCCCGGAGAAGGTGATCCCGCTGTTCACGACGAACGCCCTCGACGACGAGCCGCTGCCGCTGTACGCGTCGACCGAGAACAGGCGCGAGTGGCTCCATGTCCTCGACCACTGCGCGGCGATCGACCTCGTCCTGCGGGAGGGTCGGGAGGGGGAGACGTACAACGTCGGGTCGGGGCTCGAGGCCTCGATCGAGGAAATCGCGGACCTCGTCCTCGAGCTGACGAGGAAGCCGTCGTCGCTCAAAACGATCGTCCCGGATCGCCCTGGCCACGACCGCCGGTACCTGCTCGACGCGGGCAAGATCCGCCGCGAGCTCGGCTGGGAGCCGGCGCACGACTGGCGCGAGGGGCTCGAGGAGACGGTCGGGTGGTACACGGCCAACCGCCGCTGGTGGGAGCCGCTCAAGGAGCGCGCGCCGGTCGAGGAGACCGTCTGGCAATAGTCGTGCCCGAGAGCGGCCGCTCGCGCAGACATCCCAGTGGGGGAAACTCAAGGGCTGGCGGTTTCTGCCGAGAACACAAGTCGTTAACCCCTCCAAGCTAGCCTGGACGCTTTCCGTGCGCGCTCGAATCGTCTTCCTGTTCGCCTTCGCCCTCGTCTCGGCCTCGTTCGCCGGGGTGTCTGCGGACGCGCGTACCACCGCTCAGGGAGCTCCGGCGGCGCCGGCGACCGTGCCGGGCGACCCGCTCTTCGTCGTCTCCGGCCGCGGCTACGGGCACGGCGTCGGCATGAGCCAGTTCGGCGCGTACGGGATGGCGAACGCCGGCTACGCGTACGACAAGATCCTCGCCTACTACTACCCGGGCACGCAGCTCGGGCAGACGACGAAGGCGAGCGTACGCGTCCTTCTCGAGGAGGGGCGGAAGGCGGTGACGATCTCGTCCGCCGTTCCCTACTCCGTCGTCGACGCGACCGGAACGGCGTACCGGATCCCAGCAGGGCCCCTCATCCTCCGCACCGACCTCACGCTCCCCGACCCCGCGGGGCCGATCCCGGCGACGGGCCCGCTCGTCGTACGGCCCGGCAAGGGAGCACCGCTCGCGCTCGACGGGCGCGCGTATCGCGGCAAGCTCGAGGTCGCCGTCCAGGGCGCGTTCATTCGGGTGATCGACGTCGTCGGGCTCGAGCTCTACCTCCAGGGCGTCGTGCCGGGCGAGATGCCACAGGCCTGGCCGTCCGCCGCGCTGCAGGCACAGGCGGTCGCCGCCCGCTCGTACGCGCTGGCGAATCTCGTGAAGAACAAGCCCTTCGACCTGTACGCGGATCAGCGCAGCCAGGTCTATCTCGGCGTCGCGGGCGAGAAGCTGCGCACCTCCGCGGCGGTGAGCGCGACCGCGGGTCGGATCGTCACCTACGGCGGCAAGGTCGCCTCGACGCTCTACTTCTCCTCGTCGGGTGGGAAGACTGCGAGCGCGCAGGACGTGTTCGGGATCGCCGTCCCGTATCTCGTCTCGCGCCCGGACCCGTGGGACTCCGCCTCGCCGTACCACACGTGGGGACCGATTCTCTTCGGCTCTCGCACGCTCCAGTCGAAGCTCGGCGTGAAGGACCACATCCTCGACGCCGTCGGCGTACCCACGGCGTCCGGCCGTCTGCGCTCGCTGTCTCTCACGACCGCGACCGGCCAGACGACGATCCCGTCCGCGCTCTTGCGCACCGGCCTCGGGCTCCGCTCGACGTGGGTCACGATCGGCGTGCTCCGCCTCGACCGTCCGGCCGCTCCTGTCGTGTACGGCTCGGCGCTCCACCTGACGGGAATCGCCCGCGGGCTCGTCGCGCCGACTCTGACCTCGTCGGCGAACGGCGTCGCCTGGACGCGAGCCGCCGCCGTGCAGCCGGACGCGACAGGAGCGCTCGATGTGCTCGTGCGACCGGTCAAGACGATGCGCTACCGCATCGAGGCGAAGGGCGCGAACTCGCCGGCGCTCCTCGTCGGGGTGTCGCCACGCGTGCGGATCTCGGTGCCCGCTGAGCCCGGAGCTCTTGCCGGGACGGTCAAGCCCCGGCTGACGGGCGCGACGGCGATCGTCGAGCGGCTCGGCCCGACCGGCTGGGCACAGGTCGGTCGCGCGCCTGTCGACGCGAGCGGAGCCTTCCACGTGTCGCTCGCGCTGACGCCCGGGAGCTATCGTGCCCGCGTTCCGGCAACGGGAGGATTCTCCGAGGGGACGACGCCGGTGCTCGAGGTGAAGGGATGAGACCGGGCAGCTTCGCCGCGCTCGGCGTCGCGGCCGCAGTCTGGCTCGCCGGCCCATCGAGCGCAGATGCCGCCCGGATCGCGATCGGTATCGCGCCGGGGGTCCGCCCGGGGGCTGTCGCGAAGGCCGTCCAGCGCCGGACCGGGACGAAGCCCGAGAGCCTCGCGCCGATCCGAGCTCTGGTCGTGAAGGCGCCGGTCGGGACGTCGTTCGCAGGAATCCACGGCATCCGCTACGTCGAACCCGTCGGTTCACGGCACCTGGCGTTCACGCCCACCGACCCGTTCGTATCGAGGCAGTGGTACCTGACGGAGAGCCATTTCTACGAGCCCTGGCTGACCCTTCCCGCCCTCGAGCGGATCCCGGTCGCCGTCATCGACTCTGGTATCGACGCAGGCCACCCGGACCTCGTCGGCAGGATTCTCGACGCGAAGAGCTTTGTCGGCGGGCCTCCCTGCACCGCGAAGAGCTGCGCGGGCCCGCTCGGGCACGGGACCTTCGTGGCAGGCCTGATCGCGGCCGGGTGGGACAACGGCATCGGGATCGCCGGGCTCGCGCCCTCGGCGCAGCTCCTCGTCGCGAAGGTCGTCACACCGTCGCGCAGCATCCCGATCGACGCCGAGGCGCGCGCGACCTCGCTGGGCCGTCGACAACGGTGCGCGCGTGATCAACATGAGCCTCGGCGGCCTCCGCGACCCGCTCGACCCGAACCTGGACGCTTACTCGCAGCTCGAGGCCGGCGGTCTCGTACGCGGTGAGGAACGGCGTGGTCGTCGTGGCAGCCGCCGGAAACAGCGACAGCGCCGCCCTCTAGCCCCTGGAACTACGCGAGCTATCCGCCGCACTCCCACACGTCCTTGGCGTCAGCGCCTACGGGCCGGGCGGCTTCGTCCCGACGTTCTCGAATCGAGACAGCGATACGGAACAGGAAAGAGGGTGTACCAGCCTCGTCTGCAAAGGCGATCCAACGACCGTCGGGTGACCAACTTACCACGCGCTGCAGGGCGCTTTGCCAGGACGCAAGCGATCGCAGCTTTCTTTCGGGACCCCCGGTGCGGAAATGATGAAAATTCCACGATCATCAAGCGCACCTGCGCGCACAAAGGCGATCTCGCGGCCATCCGGAGACCAGGCCGGGCCCGGCGGAAATGCCGCGGGCTGCTTTGTTAAGCGAAGGCGCGTGTCGCTTCCTAACACCTTCACTTCAAGGTACCAGCTGAAGTAGAGTGCGTCGCCTTTGTTCCAGGAATACGCAACTCGACTACCGTCGGGAGAAAAGGCTGGGAGCCACTGCCCACCGTCCCCGTAAGTAACGATGGGGATCGGTGTGAGTTCTTCTAACTGGCCGGGCCTGCGGAGGAGAAATACGCGGCAGCCGCCAAACGACCGTGGCCACAAAGGCGATGGCCGCGAGAGTCCCTGCACCCAAAAGGAGCACGGCACTCCCACGACGCCATGTCGCCCATAAGGCTGAGTTAGGCTGAAGCTTACCGGGTGCGGCCGGCGAGCTGGATTTACTCAGGTCCAGCTGTTCGTGTCCAACCACCGCAATCAATCGGTAACCGCGCTTCGGGATCGTTTCAATAAAGCTCGGCTGCCTGGCGTCATCTTCCAGGACCTTTCGCAATTCCGAGATCGCGTGCGTGAGGACGTCTTCAGTAACAATGGTGTCGCGCCAGACTGCTCGGATCAGTTCTTCCTTCCGGACCACTTTCCCTGCCCGGTTAGCCAAACATGCACAAACTTCCATCACCTTCGGTTCAAGGCGGATGACTCGGTCACCCCTGCGGACGGTGTTCAACTCAACGTCCACAGCCCATGGGCCGATCTTTAAATTGGTCGGGCATACAGGAATTTTCAAGGTTAGTAACTTACGCAGATTATAGACACCGGCTAGCGCCGCGCAAGCACCGGGTCGCTAACTCCTTCATTTCCGTTCTTCTCGAAGAGCACAAAACTTCATATTGGTGTTCAGTACTTCTTCAGGGCCTCGCTGATAACCCAGTCTCGGTACAAGGCGGACCGCGTCAGGGGGGACAGTGCGGCATCTCAAGCCCGTTCTCGGGGGAAGTATTGCGCTAGCGATGGCGATGGCAATTGCGGCGATGGCCCAGTCCAAACACCAGGACATCCCTTTCGAACTACAGCACGACTATTTAGTTGTGGTGAAGGGATCCGTGGGCCAGCTCGGCAATCTTTCTTTCGTAATAGACACCGGAACTACACATACGATGTTAGACAGACGAATAGCCGACAAATTGTCGTTAGCGCGCCACCCCGGGAAGGTTCTAAATTTTGGTCGACATGTAGACATTGAGTGGGCGGAAATCGCCAATTGCAGGTCGGGCCGCTAAAGACAGGGAATCTTTGGGTGATG
>CAWKEV010000067.1:0-11198 GCA_963848725.1 uncultured Actinomycetes bacterium | reverse complement strand
TGATGACGGCGAAGTCGCGCGGGAACGGCCTCATCGTCGTCTTCGACGAGGCGGCCACGGAGCGTCCGTCGGAGGAGAACGCGCGACGCCGCGACGACGTGCGCTCGATCGCGCACCTGAAGATGCTGCAGAGCCTTTCCGGAAAGCTCTCGCGCCTGAACGGCGTCGCCCAGATCGGCTTGACGATCGCCGACGAGCTCCGGCTCCTCATCGACTACCACAACTGCCGCGTCTTCATCCGCGAGGGCGAGGAGCTCGAACCGATCGCGTTCCGGGGGAACCTCACCCCCGCCGAGCCCGGGTCGCAGGTCGCCGTCGGCACGTCGCACGTCGGCCGCGGGATCACAGGGCGGGTAGCGGAGACGGGCGAGCCGCTCCTCGTCGGGGACGCGGCGCGGTGCGAGTTCGGCGAGCAGATCGCGGGCACCGCCCGCATCGAGGAGTCGATCCTGGCCGTGCCGCTCGTCTTCGGGTCGCGCGTCACCGGCGTCCTCGTCATCTCCAAGCTCGGCCTCGACCAGTTCGATGCCGACGACCTGCGCGTCATGGAGGTGCTCGCGGGCCACGCCTCCGTCTCGCTCGAGAACGCACGCCTGTACGAGGCCCAGCGCCGGGAAGCCGAGAACGCGACGGCCCTCCTCGAGTTCGGCCGGGACGTGGCGGCAGCCGACGGCCTGGCGGAGGTCGCGGAGCTCGTCGTGCGCGGCTCGGCGCGGATCCTGTCGAGCCCCGGAACGTCCCTCTGGCTCCAGGCTCCCGAGACCGGGGATCTCATCGCGCTCGCCTCCGAGCCGAGCGAGTGGCCGGGCGGGGCGCGGCTCACGTCCGTCCCGGCGGCACACCTGACGCCGTGGCTGACCCAGACGAACCCGTACTTCGTCTCGGCCGAGGACTACGCGAAGATCGCGTCGGCCCCGGAGGGCACGGACGGCCGATTTGCGATCGCGCCGTTCACGGTCGAGGGGCGCTGGGGCGTCATCGCCGCCGCGATCCCGTCCGGCTCGGACTTCGGCGACCGCGAGCTCGAGCTGCTCGGCGGCCTGGCACAGCAGACGAAGCTCGCGCTCCAGAGCGCGTCGAGCTACGAGACCCTCGAGCGCACCTTCCTCTCGACCGTCGAGGCGCTCGCGAACGCACTCGAGGCGAACGACGAGTACACGTCGTCACACGCCCGCTGGATCACCGACCTCGCGCTCGAGGTCGGCGAGGAGCTCGGGCTCGAACAGCGTGAGCTCAAGCGCCTCGAGCTCGGCGCGCTCTTCCACGACATCGGGAAGATCGGCATCTCGTCGACGATCCTCACGAAGGCCGGCCCACTGACGCCGCGCGAGCGCGAGATCGTCGAGACGCATCCGCTCCTCGGCGAGAAGATCCTGGCGCCGATCGAGCAGCTCGAAGAGGTGCGCCGGATCGTGCGCGCATGCCACGAGCGCTGGGACGGGAAGGGCTATCCCGAGGGTCTGGCCGGCGAGGAGATCCCGCTCGAGTCGCGGATCATCTTCGCCTGCGACGCCTTCCACGCGATGACCACGGACCGGCCGTACCGGCGGGCGCTGAGCGTCGACGAGGCGCGGCGCAGGCTGGCCGAGGGCGCGCGAACGCAGTTCGATCCCGACGTCGTGGACGCGTGCCTGCGCGTGCTCGACATCTAGCGCTGCCGCGCGGTCGCCCGTGTGATCGCCTTACGGGCACGCCGTGATGGATGCTTGATCCGGGGCTCCGCTGGCCCCGAACATGCCTTTGATCAGCTAGAGCTTTCTAGGACTTTTTTCGGCCGAACTGACCGTACGAGCGCCTCGACCGACCGTCTATCAGCTCTCGAGGCTCTGGCTCCCAGCCAAACGCGCAGCTCGTAACTACGCCGATTCACCCAGAAGAAGCCATATCGGTATTCACACAAGCAGAGCGTCGTGTTGGACGTACCCGCCGTGTAATTCGCGCGAACCAGCCTTGGCGGCAATCGTGAATCAGCATGAGGAGCGTTGGTCACCGAGGGTACGGGCATCAAAGAAAGATCGACGAGCACGAAATTGCTAGGTGTGGTGTCCAGCTTCCACAGAGTGCTGCACGCCCCCTTCGGTATCGCCTCGACCTCGCGCTTGAAGACGTGGCCCCTCAGGTTGGAGATGAGGACTCCAGGTCCGTACCGGTTGCAATGAAGCGGAACGCGGCGCACGGGCCACGAAAGCGGGACGTTCAATCGCAGGGCACCGAACGAATGAACGCGTGTTGCGCCTATGCTCGCTGGGTGGGCAGTCGCAGCGGTGAGTATCACTATCGCAGCCACAAGCACTGCCGCAGAAACGCCGACAGGACCATAACGCCTGAGCGGAACTCGCCGCCTCATTGCGCCCGACTCCCGCCCTTTGCCCTAGGGCACTCAGCCGTCATGAGAGCGCCAGCCGTTCGATGTTACAGAGTCGACGACGTACGTGGATCCTGGATCTTGGTCATCGAAGACGTACCCGTGGAGGAGCTCGAGAAGTTGAGATCCATCACATTGCAGTTCCCCGCCGACTGGTCAGTGACTCTCCCGTGAAATCCGTGACCGCCATGCCCGAGAGACTCACATTAGAGCCGAGGCCGGATCCACCGATCGATGCCGTCCAAGAGCCTGCGGCAACCTTCGTGACCACGGCGGTGTAAACAGTGCCGGCAGAGGCAGTTCCTTGAGCACGAGAACGGGACTTCCTGTTGCGTTGTACTCGACGTACTTACTGATCGAGCTGTCGCCCCATGTTCGTTCCAGTCCGGCTTGGATCCAACGCTGGCTCGATCCACCACGCCCGTTCTGCACTCCGACCCATCCAGCGACGTGACCGCTCCAGAGCGTCGTTGTATTCCACTTCACTCCCGCGCTCGCCGAACCTCCTGTCGGTGGGATCGCGCTGCGCTCGTAACCCGCGTTGTAATAGTCGACTGAACACGTTGACAGGACGCCGTCCGGGCCGAGTGCAGCGCTCGGTGCATGCGTCCTGCCATCCGGACCGACGATGGGAGGCGGGCCGGCAAGTGCGGCACCAACCGCCATGAGAACAACTGCGGCGACGACGACGAGGAATGCGATTCGCTGCATCCACTTCTCCTCTCCGTGCGTGGAACGGAATAGGCTCTCTGCTATAGCGAGAGCCGCTCCGACGGGCCGCAGAATCCTCTTGGTTGTGCAGAATGCTTCTTGGTTGGTTGGCACTGCGCCGTCAACTGCCGACGGTTTGCCCTCCCCTTCCGCGGATCGGGAACTCTTTACAACTTGTGCAACACGGTCGGTAGAGGCGATCTCAGAGAAGCCGTCGATGCTCCGCGACAAGGCTATGGCAGACCTGCCGACAGTGAGCTGAGCCACAGCTGATGCCTGGGTGTTGGGGTAGATGAATCTGCCTACGCGCCGGCACGCTCGGCTCGACGCAGGCCGAGAAACGCCCACCACCAGAACGCGACGCCCATCCCGATCGCGAGCCCGAACGCCAGCAGGACATGCGGAGCGTCCCCGGCGAGGAAGCCGCGGCCCGTCTCGAGCACGTACGTCGCCGGGTTGATCCGCGCCGCGCCCTCGATCCAGCCGTGGAGCAGGTTCAGCGGAACGTAGACGGGGGCGAAGAAGAGGACGAGGAACACGGGCATCTGCATGAGCGGCGCGGCCTGGATCGTCCGGAAGCGCATGGCCATCCCGCCTGCCCAGAAGAACCCGCAGAAGTTCAAGAGAGCGGCGAGCACGTAGAGGCCGACGAAGTCGACCGGGCCTCCGAGAGCCTTCATGCCGACGACGAAGGCGACGATCGTGAGGACCGCGGCCACGATGGCCCAGCGGCAGAGGGCGGCCAGCCCGTAGCCGAGGACGATCCCGACGCGGCTCGGCGCCGCGAGCATGAGCCGCTTCGCGAAACCCCCCTCGAAGTCGCGCGCGATGCCGAAGCCCGTGAAGACGCCGCTGAACGCCGCCGACTGGAGGAGCACGAACACGAACTGGAAACCCGTATATCCCGGCGGGAAGTCGAACCCCGGCACCTTGTGGAGCTGCGACAGCCCGCCCGCGAAGGCGGTGAAGAAGAAGAGCGGGAACGCCATCGTCGGGATGGCGATCTGCGGGTTGGTGAGGGCGTTCTTGAGCGTCCTCCACGCAACGCCCGAGGTGACGTTCCAGAGGATCACGTCCGCGCCATCCGGAGACGGAGCGCGCGGGACGAGAGAACCAGCGCGACGGCGCCGATCACCCCGATGAACCCGAACCCGAGCAGCAGTGCCTCGGGATCCCAGCCGATGATGATCAGGCTGCGGACACACTCGATCATGTACGAGACCGGATTCAGCGTCGCCGCGGTACGGAACCACCCCACGCCGATCAGGTTCCGCGGCGCGTTCATCGACGAGATGAAGAGGAAGACGAAGAGCGCGGGGAAGAGCGCCTGGATCGACTCGCCCGAGCCCGTGCGGAACGCGAGATATGCCCCGAGCGCACCGAACGAGAGCGAGACGACCGCCGCGTAGACGAGGAGCACGAGGATGCCGGCCGGTCCCGAGGCGAAATGGACGCCGACTGCGAGCCCGACCGCGATGTAGAAGAGCGCCTGCACGATCCCGAGCACGACGACGCCTGCGAGCTGGCCGACGAGGAGCGCCCAGTCGCGGAGCGCTGTCAGCGAGAGCCTGTTCACGAACCCCGTCTGGACGTCACGCGCGAGATCGGTGCCCGCGTTCATCGTCGAGAAGAGCGCTCCCTGGATGAACGGGACCGCGAGCGCGAACGCCAGGAAGGAGTCGGTCGGGAAGCCGGGCAGGTCCGTCGACGAGCGCAGGCCCCCGGCGTTGACGGCCATGAGCGCTATCGGGAAGACGAGAGGTGGGATCACGCTCGCCGGCTGGCGCCACGTGCGCACGAGCGAGCGCCTCGCAATCGCACCGACCTGCGGCAGTGCGCTCACCTCCTGGCCCGCGCCTTTCCGTCGGCGCCCGCCTCTTCGATCGCCCCCTCGAGCGTCCGCCCGGTCTTGGCGAGGAACACGTCGTCCAGCGTGGGCGCGCGGAGCTCGAGGTCGACGACGTCGACGCCGTCCGCATCGACCGCACGCACGATGTCCGTGAGCCCGAGCCCGTCGCGGAGTCGGACGGCGACGTCGCGCGTCGTCGCGAGCGGCTCGCCGAACCGCGCGAGAAAGGCCGCGATCGCGTCTCGGTCCTCGTCGCGGCGCGGGATGGCGTGGACGCTCGGCCGTCCGACCTCCGCCTTCAGCTCGGCCGGCGTGCCCTCGGCGACGATCTTCCCCCGGTCGATGATCCCGACCCGATCCGCGAGCACGTCCGCCTCCTCGAGGTACTGCGTCGTCAAGAAGACGGTGACGCCGTCCTCGCGCCGGAGACGCGCGACCTCCTCCCAGAGCGCGGTCCGGCTCTGCGGGTCGAGCCCGGTCGTCGGCTCGTCGAGGAAGAGGATCCGCGGCGAGTGGACGAGCGCGAGCGCGAGGTCGAGGCGTCGCTTCATCCCCCCGGAGTAGCCCTTCACCTTGCGGTCGGCGGCCTCGGCGAGCCCAACGCGCCCGAGGAGCGCGTCCGCGCGCGACGCGCGCTCGCCTTTCGGAACGCCCTGGAGCGTCGCCTGCAGCCGCAGATGATCGCGCGCAGTGAGGAGCGGGTCGAGCGCCGCCTCCTGGAGTGCCACGCCGATGAGCGAGCGCACCTGCCGGCCCTCCTTGACGACGTCGTGCCCCCCAACGCGAGCGGTGCCGGACGTCGGTGGGAGGAGCGTCGTCAGGACATGGACGGCAGTCGACTTGCCGGCGCCGTTCGGCCCGAGAAAGCCGTAGATCTCACCCGGGGCGACGCTAAGGTCGATCCCGTCGACCGCGCGGGGTCCTTTGCGGTATTCGCGGACGAGATCCTCGACCTCGATCCCGTTCGCAGCTTCCACCGTCGAACACTACCCACGGCCCGTTCGCCCGACCGAGCGTTCTAGGCCGGTTCGAGCGGCAGCTTCGTCGCGACCACCCGCTGGCCGCCGCGCTCGTAGACGACGTCGACCGAGTCGTCCTGCCGGTACGTCCCGGCAACGCCGACGAAGATCGACGTCCACCGCCAGAAGCCGAGCTTCCCCTCGCTCTTCAGCTCGCGATCGAAGAGAAGCGTCCGCCCGTCGAGCTCGAAGTCGGCGCCTTCGACCTGCTCGACGCCGTTCACGAACACCCCGAACGGCCGCGTCAGGTCGCGCGGAAGGCGGACGCGGGTTCTCCGGTGCGTGGCCTCGGACACGCTCATACAATGGCAGCCGGTGCGCCGGAAGCCGACTCTCCTCGCCGCTTCGGCGCTCCTCGCCGCCGCTCTCCTCACCCCCGCAGCGCAGGCCGGCAACGGAGGCTTCGCACCGGTCGCGCCGCAGTCGCCGAACGCGGACAGCATCCACCAGAGCTACCTCTTCATCTCGATCTTCGCCGCCGTGATCTTCGTCATGGTCGAGACGATCCTGCTCGTGTTCGTGTTCCGCTACCGGCGTCGCAAGCGCCCACGCTTCGAGGACGGCGCGCCGATCCACGGCGCTACCAACCTCGAGCTCCTGTGGACGGCGTTCCCGGTCGTCGTCCTCTTCGTGATCGCGACGTTCATCTTCGTCAAGCTGCCCGGGATCGTCGACGTGCCCTCGGCCGGCGCGAACGGCCAGCTCGAGATCGAGGTCACGGGCCGCCAGTTCTATTGGCAGTTCGAGTACCCGAACGGTGTGGTCTCGATCGACACGATGCGCGCGCCCGCCGGCGTCCCCGTGTATCTGAAGGTCACGTCCCCGCCGAACGACGTGATCCACTCGTGGTGGATCCCGGCGCTCGGCGGGAAGATCGACGCGATCCCGGGGCGGCCGAACCACACCTGGTTCCAGGTCGCCAAGACCGGGACGTACCGAGGGCAGTGCGCCGAGCTGTGCGGGCTCGAGCACGCGAACATGCTCGCCTCGGTGAAGGTCATGCGACCGGGCGCGTTCGACCAGTGGCTCACCGCCGAGAAGGCTGCGCAGACCGAGGGCACATCGACCCTCGGCAAGCAGGAGTGGACCGGAGTCTGCGCCAAGTGCCACGGCTTCGCCGGGGAGGGCGGGATCGCAGTCCCCATCGCCGGTTCCTCGATCCTGACCGACCCGAGGGCGATCGAGAACATCATCCGAAACGGCACCTCGACACCGCAGGGCACCATGCCGCCCGTCGCCTCGGGCTGGACGCAGGAGCAGGTCGACGCGCTGACCAAGTACCTGAAGGAGAGCCCGCCGAGTGGCAGCTGAGAGCCGAGCAGACGCGGTCCCCGCGTGGCAGCGCGGAAAGGTCGCCGCCTGGCTGGTCACGACCGACCACAAGCGGGTCGGGATCCTCTACCTCTGGACGGCGCTCGTCTTCTTCGGGGTCGCGGGGATCATGGCGCTCGTCTTCCGGACGCAGCTCGCGACGCCGAACGAGACCGTCCTCAGCCCGCAGCACTACAACGAGCTCGTCACGATTCACGGCACGACGATGATCTTCCTGGTCGTCGTTCCGATCATGTCGGGCCTCGCGAACTACCTGGTGCCGCTCCAGATCGGCGCGCGCGACGTCGCCTTCCCTCGTCTGAACGCGCTCTCGTACTGGCTCTACCTCCTTGGCGGGATCGTCCTCATGCTTTCGCTCTTCGCCAAGGGAGGCGCGGCGCAGGCGGGCTGGACCTCGTATCCACCGCTCTCCGAGACGACGCCGGGCAACGGCCAGGACCTTTGGATCCTCTCGCTCCACATCCTCTCCGCGTCGTCGCTCGCCGGCGCGATCAACTTCGTCGTGACGATCCACAATCTGCGGGCGCCCGGGATGTCGTGGTCGCGGATCCCGCTCTTCGTCTGGTCGATCGAGGTCTTCGCGTGGATGCTCGTGATCATCATTCCCGTGCTCTCGGCTGCGCTGACGATGCTCCTGCTCGACCGCGGGATCTCGTTCGCGGGCTGGCACGTGCAGACGCACTTCTTCAACGCGGCGCAGGGAGGCGCGCCCCTCCTCTGGCAGCATGCGTTCTGGTTCTTCGGCCATCCCGAGGTCTACGTGCTCATCCTCCCGGCCTTCGGGATCATCTCGGAGGTGCTGCCGGTCTACGCCCGGAAGCCGATCTTCGGCTACAAGGCCGTCGCCCTCTCGACCGTCGCGATCGGCTTCTTCTCGATGCTCGTGTGGGCGCACCACATGTTCGCGGTCGGCCTGCCGACGTCGCTCCAGGCCTTCTTCATGATCTCGTCGATGGTGATCGTGGTCCCGACCGGGATCAAGATCTTCAACTGGCTGGCAACGCTCTGGCGCGGCAACATCACCTTCGACACGGCGATGCTGTTCGCGTGCGGATTCCTAGGCGTGTTCGTCGTCGGCGGCCTCTCGGGGATCTACCTCGCCGCCTTCCCCGTCGACTGGCAGGTCCACGACACGTACTTCGTCGTCGCGCACTTCCACTACGTGATCTTCGGCGGGAGCGTGTTCGCGATCTTCTCCGGGCTCTTCTACTGGTGGCCGAAGATGTTCGGGCGAACGCTCGACGAGAAGCTCGGGAAGTGGCAGTTCTGGGTCGTCCTGATCGGATTCAACCTCACGTTCTTCCCGCAGCACCTGCTGGGCCTCGAAGGGATGCCGCGCCGGATATACACGTACGCGAACCAGAGCTGGGAGGGCTACAACATGGCGTCGACGATCGGCGCGTACGTCACGGGCATCGGACTCCTCTTCTTCGTGTGGAACGTGATCAAGACCGCGCGGAGCGGCCCGCGCGTGGGCAACGATCCGTGGCAGGCGAACACGCTCGAGTGGTATACGACATCGCCGCCGCCGCCACACAACTTCGACGACGTACCGTACGTGACGAGCGCACGGCCTCTCTTCGATCTTCGGCAGAGGCTCCGTGAGAGCGAGAGGGCTCGAAGTGGAAGCTGACGTGCCGGCCGCGCCGGGCCTGCTGCTGCGCGTGACCGCCGTCGGCGGGGCGGTCGCGACGGGGGCCGTCGTCGCAAGCGCGGCGCTCGGCCTGACGTCGGCGCACTGGGGTATCGCGGGCGTGGCGCTCCCGCTGCTCGCGGCGACGACGATCGTCGCGCGGCTCGCCTACCCGGGATTGCTCGTGCGCGCGGTGACCGCGCTCTCCCTGCTCCTCGTCGCGATCGCGCTCGGCGGCCTCGTCGCCTGGAGCGGGAGCGCCGGCTGGGCGACAGCGTTACACGTCGGCGCCGCCGGCGCCGCGTTCGGCGCCTCGCTCCTCACCGCTGCCGCCACGCTGCGCGGAACGGCGCCGCACCTCGCGTCGACACGCGACTACCTGACGCTGACAAAGCCGCGGATCATGACGCTGCTCCTCCTCACGGGAGCGGCGGGCATGTTCGTGGGCGCGCAGGGCGCGCCGCCGCTCTGGCTCTTCGTCGTGACGATGGTCGGCCTCGCCCTCGCCTGCGGTGGGGCGTCTGCGCATGAACCACGTCCTCGACCGCGACATCGATGCGCTCATGGGCAGCCGGACGAAGGAGCGCCCGGTCGCGTCGGGCCGCGTCTCGCCAGCCCAAGCGCTCGAGTTCGGGCTCTTCCTGTCGGCGCTCTCGTTCGCGCTGCTGGCCTCGGGCGTGAACGTCCTCACCGCCGTCCTCGCGCTCGTCGGGAACCTCTTCTACGTGATCGTGTACACGCGCTGGCTCAAGCGCTCGACGCCGCAGAACATCGTCATCGGTGGAGCGGCCGGGGCCGTGCCTCCTCTCGTCGGCTACGCGGCGGCGACCGGAAGCCTCGCGCTGCCGGCGCTCTGGCTCTTCCTCATCGTCTTCCTGTGGACGCCGCCGCATTTCTGGGCGCTCGCGCTGATGATCAAGAACGCGTACGCGGCGGCCGGAGTGCCGATGCTGCCCGTCGTGCGCGGCGACCGCGAGACTGCGCGCCAGATCCTCCTCTACTCGATCGGGCTCGTCGCGTTCACGATCGCCGTCGGTCTCTGGCTCGGGCCGGTCTACACGGTGGCGGCGGCCGTGCTCGGCGCGGTGCTGATCGTGCTCGCCGTCCTGCTTCGGCGAGATCTGACCCGCGTGCGCGCGCAGGTGCTCTTCCACTACTCGCTCGCGTACCTCGCGCTCCTCTTCGTCGCCGCCGCCCTCGACCCGCTGATCGCATGAGCAACAGCGAGCTCGAACGCAGGAACCTCCGCTTCGGCTGGGCCCTCTTCGGACTCTTCTGGCTCCTCTTCGCCGGCACGTTCGTGGTCGCGCTGCTCTACCTGCAACTGGACTAGTCTCTTGCGCAGACCGGAATCAGCTCGCGCAGATTCCGATCGCGCGAAGATCCCTGAAGGCGGCCGCTTCGCGGCCGCACCGCATCGCAATGGTTGATCTTTTGCGCAGACCGGAATCTCTCTTGCGCAGACCGGAATCAGCTCGCGCAGATTCCGATCGCGCGAAGATCCCTGAAGGCGGCCGCTTCGCGGCCGCACCGCATCGCAATGGTTGATCTTTTGCGCAGACCGGAATCTCTCTTGCGCGACCGCTTCGCGGCCGCACCGCATCGCAATGGTTGACCGCATCTCAGCGATCGACTGCCCACCGGGCGTCTTCCTTGCGCTCCCCGAGCGCGACTCGGAGGGGATCCCGCTCGCGGTCAAGGACCTCTTCGACACCGCGGGGCTCGTAACGACCTACGGCTCGCCGCTCTACGTGGAGCACATCCCCAGCACGACGGCGATCGCCGTCTCGCAGCTCGAGGCCGCAGGATACGCCGACGTCGGCAAGACGAACCTGCACGAGTTCGCCTATGGCACCACCTCGGAGAACCCGCACTTCGGCATCGTCCCGAACCCGCTCGCCGCTGATCGGGTCGCCGGCGGATCGAGCGGCGGAAACGCAGCGGCGCTCGTTCTCGGCGCGGCCGACCTCGCGCTCGGCACCGACTCGGGCGGCTCGATCCGGATCCCCTCCGCCTGCTGCGGGACCGTCGGCTTCAAGCCCACATTCGGTCTCGTCTCGCTCGAGGGCTGCTTCCCGCTCGCCGCGAGCTTCGACCACGCGGGGCCGATGGCGCGCGACGTCGCGGCCTGTGTCGCGGCGATGAGGGTGCTCGCTCCGGGATTCGAGCCGGCCGCCCTCGACTCGCTCGCCGAGGTCCGCGTCGGTGTGGCGTGGCTCGACGGCGCCGCACCGCTCGTCAGCGCGCGCGTCGAGGAGGCAGCCGAACGTTTGCCGCAGCGGGTCGAGC
>CAWKEV010000066.1:0-10915 GCA_963848725.1 uncultured Actinomycetes bacterium | reverse complement strand
GAACCTGATCGTCGACGCTGTCCGCCCGAGCAGACGGGCGTCGCCACAGGCATGAACACGATCATGCGCACGATCGGCGGGGCGCTTGGCGCGGAGATCGCCGTGAGCATCCTTGCCGCGAGCCTCTCCCGAACGGCCTCCCGAGCGCGCATGGCTACACACTTGCGTTCGCCGTGTCGGCCGTCTCCCTGCTCGTCGCCACCGGGGCATCGTTCCTCGTCCCGAGACCGAAGCTCGAGACGCTCGAGGCACTCGAGCACGCCCCGCCCTCGTCTTCGAAGCGCCCGAGTCGGGCCGCTAGCCCGCTCGGTCGGCGAGGAACGCCTCCAGCCGCCCGGCCTCGTCCTCCAGCTCGCGTCGGGCGGCGCGGACAGCGTCTCGAACGGCTCGAGCACGACGCGTCCGTTCTCGACGCGCCACATGCCCGCCACGAACCCGTCGACGAGGAACGTCTGCGCGACGTCGCCGTTCATGCCGATGACGGTCTTCCGGTACCGCTCGGGGAGCACGCGCGTCCGATCCGCCCACGCGAGCAGCACGTTGTCCCACTTCGGCAGGAAGCGGACCGGCGCCGGCGTCTCCGGGTCGGGCAGCGGCGCGCGCGGGACGTCGAGGAGCTCGCGGCCCTGCTCGTCGCGGAAGCGGCGCAGCGGCTCGAGCAGCTCGAGCGCCCGCGTCGATCTCCGGCACGTGCATCATGCTCCAGGCGCCGATGTCCCGACGCGACGCAGGCCCGAACGCCGCGAGGTAGCGGCGGAAGATCTCGGCGCGCGCCTCGACCGGCTCGTGCGCCTCCGGCTCCTCGATCGCGACGAACCGGCCTTCGGGCCGCCCGCGCCAGAGCGCGGTCTCGTGGTGATGGACGACGTGGGCGCGGACGCGCGCGGCGCGCCAGGCGCGGCGCGCGTCCATGCCCGTGAGGCCGTGCTCGCGCTCGAGATGGGCGAGCGCTTCCGCCGTCGTCACCGGGCCCGTCGGCGGCGAGCGCCCGCACCGACGGCGCGAGCCGCTTCGCCGCCGCCGACTCCCACGGGAAGTTCGTCTCGCTGAGCGCCGCCCGCAGGAGCGCGTAGTCGCGCCGCGTGACGCAGGTGCAGCGTCTGCCGCATCACCGTCGCCTTGACGACGGCGCGCGCTCGCGAGCTCGCGCTCGAGCGTCTCGCGACGGAAGCTCGTCGTGCGCGTCCAGATGCCGACGTACGGCGCCGGCGGCCACTGCGCCTGCATCCCGACCAGGCGCTCGATCACCGCCGTCGGCGAGAGCCGCTTCCGCTCGAGCAGGAGCTGACGCGCGAGCGTCGCGCGGTTCAGCTCGCGCAGCGTGAGGACGCGCTCGGGCACGCGACTACGCTACCGCCCGCGGGGCCCGCAACCCAGCGCCGCCGACGAGCCCGCCGGCCCGTCCGCGCGGTCACGCCGAAAGCGTGCAGGCTCTCGAGGTCGATCGGGTAGTCAGTGAGCACGTCCACGCCGTCTTCGGTCACGACGACGGTGTCCGAGTGCCGGAAGCCGCCGACCGCCGGGTCGTAGAGACCGGGCTCCACGGTGAAGACCATCCCCGGCTCGAGAGGCGTGCGGTCGCCGAGGTCGAGGAACGGCGCCTCGTGGTTCCGCAGGCCGATCCCGTGGCCCGTGTGCTGCCGCCAGTAGCGGGAGGAGGTCGTTCTGCTCGAAGTAGCGCATGACCGCTCCGTCGACATCGGCGCAGGTCGCACCCGGGCGGATCGCGTCGAACGCGACCTGCTGCGCGGCGACGGCGTGGTCGAACAGCCGCCGCACCTCGTCCGTCGGCGGGCCGATCAGCAGCGCGCGCTCGAGCTCCGCGTTGTAGCCCCAGATCGGCGCGCTCGTCTCGGTGACGAGCACGTCTCCGGCCTGGAACTCGATGTTGTGCGCGATCGCGTGCGCCCACGAGCTCCGTCGCCCGATCTGGCCCCGGTAGCCGGCCGACACGCCGTCGGACGAGCGCCGCCGCCCCCGTAGCGCTCGCCGAGCTCCTCGAAGAGCGCGAGTGTCGCCTCGTGGCCCGCACGCAGGCTCGCCTCGGCCTCTGTCGCACCCGGCCGCGAGTACTCCTGCAGGAGCGCGTGCGCGTGCGCGCACCAGCGACCGCTCTCGCGGATGAGCGCGATCTCACTCGGGCTCTTGCACGCCATCATCCGCTCGATGTCGTCCGCCAACGACGCGACCGCTGCGCCCGTCACGTCGCTGAGTGTGGGCCCCTTGTAGCCGGGATCCCCGGATAGCCGTCCTGGTCGGCTCCGATCGCGCCGCCGATCCCGAGGTCGGCGAGCACGCGCGCGAAGATGCGCATCGGATGCTCGACGCCCGGGTACTCCGGATACGACTCGATGCGCTCGAACGTCGTTTCCTCGCGCGTGCGCTCGACCTCGAACTCGGGCACGAACACGGCCGACTCGCCGCCGACGCTCTCGGCGTAGACCACGGGCCGCTCGGTCGAGAGGAACCAGAACCCGGTGAAGTACTGGATGTAGTCAGCGCCGAAGAGGACGTATCCGGAGAGCCGCTCCTACGAACGCGCTCGAGCAGGCGTTCGCGCCTCTCCTCGAACTCGGCGGCAGAGATGCCGCTGTGCACCTGAGTGCGCTCGTTCACGTATTCGCCTCGCCCGTCTCCGCCGCCCTCGCAGGGAGGCGGCACGAGCCTAGCTCCTCCGCGCGGCGAGTGGCTCCGGACGAGCGACGGCGTAGGATCGCCACGTGCGGGCCGAGCACCTAGGGCAGTACGGCGCGGAGTCCGATCGTGCCGAGCAACCCGTACGCGCCGCCGAGCTCGTCGGCGCACTCTCGCTCGCGACCGATCTCGGCACGGGGCAGCCGCTCGAGCACGCACTACGCACGGCGGTGCTCGCGGTGCGACTCGGCGAGCTCGCCGGAGCCTCCCCGGAGGAGCTTCGCGACACCTACTACGTCGCGCTCCTGCACGCCTCCGGATGCACGTCGAACGGGCACGAGGCCACGCAACTCTTCGGCGAGGACATCGAGCACCGCGCGGCCTTCTTCCTGATCGACCCCTCCGACGCGAAGCAGGTGATCGCCTTCTATCGCTCGTATGTCGCGCCCGGCCGCCCGCCGGAGGTCGCGAGCAGATCGTCGAGGCGGCGCTCTCCAACCCGGACGGGGCGGCGACTCGTTCGCGGCGATGTGCGAGGTGGCGCAGCGATTCGCCGGGTGGCTCGGCCTCGGCCCGGGCTCGAGGCGTCACTCGAGTTCGTCTTTGCACGCTGGGACGGACGCGGGTGGCCGAGGAGCGTCGGGCGAGAGCCTGCCGCTCCCGGCGCGTCTGCTCCATGTGGCGAGGGACTTCTCGCTCTTCCTCTCCGCCGGCGGCACGCGACGACGCGCGCGCGGTCCTCGAGCGGCGCGCCGGCGAGGCATACGAGCCGCGGCTCGTCGAGCTCGCAGTGAGCGACTTCGACGAAGCGCTCTCCGAGCTCGACGAGACGCGGATGTGGGAGCACGCGCTCGAGAGCGAGCCGTTTCCGCAGATCCACCTCTCGGACGACCGGATCGATGCCGGCTTCGGCGCCGTCGCCGCGCTGACGAACCTCAAGTCGCCCTGGTTGCGCGAGCACTCGACCGCCGTGGCGGAGCTCGCCGAGGCAGCTGCGTGGCGGCTGCGACTTCCGGCAGACGACCGTCACCCTCCTGCGGCGCGCGGCGCTCGCCCACGACCTCGGCCGCGTCGGTGTGTCGAACGCGATCTGGGAGAAGCCCGGCCCGCTCGGATTCGGCGAGTGGGAGCGCGTCCGCCTCCATCCACACTTCACCGAGCGTGCGTTCGCTCAGTCACCGACGCTCGCGTCGATCGGGCTCCTCGCCGGCTCTCATCACGAGCGGCTCGACGGCTCTGGGTACCACCGCGGCGTGAGCGCGCCTGCGCTCGACCTCCCTGCACGAATCCTCGCGGCCGCGGACTGCTACTCGGCCATGCGCGAGGCGAGGCCGTACCGGCCGGCGCTCGATCCGGCAGCCGCCGAAGCCGAGCTCACACGCGAAGCGACCGACGGACGGCTCGATCGCGAGGCGGTCGACGCCGTGCTCGGCGCCGCCGGCCACCAGGTCGCCAAACGCCCCCGCGAGCTTCCTGCCGGCCTCACGCGGCGCGAGCTCGAGGTGCTCCTGGCGCTCGTGCTCGGGCAGTCGAACCAGACGATTGCCGACAGCCTCGGCATCTCCTCGAAGACGGTCGGGCATCACGTCCAGCACGTCTACCGGAAGGCGGGCGTTCGCAGCCGCGCCGCCGCGACGGTCTGGGCCTTCGAGAACGACCTCGTCCACGCAGGGTAGGGCGTTCGCCCGATGCCGCCGTGGCGGCCTCGGGACCACACTCGCTCGGACAGTTCGCGCCGAACCACGGCGCGGAAACGAACGAGAGGAGGACGACGTGATCCTCGCAACGACGACAATCGAGGACATGGATCGGTTCGTGAAGATCTACTCGACGACAGGCGCCGAGAAGCGGAGGCTCCACGGGTCGAAGGGCTCCACCGTCTTCCGGGATCCCAACGAGGAAGACCGTGTGTGGGCGATCTTCGACTGGGACCTGGACGGCTGGGGGAACTTCGCCTCCGATCCCGAGGTCCCGCCGATCATGCAGGAAGCCGGCCACAAGAGCAGACCCCAGGTGGGCGAGCTCGTCGGCCGGTTCGACTCCTAGAGCGGGCGGGCGCCTTTCGAGACGGTGGGCCGCTCGCTCGAGGCCGCGTCCGGCGACGCGGGCGACGGCCCACCCTCACACCGCGCGACGGGAGGAGACGCGTGCTGAAGAACGCCGCGATCGTCCGCCGCGGCTACGAGGCGTTCGACGCCGGAGACATGGAGACGCTGACCGCGCTCTTCGACGAGAACGCCGAATGGCACACGCCCGGGCGAGGGCCCTGCGCGGGCGACGCCGTCGGCCGCGACGCCGTCTTCGCCCGCTTCGGCCGCTACGCAGGCGAGACGGGCGGCACGTTCGAGACCACGCTCCAGCGCGTCCTCACCGACGAGGATGGCCGCGTCATCGGCATCCATCGCAGCGTCGCGATGCGCGCCGGGAAGCAGCTCGACGTCTATTGCTGCGTCGTCTTCGAGCTCGAGAACGGCCGGATCGTCGATGCCTTGGAGCACATCGACGACCTCGGCGCGTGGGACGAGTTCTGGTCATAACCACCGGCGCGCGTTTCCTACCGAGTGGAGGCGGCGGGAATCGAACCCGCGTCCGCGGCCGCACCGAACAGAACGTCTACGAGCGTAGTCCGTGCTTGATCTCACCCGCCGGCCGGTTCACGGACGACCAACCGACGGGCCAGCCATCCTGAAGTGTCGCGCTCCGGGCGATTGGCTCTCCCTCGGCGCCGAGCCCGATCGTTGGCGCCGGCTCCCGGATCTCGGGCCGAATCCGGGTCGGCGTCGCCTTACCTAGCTTTGACTAGGCGGCGAGTGCGAGTTCGTTCTTGTTCGCACTTGCTTTGGTGCCGGTTGATTTACGAGGCCAACCGGCGACCTCGGCTCGCAGCTCTGCCGGAGAACCGACCACGTCGAGACCTGGTCGCCCCCGTATGTGTGTTCAGGTCTCGAGGATAGCTGCCGATAAGCGCTGCGACTCATCCTGCGGACTAGAGAGCAATGAGTCACGAGGGTGTCGTTCCCACGGGTGAAAGGAAGCACTGTGGCGTTGATGATGGAGGAGAAGTACGACGATCTCGCGGACCTGCGCGAGCGTGCGAAGGCGGAGGTCTCGAAGGTCGTCATCGGGCAAGACCGGACGGTCGAGCTCCTCCTCATCGCTGCCGTCGCTCACGGGCATGTCCTGCTCGAAGGGCCGCCCGGGAGCGCGAAGACGCTCATCGCCCGAGCGGTCGCGCACATGCTCGGCGCCAACTTCAAGCGGATCCAGTTCACGCCGGACACCACGCCCGCCGAGCTGAACGGCGTCAACACCGTCCGTAACGGCGAGCACGTGTTCCTCCCCGGGGCCGTGTTCACGAACGTGCTGCTCGCGGACGAGATCAACCGCACGCCGCCCCGCACGCAGGCCGCTCTCTTCGAGCCGATGGGAGAGCGCCAGGTGACGATCGACGGTCGTGCCCACAAGCTCCCCGATCCCTTCCTCGTGATCGCGACCCAGAACCCGTACGAGCACGAAGGCGTGTTCGTCCTCCCGGAGGGCCAACTCGACCGCTTCCTCTTCAAGGTCGTGCTCGAGTACGCAGATGCGGAGAGCGAGCTCAGCATGCTGAACCTTCCGCACAAGGGGATCGCTCCGGACATGCTCGGCGAGGTTCGCCCGCTCCTCGGCGTGGTCGGGCTGGACAAGGCTCGACAGGAGCTCGAGGCGACAGAGGTTTCGGACGCGATCGGCCGTCTCATCGTCGCTCTCGGTCGGCGGACGCGCGAGATTCCGGGCGTGCAGCTCGGCGTCAGTTCACGCGCGATGATCCATCTCGTGAGCGCGGCGAAGGCGAACGCGCGCCTCAACGGGCGGCACGCGGTTACCGCCGAGGACGTCTTCGAGATGGCTCCTCATGTCCTCCGTCACCGCATCATCGTCGACGACCCGGGCGTGTCCCAGGACGAGGCGCTCCGAACGGCGATGGAGTCGATTCCCGTGCCGCATCCGGCTCGCACCCCCGCCTGATACCGGCTTCGTCTCGGCGCCCTCTGCCCGTTGACGGGCAGCGACCGGTCCACGATAGTGGGTTCGAGGACTCGGCGAATGCTGCGCGGCCGTAAGGCGCCGGCGGTACGCTCTCCACTGCAGGACCGGGAAGTACTGGGCGAAGGGGGAGGTAAGGGATAGTGGCACTCATGACGGAGGCACCGTACGAGAGCCTCCTGGAGCTCCGCGAGCGAGCAAAGCGAGAGGTCGCGAAGGTCGTCATCGGGCAGGACCGGGCGGTGGAGATGCTCCTCGTCGCCGCGCTGGCACGGGGTCACGTGCTCCTCGAGGGTCCACCGGGCAGCGCGAAGACGCTGCTCGCCCGCGCGACCGCGCACATGCTCGGCGCAGAGTTCAAGCGAATCCAGTTCACACCGGACACGACGCCCGCCGAGCTGACGGGCTTCGACACGGTGAAAGGGGGCGAACGCCTCTTCCTGCCCGGGGTCGTGTTCACGAACGTGCTCCTCGCGGACGAGATCAACCGCACGCCTCCGCGCACCCAGGCTGCGCTCTTGGAGGCGATGCAGGAGCGGCAGGTCACGGTCGAGGGAAGGACCCACCGGCTGCCCGATCCGTTCCTCGTCATCGCGACCCAGAACCCGTATGAGCATCGGGACGTATTCGAGCTCCCGGAGTCCCAGCTCGACCGCTTCCTGTTCAAGATCCGGCTCGACTTCGCGGACTCCGAAAGCGAGTTCGAGATGCTCGACCTACCCCACAAGGGCGTCGCTCCGGACATGCTCGGCGAGGTGCGGCCGCTGCTCGGCGTCGTCGGGCTGGACAAGGCCCGCACGGAGCTCGACGCGACCGAGATCCCGGAGGAGGTCGCCCGATACATGGTCGCGCTCTGCCGGACGACCCGCGAGCTTCCCGGCGTGGAGCTCGGGGTCAGCTCCCGCGGCATCATGCACTTGGCCGGGGCGACGAAGGCGATGGCGCGGCTCAACGGCCGTGACGTCGTCACGTCCGAGGACGTCCGCGAGGTTGCGCCGAACGTGCTCAGACACCGACTCATCCTCGAAGACGGCGTCGACCCCGACGACGTCCTGCAGAAAGCGTTCGAGCTCGTGCCGATGCCCTCACCGCGGGCGTACGCGTTCGTCTAGATCGGTCGGGGAGGCCGGGGCGCCGGACTACGGTGACGCCCCGGCTCTCGTCTGCTAGCGCGCCGACGTCTCCTCGAGCGCGCGCCGCGTGAGCACACGCGCGAGGTGCGCGCGGAACTCCGCGCTTCCGGCGTGGTCGGACGGCGGCCGGGTGCCCTCGGCGGCGAGCACGGCGGCGTCCTCGACCGACGCCCCGTCCGCGAGCGCGGCCTCGGTCGCCGTCGCCCGGAGCGGTGTCGGACCCATGTTCGTGAGGGCGACAGCCGCCTTCGAGACCGAGCCGTTCGAGCTGACGACTGCTGCGACCGCGACCGTCGCCCAGTCCTGCGCCCGCCTGCTCATCTTCAGGTAGGTCGACTTCGTCCCGTCCGTGAGCTTCGGGACGCGGATCTCCGTCAGCATCTCGTCCGGCCCCGCAGCCGTCTGGAAGATGCCCGTGAAGAAGTCTCCGGCGGGGACGACCCGCTCGCCGCCCGTCCCGCGCACGACGAGCTCGGCGTCGAGGGCGAGGATCACGGTCGGCAGGTCCGAGCCCGGCTGGCCGTGGGCGAGCGACCCGCCGATCGTGCCGCGATGCCGCACCTGCGGGTCTCCGACGAGGCCTGCCGCGCGCGCGACGATCGGGCACTGCTCCCGCAGGAGCGGGTCGTTGTTGACGTCCGCATGCCGGGTGAGGGCGCCGATCGCGATCTGCCCTCCGGCGTCGCGCACGTACGAGAGGTCGGACAGCCTCCCGATGTCCACGAGCAGCGAGGGTCGCGAGACGCGGAGCTTCAGCGCAGGGATCAAGGACTGACCGCCTGCGATCAGCTTCGCCTCGTCGTTTCGGCCGAGGAGCTCGAGCGCGTGCTCGGGGCTGTCAGCGACCTCGTAGTCGAACGGTGCGGGGATCACTGTTCCTTCGCCTCCTGGATCGCGTTCCAGACTCGCTCCGGCGTTGCGGGCATCTGGATGTCGGTGACTCCGAGATGAGAGATAGCGTCCACCACCGCGTTGACGACGGCGGGCGCGGCCGCGATCGTCCCGGTCTCGCCCACCCCCTTGACGCCGAGCGGGTTGTCGGCCTGCGTCACGGTGCGGTCGGTCTCGTAGGACGGGAGCTCAGCCGCCGACGGGACGAGGTAGGTCGTCATCGTCGTCGTCAGCAGATTGGCGTCGTCGTCGTACGCGCCCTCCTCGTACAGGGCGGCGGCGATCCCCTGCGTGATCCCGCCATGGACCTGCCCGTCGATGATGGTCGGGTTCACGGCCGCGCCGACGTCGTCGACAGCGACATAGCGGAGGAGACGCGCGTCGCCGGTCTCCGTGTCCACCTCGACCACGGCGGCGTGCGCTCCCGCCGGCCAGGAGAAGTTAGGTGGGTCGAACGTCGCCGTCGCCTCCAGGCCCGGCTCCATCCCGTCCGGCAGATTGTGCGCCGCGTGGGCGGCGAAAGCGGCCTCCTTGATCCCCATCGAGCGGTCCGGAGAGCCCCTGACGGTGAACGAGCCGCTCTCGAACTCGAGATCGTCCTCGGCCACCTCGAGCTGGTGGGCGACGATGTGGCGGGCCTTGTCGACGATCTTCTGGCCCGCGTGCCAGAGCGCGATGCCGCCGACCGTGAGCGAGCGGCTGCCGTAGGTGTCCATCCCGAGCTGCGAGACCGCGGTGTCCCCGTGGAGCACCTCGACGTCGTCAACGTCGACCCCGAGCTCGTCGGCGACGATCTGCGCCCAGGTCGTCTCGTGCCCCTGCCCGTGCGGCGACGTCCCGGTCACGACCTGCACCGAGCCGAGCGGCTGGAAGCGGATCGTCGCGCTGTCCCAGCCTCCGACCGCGTAGCGGATCGCGCCGAGGATGCGCGAGGGCGCGAGGCCGCACATCTCGTTGTAGGTCGAGAAGCCGACTCCGACCTGCCTCGTCGAGCCGCCCTCCCGCCGCCGCTTCTGCTCGGCCCGCATCCCCGGGAGGTCGAGGATCTCGAGCAGCCGGTCGAGCGACGCCTCGTAGTCGCCGGAGTCGATCGTCAGGCCGGAGGACATCGTGTACGGGAACTCGCGGACGAAGTTCTTGCGGCGGAGCTCGACCGGATCCATCCCGAGCTCGGCGGCGAGCGCGTCCATCGTCCGCTCGAGCACATACGTCGCCTCGGGCCTGCCCGCGCCTCGGTAGGCGTCGGTAGGGGTCGTGTGCGTGAAGACCCCGGTGAAGGTGACGCTGTAGTTCGGGATCGCGTACGGCCCGGAGTAGATCCACGCTCCGAGCAACGGGATCCCGGGGGTCACGAGCTGGAGATAGGCGCCCATGGCGCACGTCATCTCCCCCTTGACCGCGGTGATCTTCCCGTCGTTGGTCGCGGCGAAGGTCAGCTCCGTCACGACATCGCGTCCGTGGATCGTCGACTGGTGGTTCTCGGTGCGCTCCTCGATCCACTTCACGGGACGGCCGAGCCGCTTCGCGAGCGCGACGGCGAGGTATTCCTCCGCGTAGACGTCGCACTTCGAGCCGAAGCCGCCGCCCACATCCGGCGCGATCACGCGCACCTTCGACTCGGGGATCCCGACGACGAGCTGCATCGTGAAGCGGAGGATGTGCGGGATCTGCGTCGCCGACCAGATTGTGACGTCGCCGGTCGGCCCGACCTGGGCGAGAACGCCCCGCGGCTCGATCGCGTTCGGGATGAGGCGCGGCTGGAAGTACCGCCTGGTCACGACGGCGTCCGCAGCGTCGACGGCGGCCTGGAAGTCGTCGGTCTCAGCTTCCACACGTAGCACTCGTTCGTCTCAAGATCGGCGTGCACGAGGGGCGCGTCGGACTCGAGCGCCTTCACGACGTCGGCAGTCGCCGGCAGCGGCTCGTACTCGGTCTCGACGAGTCGGCAGCGTCCTTCGCGAGCGCGCGGCTCTCGGCGACGACGACGGCGACGCCGTCTCCCTGGTAGCGCGCCTCTTCCACGGCCAGCGGGAAGTGGGGCGGCATCTTGATGTCCTCGGTGACCGGCCAGGCGCAGGGCATCGGCCCGGCCCAGTCGTTGGCGAGGTCGGCTCCGCTGAAGACGGCGTCACTCTCCGCGGCCCGAGCCGCGTCGAGGTCGAGCTTTGCGATACGGGCATGCGGGTACGGGCTACGGATGATCGTCATCGAAAGCGTGCCGGGCAGCGTCA
>CAWKEV010000065.1:0-17624 GCA_963848725.1 uncultured Actinomycetes bacterium | reverse complement strand
TCTCTCTCTCTCTCTCTCTCTCTCTCTCTCTCCCTCTCTCTCTCTCTCTCTCTCCCTCCCTCTCCCTCCCTCTCTCTCTCCTCTCTCTCTCTCTCTCTCTCCCTCCTCCTCTCCCTCCCTCTCTCTCTCTCCTCCCTCCTCCTCTCTCCTCTCTCCTCTCTCTCTCTCTCTCTCTCTCTCTCTCTCTCTCTCTCTCTCTCTCTCTCTCTCTCTCTCTCCCTCCTCCTCCTCTCTCTCTCTCTCTCTCTCTCTCTCTCTCTCTCCCCTCTCTCTCTCTCTCTCTCTCTCTCTCTCTCCATGGCCGCCGCCGCTCTGATGCGCGCGGCGGGATACCGTGCCCGCCGAACCGCCTTGCTCGAGACAGTCGCGCGCCGCTCGGCGCAGCGAGCCGCGGCGCTCAACGACCGCGTCGAGCTGGAGCCGATGACGGCGGTCGAGCGGAAGATCGTCCACGAGGCGCTGAAGGACGACCCAGACGTCCAGACGCTGAGCGAGGGCTCGGAGCCCCGCCGCTACGTCGTTGTCCTCCCACGCGCCGAGCACTGACGTGGCCACGGACGTCCTCGAGCGCTGGCTTGAGGCGCTCCTCGCGACGCCGGAAGTCACCGCGATTCGCGACCCGGACGAGGCACGGCGGATGCTCGTCTCCGACGCGCTCCGCGCTGCCGAACTCGTCTCCTCCGCTCCGCCAGGGGCGGTGATCGACGTCGGATCGGGCGGCGGCTCCCCAGGGATCCCACTCGCGGCCGCGATCCCCGAACGTGAGTTCGTCCTCCTCGACTCGCAGCGGCGCCGCTGCGAGTTCCTGCGCGAGGTGACCGGTTCGCTTCGAAACGTCGAGGTCGTCTGGGTCGCGCGGAGACGCAGCCGCCCGACGTGTTCGCCGTTGCGCTCGCGAAGGCGCTCGCCAAGCCGCCGATCGCCTCGGAGCTCTGTCTCCCGCTCGTCCAGCGCGGCGGGATCGCGATCCTGTGGACGGGGAAGACGCCGACCTGGAGGCCGGGGGCGCGGCTGCGGTGCACGTCGGGGGCGCGGTCGAGTCGGAGCAGGACGGGTTGCTCGTGCTGCGAAAGGTACGCGCGACACCCGCGGGCTTCCTCGCCGCCCCGGTATGGCGAAGAAGCGCCCTCTGGCCTAGCTAGGCGGCCTGTGCCGGCACGGCGTTTCGGAGACGGATCCCGCTGAACTCCAACGTCGAGTTGCAGACGCGAGTCCAGAGCGGCCACAGGTTGTCGACCAGGCGGAGCTCGATGCGCGCGTCGGCGTGGAGGCAAAGCAGGTCCCCGAGCTCGGTCATCTCGATCGGCGTGACCGGCTCGCGGCTGATCCAGTAGCCGCCCACGTCGTGATGAGGCGCGAACGTGTCCTCGGGCACGCGGTAGGCGACGACGCGCGCGGACCGGATCCGGTCGAGCCACCTGCCTTCGGCTGCGTGCACACGCGTCGCATCCGCGAGCAGCTCCGCATCGGCAGGGGTCGTGTCCCGCGTCGCCCAGAACGTGCCTCGCGGGCAGTCGCGGGGGAACCAGTACAGGGGTAGGTGTCGTGTGTCGACTGCCCATACGAGCGTCTCCGGTCCCGCCGCCGTGCGGCTGGCGTGAGGCTCGAAGCGCGTGAGGGAGGTGTCCTCACTGACGTGCCAGAGAGCGTGTGGGCCTTCACCGACGTAGGACGGCGCCGGATCTCGCATGGCCTCCGACTCTAGCCGCCCCCCTCTCTAGTCTTGGCGGATGCCCGCGCGGGTATACGCCGTCGCCAATCAGAAGGGCGGAGTCGGCAAGACGACGACGGCCGTCAACATCAGCGCGTGCCTCGCGGAGGCCGGCGAGCGCGTCCTCCTCATCGACCTCGACCCGCAGGCGAATGCGACCTCGGGACTCGGCGTCCGCGTCAACGGCACCTCGACGCTCGATCTCCTCGACGGCGCACACCTCTCGTCGCTGACGCGGCCCTCGGGGTTTCCGAACCTCGATTTGGTTGCGGCGAAGAGCGACCTTGCGGCGGCGGCGGTCGAGCTCGCGTCTCGCGCCGGCGGGGAGCGCTACCTCGCGGAGGCGCTCGAGGCGAGTCTCGAGCCGTACTCGTTCGTCTTCCTCGACTGCCCACCCTCGTTCGGCCCACTCACCGTGAACGCTCTCGCGGCCGCGAGCCGCGCGATCGTGCCCGTGCAGGCGGAGTACTACGCGCTCGAAGGGCTGTCGCAGCTCCTCGGCACGGTGAACCTCGTGAAGGCTCGTCTCAACCCCGACCTCGCGGTCGCCGGGATCCTGCTCACGATGGCCGACGCGCGCACACGTCTCGCCGCCGAGGTCGAGTCGGAGCTGCGCCGCCACTTCGGCGATCTCGTCTTCACCGCGATCGTCCCCCGTTCGGTCCGGCTCGCCGAGGCGCCGAGCCACGGTGTCCCTGCGATCGCCTACGACCGCCGTTCGGCCGGGTCGCAGGCGTACTGGAAGGTGGCGATGGAGCTTGTCGAGCGTCGCTAGAGAACGCCGCGGTCTCGGCCGCGGTCTAGAGGTGCTTCTCGGCGAAGGAGGTCAGCCGGAGCTCCTCCATCTTCCCGTCGAGACAGTCCACCCCAACCCGAGGCAGCCGAGGCGCAGGTTCGAGCCGGAGGCGTCGGCCGGCCTCGCGGCCTCGATCCGGCTCGAGGGTGTGCTGCAGCCGATCGTCGTCCGCCGGCGACCGGAGGGCGGTTTCGAGCTCATCGCCGGCGAGCGGCGCTGGCGCGCCGCACGATCGGCAGGAGTGCCGACGCTCCCCGCGCTCGTCCGCGACGCCGACGATCGCGGCTCGTTGCTCCTCGGCCTCGTCGAGAACGTCGCCCGAGAGCAGCTCTCACCTGTGGAAGAGGCGCGTGCGTATGCCTCGCTCGTCGACGAGTTCGAGCTCTCGCTCGGAGATGTGGCCGAGCGCGTCGGGCGATCGAAATCGGCCGTCTCGAACCGACTCCGGCTGCTCGAGCTGCCGGAGGAGGTTCTCTGGATGCTCGCCCGCGGGGACATGACCGAGGGCCACGCGCGGGCCGTCCTCTCGCTCCCGGACGACGATGCCCGCCGCCGCCTCGCTCGCCGGATTGCGAAGGAGGGCATGACCGTCCGCTCGGCCGAACGCGCCGCCCAGGATGGTGGTGCACGCCGGCGCCCGCGCCGCAACGTGGCCGTTGATCCCGCCCTTGCCGATCGTGCGGCGGCGGCGGCGACCCGACTGACCGGGCTCCCGGCACGTGTCGCTGACGGGGTCCTGCGCGTCCGGTTCGAGGACGAGACGCGGCTCGCCGAGCTCGTCGAGGCGCTCGAAGCTGTCGCGTAGCAGCCGGCCTACGGCGTTGGTCGGAAAGCAATCGAGGTGGGCGATCCTGGACTCGAACCAGGGGCCTCCGCCTTATCAGAGCGGCGCTCTAACCGACTGAGCTAATCGCCCGACGGGGCGCAACTGTAGCGCACGTCCTCGCGTCTAAGATGGGCGGAGGCCCGGCGATGCGAGAGATGACGCTGTACGGAGTCAGCTTCGAGCCGATCGGCAAGCAGCCGATCGTGTTGCTGAAGACCGCGGACGACGAGAAGTTCCTCCCCATCTGGATCGGACACGCGGAGGCGGCGGCGATCCTCATGAAGCTGCAGGGGGCGAGCGCGCCACGGCCGATGACCCACGACCTCTTCACGGACGTCATCTCCGAGCTCCAGGGCGAGGTCGTCCGGGTGACCGTGACCGAGCTCCGTGAGAACACGTTCTACGCACGCATCACCATCGTCCAGGACGGGCGCGAGGTCGATGTCGACTCGAGGCCCTCGGACGCGATCGCGCTCGCGGTCCGCTGCGATGCGCAGATCTTCGCGGACGACGATGTCGTCGAGGAGTCGGGGATCGAGTTCCAGGCCGACGACGACGATCAGCCGAGGCTCGTCACGGCGACGAGCCTCGCGGATCTGGACCCGGCAGAGTTCCGCCAGTTCCTCGAGACGGTCACGCCCGACGAGTTCGCGACCAGCCTGCACGAGCAGCTCGAGGACGCTGAAGACGTCGAGGACGCAGAGGTCGAGGACGCAGAGGTCGAAGAGGACGACGACGAGCTCTAGCTCGGCGAGCCCTAGCGGACGACGGTCACCGAGAGGATGAGCGCGACACCGTTGAAGGTCGCGTGCAGGAGCATGCCCGGATAGACGCTCGCCGTCCGTGCGCGCAGCCAGCCGACGACGATCCCGAAGCTGGCGAGGACGGGGAATCCTTCGACGAGGCCGTGCGCGGCACCGAAGAGGAGACCGGTCGAGACGATCGCGACCCAGATGCCGAACGGAGCGATGAGCGTGAAGCCGAGGCCGCGGTACGTCAGCTCCTCGACCACCGGCGCGACGACCGTGACGACGAGGAAGAACGCGACGAAGGGAGCCCACCTACTCGAGTCCCAGCCCTTCGGGACGAGACCCTGCTCGTCGGTCGCGTCGAGGAAGCGCGAGAGGATCGCGCTGACGGCCCAGATCGCGGCGAGCCCGCCGGCGGCCAGCCCGAGCGCGCGACCCCAGGACGGGGGCCTGCGCAAGGCGAATGCCTCCCTGCGATCGAGCCCTTTCGAGAAGACGAGGAGGAGGCCGAGCATGATCCCGTACTGGAAGAGCGCAGCGATCGAGGACGACCACTGGTACGCGACGTCGCTCGGGGTGCTCGCTCCTCCGATCCGTGCCGCGTAGGCGAGACCGGCGAGCGCGAAGGCGAAGACGAGCCAGGCGACGAGTCGCCAACGCTCGAACGGGGCCGGGACAGCGGTCTCCATCGGCACATTCCAGCACGCGACCGCGGCACGGTGAAGCTGAGGAGCACGCGGCACGGCGTCGAACCCGCTTGGAGATGACGGCTAGCATCCGGCCATGAGCCGCGGCAGCGGCAGGCGCTCCAAGCTTGATCCGATCACCCTGCTCCCGCGCGGCCGCCAGCAGCGGCTGGCGCGATCGCGCCGCCGGCGTCACGCGCTCGTGGTGGCGATCGTGGGCGTGCTGGCGCTGGCGGTGGCCGTCGGGCTCGGGGCGAGCGCGGCGGTGTTCGCATACGGCTCCTCATGCGACCTCGACGCGCTCCGGCCCGCCGCGTCGACCGATGCGAGAAACTCGTTCCTCTACGCCGCGGACGGCAGCCTGCTCGGCTCGATCCCCGCCGAGCGGAACCGGCAGCCGGTGGGCGCGGCCGAGATTGCGCTCTCGGTCCGTAAGGCGACGATCGCGATCGAGGACCGCCGCTTCCTCGAGCATGGCGGCCTGGACTTCGAGGGGATCGCGCGCGCCGCCGTGGCGGACGTGAAGGCGCGCGCCGTGGTCGAGGGTGGATCGACCATCACGCAGCAGCTCGTTCGCAACCTCTACGTCTCTCGCGAGCGAACCGTGCAGCGCAAGCTCAAGGAAGCGTGTCTCGCGACCAAGCTCGACAACGCGTGGTCGAAGGAGCGAATCCTCACGACATACCTGAACCAGGTCTACTACGGGAACCAGGCTTACGGCATCGAGGCGGCAGCCGAGACCTACTTCTCGAAGCATGCCAAGGACCTGACGCTCGACCAGTCGGCGATGCTCGCGGGCTTGCCGCAGGCGCCGTCGGTCTACGACCCGTTCACGGCTTCCGCGCTCGTGCTCGCCCGGCGGAACGAGGTCCTCGAGGCGATGCTCGAGACGAAGGTGATCACACAGGGGCGATACCGGAAGGCGGCAGCGACACCGATCGTGCTGAAGCGCGGAAGGCTCTACAGCCAGATCCGCGAGCCGTACTTCTTCGGGTACGTGCGGGACAAGCTGATCGAGCAGTACGGCGCGGAGACCGTGCGCTCGGGCGGGCTGCAGGTGTACACGACGATCGTCCCTCGCTATCAGCGCCTGGCCGAGCAGGCCATCGAGCGCACGCTCGACTTGCGGACCGATCCGGCAGCGGCTCTCATCTCGATCAATCCCGAGACGGGGGCGATTCGCGCGATGACGGCCGTCGTCCCGAACCAGCCGAAGAACGAGTTCAACCTCCTCTCGCAGGCACGACGCCAGCCCGGCTCGACCTTCAAGGCGTTCGTCCTCGCTGCCGCGGTCGAGATGGGCATCAACCCGGACACGACGTACTACGTGTCCGCGCCGTTCACGTACAAGCCCGTGACGAACGGCAACTGTGACGACGGGAGCTGGTGGTGCGTTCACACGTACGACAACACCTACTCGGGCTGGAGCTCGATCCGGAGCGCGACGATCCGCTCGGACAACACCGTCTACGCGCAGCTGACGCTCGACGTGACGCCGAAGCGGGTTGCGGACATCGCGAAGCGCATGGGCGTCGAGTCCCGGCTCGACGTCAACGGCGCGTACGTTCCCTCGATCGGGCTCGGGTCGGTCGCGGTCTCCCCTCTCGACCTCGCCTCCGCCTACGCGACGCTCGCGAACCAGGGCGTCTACACGCAGCCCATGGCGATCCGGAAGGTCATCCTCCGGAGCGGGAAGGTCGACACCGACGCGGGCTGGGGGCGGCCGGTACGCCGTCGCGCGATCTCGGAGGGCGTGGCGGCCGTCGTGACCCGGATCCTCGAGCAGAACGTCCAGTACGGAACGGGCACGCAGGCGAACTTCGGCTATCCCGCCGCGGGAAAGACCGGGACGAACGAGAACCACGAGGACGCTTGGTTCGCCGGCTACACGCCTGCGCTCGCGACGACGGTGTGGGTCGGCTACACGCGAGGTGAGATCCCGATGGAGAACGTGCACGGGATCGCGGTCGCGGGTGGAACCTTCCCGGCGGAGATCTGGCGGCTCTTCATGCAGCCGGCGCTCGCCGGCACCCCTCGCACTGCCTTCGCCGAGCCGGACAGCTGGCCGGTGTGGAAGCCGTTCACCCGCGGTCGCTACGCCTTGACGTACGACCCGAACGCGCACGTGGCGACCACGGACACGACCACCACCGGCGTGACGCAGGCGACCACGGGCGCTGCGACGACCACCGCACCAACCTCCCCGTCGCGAGGAATCGGCGGGACGCCGTAGCCCCGGGCTCAGTCGAGCACGTCGCCGACGAGGTCCTCGATCCGGCGTTCCTCGGGGACCCGCTCCTCGTGCTGCGACGTGATCAGCTCCGACAGTAGCCCGAGCGACACGAACTGGATTCCGACCACGATGAGGAGGACGCCGAGCGTCAAGAGCGGCCGCTCGCCGATGGGCTGGCCGTTCAGCTTCAAGGACGTCAGGTAGACGAGGACGATGAAGCCGATCGCGCCCATGAGGAGGCCGAATCCGCCGAACAGGTGCAGCGGTCGGTACCGGTAACGCCCCATGAACGTGACCGTGAGCAGGTCGAGGAACGCGCGCACGTACCGCTCGGTCCCGTAGCGCGAACGGCCGTGCATCCGCGCCCGGTGATTCACCGCCACCTCGGTGATCCGGAACCCACGGAAGTGGGCCAGCACGGGGATGAACCTGTGGAGCTCGCCGTAGATGCGCATGCCCTGGACGACCTCTGCCCGATAGGCCTTGAGGCCGCAGTTGACGTCGTGCAGGCGCACACCCGAGAGCAGCACGATGAGCCTGTTGAAGATCTTCGAGAGGAACCTGCGGACGAACGGATCGCGGCGCTGCGACTTCCAACCCGAGACGAGGTCGTAGCCCTCGTCGAGCTTCGCGAGCAGCATCGGGATCTCGGCGGGATCGTCCTGGAGGTCGGCGTCGATCGTCACGATCACGTCGCCGCGGGCATGGAGGAACCCGGCCTGCAGCGCTGCAGCTTTCCCGAAGTTGCGCCGGAACCGGACGCCGCGCGCATTCGAGGTCGTGTCGTGGAGTCGCGTGACGACCGAGAAGCTGGCGTCCGTAGAGCCGTCGTCGACGAAGAGGACCTCGAAGGGCTCGTTGCGGGGCTCCAGGGCCGCCGCAATCTCGCTGTACAGCTCTTCGAGCGTCCGCTCCTCGTTGTAGAGCGGGACGACGACCGAGATCACGCCCCGAGGGTACAAGCAGGCCAGGCCGGTGGAGTCCCCCGCTACGGTTGCTTCATGGCCTCGCTCAAGACGGTCGACGAGGCGCTCGCCGCGGTCCTCGAACGCGTGACGCCGCTGGCGCCGGAGCGCGTCGCGATCGGCGATGCCGCGGGCCGCGTCCTGGCGTCGCCAGCGGTGGCTCTCGTCGATCTTCCGCCCTTCCCGAGCTCGGCGATGGACGGGTTCGCGGTCCTCTCGTCAGATACGCCGGGGACGCTTCCGATCGCGTTCCGAATCGCCGCCGGCAAGCCGGCGCCGGCACCCCTCGCGCCGGGCACAGCCGCCGGCATCTCGACCGGAGCCGCGGTCCCGGCGGGCGCCGATGCGGTCGTCCCGATCGAGAACGCCCTCGAGGCCGATGGACACGTGGAGATCGCGGCCGCGGTGGAACCCGGAGCGCACGTCCGGCCTCGCGGCGGGGACGTAGTGGCCGGGAGCGTCGTCGTGGACTCGGGGGCTCGGCTCGGCGCATGGCACGTCGGCGCTCTTGGTGCGGCCGGCGTGCCGGACCTGGACTGCTCCAGGCGTCCCCGGGTCGCAGTGCTCGCGACCGGAAGCGAGCTCAAGCAGCCGGGCGACGACCTCGAGCCCGGTCAGATCTTCGAGTCGAACGGACGGATGCTTGCAGCACTCCTCGAGTCCCAAGGTGCTGACATCGAGCGGCTCCCGACGGTGCCGGACGACGAGGACGCGCATCGCGACGCGTTCGCGCGAGGGCTCGAGGCGGACGTGCTCGTGACGACGGGCGGCGTCTCGGTCGGTCCGCACGACCTCGTCCGCAGGCTCGAAGCGGAGCTCGGCGTCGAGGAGGTGTTCTGGGGCGTCGCCGTCAAGCCCGGGAAGCCACTCTCCTTCGGAGTTCGCGAGAGGACGCTCGTCTTCGGGCTCCCCGGCAACCCGGTGTCGGCGCTCGTCGGCGCGCTCCTCTTCGTCTCGCCCTCGCTGCTCGCGCTCCAGGGTGCGGCGGATCCGGGGCCGCGGTTCCAGGCGGCGCGCTCCGCTCGTGCGCTCGGACGAAACGAGCATCGCGACGAGTTCGTCCGCGCTCGCCGGAGCTGGGACGACGATGGCGTCGTGGTCGACCCGGTCGTCGGGCAGGAGTCGCACATGATCGTGCGTGCTGCGTCGGCCGATGCGCTCGTGCAGGTGCCGCGAGGCAAGGGTGAGATCACCGCCGGGTCAGCGGTCCGCTATCTCGCTCTCGCGTAGCGACGCGCGCGTTCCCGGCGCGCCACGGTCGCGACCGAGCCCCTCACGACCCCTCGAGGCGGTGGCTCCGCGCCCCCTGCGTACGGTGCGTACCTGCCGAAGGCGAGCGCGCCGAGCTGCGCGGCGGCGCCGAGCCAGGCGACCGCGAGGAGGACCGTTCCGAGTGGGACGTAGCCGACCGTGACGAGCCCGACCACGTACAGCGCCCCGCTTCCGACCGAGAGCGCGAGCCCGTGGGCGAGGACGACGAGGCCCAATAGCGGGCCGACCAGCCCGACGCAGTAGACGACTGCGCGCACCCAGCCGCGCGACTGGAGGGGCAGCCAGAGCCAGGCGTACAAGGACGGGAGCACGAAGACGAGGGCATACGGGTGCCCGATCGCGATCACGACCGCCGCGATCCCCAGCCATGCGAGCGCGACGGTGTAGCCCGCGAGCCGCTCCTCGGCGGACGGCGCGGTCGAGGGAACCAGCCGCCGCCGTCCGACGAGCCACCCGAGCGCGAGCGCGACACCGAGGAGCGCGAGTGCTGCACCGGGCCGGTCGGTGACGGAGGAGGCAGTCGGCGGGAGGGGGAGTGCTGCGCCGGTCGGGAAGACTCCGGTCAAGCCGCCGAGCCACACGAGGAGAGCCGCGTAGAGCCAGAGGAGCAGGCGCGCACGGAGCCCGCGTGCGGCGGGTGCGAACCGAAGGCCCCAGCGGCGTCCGCGGACGACGAGATCGAGGACGCCGAGTGCGAACGGGACGACCGCGACGACGAGCGCGAGCCGGACTGCCCAGCCGCTCGCGACCCTGCCGCGGAAGAAGAGCATGTCCGGGGCCCTGAACGCGCGGCCGACGCTGGCGTCGATCGAGTCGACGAGCGCCTCGGTCGCCCGCCCGAGTTGGCCGAGGCGCTCGCGGGACAGCGAGCTCCCGTCTCCGGAAGGGATCGACGGATACCCGGGCTCGGAGGTCGTGAGCGTCACGGCGGCGACATCGCGGGCGAGGAACGGCCCCTGCTCACCGGCTGCATACGGGACGCCGAGATCGACGAGCTGCGTCGGCACCGACGGGACTGCGGGCGTGGCTCCCGTCTGCTCGCGAACGCGCGCCGAGGCCGTGCTCACGAGGGTCGGCGCGGGGGTGCGCGATCCGTTTCCCGCGATCGCGAGCCGCGGCGGTCCGGCTCCCCCGATGCCGTCGAGCACGATGACGGCCAACGCGGCATGTGCGTATGGCGAGGTGGTCGCGAAGCGGTACGCGCCGGCACCGCCGTACGCGCCGCCGTCGGTCGATACGAGCACGAGCGTCCGGTTCGGCTTCGCCGCCTCGACCTTCTCCTGCGGCGCGAACCCTCGCGCGATCTCGATCAGGGCCGCCGTCCCCGATGCGTTTTCGCCGAAGACCGCGCCGGCGCCCTGGTTGTCGCGATGGGCCACGAGGACGATCGCCTGGGAAGAGCGCCCGGGGATGACGGTGACGACGTTGTGGAGCTCGACCGTTCCGAGGTCGGGGAGGTCCGCGCGCCACGAGTCCTCGCGCGCGTCGAGGCCGCTCGCGGCGATCGTCTGCGCGTACCACCGCGTTGCGTCAGCGGCGCCGAGAGTGCCCGGGACGCGCGACGGGTACTCGCTCGAGAGCTGCGCCGCGAGCGTTGCGGCCGCGTCTTCGTCGAAGAGCGGCTGGAGGGTCGGGCGCGGCAGTCGCCCAGTTGTCGAGATGGAGAACAGAAGGGCCAAGAGAGCAGGTACGACGACGAGAGATGCAACTCGAACGAGGCGGACGTTGAGAGGTCTGTCGACGGTGCCGCGACGCGCCCGTCGCCTCCGCCCCCGGGGCCGAGCCGCTTCCATCGCGGGGCTATAGTAGGCGCGCAGTCGGCCTTGCGGCCCAGTGATCTCATGCCGAGCACTTCGACCATCCTCCTCGTCGACGACGAGGAATCGATACAGACGCTCCTCACGTATCCGCTCGAGCGCGACGGGTACCGAGTAGTCCAGGCGCGGGACGGGGACGAGGCGCTCCGCCGCTTCGGCGAGGAGAACGTCGACCTCGTCGTCCTCGACGTGATGCTGCCCCGGCTGGACGGACTCGAGGTCTGCAAGCGCCTGCGTGCGGAGTCGAGCGTGCCGATCATCATGTTGACCGCGCGCGGCGAGGAGCTCGACAAGGTCCTCGGTCTCGAGCTCGGCGCGGATGACTACATCACCAAGCCGTTCTCCATCCGCGAGTTTCGAAGTCGTGTGCGTGCGCTCCTGCGCCGCGCGGTCACGCCGCACCTCGGGCGCGACCGACTCGAGACGATCGAGCGCGGCGACCTACGGATCGACGTCCCGCGGCGCACGGTGGAGGTCCGCGGCGAGCCGATCCAGCTCACCTTCATCGAGTTCGAGATGCTCGTGCTGCTCGCCTCTGCGCCCGGAGTCGTGTTCTCGCGGCGCGAGCTGCTCGAGCGGCTGCGGGGGAGCGCGGACTACCGAGAGCCGCGCACGATCGACGTCCATGTACGACACCTGCGCGAGAAGATCGAGCGCGATCCGGGGAATCCGGAGCTGATCCTGACGATCCGGGGGGCCGGCTACCGCTTCAAGTCGGAGTGAGGATCCCGGGCGGAATCCGGGTCCGCATCGCGCTGGCCCTGGTCGCGATCGTCGCGGTGGCGCTCGGGACGGCGTACGCCATCGTCGTGCCGTCGCTCGAGCATCGACTCGTCGAGGCGCGCACGGCGGGGCTCCAGGGCCTAGCGGTGCCGCTCGCGAAGAGATTCCCGAGCGACCACGTCCTCTGGCAGCAGAAAGTCGAGGTCTTCGCGGTCACCACGAACGCTCGTGTGATCGCGTTCGAGACGCTCGCGAAGGCGCCGCCCGCTCTGGCGGTGATCGCCGACTCGCAACGTGACAGTTCGCGCGACGTCGCGAACGACCCGGTCGCGCTGCGCGCGCTCGCCAGCGGCCAGGTCGAGACGGGCAGGGTCGTCGAGTCGTCGGGCGAGTACGCGGACGTCGCGGTCCCGCTCGAGTCGGGCTCTGTCCTCCTCTTCCAGGCGCCGCTCGCCGACTCGCTCGCGACGGTGCACCTCGTCGAGCGCCGCCTGCTCTTCGCCACCGGGTTCGCGCTGCTGCTCGCGGCGACGCTCGGCCTGTCCGCTTCGGCGCTCCTGGCGAACCGGCTCCGCCGGCTGGAGAACGCGGCGGAGCGGATCGCGGGAGGCGACTTCGACGTCCCGATCATCGACCGCGGCGACGACGAGATCGGCCAGCTCGCCGTCGCCTTCGACCGGATGCGGATCCGGCTCGCCCAGCTCGACACCGCGCGCAAGGAGTTCGTAGCGAACGCGTCGCACGAGCTGCGCACTCCGCTCTTCTCCCTCGGCGGCTTTCTGGAGCTCTTGACGGACGAGGATCTCGACGAGGCGACCCGGCGGCGGTTCCTGGAGACGATGCAAGAGCAGGTGGCACGGCTCGCGAAGCTCTCGACCGACCTGCTCGATCTCTCTCGCGTCGACGCGGGGCAGCTTCGCGTCGCGCAGGAGCCGGTCGACCTCGTGGAGCTCGTGCGTGGTCTCGCGGACGAGCTCGAGCCGATGCGGGCGGCGTCGGGGCACGTGCTCGAGACGGACGTCCAGGGAGAGGTCTGGGCGCTCGGAGACGAGGAGCGGGTGCTCCAGGTCGCCCGCGCGCTGGTGGCGAATGCGCTCGTCCACACCCCTTCCGGGACGCGAGTGACCGTGCGCGTTCGAAAGCGGGCCGAGCGGGCCGAGCTGTCCGTCGCCGACGACGGGCCTGGCATTCCGCCGACCCAGCGGGAGGCAGTGTTCGACCGCTTCTACCGCGTGGAGGGAGGTATCGCGTCGGGTAGCGGGCTCGGCCTCGCGATCGCGAAGGAGCTCGCGCGGCTGATGGGTGGCTCGGTGCGTCTCGAGTCGCGGCCCGGACGCACCGTGTTCACGCTCGACCTCACGGCGGAGCCTTCGCCCGAGGTCGCGTCGACGCCCGCGCCGGCGTTTTCACGTGAAAACGCCGGTCGTTCGTAACCATCCCGCGCGCGGGTCTACGATTTCGCCGTGAGCGATCTCTCCCACGTCGAGGCATCCGGCGAGGTGCGGATGGTGGACGTCGGCGGCAAGCCGCTCTCGCGCCGTACGGCGCACGCGCACGCACGCGTGCGCATGGCCGCCGAGACCGCTGCACGACTCTCGGATCTGCCCAAGGGAGACGCGCTCGTCACCGCACAGATTGCCGGCATCCAGGCGGCCAAGCGAACCGCCGAGCTCATTCCGCTCTGCCACCCGCTGCCGTTGACGCGTGTCGACGTACGGCTCGAGGTCGGCGAGGCCGGCGTGGAGATCGAGACCACGGCCGAGACGACCGCGCAGACGGGTGTCGAGATGGAGGCTCTCGTCGCCGCGAGTGTTGCCGCGCTGACCATCTACGACATGGCCAAGGCCGTCGACAAGGAGATGGAGATCGGCTTCGTCCGCCTCGTCTCGAAGACGAAGGAGCCCGTGTGAGGGCGGCCGTCCTCACCGTCTCCGACGGCGTGCACGCCGGAGTGCGGGACGACGCGAGCGGAGACCTCCTCGAGACGCTCCTCGCCGACGAGGGATTCGATGTCGTGCGCCGCATCGTCCCGGACGAGAGCGCGGCGATCGAGGAGGCGATCGGCACCCTGGCGAGCGAGGCCGAGCTCGTCCTGACGACCGGCGGCACCGGCTTCGCTCCGCGAGATCGCACGCCGGAGGCGACGCTTGCAGTCATCGATCGCGAAGCTCCGGGTGTCGCCGAAGCGATTCGCGCGGATGCCCTCGCCCGCACGCCGCACGCCCTGCTCTCCCGCGGCGTCGCCGGGCTGCGCGGAGGGACTCTCGTCGTGAACCTGCCAGGCTCGCCAGGGGGTTGCAGCGACGGCTTCGCCGTCCTCCGCCCGGCGCTGCGCCACGGCCTCGAGCTTGCTGCGGGCGACACGGTGACGCGGCACCGGCAGACGTGAGCACGACGATCGCCACGCTCCCGAGGCGCTTCGCCTCGCTGGTGAAGATCGAGCACACGGTCTTCGCGCTCCCGTTCGCATACGTGGGGGTCTTCTTCGCGGCCGCCGGCTGGCCGGGCCTCGCGGATCTCGTATGGGTGACGATCGCGATGGTGGGAGCACGAACGCTGGCGATGGCCCTGAATCGGTTGCTCGACGCGGATCTCGACGCCCGCAACCCGCGGACCGCCGCGCGGGAGCTTCCGAGCGGGGCTCTGCGGCCGGCGCAGGTCGTGGTCTTGAGCGCGCTCGCGCTCGCAGTCTTCCTCTTTGGCGTCTTCCAGCTCGATCCGATCGTCCGCTGGCTGTGGCCGATCCCCGTCGCGATGTTCTTCGTCTACCCGTACCTCAAGCGGGTGACCTGGCTCTGCCATCTCTGGCTCGGAGCGTGTCTCGGTCTCGCGCCGATCGGTGCGTGGCTCGCGATCTCCGGATCGGCGCCCTGGGAAGCCTGGGTCCTCGGCGGCGCGGTGCTCTTCTGGGTCGCGGGCTTCGACCTCTTCTACTCGCTCTTCGACCTCGAGCACGACCGCGAGGCGGGGCTGCACTCGTGGGCGACGCGCTTCGGAGAGCTCGGGGTGTTCCGGGGAGCGCGCGTGTTCCATGCCCTGACCGTGGCACTGCTCGTCGTGGCCGGGCTCGGCCTCGGAGTCGGCGTCTTCTACTGGCTCGGGGTGGTCGCGACGGCTGCGCTCCTCGCGTACGAGCACGCGATCGTACGGCCGGGTGATCTCAGGCGGCTCGATTCCGCGTTCTTCACCGTGAACGGCGTCATCAGCGTTGTCTTCTTCTGCTTCGTGCTGCTCGACACCGTGGTCGGATGATCCGCGCTCGTGGCCTCGAGAAGCGCTACGGCGGCCGGCGGGTGCTCCGAGGGATCGACCTCGACCTCGGTAGCGAGGGCTTCCTCCTCGTCACCGGCCCGAACGGATCCGGCAAGACAACGCTTCTTCGTCTCCTCGCGGGCCTCGCCGCTCCTACCCGCGGCACGCTCGAGGTGGATGTCGAGCGGGGCCGCATCGGCGTCATGGCCCACGACCCGCTCGTCTACCGGGAGCTGACCGCGCTCGAGAACCTCGACCTCTTCGGGCGGCTGTACCGCGTCCCCGAGCGTCGCGAGCGGATCGGCATGCTGCTCGAGCGGTTCGGGCTCTGGGAGGCACGCGCCGAGCGGATCGCGACGTACTCGCGCGGGATGATCCAGCGGCTCGCGCTCTGCCGGACCTTGCTCCACGACCCGGCGCTCCTCGTTCTCGACGAGCCCTTCTCCGCGCTCGACGAGGACGGGGCAGAGCTTCTCGATCGCGAGCTCGCCGACCTCGCCGGGAGCCGCGCTGTCGTGATGGCGACGCACGATCCCGAACGAGTCGTAGCATTTGCCACGAAGACGCTGGCGCTCGCATGACCTATCTCGCAGACGTCGTGGTGCTCGCGCGGAAGGACCTCAAGGTGGAGCTCCGAGCGCGGGACACGCTCCCCGCGATGCTCCTCTTCGTCCTCTCGACGCTCGTCGTCTTCCGCTTCGCGTTGTCCAAGGAGACCGGAGACGATGCGGCCTACGGGCTTCTCTGGGTCGCGATCGTCTTCACCGCCTTGCTGGGCCTCGCCCGTGCCTGGGTGCCGGAGCACGAGCACGGTGTGCTCGACGGCCTCGTCCTCGCTCCCTGCGACCGGAGCGCAACGCGCCGCCGCGCACCGCGAGCTCGCCGAAGCCCTGCACGACCAGCCAGACCGGCGAGCCTGGCACCTGGCCGCCGCGGCCCTGCAACCCGACGAGCACGTGGCTGCGCTGCTCGAGGCCACCGCGGCCCAGGCGCAACGCCGCGGCGGCGCGGCCGCCGCCGCGCTGGCCATGGAACGCGCGGCCGAACTCAGCCCCGACCCCGAGGACCAGGCCCGCAGGCTGGTCGCGGCCGCGTCGGCCGCCGTTCCCACCGGCCAGGGCGACTGGGTGCAGGATCTCGCCGCCCGGGCCCTCGCGGTCACGGCGGACCCGGAACTGCGGCTGACCGCCCGCCACGACGCCGGGTGGGCGCTGGCCTGGTCAGGCCGGCGCACCGACGCGCTGTCAGCGCTCATCTCCGTCGCCGAAGAGGCATCGCGTGACCTGCCGGCCCTCGCCTGGGACGCGCTCGGGAGCGCAGCCACTGTCGCCTACCAGTCCGGAACGCCCGCCAGCCGCCAGGCCGTCAGCCGCGCCCTCGGCCTGCTGGAACGCCAAGGTCCGCCGCCCCCCGGCCGGGCCCCGGGCATTGATGTCAACGCGCTGAGACTCTGGATACGCGCCAGCGCCGACCCGATCGGCAGCAGAAACCAGCTCCTCCCGTACCTGCGCAAGATCGCCGGCTCGCCCATCGAAGAGCCCTCGTTGTGGCGAATCGCTTCCGCCGCATGGCTCCTGGACGAATCCGACCTGGCGATCCGCTTGCTGCAAGACGCCATGCAGCGGCTCCGGGCTCCCGGCGTGCGGGGCACCAGCGGCGGGAGCCTGACCGTGCTCGGGTGGGCCTACATCGACACCGGGCGCTGGGACGAGGCTCTGGACGTAGCCGCCGAGGCCGCCAGCCTGGCCGAGGCGAACCAGATGGAACTCGTCGCCGCGTCCGCCGACGTGATCACCGCCACCGTCCTGGCCCTGCGCGCCGACTCCGGCGCGGCACGCAGGCATGCGGCCAGGGCGCTCGCCACCGTCGATCCAGCCGAATGCGGGCTGGTGGCCGCCCGCGCCCGGCGTGCCCTCGGCGTCGCGGCTCTCGCCGACGGCAGTTACCTCCAGGCGTTCACCCAGCTCCGCGGGCTGTTCAGCGAGGACGGCACGCCCCTGCACAACTACGCCTCCTACCTAGGGGTGGCAGATCTCGCCGCCGCCGCGGTCCGCGCCGACCGGCGGATGGAAGGATGCGACGTCATCGAGCACGCACTCAGCCGCCTCGACGGAATAGCCTCTGCCCGGCTCGAGCAGCTCATCGCCGCATGTGGCAGCAGCAGGGACCCGAAATCGAACGCGCCATCTCGAGCTTCCTCACATGAACGACAACAACCAGACGAAGGAGTCCCGATGCTCTCCACAATGAAGGCCCCGATTGGAGCCGCCCTCGCTGTCCTGGGGATCGTCGCCAGCCGCCTGCGGTGCCCGCCGCGATGGCGGGCCATCATCACCACCACCATCACCACGGCATCCCGCAGCACAACGGCGGCGACCACGACGCCGACAACAACGGCGGTCCGAGCGATGGCGACGGCCGGTCTAGCCCTCCGGTCGCTCCGAATGTCGTCGCGCTCGAACGCCGGTGAGCGCGGCGGCAGACGCATCCAAGACGAAGGAGATTCTGACGCGAAAACCCAGATCCGGTATTGAGCAAACGGGAGCCAATTGCGACGCATCCGTTTGGATTCGGAGGACGAGCCAAGCCGCGTG
>CAWKEV010000064.1:0-20906 GCA_963848725.1 uncultured Actinomycetes bacterium | reverse complement strand
GATGCGCCCGACGACCGCGTAGATCGGCGGCAGCTTCATCCGTTTTGCGGTGACGATGAAGCGCTCCCCGCCGCGCCGGCCGCGTCGAGCTGAGATTTGGCCATCGCCACGAGGCCACGCGTGTACCGTGGCTCCTTTCGGCGGCACGTCGATCGTCCCGTAGCCGGGCTGTCCAGCGCCCGTCTGCGTGGGGTCGCCCGCCTGGACCAGCAATCCGGGCACGAACCCCGAGGACGATCGTGTTGTCGAAGTACTTCTTCCGGGCGAGGCGAGACGAGCGATGCGGTCGTGTGGGGGGCGAGCTTCGGATCGAGCCTCACGGAGAACGTCCCGCACGATGTGTCGAACGTGCAGCGTGTACGTCTTCTCCGGGGTCGAGCAAGTGCGCGGACGGTGGAGGATCGCCGGCTCGCGTCGAGCGGAGCGTCGACGGTCTCGCACGTCGTCGCCGACCCCGGAGCTGCCTCCGACCGCGTTCGACGATCTGTTCGAGCCGCCACAACCGCCCGCGAGTAGGACTACCCGATCGCGACCAGCGCACTCCGCATCCGTGCGATCGCTCCATGCCCCGATGGACGATTCCGTTGCGAATGGGTTTCGAGAGCGACCCGCTCTACGTCGCCTACCACGACGAGGAATCGGGCGTTCCGTCGCGCGACGACAGGCATTCTGTTCGAGCTTCTGACGCTCGAGGGCTCGAGGCAGGGCTCTCCTGGTCGACGATCCTGGATAAGCGAGACGGATAGAGAGCAGCGTTCGAAGGCTTCGATCCGCCCATGGTCGCGCGCTATACGGAGAAGGACGTCGATCGGCTTCTCGGCGACTCGGGAATCGTCCGGAACCGATGAAGATCGAGTCTGCGGTGACGAACGCGGCGCGGGTGCTCGAGGTGCAGGACGAGCTGGGGAGCTTCGCCGCCTACCTGTGGCGCTTCGTCGACGGAGAGCCGAGGGTCGGACGTTGGAAGACGATCGCAGAGATCCCGGCGAGACGGTCGAGTCGCGGACGCTGAGCCGCGACCTCAAGCGTCGCGGCTTTCGCTTCGTCGGCCCGACGATCTGCTACGCGCTCATGCAGGCCGTCGGGCTCGTCGACGACCACGTCGTCGACTGCTATCGCTCCAAGGAGCCGGCGGCCGGCTGAAGTCGCGGAGGATCAGGCCGTCGTCGTGACCGTGATCAGGTCGGCGAGGTTCACGAGCTGGATTGCGGTGCGCATCGAAGCGATGCGCGCGTCGTCCGACTCGATGTCCGCGCTCTCGTGCCACAGCTCGCTCGCGGTGACGAGCAGCTCCTGGATTCGCCACGCCTCCTCCTCGTGCCCGTCGCGCTCGCGAGAGGCGTTCACGGCGAGACCGAGGGCGCCGATCGCATCCTGCTGGCGAAGCCAGAGGAGCGGGACCGCCATCGAGATGTACTGGTGAATGCGCGCGAACGTCAGAGGCTGGACGAGCGACGATCCGCCGCGCGGAGCACTCGGCTCCTGGGGGTCCTCGCCATCGGCGATCCTCCGAGCGTTACCACCGAGCATCGCCCGAAGCTGGCGATCGTCGAACCCGGCGAGGCGCGCCGTCCTGATCGAGAGGAGAAGCGAGTTGGGCTGGCGTCCGTACGGGTAGTCGGAGGCGTAGACGATCTGCTCCGGCGAGACCTGCCGGAAGAGGTCGAGCAGGTCGATGCCGCTCCACACGGACGTGTCGAAGAAGACGCCCGGAGCGCCGCCGAGGCGCGCCGTCAGGTCGGCCATGTCGGCGATGCCGGCGTGGGCCACGATCAGCTGCACCCCTTGGTGGCGGTCGACGAGGTTACCGAGCGCGACTGCGATCGGTGGGAGCCCGCGTCCGCCGTGGATGAGGATCGGGACGCCTCGCTCGAGGGCGAGCTCGAAGATCGGGCCGAGCCGCTCGTCGTCGAGCGCGAACGCTTGCGCGCGTGGGTGCAGCTTGATCCCGCGGGCGCCGAGATCGAGACAGCGGCGCGCCTCCTCGACCGGCTGCGCGGTGAGATCGAGCCGGACGAACGGCACGAGACGCCCTTCCGAGCGCTCCGCGTGCGCGAGCGTTCGGTCGTTCGGGACGCTGAACCCGGGCACGCGGTCGTGCTCGTCGAGGCAGAACGTGAACGCGCGAGCGAACCCGTTTCGGTCGAGGATCGCCATCAGTTCCTCGTACGTCGCGCGCGACCCGTCGATGTCGTGGCCCAGATGCGTGTGTACGTCGTAGAGAATGGCGCCTTCGGGCAGCTCGCCTCGCAGGAGCTCCTCGTAGTCGCCGATGATCGATCGCGCCCGATCGAGCGTCGTCATCGCCGCAGCCTATGCGGAGTCGGTGCCCGAGCCAGCCGACAGCGCGGCCCACACCCGAGGCGCCGTCATAGGCAGCTCCCGCATCCGAACGCCTGCTGCGGCGGCGATCGCGTTCGCAATCGCGGCAGGGGCCGCGATCACGGGCGCCTCGCCGATCCCCTTTGCGCCGAACGGTCCGTCGGGGGCCGGGACCTCGGCGACGAGGGTGTCGATGGCCGGCACCTTCTCGGCTGTGGGGATCGCGTACTCGAGGAACGAGCCGCTCAAGAGTTGCCCGTGCTCGTCGTGACGGAACTCCTCGTAGAGGGCCCACCCGATTCCCTGTGTCACACCGCCGCGCATCTGGCCCTCGACGAGGGCGGGGTTGAGGGCGCGTCCGACGTCCTGGGCGATTGCGTAGCGGAGGAGCTCGACCTCGCCCGTGTCGCGATCGACACGGACGTGGACGACATGCGCTGCGGCGGACGGTGACGGGCTCGGCTGGCCGACGCCGCCTCGTCCCTCGACCGGCCTGTACCTCCCTCCCCACGCGAGCGACTTGCCGGCGATCTCCTTCACAGTGAGCGCGCGGTCCGGCGCACCGACCGCGCGGACGACCCCGTCGACGATCTCGAGGTCGTCGGTCGCGATCTCGAGCTCCTCCGAGGCGATCTCCAGGAGCTGGCGCCGGACATCCTCCGCGGCGCGTTGGACAGCGCGGCCGACGGTGTACGTGATCTTGCTGCCGCCGCTGACCCCGGCGAAGGGCGCGCTCGCAGTGTCCGCCGATACGACGCGGACGCCCTCGGGCGCAAGGCCGATCACCTCCGCCGCGATGGCCGCGAACGACGTCTCGACTCCGGTCATGTCGGCGACGGCCGTGACGACAGTGACCACGCCGTCCGGATCCATGCGACAGGCCGCGGACGCGGGCTCGTTCCCGCCCGGCCAGTAGCCGATCGCGACGCCGACGCCTTCGTCGGCTCCCACGCTATCGCGCTCCTGCCAGATCGCATGATCGCGCGCTAGCTCCAGGCACTCGCGCGCGCCGACCGCAGAGAAGGGCCGCCCGCCGACGCCGAGGTCGCCGTCGACGACCGCATTCCGCAGCCGAAGCTCGATCGGGTCGAGGCCGAGCTCGGTCGCGAGCTCGTCGAGCGCCGACTCGATGGCGAACGCGGCAGGGGGAGCGCCGGGACCGCGGTAGGCGCCGAGCGTCACGCGGTTCGTCTGGACAGCGTAGGTCCGGATGGCGTACGCCTGCCAGCGGTACGGGCCAGGGACGAGCGACGACGAGATGTCCTCGATCCCCCACTCGATCGTCGAGCCGCGGTCGCAGACGACACGTGCCTCGAGCGCGGTGAGGACGCCGTCCCGCGTAGCTCCCGCCCGTACCTCCATGATCTGTGCGGGTGCCGGGTTCGAGGCGTGGAAGTCCTCGCTGCGGGTGAGGACGAGGCGGACAGGACGGCCGAGGGCGAGCGCGGCGCCGGCGGCGAGCGGCTCCACGACGAAGAGCTTCCCGCCGAACGCTCCGCCGAGCGGCGCAGCGCGGACGCGGACCTTGTCGAGAGGGAGCCCGAACATCTCGGCGAGGCTGTTCCGCGTCATGAACGCGCCCTGCGTGCTCGCCGACACGACGAGCGTCCCGCCGGGCTCGACCCAGGCGACCGCCGTCTGCGGCTCGATGTACGCCTGGTACACCCACGGCGTTCGGTACGTCGCCGAGACCACCGCGTCGCTCGCCTCGAATGCGGCTCCGAGGTCGCCGTCGCTCCGGAGCCCCCGCTTGAGCACGTTGTCCGAGAGATCCTCCTCGGGGAGCTCGTCCTCACCCGACCCGACTCCCGCGTGGACGGATTCGAGATCCGATGACTCCTCGTCCTCGGGGGGACGGCGTGCGAGTGGCGAGCCGGGCTCCATTGCCGCAGCCATGTCGAGGACGGGCTCGAGCTCCTCGTAGTCGACGATCACGGCCGCGGCTCCGTCCGCCGCCGCCGCCTCGGTCTCCGCGACGACGAGCGCGATCGGGTGGCCGACGAAGACGACCTCCGCGCTAGCGAGCGGCTCGTGCGATCGTCCGGAGCCGGGATCGGCGATCGGCAGGTCGTCCGCGGTGAGGACCGCGACGACGCCCGGGACCGCGAGCGCAGCCTCGATCCCGATACCCGTGATCAGCGCGTGCGCCTGCGTGCTCAGCACGAGTCGCGCGTGCAACAGCCCGGCGAGGGCGTCGTCTCCCGCGTAGCGGGTCGCTCCGACGACCTTGTCGCCCGAGTCGAGGCGCGGGCGCGGAACGCCGATCAGGGACTCGCTCATGCGCCCTCTGTGGCCCGGCTCGACGCCGCGGCGAGCGCCCGCCCCACGACGACGCGCGCGAGGTGACGCCGGTAGTCGGCGGGAGCGAAATCGTCGCCGAAGACCCTCACGTCGTCGAGCGCCGCCGGGTCGCCGTTCTCGAGGACGAAGGCATGACCTCCGATGCCGGTGACCGCTGCCCGGCTGCCGTCCGGTCCGACGAGCGCGGCGGCCCCCGCGAGCGCATAGCCGGACGCGGGGTGCTCGGCGCAGATGTAGGCAGAGCCCGAGCCCTCGGTCGGGAGCGGCAGGACGATCTCGGTGAGGAGCTCGCCCGATTGAATGGCGGTCATGAACGGTCCGAGGAAGAACTCGCCGGCAGCCACGTCGCGTTCGCCCGCGGCCGAGCGGAGGACGATCCTCGCTCCGAAGGCGAGCGCGACCGCCGGGAAGTCGGACGACGGGTGGGCGTGCGCGAGCGCGCCGCCGACCGTGCCGCGATTCCGCACCTGGAGGTCGCCGATGCCGGAGACGCACTCCGGGATGCCGGCAAGCTCGGGCCGGTCCAGCTCGCGCGCGTGCAGGAGCTCGTTCCACGTCGTGAGTGCTCCGATGCGGACGGCGTCGTCTTCGACGGAGACACCCCTCAGGTCGAGTGCGCCGATGTCGACGAGGCGGGAAGGACGTGCGACTCTGAGCTTCATCGCCGGGATGAGCGTCTGGCCGCCGGCCAGCGCGCTGGCGTCTGGGTCGGCGAGAGCCTCGAGTGCGTCGGCGATCGTCGCCGCGCGCGTGTAGTCGACGGCAGCGGGGATCACGAACGGGCTCTCGCTCGGAGCTCGGCGCCGGCAGCGCGGACGGCGTTCACGATCGGCTCGTAGCCGGTGCAGCGGCAGAGGTTCCCGCGGAGGGCGTGGCGGATCGTGGTCTCGTCGGGCTCGGGGTTGCGCTCGAGGAGGTCGGTTGCCGTCAGGATCATCCCGGGCGTGCAGAAGCCGCACTGCAAGCCGTGATGCTCGACGAAGGCGCGCTGAACCGGGTGGAGCTGTCCGTCGGTCGCCAAGCCCTCGATCGTGACGACGGCCGTTCCTTCCGCCTGCATCGCGAGCATCGTGCAGCTCTTCGTGGCAAGGCCGTCGACGAGGACGGTGCACGCGCCGCATTGGCTGGTGTCGCAGCCGACGTGCGTGCCGGTGAGCCCGAGGCCGTCGCGCAGCGCATCGACGAGGAGCGTTCGCGGCTCCACGTCGAGCGACCGCGACTCGCCGTTCACGACGAGCTCGATCTGCCTCGACTCCACCGACGTCCTAGGCTGCGAGTGCTCCGACCTTCTCGCGGAGGTAGGCGAGGTATGGCTCCGGGTCGATCGTCGGCGAGCCCGTGAGGCGCTCGATGGTCTCCCGCGGCGTGAGCTTGCGGCCGAGCGAGTAGAGGTTGTCGCGGAGCCAGGCGGAGAGCGTCTCGAGATCGCCGGCCCGCATCTGGTCGTCCAGGTCCGGGATCGCGTCGCGGACGACGGACCAGATCTGGAGCGAGATCACGTTGCCGAGCGCATAGGTCGGGAAGTAGCCCAGCGAGCCGCCCGACCAGTGCACGTCCTGCATCACGCCCATCGCGTCGCTCGGGACGTCGACGCCGAGCAAATCCTTCATCCCGGCGTTCCAGGCCTCGGGAAGATCGGCGATCGGGAGGCTGCCGTCGATCAGCCGTCGCTCGAGGTCGAAGCGGAGGATGATGTGGAGGCTGTACGTCGTCTCGTCCGCCTCGACGCGGATCAGGCTCGGCTCCGCGCGGTTGATCCCCGCCACGAAGGCGTCGAGGCCCACGCCGCCGACCTGCTCCGGGAATGCTTCCTGGAGCGGCTCGTACCAATGCTCCCAGAACGGGCGGCTACGCCCGACGAGGTTCTCCCAGGTGCGGCTCTGGGACTCGTTCACGCCGAGCGAGGGCGAGCCGGCGAGCGGCGTCCGCTGAAGCGACGAGGCGATGCCGTGCGCGTACAGGCCGTGGCCCGCCTCGTGCATCGTCGACCAGAAGGAGTCGAGATCCCCCTCGTGGTAGCGCGTCGTCAGCCTGACGTCGCGGTTCGAGAACGAGATGCAGAAGGGGTGGACGGTCGGGTCGAGACGCCATGCGTCGTCTTCGAATCCGAGCGTCCGCACCACTCGCTCGGCGAACGCGCGCTGGTCGTCGATCGGGAACGAGCCGTACAGGAACGACGCATCGATCTCGGGCGCGGCCTTCACGAGCTCGGAGAGCACCGGCTTCACCGTGTCGAACACCTCGCCGACCTCGGTCGTGGTCATGAACGGCTCGTAGTCGTCGAGGAGCGCCGTGTACGGCTCGTCGTCCCAGCCGAAGCAGTCGACGTAGCGCTTGTTGAGCTCGAGGTGCCTCTCGACGACCGGCGCGAACTTCGTGAAGTCGTTCTCGGCGCGTGCCTCCACCCAGATCTGGTGGCCGCGCGTCGCCTCGCGCAGCATCTCGGCGCGGAGCTCGCTCGGAACCTTGCGCTCCTTCTCCCAGTCGTGACGCGTGACCCGGATCAGGCTCGCCTCGTCCGAGTCGTACTCGAGCGACTCGCCGTACGGCTGAAGCCGATCGAGGAGCCTGCCAACCTCGTCGTCGACGAACATGTCGTGCGCCAGGCGGCCGATGGTGGCGAGCGCGTTCGCCCTCGCCTCGGTCCCGCGCGACGGCATCATCACGCGCTGGTCCCAGGCCAGGACGCCGCCCGAGCGCATGAGATCAGAGATCTCAGCGAGCCGCTCTCGAAGCTCCTGGAGGTCCGCCTCCACGGCCGAGGACTCTACCGACGCCGTTAGGATCGACGCAGAGATGAGTGACGTCCTCATCGTCGCGGACACGCGCAGCTCACCCGAGATGCGCCACGAGGTACCGCTTGTCGTTCCCGATCCGTTCCTCTACGCCGAGGCCGGCGGAAGAAGCACGCGGTGGTGACGTCGTACGAGACGACGCGCATCGAGGAGCTCGGCCTCGGCATCGAGGTCACACCCTGGGAGGAGCTCGGGCTCGACGAGCTCCTGCGGAGCGGCCTCCGACGGTACGAGATCGCGCGCGAGATCTACCTCCGCGCGTGCCGCTCCCTCGGCGTCTCCGAAGCGATCGTGCCCGAGTGCTTCCCGACCGGCGTCGCCGACCACCTTCGAGCCGGCGGCGTCGAGCTCATGCTCGACGAGGAGCACTTCCGCGGGCGCCGGCGGGTCAAGTCCGCGGCGGAGCTCGACGGGATCCGCCGCGCGCAGAAGGCCGCGGAGGCTGCGATGACGGCGGTCCGCGACATCCTCCGTGGGGCAGAGCGCGGGAATGGCGGTCTCGTCTTCGAAGGGGAGAGGGTGACGTGTGAGCTCTTGAAACTCCATGTCGACGAGGCTTTCGTGACCCATGGCGCGTCCGCAGACGAGTCGATCGTCTCGCACGGCGCGCAGACCGCGGTCGGGCACGACATGGGCTCGGGTGCGGTCGGCGCGGACGACGTCGTCCTTCTCGACCTCTTCCCGATCGACAAGACGTCCGGCTGCTACGCGGACATGACGCGCACGTTCGCCGTCGGCGAGCCGCCGAGGGAGGTCCACGAGTACCAGCCGCTGGTCAAGGAGGCGCTCGACCGCGCCGTCGCCATGGTGCGGCCCGGTATCGACGGACGTGAGGTGCACCGTGCGGTCTGCGAGCTCTTCCACGAGCACGGCTATCCGACCCAGCTCCACAAGGCCGACGGCGAGGTGCTCGAGAACGGCTTCTACCACGGGACCGGCCACGGGGTCGGCCTCGCGGTCCACGAGGCTCCGAGCATCGGCGCGATCGGCGACGAGCTCGTCGCGGGCGACGTGATCACGATCGAGCCGGGCCTCTACCGGCATGGAGTGGGCGGCGTCCGGCTCGAGGACCTCATCGTCGTCACGGGCGACGGCTACGAGGTGCTGACGGACTTCCCCTACGACCTCGAGCTCGACGCATGAGCGACCGCGCGATCGACACCCTTCTTCTCGAGGAGCGGCGCTATCCACCCCCCGAGGAGTTCGCGGCGCAGGCGAACGTCGACGCGACGATCTACGACGTCCCCTTCGAAGCGTTCTGGGAGCGCGAGGGTCGTGAGCGCGTCACCTGGTTCGAGCCGTTCGACTCTCTGCTCGAGTGGGAGCTGCCGTATGCGAAGTGGTACGGCGGCGGCAAGCTGAACGTCGCCTACAACTGCCTCGACCGTCATGTCGAGGCGGGGCTCGGGGACAGGGTCGCCTTCTACTTCGAGGCCGAGCCCGTCGACGAGCGCGCGGAGATCACGTACTCGATGCTCCTCGAGGAGGTCGTGAAGGCCGCGAACGGCCTCAAGACGCTCGGGGTCGGGAAGGGGACGCCGGTCGGCATCTACATGGGCATGGGACCGGGCCTGCCGGTCGCGATGCTCGCCTGCGCGCGGCTCGGTGCGCCGCACACGGTCGTGTTCGGCGGGTTCTCCGCGGAATCGCTGTCCGACCGGCTGAACGACATGCGTTGCGAGGTCCTGCTCACGCAGGACGAGAGCTGGCGCCGCGGGCAGCTCGTCCCGCTGAAGGTGAACGCGGACGAGGCGCTCGATTCGTGTCCGCTCGTCCGCGCCGTCGTTGTGGGTCAGCGGACGCGCGGTGACGTCCCCATGCGCGACGGCCGCGACATCACCTGGTCGGAGCTCGTCGACGGCCAGCCGAGCGATCCGGCGACCTGCCCGTGCGAGCCCATGGATTCGGAGGACCTCCTCTACCTGCTGTACACGAGCGGAACGACGGCGAAGCCGAAGGGCATCGTCCATACGACCGCCGGCTACCTCGTGGGCGTCGCGGCCACGCACCGCTACGTCTTCGACCTGAAGCCCGAATCGGACGTCTACTGGTGCGCGGCGGACATCGGCTGGGTGACCGGGCACAGCTACATCGTCTACGGGCCGCTCTGCAACGCGACGACGAGCGTCCTCTACGAGGGGACGCCGGACTTCCCGGACAAGGACCGCTGGTGGGACGTCGTCGAGCGCTACGGCGTGACGATCCTGTACACGGCTCCGACCGCGATCCGGGCGCACATGAAGTGGGGCCCGGAGCATGCGGAGAAGCACGACCTCTCGTCGCTCCGACTCCTCGGGTCCGTCGGCGAGCCGATCAACCCCGAGGCGTGGATCTGGTACCGGGAGCACATCGGCGCCGATCGGCTCCCCGTCGTCGACACCTGGTGGCAGACCGAGACCGGGATGATCATGATCTCGCCCCTCCCCGGCGTCACGACGGCCAAGCCCGGGTCGGCGACGAGGCCCTTTCCCGGAGTCGAGGCGGCCGTCGTCGACGACTACGGGAACGAGGTGGGACCTGGCGGAGGCGGCTACCTCGTCTTGAAGAAGCCGTGGCCGGCGATGACCCGCGGGATCTTCGGCGACGACGCACGCTTCCGAGCGACCTATTGGGAGCGCTTCCCGGGCGCGTACTTCGCAGGCGACGGAGCGCGGATCGACGAGGAGGGCGACTTCTGGCTCCTCGGCCGGGTCGACGACGTGATGAACGTCTCTGGCCATCGGATCTCGACGATCGAGGTCGAGTCGGCGCTCGTCGACCACCCGAGCGTGGCGGAGGCCGCCGTCTGCGGGCGCGCCGATCCGCTGACCGGACAGGCGATCGTCGCCTTCGTGACGCTGAAAGGCGGCGAGGAGGGCTCGGTCGGGCGGCTCGAGGAGCTGCGCGAGCACGTCTCCCGGAAGATCGGGCCGATTGCGAAGCCCGCCAACATCGTCTTCACGCCGGAGCTTCCGAAGACGCGTTCCGGGAAGATCATGCGCCGGCTCTTGCGCGACGTCGCGGAGGAGCGGCCGCTGGGAGACACGACGACGCTCGCCGACCCGGCGGTCGTCAGCGAGATCGCGGATCGGGCGGCGGCGCCGACCTCCGAGGAGTAGCGCCCTACGAGGCGACGGCAGGCGCGCGGGCCGCCCGGCGGAACGCCTCGACCGTGCGGGAGATGTCGTCCTCGCTCGTGCGCCAGTTCGAGACCGACAGGCGGATCGCGGCCCGATCGTTCCAGACCGTGCCGCTCATCCACGCTTCGCCGCTCGCCTGGACGCCGGCGAGGACCTTGCCCGTCGTCTCGTCGTCCGGGAAGCGGAAGAGCACCTGATTCGAGCACCACGTCGTTCAGCACCTCGCACCCTGGGACGGTCTCGATCTCGGCGGCGAACTGCCGTGCACGCGCGCACGAGCGCTCGATCAGGTCGGCGACGCCTGCGCGCCCGAGTGAGCGCAGGGCTGCGTACACCGCGAAGCCGCGGGCGCGGCGGGAGAACTCCGGCGTCCAGTCGACCTCGTCCCGAGCGGCATCCGGGTCCTGCACGAGGTAGGCGGCGCGCACGGCCATTGCGGCGCGATGCGCCTCGGGGTGTGCCACGAACGCGATCCCGCAGTCGTAGGGCACGTTCAGCCATTTGTGCGCATCGGTCGACCAGGAGTCCGCGCGGTCGTGGCCCGATACGGCATGGGCGAGCTCGGGACTCGCGGCCGCCCAGAGGCCGAAGGCGCCGTCGACGTGCAGCCATGCACCGGTCCCTGCGACGGCATCGGCGATCTCCGCGACCGGGTCGAAAGAGCCCGAGTTGACCTCGCCCAGCTGGGCGCACACGATCGTCGGCCCGTCGCCGCCGGCCAGCGCGTCTCGGAGAGCGGCCACATTCATCCGTCCCTGGTCGTCGGAAGGAACCTCGATGATCGCTGCCGTTCCGAAGCCGAGCAGCCGAAGCGCGCGGTCGATCGTGACGTGGCGCCTGGCACCGCCGAGAACCCGGATCGCGGGCGCTCCGGACAGTCCGTCGCGCTCGAGGTCCCAGCCGGCGTCCGCCAGCACCGCGTGCCGCGCGGCGGCGAGGCAGGTCGTCTGGGCCATCTGGCAGCCGGTGGCGAGCGCGAAGGACGCGTCGTCCGGGATGCCGAGGAGCTCCTTCAACCAGCCGCCCACGACCTCCTCGACGATCGCGGCGGACGGGCCGCATGCGTACAAGCCGGCGTTCTGGTCCCAGGTCGAGGCGAGCCAGTCGGCGGCGAGAGCCGCAGGCACGGAGCCGCCGATGACGAAGCCGAAGTAGCGGCCGCTCGGAATCGCGACGACGCCGGCTCCGGCCGCTTCGGCGAGTTGCTCGACGACTGCCATCGGATCGGTCGGTCCGTCCGGCAGCGGGCCGCCGAGTGTCTCACGCAGCTCGTCCACGGAGACGGGCGGCCAGATGGACCGCTCTTCGAGCGTGTCGAGGAAGTCGCCCGCGAGCTCTGCGGTTCGGTGGAGGAGCTCGCGCTCGCTCACGCGGCGAGGAGCTTCTCGAAGCGCGCAGGCTCGTCGTACGGCCCGACGAGCGCGAGGTACAGCCGCTTTCCCTCGAAGAGCTCGCGCGCGACACGCTGGACGTCGTCGGCGGTGACGGCGTCGAGCTGAAAGCAACACGAACGGAACCAGTAGAGGACATAGTCGCCGTATCGCTCTCAGCTCGACGCCGTCACCGCCGACGACGTCCAGCGTGTCGCGCGCGAGCTCTTCGAGGGAAAGCGGCTGTACCTCGCGCTCGTCGGGCCGTACGACGAGCCTGCGCGCTTCGAGAAGCTCCTCGCCGCGTGAGCGAGCGCGAGCTCCTCCACCGAACCGCAGAGCTCGCGGGCGACTTCCTCGACACGCTCGAAGAGCGGTCCATCTGGCCGCCCGTCTCCGTGGAGACGAGCTGCGTGAGACACTCGGCGGCCCGCTGCCGGACTGGACCGACCGATCCCATGGCAGTCGTCGAGCAACTCGCCGAAGCGGCCGGAGCCGGCGTCGTCGCGATTCCGAGCGGCCGCTTCTTCGGCTTCGTCATCGGCGGCGCCCATCCGGCGGCGCTCGCCGCCGACTGGCTCGACCATCGACGTGGGACCAGAACGCCGGGCTCGCCGCCGCGCCGCCGCCGTCGGGCGGTCGAGGAGATCGTCGGCCACTGGCTCGCGGACCTGCTCGGCATCCCGGCCGACCGCGTCGTTCGCGCTCGTCACCGGCTGCCAGATGGCGCACGTGACCTGCCTCGCCGCGGCGCGCACGCGTGCTGGCGCGACGCGGGCCACACGTCGAGCGCATGGGGCTCATCGGCGCGCCGCGGATCCGGGTGCTGGCGGAGCGAGCGCCACGTCACGTCGACCGCGCGCTGCGGCTGCTCGGCTTCGGGACCGACGGCGATCGAGTCGTGGTGCCGTCGACGCGCACGGCGCGATGCGCGCCGACGCGCTCTGCGGGCGCTCGGCCGGCGGCGACGGGCCGACGATCGTCGTCGCCCAGGCCGGCAACGTCAACACCGGCGCGATCGACCCGATGCGGAGGTCTCCGATGCCGGGCAGGCCGCGGGCGCCTGGGTGCACGTCGACGGCGCGTTCGGCCTGTGGGCGGCCGCGAGCCCGCAGCCGGCGCGGGTATCGCGGGGCCGAGACCGCCGACTCCTGGGCGACCGACGCGCACAAGTGGCTCAAGTGCCCTACGACTGCGGGATCGCGTTCGTCCGCGACCGCGAGGCGCACCGCGCCGCGATGGCGTTCACCGCCGCCTACCTCGTGCAGGACCCGGACGGCCGCGCGAGCCGATGGACTGGACGCCCGAGTTCTCCCGCCGGGCGCGCGGCCTCGCGGTCTACGCAGCCCTGCGCTCGCTCGGCCGCGAGGGCGTCGCCGAGCTCGTCGACCGCCTGTGCGCGCGTAGCACGGCAGTTCGCCGCCGAGATCTATTTGTCCGAGGGTGCGAGGTGCTGAACGACGTGGTGCTCAATCAGGTGCTCTTCCGCTTCCCGGACGACGAGATGACGGGCGAGGTCCTCGCCGGCGTCCAGGCGAGCGGCGAAGCGTGGATGAGCGGCACGGTCTGGAACGATCGGGCCGCGATCCGCCTGTCGGTTCTGAACTGGCGCACGAGCAGAGGACGACATCTCCCGCACGGTCGAGGCGTTCCGCCGGCCGGCCCGCGCGCCTGCCGTCGCCTCGTAGGGCGCTACTCCTCGGAGGTCGGCGCCGCCGCCCATCTGCGATCCCGCCTGACGACCGCCGGGTCGGCGAGCGTCGTCGTGTCTCCCAGCGGCCCCTCCTCCGCGATGTCGTGCAAGAGCCGGCGCATGATCTTCCCGGAACGCGTCTTCGGAAGCTCCGGCGTGAAGACGATGTTGGCGGGCTTCGCAATCGGCCCGATCTTCCGGGAGACGTGCTCGCGCAGCTCCTCGAGCCGCCCGACCGAGCCCTCCTCGCCGCCTTTCAGCGTCACGAAGGCGACGATCGCCTGTCCGGTCAGCGGATCGGCGCGCCCGCAGACGGCGGCCTCCGCCACGCTCGGGTGGTCGACGAGCGCCGACTCGACCTCGATCGTCGAGATCCGATGGCCAGAGACGTTCATCACGTCGTCGACCCGGCCGAGGAGCCAGAAGTCGCCCTCCTCGTCGATCCGCGCTCCGTCGCCTGCGAAGTACGCGCCCGGGAAGCGCTCCCAATAGGTCGCTCGGAAGCGTGCGTCGTCGCCGAAGATCCCGCGGGTCATCGCCGGCCACGGCTTCTTCAAGACGAGGTAGCCGCCTCCGCCAGGTCCCACCTCGTTCCCGTAGTCGTCGACGACGGCCGCCTCGACTCCGGGAAAGGGCCTCGTCGCCGACCCGGGCTTGGCCGTCGTGACGCCGGGGAGGGGCGAGATCATGATCATCCCGGTCTCGGTCTGCCACCAGGTGTCGACGACAGGGAGCCGGTCGGCGCCGATGTGCTCCCGGTACCAGATCCACGCCTCCGGGTTGATCGGCTCGCCGACGGACCCGAGGAGTCGGAGCGACGAGAGGTCGTGCTTCTCCGCATGCTCCGGGCCCCACTTCATGTGCGCCCGGATCGCGGTCGGAGCCGTGTACAGGATCGTCACGCCGTAGCGCTCGACGATGTCCCACCAGCGGTCCTTGTCCGGGAAGTCCGGCGTCCCCTCGTAGAGGACGCTCGTCGTCGCGTTGCAGAGCGGCCCGTAGACGATGTAGCTGTGCCCGGTCACCCAGCCGATGTCCGCCGCGCACCAGTAGACGTCCGATTCGGGCTTCAGGTCGAAGACGTAGCGGTGCGTGGCCGCGACGCCCACGAGGTAGCCGGCGGTCGTATGGACGATGCCCTTCGGCTTCGCCGTCGTTCCGCTCGTGTACAGCAGGTAGAGGAGGTCTTCCGAATCCATGGGCTCGCACGGGCAGGTCGCCGGATCGCTCGGCTGGCCGTCGACGAGCTCCGACCAGGTGATGTCGCGGCCCTCGCGCATGGGGACGTCCCCGCGCGTCCGCTGACCCACCACGACGGCGCGGACGAGCGGACACGAATCGAGCGCCTCGTCCGCGTTCGCCTTCAGCGGCACGAGCTGCCCGCGGCGCCAGCTCTCGTCCTGCGTGAGCAGGACCTCGCAACGCATGTCGTTCAGCCGGTCGGACAGCGATTCCGCGGAGAACCCGCCGAACACGACCGTGTGCGGCGCACCGAGCCGCGCGCAGGCGAGCATCGCGACCGGCAGGCCCGGTCCCATGCCCATGTAGATGCCGACCGGCGTCCCCTTCCCGACCCCGAGCGTCTTGAGGCCGTTCGCGGCCTTCACGACCTCCTCGAGGAGCATCGAGTACGTGATCTCCGCGCGCTCGTCGACGGGCTCGGCCTCGAAGTAGAAGGCGACCCTGTCCCCGAGCCCCGCCTCGACATGACGGTCGAGGCAGTTGTAGGCGACGTTCAACTTGCCGCCGCCGTACCACTTCGCATACGGCAGCTCCCACTCGAGCAGAGAGCCGAACGGCTCGAACCAGGTGACCCGCTCACGACCCTCGCGCTCCCAGAACGCTTCGAAGGGGACGTCGTAGATCGTCTCGTCGACGTTCGCCTGCGCCGCGAACTCCTCGGGGGTGGATAGCGCCGCTCCTCGAGAAGAAGCGTGTCGATCGCGCGGTCGCTCATGCGTCGAGCTCGAGGTCGTAGGGGAAGTCCGTCAGCACCTCGTAGCCGTCGCCCGTGACGACGATGATGTCCTCGAGCCGGACGCCGCCCACTCCATGCCGGTAGAGGCCCGGCTCGATCGTGATCACGTCGCCCGCGACGAGCTCGTCGCCGATCGCGCCGATGCTCGGAGCCTCGTGGACCGCGAGGCCGACCCCGTGGCCGGTGCCGTGGTAGAAGCCGTTCTCGAGCACCTCGCCGTCGGCCTTGTGGAGCTGGGTCGGATAGCCGTGCTCGTGGAAGAGCTCGCAGACCGCACGGTGCACCTCACGTCCGTCGATACCGGGCCGCACCATGGCGACGGCGCGGTCGAGCGCCTCCTTGACCAACGGCTGGTACTCGTGGACCTCCCTCGGCGGCTCGCCGACGGCGAACGTGCGCGTCATGTCCGCGTAGCAGCCGGACGTCTTGTCGATCGGGAAGAGGTCGAGAAGGACGACGTCGTCCGCGCCGACCGCACCCGAGCCCATGTCGTGCCCGACCGCGGTCTGCGCGCCATGCGAGACGATCGACTCGTCTGCGGACGCGCCATGGGTCACGAAAGCCTCGTCGACATGGAGTTTCAAGAGCTCACACGTCACCCTCTCCCCTTCGAAGACGAGACCGCCATTCCCGCGCTCTGCCCCACGGAGGATGTCGCGGACCGCCGTCATCGCAGCCTCCGCGGCCTTCTGCGCGCGGCGGATCCCCTCGAGCTCCGCCGCGGACTTGACCCGCCTGCGCCCGCGGAAGTGCTCCTCGTCGAGCATGAGCTCGACGCCGCCGGCTCGAAGGTGGTCGGCCACGCCGGTCGGGAAGCACTCGGGCACGATCGCTTCGGAGACGCCGAGGGAGCGGCACGCCCGGAGGTAGATCTCGCGCGCGATCTCGTACCGTCGGAGGCCGCTCCGCAGGAGCTCGTCGAGCCCGAGCTCCTCCCAGGGTGTGACCTCGATGCCGAGACCGGAGCTCCTCGATGCGCGTCGTTTCGTACGACGTCACCACCGCGTGCTTCTTCCCGCTGGCCTCGGCGTAGAGGAACGGATCGGGAACGACGAGCGGTACCTCGTGGCGCATCTCGGGTGAGCTGCGCGTGTCCGCGACGATGAGGACGTCACTCATCTCTGCGTCGATCCTAACGGCGTCGGTAGAGTCCTCGGCCGTGGAGGCGGACCTCCAGGAGCTTCGAGAGCGGCTCGCTGAGATCTCTGATCTCATGCGCTCGGGCGGCGTCCTGGCCTGGGACCAGCGCGTGATGATGCCGTCGCGCGGGACCGAGGCGAGGGCGAACGCGCTCGCCACCATCGGCCGCCTGGCGCACGACATGTTCGTCGACGACGAGGTTGGCAGGCTCCTCGATCGGCTTCAGCCGTACGGCGAGTCGCTCGAGTACGACTCGGACGAGGCGAGCCTGATCCGGGTGACGCGCCACGACTGGGAGAAGGAGCGCAAGGTTCCGAGCGGGCTGCGCCGAGATGCTGCGCGAGGCGACGCGCGGCCACCAGATCTGGGTGGAGGCAGCGCCGAAACGACTTCACGAAGTTCGCGCCGGTCATCGAGAGGCACCTCGGGCTCAACAAGCGCTACGTCGACTGCTTCGGCTGGGACGACGAGCCGTACACGGCGCTCCTCGACGACTACGAGCCGTTCATGACCACGACCGAGGTCGGCGAGGTGTTCGACACGGTGAACCCGGTGCTCTCCGAGCTCGTGAAGGCCGCCCCGAGATCGATGCGTCGTTCCTGTACGGCTCGTTCCCGATCGACGACCAGCGCGCGTTCGCCGAGCGAGTGGTGCGTACGCTCGGATTCGAAGACGACGCATGGCGTCTCGACCCGACCGTCCACCCCTTCTGCATCTCGTTCTCGAACCGCGACGTCAGGCTGACGACGCGCTACCACGAGGGGGATCTCGACTCCTTCTGGTCGACGATGCACGAGGCGGGCCACGGCCTGTACGCGCACGGCATCGCCTCGTCGCTTCAGCGGACGCCGCTCGCCGGCTCGCCCTCGCTCGGCGTGAACGAGTCCCAGAGCCGCACCTGGGAGAACCTCGTCGGGCGTAGCCGCCCGTTCTGGGAGCATTGGTACGAGCCGCTCCAGGAAGCATTCCCGGGCAGCGCAGCGGCGTGGGCCTCGACGCCTTCGTGGCGGGGATCAACCGCGCGGAGCCGAGCCTGATCCGCGTCGAGGCGCAAGCGACAACGTACAGCCTCCACATCATCCTCCGCTTCGACCTCGAGCGACGGCTGATCGACGGCAGCCTCCCGATCGCCGGATCTTCCCGAGGCCTGGAACGCCGGGATGAAGGATTTGCTCGGCGTCGACGTCCCGAGCGACGCGATGGGCGTGATGCAGGACGTGCACTGGTCGGGCGGCTCGCTGGGCTACTTCCCGACCTATGCGCTCGGCAACGTGATCTCGCTCCAGATCTGGTCCGTCGTCCGCGACGCGATCCCGGACCTGGACGACCAGATGCGGGCCGGCGATCTCGAGACGCTCTCCGCCTGGCTCCGCGACAACCTCTACTCGCTCGGCCGCAAGCTCACGCCGCGGGAGACCATCGAGCGCCTCACGGGCTCGCCGACGATCGACCCGGAGCCATACCTCGCCTACCTCCGCGAGAAGGTCGGAGCACTCGCAGCCTAGGACGTCGGTGGAGTCGAGGCAGATCGAGCTCGTCGTGAACGGCGAGCGCCCGCGCTCGACGTGGAGCCGCGCACGCTGCTCGTCCATGCGATCCGCAACGAGCTCGGGCTGACCGGGACGAAGATCGCGTGCGACACGAGTCAGTGCGGCGCGTGCACCGTGCTCGTCGGCGGGCCAGCCCGCTGAAGAGCTGCACGCTGCTCGCGGTGCAGGTCGAGGGGACGAGCAGATCACCACGATCGAGGGGCTGGCGGCAGGGAACAGAAAGCTCCATCCGGTGCAGGAGGCCTTCCGCGAGCACCACGGCCTGCAGTGCGGCTTCTGCACGCCCGGGATGGTGCTGACCGCCGTCGGCCTGCTCGCCCGCGAGCCGTCTCCGGACGAGGGCATGCGATCCGGCGGGCGCTAAGCGGGGAGCCTCAGCCGCTGCACCGGCTACCAGCCGATCGTCGACGCCGTCCTTCGCAGGCGATTAGCCTCGCGCGGGCTGGCGTTCGTGATCCCCGCCGCGTTCGACTACCTCCGCGCCTCGTCGGTCGACGACGCGATCCGCGCACTCGCCGATCCGGACGCGAAGGCGCTCGCGGGCGGGCACTCGCTGATCCCGATGATGAAGCTGCGCTTCGCGCGGCCGGGAACGCCTCGTCGACATCGGCCGGCTCGACCTGCGCGGGATCCGGACCGACGGCGACGACGCCATCCGGATCGGCGCGCTCGCGACCCATGGCACGAGGTCCCTTGGGCGCGGGACCATCGACCGGCGCGCGCTTGGCGGCCCTTGTGAGAGCGTCGAGCCAGGGGTCGGCGACCTCCAGGTGCGGAGCCGCCGGGCGCTCGGCGGCAGCGCTCGTCCACGGCGATCCCTCCTCCGACACCACGACCGACGCGGTGCTGGCGCTCGGCGCCCGGCTCCGCCTCCCGGGGGGCCCGTCGGGGGAGCGCGAGGTGGCGGCAGGCAGACTTCTTCCGCGGCCCGTTCGACACCGCGATACGGCAGACAGGAGCTCCTGCTCGAGCTGATCGTCCCGCCGCACCCGCCCGCTTGCTCGGCCTGCGCCTACGCGTCCGTCGAGGACCCCGCGTCGGGCTACCCGATCGCAGGCGCCGCCCCCGTCGTCGCGAGCGCCGACGGCAGCCGGGCAGCGGTCACCGGCATCGGAGGTCATGCCTTCGTCCTCGAGAACGGCGACCCGGCGGCGCTCGACGACGTGAGGGTCTTCGGCGACGATTTCGCTCCCGCCGACTACCGGCGTCACCTCGCGCGCGTCGTCGTGGGGCGGGCGCTCGCCGCGGCGTCGAGCCGGGCCACAGAGGGCGCATGAGCGAGTCCCTGATCGGCGTTCCGCGCCCGCGCCTCGACTCGGGCGACAAGGTCGTCGGAGCGACCCGCTACGCGGGAGACGACGCCCTCGCCGGGCTGTTGCACGCGCGACTCGTGCTGAGCACGCAGGCGCACGCGCTGATCACGGGTATCGGGATCGAGGCTGCGCTCGCGGTCCCGGGCGTCGTCGCGGTCCTCACCGCGGACGACCTGCCGATCGCCGATCCCGGCTCCGGACGATCGCACGAGCCGCTCGCTAGCGCGGAGGTCGTCTTCGTCGGCCACCCGATCGCGCTCGTCGTCGCGGAGACCGAGGCGGCGGCGGCGGACGGAGCCGCGGCCGTGATCGTCGACTACGAGGAGCTCGAGCCCGTCCTCGACATGGCTGCGGCAATGGAGCCCGGCTCGCCACTCGCACGCCGTCCCCCCGAGGACGAGGAGTCATCGGATCTCGAATCCGTCCACGCGGGAGTCGGGTCGGGTGAGGACGAGCTCCCCGAGGAGGATCTCTCGGACAACGTGCTCAAGCGGGGGCTCCGGAGCGACGGCGACCTCGGAGCCGCATTCGAGGCGAGCGACGCGGTGGTCTCGGCGACGTACCGAACGCCGTGGGTGTACCAGGCGTACATCGAGCCGCAGACGGCGGTCGCCTGGGTCGAGCCCGGCGGGACGCTCGTCGTGTCGGCGAGCACGCAGGGCGCGTTCATGACGCGGAACAGCCTCGCCGAGATGTTCGGGCTCCCTCTCGACAAGGTCCGCGTCCGCGCTGCGCCGCTCGGCGGAGCGTTCGGCGGGAAGCTCTTCGTCGTGGAGCCGCTCGCCGCCGGCGCCGCGCTCGCCCTCGGCCGTCCGGTCCGCCTCGTCCTCACCCGCAGCGAGGACTTCCACGCCTCGAACCCGGCACCCGCACAGATCATGGAGGTACGGGCGGGAGCTACGCGGGACGGCGTCCTCACCGCGCTCGAGGCACGTGTCGTCTGCGACCGCGGCTCGACGATCGAGTGGGGGATCGAGGACATCTCGTCGTCGCTCGTCCCTGGCCCGTACCGCTGGCAGGCGTACGCCATCCGGACCTACGCTGTCCAGACGAACCGCGTGACGCTCGGCGCCTACCGCGGTCCCGGCGCTCCCCCTGCCGCGTTCGCCATCGAGTCGGCGCTCGACGAGCTCGCGACCGAGCTCGGCCTCGACCCGATCGAGCTTCGGCTGCGGAATGCGGTCGTCGACGGCGACCTCGGCGTCGGCGGGCGGCCCTTCTCTGCGGTCGGCGCGCGCGAGTGCCTGGAGCTAGCGCGCCATCATGCGATCTGGCAGGAGCGCGATAGCGTGGGAGCCGACGAAGGCGTCGGCGTCGCGATCGGC
>CAWKEV010000063.1:0-19702 GCA_963848725.1 uncultured Actinomycetes bacterium | reverse complement strand
ACCCCTTGGCTGGTCGGTCGCGCGTCCATCGTGTGGAGGCCGACCTTCAGTCGCGCGGAGTGGAAGTCGCTTCTGCGGCTGGCGCTTCCTCTATCGGTCTCCGCGGCGATGGCCGTCCTCTATTTCCGCGTCTTGGTCGTTTTGTGCTCGCTCATCTCGACGCCGTTGCGAGGCAGGATATATCGCCACGTCGTTCCGTGTCGTAGAGCTCCTGTACGGCCTCGGCGCAGTGGCGGCGTCCGTTGCGCTCCCAGTGCTGTCGGCAAGCAGCCACGGTCAGCGTGAGCGGCTCGGGTACATGACACAACGCATGACCGAGGTCGCCCTGCTGACTGCCTGCTACCTGTCGCTCCTTGTATTTGCCGTCGCCGCTCCGATTCTCCGACTTCTGGGCGGCCCAGGAGTACGTTTAGGCAGTTTGCGCCCGTGCTCGAGATCCAGGTGTTTGCGCTCGTTCCTTCCTTCCTCGTAGTGCGTCATGGCTCTCGTCGCGATCGGGCGGATGACCGCGCTCGCGATCGCGAGCGGAGTTGGGCTCCTGCTCACCGGTGGTCTCGGCGCGGCGCTCGTCGCCATCGACGGAGCGCGTGGTGGAGCGATAGCAGCGCTGATGGGTGAATCGGCACTCGCGATCGTGCTCGTCCTGATGCTGACCACTGCCGGTCCCCGACATCGGATTAGAACGCGGATCGTCTGGAAGGTTGCAGCTGCGTCACTGGCTCTGGTCCTGGTCACGGAGGTGATCGCCTCCCCATGGCTCGATGTCGTAGCGGGTACAGGAGTGTTTATGTCCCTCGCGCTCGTGACCCGCGCCATTCCATCGGAGCTCGTCGACGCGTTCAGGCGTTCGTTTCGGCGCGGCGAGGCACGTTCGTGACGTGATCCCGGAACGTTCGTCGCGCTTCTATGGCTCGCGTGTGCACGGCGCCAGGTCCTCGCCGTGCACGTCGGCCTGAACCTCGTCTACTCGTTCCCGGCGAGACCGGCGGGATGGAGACCTATGCGCGGGAGCTGATCCCGGCGCTCGTCGAGCACGGCCGCGATCTCCGGCTCACGGCGTTCGTCAACTCTGAGGCGTACGGACAGCCCGGTCCCTGGGTCGACCTGGGCGCTGTCGTGACGGTCCCGGTTCGGGCACGCGCGGCGCCGGCGAGTGGGTACGCGGCGAGCAGCATCCTCCCCCGCCTGGCGGCGCGCGCAGGCGTCGATCTACTGCACAGCCTCGGAAGCACCGCCCCCGCCCGGGGCGCGATTCCGCCGCGTCGTGACGATCCACGACCTCATCTATCGCATCTACCCGGAAGCTCACGGTCGTCTCAGTGCGCGCGCGATGGGGTGCCTCGTCCCTCGTCGCCGCACACGCGTTCGGACCGGGTCATCGCGCCTTCGACAACGACCAGGACGACCTCGTTCGGCTGCTCGGAGTGCACCCGTCGAAGATCGACGTCGCTCCGCTCGGAATCGGTCCGGCTCCGCAGCGAGGCTCTCGGATGAAGCGGAGCTTCGGGCGACGCTCGGCGCTCGGCTCCGGACGTTCGTGCTAACCGCTTCCGCGAAGCGTCCGCACAAGAACCTGGCGCGCCTGCTCGACGCATGGGCGCTTCTTCCCGCCCGAGCGCCGTGCCGGTACTCGTCCTGCCCGGCTACCCGACTCCCTACGAGGATCCAGTTGCGGAGAGCACGCCGCGCAGCTCGGTCGTCGAGCGCGACACGCGGTTCCCGGCTGGCTCGCCGCCGCCGACCTCGAGGGCCTCTACCGCGCCGCGTCGTGCTTCGTGTTTCCGTCGCTTGTACGAGGGCTTCGGCCTCCCGGTGCTCGAGGCGATGGCGCGCGGCGTTCCGGTCGCGTGCTCCGACCGCGGTCGCTCGCGAGGTCGCCGGCGACGCGGCGCGCTCTTCGATCCCGAGAACCCACGAGCGATCGCAGACGCCGTTCAAGAGCTCCTCAGCGACCCGAGACACTGCCGACCGCCTCCGCGCCGCCGGGCTCGAGCGAGCGACGTCGCTTCACGTGGGCGGCGACGGCGCGGCGACGCTGCGGAGCTACGAGCTCGCACTCGCCTCGCCGGCGTAGGCCGCGAGCACGATCCCCAGCGAGCTCGCCAGCGAAAGCCGCTCGGCGTTCCGGCGGAACCAGTCGGCGCGTCGACTCGCGGAGAGCGGGCCCGGCCTCGTGCGATGCGCACGATCGCGGCCGCGAGATCGTCGGGCGCTGCGGATCGGCCGCGATCGTCCCGTTCACCCCTTCCTCGACGAGCTCGGTCGCCGCGTTGTCGGGGCCGTCGACCACGACGACCGGCACTCCGCGCGCCGACGCCTCGATCACGACCCGCCCGTATCCCTCCCGCCGCGACGGGAGCACGAAGCACATCGCCGTCGCGAGCGCGCGCTCGAGCGTCTCGCCGTTCACGAATCCCGGCGCGGAGACGGCGTCCTCGAGACCGAGCTCGCCGGATCGCGGCCTCGACGCTCCCGCGCTCGGGGCCGTCGCCGTAGATCTCGCCTCGAAGCGTCGGGATCTGCTCCCGCGCGAGCGCCAGCGCCGGGACGAGCGCCGGCACCTGCTTCTCCGGGATGTGACGGCCGGCGTAGACCGCGACGGTGTCGGCAGGCTCGGGCTTCGACCGGGTCGAGCAGGTCCGTCGTACTGCCCCTCGAGGCGGGTCAGCGTCCCGCGCAGTCCCTGCTCGTGCAGGCGGCGCTCGTGCAGGCGCGAGAAGCAGAACGCCCGCTGCGGGACGCGCAGGCAGGCGCGCTGCACGCGCCAGCCCACCGCTCCGCCGAGCCGGCCGAGGTACTCACGCCAGTAGCCGGCGGTCCAGACCTCGTGCCAGTCGACGACGATGCGGTACCCGCCGAGCCGGCGCGCGAGTGCCGCCGCGAGCAGCGAGAAGTACGGGAAGGACGCCGTGTGGACGACGTCGTAGCGGCGTCCGCGGCGGAGGAGGTGCCAGAGCACGCCGGCTCCGAAGACGAGAGGAGGCAGCAGGCGGCGACGTCCCTGCGCCGTGTACAGACCCATTCGCGGCCCCGCGGTGACGATCCGGACCCCCGGGATTACCGGCTCGTCGTCGCTCTCCCACTGCCGGAGCGTGAGGAGTGTCACGTCGTGCCCTCTCGCCGCGAGCGCCTCCGCGAGGTTGCGATACCAGCGCTCCGCTCCGCCGATCGTGTACGGGAACAGGCAGTCGTAGACGATGCAGACCTGCACTCGTCCTATCCTTCCAGGCGCTCGCGACTACGCCTGCGGCGCGGCCGCCGACACCGGGGTCCCTCTACCCAGACTCGAGTGGGGGTCAATCCGGAAGGAGGCGGAACGCGGCGCAATGTCGTGGCTTCACCGCCGCGAAATGCCGCCATCGAGGGTGACGATGATCTCGGTCCCGATGCGCTCCGCGAGGGCGATGACCGACGCATCGGTTCCACCGAGAGGGAAGTCCTGGTACTGGTCCACGAGCTCCGCCAGACGAGGCCAGTCCGTGACCGCAGGCGCTTCGACGTCGAGCTTCTCCAGCCCGCCGAGAAATCGGGCCTCGGCCGTGGAGCCGAGCCGGCGTCCGATGATGTAGGTCACCCCCGCGACGACGAGGGTGGGGATGACGAGGTGTAGATCAGGACGCTCGAGGACTCCGAGCGAGCGCTCGTGGTCGTCGTCGTCGGTATCGGTGACTGCGTAGAGGGCCGGAGTCAACGACGGCGAGCGCGCGGCGACTCGGCGGCAAGGATCTCCTCGAAGTCTCGCGCTGTCGTGCGCTGACCGCTGCCTCCGACCGCGGCGCAAGGAACCTCGCGCGGATGCTCGGCAGCGACACCGAGGCTAGCTGCGAGCGCCTCCCGTACGACCTGCGAGACCGACACGCTACGCCTGCGTGCCTCTCGCTCGACTGCAAGTGCGAGGTCGTCCGGAAGGGTGATCGTGGTGGGTTTCATACCGCTTGCCCAGAGTAGGAGTTTCAGCCCGGCGGCCACGCTCCCCGCCCGGGTGGATGCCCTCGCGTGTGTGCCAATACTCGAACAGCATTCTCTGGTAAGTCTAGGCAGACTAGACTAGACTAGTGACCATGAAGCAGACAATCATCGGCATCTACGAGGCGAAGACGCACCTCTCGAAGTACGTTCGCAGGGTCGCCGCGGGAGATGAAGAGGTCATCATCTCGAGCGCCGGCAAGCCGCTCGTCAAGATGGTGACCTACTCGCCGTCTGCGGCAAGGCGTATGCCGGGGCTCCTGAAAGGCGAGGTCGTGACGAAGCCAGGGTTCGACGAGCTTCCGCCGGGCTTCGAGGCGCTCTCCGGGTACCGCCGCTGAAGCTCCTGCTCGACACGCATGCCTTTCTCTGGTGGTTGAACGACGATCCGAAGTTGGGCGCGAGGGCCCGTGAGGCGATCGGCGAGTCGGACAACCTCGTGTACGTGAGCGTCGCAACGGCCTGGGAGATCGCAGTGAAGCGCGCGAGCGACAAGCTCGATGCCCCGGGCGAGATCGGCGAGTGGATCGACCAGAGTGGCTTCATCGACGTACCGATCGAGATCGAGCACGCGATCGTCGCTGCCGAGCTTCCCAGGCACCACAGCGATCCGTTCGACCGCGTCCTGGTGGCGCAGGCACGGCTCGAGGACATGACACTCGTCACGAGCGACAGTGGACTGGGTCAGTACGACGTGGCAATCCTCGATGCAGCGACGTAAGCCGTTGCCACGGTGCGCACCCGGGAAGCGATGCAGACCTCCGCGCGTCCTATCCTTCCAGGCGACGTGGCCGTCGCAGTCTCCGCACCCTCGTCGAGTCGCGTGTCCGTGGTCATCCCCTGCCTCGACGAGGCGGAGACGATCGCCGAGTGCGTGACGAGCGCGCGATCCGTGCTCGAGGAGAGCCGCCTCGAGGGCGAGGTCATCGTCGTCGACAACGGCTCCACCGACGGCAGCGGGGATCTCGCCCGCGCGGCCGGCGCGCGTGTCGTCGAGGAGCCGCGCCGCGGCTACGGCAGCGCGTACCTGGCGGGGCTCGACGGCCGCGCGCGGCGACTACATCGTCATGGTCGACGCCGACCTCACGTACGACTTCCGGGAGATCCCGAGCTTCGTGCGCGAGCTGGACGACGGAGCGGAACTCGTGGTAGGGAACCGCATGAGCGGTGTTCAGCCGGGGGCCATGCCCTGGCTCAGTCGCGTCGGGAACCCCGTCCTCTCCGGGTTCCTGAACGCCCTCCATCGGACGAACATCGGTGACGCCCACTGCGGGATGCGTGCGCTCCGGAGAAGCATCCTGCCGACACTGAACCTGCGCACTGTCGGGATGGAGTTCGCCTCCGAGATGGTGATCCGGGCGACGCGGGAGCGACTCGACGTTAGGAGATCCCGATCGAGCTCCATCCGCGTCTGGGCGAGTCGAAGCTCTCGCCGTTCCGCGACGGCTGGCGCCATCTCCGTCTCATCCTCGTCTACAACCCGACGTTCCTCTTCCTCGTTCCGGGCGCGGCGATGCTCGCCGTCGGAACGCTGATCTCGTTGTTCGTATTCGCGGGTGTCCCGATCATCGGGCGCGGGTTCTACATCCACACGCTCATCCTCGGCTGCCTGCTGGTCATCCTCGGGACGCAGGCGATCGGCTTCGGGCTGTGCGCCCGGGCGTACAGCGTCTACTTCATCAGCGCGCACGACGAGACCTTCCAGCGCCTCCGCGCGCGCCTCCGGCTCGAGCACGGCCTCCTCCTGGCGAGCGCCGTTCTCGTCGCGGGTCTGGTGGTGTTCGGGATCGTCCTCGGTCAGTGGGCGGCGAGCGGCTTCGGAGCGCTGAGCGAGACGCGGCTCGCTCTCGTCGCAGCCACGCTCATCGTCGTGGGCGCGCAGATCTTCTTCACCTCGTTCATGCTCTCGATCCTCGGGCTCCGCCGCCGGTTCGACGAGCCGTAGGCGCGAGGTCTCCGAAAGCCCAGGCAGACTGGGCCGGTGTCCGCGGCGCCGGCGATCTCTTCACGTTGGGGCGTGAGGTGGCACACGTTCGAGAGCTGGGTGGGAACGCGGAGCTCCGCCGTCGCGCTCTTCGTCCTCGCTCTCTTCGTGTTCGGAGTGCAGAGCACCTTCCTCGCCGTCTTTCCCGGTCGCGATCTGGGTCGGTACGTCCAGACGTTCATCCAGCTCGGCTACCACACGCCCGTTCTCACCTCCGTCCTGGATACGCGTGGGCCGCTCGCGGCGCTCGGTGTCGGGGCGCCGCTCGAGCTCGGAGGCTGGGCCGCGGAGGTCATGCTGGCGATCCTGTACGCGTCCTCGGTCGTCGCCTGGGGCGCGGTGGCGATGGCCTTCGGGGCGCGCACGGCGATCCTGACGACCGGCCTCCTGCTCGCGTACCCGGCCTACGGGATCCTCTTCCACTCGCTCGCGGGCGACTCGCTCTTCACAGCGGCGTTCGCCGGTTGGGCGTACCTGCTCACGCGGGCGGTCCTCCGGCCGTCGATCGTGGCGTTCCTCGTCGCCGGGCTCGGCATGGGGGCGCTCGTGCTCGTGCGGCCGTCCAACCAGGTGCTGATCGTCGTCACGCTGCTGCCCCTGCTCTTGCGTGCGGCCTGGAAGACGCGGTTGCAGTGGATGATCGCCTTCTTCGTCGCTTCCGCTCTCGTCACGCAGGGCTGGAGAGTGCTCGCCGCCTGGCGGTACGGCGACTCGGTTTCGTTGCAGCCGAGCCGTCCCGTGCTGGCCGCGACGCTTTTCCTCATCCTCCTGCTCGCCGCGCTCGTCTGGCGTCCGCGCCTCGCGCTGGTCGCGATCCTGCTCGCGCTCGCGGTGGTCGCGGTGCGGGGGCTGAGCTCGCAGAACCCCGTGCAGGACCTGCGGACGATCGCCCAGATCCCGTCGGGGAACGTCTATCTGTTCCGCGCGTTCGAGATCGACCCGATCATGTCCCCCGACAACGGTCCTGCTTCCCGCCGGCTCGCGCGTGTCGTGCAGCGCGAGCTGCTCACGAAGGAGCCATACCGCTCGTACGGCGTCGACCTCCACAGCGTCTTCTCATCCGGTAGCGACCGCATCTTCGGCGACCTCACGAGCCTGACCGGCGTCGACCTGGCGGCCGCCACCAACGAGGCGATTCGGCGGCATCCCCGGACGTTCGCGGCGGGCATCGCCCGGACGCTCTGGGACGAGATGTTCGTGCGTCGCGTCTACACGCCGGAGGCGACGACGGCGGGCGAAAGCGCAGCGTCCTCGGGGTCGGGCAGGACCGGCTACGTCATCATCAAGGGGCGGAAGCTGCCGCAGCCGACAGGCGGGCAGCCGATCCCGGCGTCGCGGGTCGGGCCCGTGCTGACGACCGTGGGAGGTCCCGCTGTCGAAGTCTGGCGCTCCGCCACGGACCACTCGTTCGTCTTCGCCGACGCACTGGACGCACGCCGGTACGCGCGGTTCCAGAGCGACACCTCCCGGCTCTCGGGCCGCATCCCGACGCGTGCTGCCAACGCCTCGCTCGTGCATCGATTCAATCAGGCGTCGCACGTGTTCCCGCCCATCGGCTTCTGGCTGCTCTTCGGGGCGATCGCAATTGCCGTACGTCGGCCGGCGAGGTTGCTGATCGCAGTTTCGCTCACGGTCGCGGCGCTCGTCGTCATCGTCTCGACCTCGCTCGTCGCCTTTGCGGTCGCCGAGTACGCGGCACCGGTGAGTCCGGCGTTCATCCTCCTGGTAGCCGCCGGTCTACTGGGTGCCGATCCGCGCGGGCGATTCCGTCTTCCGCGGAGCTAGCGAGTGCGGTGAAGGTCGTGGCCGGACTCGAGGCGGTGTCGCGCTTCCAGTGAGCGTGTCAGCGTTCCGGCCGGCTGGTTTTTCGGCGTACAGCGGCGACGACCCAGTCGGGAGTCCGACCGCGGGCGGCCGCTTTGAGGGCCAGATAGCGCCGGCGGCGTCTTCGGCGTATCCGCGCCAGTCGGCCACGCAGGTTGCTGCCCCGCCAGTCCGTGCATGCGGCGTCCTCGACCCGGAGTCCGATCTCGTCTCGTAGCGTCGAGCCACGGCCGTTCCGCTCGAGCTGCCGGAACCTCTTGCGGAAGAACGTCATCGGCTCGAAGTAGTCGCGGCCGCGCTCTGCACCCGCGGCTTCGGCGACTCGACCCAATGGAGGACGACGGGATCGCCGATGACCCTGGGCTCCGAGTCGACGAAGGCAAAGCGTCGGACCACGTCCTCTCGCGTACTCCGACCGGTCATTACCTGGAGCTCTCGCTGGTCGACTCGGATCTCGCCTGCGTCGGCCGCGCCGAAGACCAGGAAGTTGAGCGCGCCTTGCGAGCCGGAGAACATCCCGGGGACCCGCCGCGACGTTCGGACGATCTCGAGGTACCGCTCGAGATCGAGCGCTCCCCTCCGCCCGAAGAATGCACCGCTGTTGACGTAGTCCTGCGCGTGGCCTCGGGCGTCGAAGTCGGGGAAATGGGTCTCGACGAGTTCGATGTCCATCACCGAGTGGAGCGGCTCCACGCCACCTCGATCGAGCACGAAGTCGAAGCGGTCGAAGTCCGCATGCACTCGCATGTCTCCCCACACGACCGCGTCCGCGTCGACCAGCAGGAAGGTGTCGAACGGTGACGCCCAGAGCGCCGTGTTCTTCGCTCTGAGCGATCCGAAGCTGAGATCGCGCAGCTCCGGCGGCTCGACGTCCTCGCGACGAACCACGAGCACCTGGCTTCCCAGGTCGTCGGGGAACTCGTCACCGTCGAGGATCACGCAGATCGGCGTCTCGCCCATGAAGTGGCGGACGCTGGCGCACGTCCCGCGGACCCAGTGGAGGTGCTCGGACTTCGCGGGAACGAGGACTCCGAAGTCCCGGGCCGTCGTCCCCATCGGGCAGGCAGGCTACCGGCTTGGCCCCCTCCGTACGCCCGGTGGTCTCTCCACTGCCTCGTTAGGCTTCTCCTGCGCGTGAAGGTGGTCATGACGCTCGTGGTTCGCGACGAGGCGGACATCCTCGATGCCCACCTCGCCTTCCATCTGAACGCAGGGGTCGATCTCGTGCTCGTCGTCGACCACGGTTCGACCGACGGGACGAGCGAGATCCTCGAACGCTGCGCGCGCGAAGGCCACGCGCGCGTGGTCCGCGAAGAAGGGCGACAGCACCGACAAGGGGAGTGGGTCACCCATCTCGCGCGTCGTGCGGCCGTCGAGGAACGCGCCGACTGGGTCCTCCTCAGCGACGGCGACGAGTTCTGGTGGCCACGCGGCGGCTCGTTGAAGGAGGTTCTCGCTGCGGTTCCGGCGGGATGCGGCCTGGTCTACGCGCCCTCGAGGACGTTCCTCCCGCGCCCTGACGACGGTCGCTTCTTCGCGGAGCGAATGACCGTGCGGCTCGCGGGGTCGGCGGCGATCAACGACCCGGCCACTCCGTTCCGACCCGTGTCGAAGGTCGCCGCACGAGCACACCCGAATCTGACAGTCCTCGCCGGGAACCACAGCGTCGAGGGTGTGCCGCCCAATCCTCGGGAGGCATGGCATCCGATCGAGATACTCCATTTCCCGCTCCGTTCGCCCGAGCAGACGGCGGCGAAGTACGAGAAGACCATCGCGGGGTGGTCCTTCAACCCTCGAGGCGACATCGCACGCGCACGGCGCACGTCGTCGGGGTCGGGCCGCGCTTCCGTGCACGACCGTGTCGTCGTCGACGACGAAGCGCTCGTATCGGGCCTGGCCGACGGGACCCTCGCGACGGACGTGCGCCTTCGAGACGCGCTCAGGTCATTCGCAGGCGTCGCGGAGCTTCCGGCTCGTCCAGCTCGTTTCTCCGTGCCCTTCGACGGACTTCCCGGGCTCGTGTTGCCGACCCCGACGACGAGGGAGGACGTGCTCTATGCAATCGAGCTGGCAGTTCTCCGCGAGGCAGACACGGTTCGCGCGCAGCGAGCTGTCGACGGTATGGAACCGCGGATACGCGCGCTCGAAGATCGGGCGCGAGGGAGATCAGGACGAGACGCGCGCCTCGCGTCTCGACGTCGAGAGCCCCGCTGACGTGCCATCAGCGGCAGCCGTCGCGACGTCGCGAGCCACTCTCCGGGCAATCCACACTGGGCCATCGACCTCGAGCTCGAGTCGTTGGCTGCGGATGAACGAGTCGACACTCCGAACGAGGCCGGGCCACGCCGAGTGGTAGTCGTCACCGAACATCACACCGTCCTCGGTCAGGAGCGGGTAATAGCTCTCGAGGTCTGACGCGACGTCGAGCTCCGAATGACTCCCGTCGAGGTATACGAGGTCGGCACGCACCCCCAGTTCGAGGAGGACGGTCGCCGCTCCGCTCGAGGCCATCGGGAGTGGGAAGACGTCCGTGGCGCCCGACTCGACCAGGTTGAAGACGAACTGACGGAAGAGGTCGGGGTACCCCCCGGTCAGCCGGAGCCGCGCGCGATCCTTCGCGCCCAGCCACTGCTCCGCCGAGCCCAGCCACGTGTCGACGCTGACGAACTGACAGTCGAGTCCGAGTTCCCGTGCAATGGCGTGCATGCGTACGAGCGATGCGCCCTTCCAGGGTCCCGACTTCGACGATGACCTCGGGCCTGACCTCGGCGAGCAAACGGCCGAAAACGGGACGGTCTGCGCCCCAGCCCTGGAGATCGAGGGTGAGGCCGGACAGGTCGAGCTCGGAGTAGTCCCGCTCGATTCCGATCGAGGCGAAGAGTGGCGCTAGATCGATCCGCCATCGTACTCGCCCCGAGATCGGCGACCAGCTGACGCTCTAGCCTTGTGCGGCGATGAAGCTGATTCAGACGCTCCAGGTCCGCGACGAGGCCGACATCGTCGGCGCGCAGATCGCCTACCACCTGAACTCCGGCGTCGACTTCGTGATCGCATTCGACCACGACTCGCAGGACGGGACGACCGACATTCTCGAGTCGTACGCCCGCGACGGGTATCTCCGGCGGATCAGCGGGTCCGGGGAGATACGCGAGGGCGTGTGGCGAACGCGGATGGCGCGGTTGGCGGCCGCAGAGCACGGAGCGGATTGGGTGTTCCACACCGACGCCGACGAGTTCTGGGTGCCGAGCGCGGCGAGCCTGCGAGAGGCGTTCGCGGCCGTGCCGTCCCGGTACGGCATCGTGTGGGCATTGACGCACCACTTCCCGCCGAGGCCGGGCGATGAAGGGCCCTTCAGCGAACGAATGACAGTCCGGATCTCCCTGTCGGCGCCCCTGAACGACCCGACGAGCCCGTATCGACCGCATGCGAAAGTGGGACACCGAGGCGATCCAGAGGTCGTCGTCCGCTACGGCGGGCACACGGCGATCTCGCCGAGCCTCCGCGGGCTCTCGAACTGGTGCATCGCGGAGGTCTTCCATTTCCCGAACCGGACGCTGGCCCAGTACAAGCGCAAGGGTCTGCGGGGCGCACAGGCACGCGGCTACACGCCGCTCGGCCAGTACGTCCGGGTATCGCAGGCGCTCGAGTCCGGCCGCATCGACGAGCGCTACCAGGCCCTGGTCATCGACGAGCTGACGCTCGTGCGGGGGGTGGCCGAGGGTTCACTCGTCATCGATACCCGGCTCCGCGACCTGCTTCGCACGCCCGCGGCAGGCCCCGCGGAGGATCCGCTGCCGGCGGTCGGTGGGGATGCGCGTTTAGTCGGTGAGAGCGCAGCGCTACGGGAGGCAAACGTCGTGCGGCTCGTTCGTGACGTCGACGAGCTCCGTCGACGCGTGAAAGCGCTCTAGCCCGTGGTCGTCCGCCGCGACCACCTTCTACGCGCGAGACGGCCTCGAAACCGATCCTGCGCGTGCTGGAAGGCCGATCGCCCGTCGAGCCTCGGCCGCCGTCGCGATCGGTCGCTCGGCTGCTTCTGCGAGCCGTACGAGACGGTCGACGAGCGCGACGTTCGTCGCCGGCCGCCTTTTCTCCTGGTCGAGCCACAGGTTGTCCTCGAGGCCGACCCTTACGTGGCCTCCCATCGCGATCGCGAGCCCGTTGATGAAGAACTGGAAGCGGCCGATACCGGCGGCCGCCCACGTCGCGCCTGCGGGGAGGCCGTCAACGACCGCCGCGAGGTGCTGCGGCGTCGCGGAGAGTGTGCCGAGCGACCCGAGGAGGACGTTGAAGTAGAGCGGCGTTGCGAGGACACCGCGGGCGAGCAGGTAATGGGCGTAGTCGACCATGCCGAGGTCGAAGACCTCGAGCTCGGGAACGATGCCACGCTCCGCCATTCGCTCGGCGAGCCCGCGGATCATGTCGGGGTCGTTGACCGACGCCTGCGCCGGAAAGTTGAGCGAGCCGAGCGTCAGTGACGCCATGTCGGGCTTGAGATCGCCGTCGAGATCGAGAACACCGGAGCGCTCCTCGAACGTCTTGAAGACGCGTCCGCTTGTCGAGACGCAGACGATGACGTCGGGACAGCGCTCGCGGACCTTGGCGACGATCTCGGCGTAGACGTCCGCGCGGTAGGTCGCGTTCCCGTCGGCGTCGCGGGCGTGGAGATGGACGACGGTCGCTCCCGCCTCGACGCAGCGGGCCGCGTCGTCGGCGATCTCGTCCGGTGCCACCGGGACGCTCGGGTTGTCCTCCTTCGACGGCACCATGCCGGTCAGCGCGGCGTTGACGATCAGCGGGTCCACTCGTCCCTCACCTCGCCTCGATCGTCTCCTTGACCACTCGGGCCGGGACGCCGACGACCTGCACGTGCGCCGGGACATCGTCGACGACCACTGCTCCCGCCCCGACGACCGATCCGGCTCCGATCGATATGCGGTCGACGACAACCGCACCGATCGCCACGTACGCGGCTTCGTCGAGCGTGCAGAACCCGGCGATGTTCGCGCCGGGCATCACCGAGACGTAATCGTGGATGACGGTGTGATGACCGATGAGGACGCCGCGATTCAGGAAGACGTGCCGCCCGAGCCGGGCGCGAGATCCGACGACGACTCCTGCCCCGACGATGACCCCCTCACCGACGCCACACGACGCGGGCACCCGGGCGCTGGGGTGAATGATCGTCGCGAAGCGGAAGCCCCTGGCGGCGGCTTGTTCGGCCAGCACGCGACGGCGGGTCGTTCCGAGACCGCAGACCGCGAGGTGCGTATCAGCGAGGGCGCCAGCGTCGTCGATCCAGTGGATCGGGCGCCCTTCGAGCGTGTCGTCGCAGCGCTCGCGGCAGAGGTTTTCCACGAATCCCGAAACCTCGAAGGTGCCAGTCTCTTCCGCGAGCTCGGCGATCTCGAAGGAGAAGTCCCGAGTGCCGAGGACGAGAAGAGGTTTTCGTCCTGTCACGGCAGGATCGTACGCAGGAAGTCGTGAGTCGGTCATATCCTTCGGCCTCGATGCGGATGAAGCGGACGACCCGCGTCGAGTTCCAGCCGCCGGCGTACGGCGAGGAGGAAGCTGCCGCGGTCGCAGATGTCGTGCGATCAGGCTGGCTGGGGACCGGGCCTCGGGTCGAGCGGCTCGAGCGACAAGTGAGTCCGATCCTCGAAGCTGAACATGTCGTCGGAGTCCGTCGTGCACGGCGGCGCTGAGCCTCGCCCTGCTCGCCCTCGACGTCGGCGGCGGGGACGAGGTCGTCACGAGCGCCATGACCTGGCCTGCGACTGCCAACGCCATTGAGGCGTGCGGGGCCAAGCCGGTTTTCTGCGACGTTCGACCCGGCGATCTGAACATCGATCCGCGGCTCGCACGGGATCTCGTGACCGAGCGGACAAAGGCGATCGTGCCGATTCACTTCGCAGGCCAGCCCGCCGACCTGGATTCGCTCCATGCGATCGGGCTCCCCGTCGTCGAGGATGCGGCGCACGCCTTCGGAGCCCGCTATCGGGGACGGCCGATCGGGGGGCTCTCGGATGCCGCGTGCTTTTCCCTGTACGTGACGAAGCAGGTCGCTGCGGGCGAAGGCGGGCTATTTGCCACGAATCGCGCGGATCTCGCCGAGCGCGTGCTCGCCATGCGGCGCCTGCATCGTGGTCCTGACGGTCACTACGACCAGGTCGCACGGAACATCAAAGCCGGCCTGCCCGACCTTTTTGCGGCGATTGCGCTCGTTCAGTTGGAGAAGCTCGGGCGGCACGACGAGCGGAGACGAGCGCAGTTTGCGCTGTACGACGCAGGACTCTGCGATCTCGCGGGAATCGAGCGGTTGACACGACACCCGGACGACGTCCACGCCCATCACCTCTATGTCGTACGAATCGATCCGGAGGGAGCGGGTGGGACGCGCGACGAATACCAGCGAGCGCTCGCCGAGGAGCTCGTGGCGACGAGTGTCCATTTCCTTCCCGTCCACACGCTCACGTGGTTTCGGGAGCGCTACCCGGCGCAGATCTCGCTCCCTGTGGCCGAACGTGCCGGGACGGAGGTGCTCTCGTTGCCGCTTTCGCCTGCCCACACGGATGACGACATCCGCGACGTCGTCGACATCGTCCGCGCCGTGCACTCCCGGTTGGCCCTCCACGCGTAGGTTCCGGGCGCTGTGAAGTTGGTCGTCACCGTGCTGACGCGGGACCAAGCGGACATCGTTGATGCAGTCGTTGCGTATCACCTGCAAGCCGGCGCCGATTTCGTCATCGCGACCGACCATCGCTCCGAGGACGGAACGACAGAGATCCTCGAGTCATACGAGCGCGAGGGCGTTCTCCGGCTCCTCCGCGAGTCGGGGCCGGAGGTTCGTACGCAGGTGTGGCGGACGCGTATGGCGAGGATGGCCGCAAAGCTCGGCGCCGACTGGGTGATCGCATGCGACGGAGACGAGTTCTGGTGGCCCCGCTCGGGATCGCTCAAGGAGATGCTCGCAGCCATCCCTCGCGGGTATGGGGTCGTGGAGGGCCCATGGCGCTTTTTTCTCCCGCGCAGCGAAGGGCCGGAGTTCTTCGCCGAGCGGATGACTGTTCGCCTAGCGCCACTCGGCGCCCTCGAGCATCCTCGCACCCCGTTCAGACCGCGCGTGAAGATCGCCCATCGGGCGCGCCCCGACCTCGTTGTCCAGGGCGGAAATCACAAGCTCCTCTCCGGTGACCTCGCGGTTGTTCCGGGTTGGTACCCGCTGGAGGTGCTGCACTTCCCCTCGCGTTCGCCCGAGCAGCATCACCGAAGGCACGATGACTGGGAGCAGGCAGGTCGTGCGTGGGAATTTGCCCGCGCAGCCATCGCGAGCGCAGCCGCCTCCTATGCATCGCAGACGATCGACGATGAGCTCCTCGCACGAGGGCTCGAAGCCGGAACGCTCGCGATCGACACCCGCCTGCGGGACGCACTCCGCGGGATACGCCTGCGAGACATCGATCCGGACGCAGCCACGCCACGGCGCCGTTTCGCTCTGCCCGACGGTGTCGCCCGTGACCGCGATCGAGCTGTGTCGTCGGCGATCGGCGGCCAGAAGTACGACGCCTTGTCCCATGCCGCCGATTTGACCGCCCTCGCCGACCACGACATCCTCCGCGCTGCGCTGCGACTGGACGAGCTTCGGGCACGGCTGTCAGCGGTCGAACGCCGCACCGGAAAAGGAGCTCGATCGAGTGGGTTAGGCTCGGCCGCGTGAAGATCGTCTCCGTCCTCGCTCCGGGCGACGACGCGCAGCTCGTCGACGTCCACATCGCCTTCCATCTGAACGTCGGCGTCGATCTCGTCCTCGCCGTCGACTCGGGCGACGACACGACCGCGGAGATCCTCGCGACGTACGAACGGGACGGCGTGGTCCGGCGAGTGCCGGAGGGAGCGGTTCGCGGGAGCGACGTCCGGTCGCAGCTCGCGCGCCACGCTGTCGCCGAGCACGGGGCCGACTGGGTGCTGTCGAGCGACGCGGACGAGTTCTGGTGGCCCCGGGGCGAGAGCCTGGAGGACGTGCTCGCTGCGATCCCCGCCCGCTACGGGGTCGTGCAGGGGCTCGTCCGCGTGTTCCCCACGGCCCGGAGACGGGGCGTTCGAAAAGCGGATGACCGTCGTCCCACGCTTCTCGAGCAGTCCTCAGATCCCGAGTCGCTGGCATCGACCCTGCGCCCTGTGTACCGCGCCGGACACGATCTCGTCGTCGATCCGGAGGACCCGACCGAGGGTGGACGCCGCGTGCCCTTGCGAGCCTGGTACCCGATCGAGGTCCTGCGCTATCCCTTCCGGACCCTCGAGCAGACACAGCGCTTCTGCGAGCGCCGGCCCACGCCGAGAAGCGCACTCGAGAGCGATGCTCTCGCCGCGCAGGTGGCAGGGCGACTCGCCGACTGGTACGAGGAGCGATGTGCTGCCGACGGGTCGCTCGTCCCCGACGAGCGGCTCGGCGAGGCGCTCAGGACCCTCTCCCGCGTTGGGGCCGATCCCTTGCCGACCCGGTATGCGCTTCCCTCGGGAGACGGGGGAAGTCTCGTACTCCGACCCCCGACGATCGTCGACGACGCCGCGTACGCGGGCGAGTGCGCGGCGGTCGGCGAGGTCGATCTCGTGAAGCTCGACCGCCTTATCCGCGAACTCGAAGCGCGCATCGGCCAATTAGAGGCTCGCTTCTGGCCGCGCGTGATGCGACGCCTCGCCAGGCTTACACGGCGCTAACCACTGGCGGGCGCCTTCGCGTACGCCCGCTAGCATCGCGTGAGTGACGGAGACGCAGGTTCCCGTTCGCAGCGTCCCGGGCGAGCCGCTTTCTGTGCCGCTCGAGGCGCCGGGCTCCACGAGGGTGACGGTCATACGGCCGGCGCCGCGCTGGCCCCACCTCGACCTTCCCGAGCTGTGGCACTTCCGTGAGCTCGCCGGACATCTCGCGTGGCGGGACGTCGCCGTTCGCTACAAGCAGACCGGGATCGGCGTCGCCTGGGCGATCCTCCAGCCCTTCCTGACCATGGTCGTGTTCACGATTGTTTTCGGAAAGTTCGGGAAGTTCCCCTCGAACGGGCTTCCGTATCCGATCTTCAGCTACTCGGCGCTTCTGCCGTGGACGTACTTCGCGTCCGCCATGACGCTCTCGAGCTCGAGCATCGTCGCGAACCGCAGCCTCGTGACGAAGGTCTACTTCCCGCGGGTGCTGCTGCCGCTCGAAGGCGTCGCAGTCCCGGTCGTCGACTTCGTGCTCGCTCTGAGCATCCTGTTCGGGATGATGGTGTGGTTCTCGATCTACCCGATCGCGGCGATCTTGCTGGCGCCCGCGTTCCTGGCGATCGCATTCGTGACGGCGCTGGGCGTCGGGCTCTTTTTCTCTGCCGTAAACGTCCGCTACCGGGACGTCGCCTACGTCATCCCGTTCCTGACCACGATCTGGATGTACTTCTCGGGCGTCGTGTACTCGATCGACACGCTCGCGAACTGGCAGCAGTGGCTCCTTGCCTTGAATCCGATGACCGTCGTGATCCGCGGCTTCCAGTGGGGAGTCCTCGGATCGAGCCCTCCCTCGCTTGGACATACGCTCGTGAGCGTTGCGTCGATGACCGTGATCTTCGTCGTCGGCCTCTGGTATTTCCGGCGCTCCGAGCCGCAGTTCGCGGACACGATCTGATGTCGGTCGCAATCTCCGTCGACGGCATCACGAAGCGCTACCGCATCGGCCAGTATCAGGGTGCGTACGGCACGCTCCGCGACTCGATCGCGGCGGGAACGCGCCGGGTCGCCCGGCGGGAGCACCGGCCGCACTACGAGGAGATCTGGGCGCTTCGGGACGTCTCCTTCCGACTTGGTCGAGGCGGCGTGCTCGGGGTGATCGGGAGGAACGGCGCCGGGAAATCGACGCTCCTGAAAATCCTCACCCGCATCACCACCCCGACTACGGGAACCGCGACGATCCGCGGACGCGTCGGAAGCCTGCTCGAGGTTGGGACCGGCTTCCATCCCGAGCTCACCGGACGGCAGAACGTCTACCTGAACGGCTCCGTCCTGGGAATGAAGCATAGGGAAATCACCAAGAAGTTCTCCGACATCGTCGAATTCTCGGGCGTCGAGCAGTTCATCGACACGCCGGTCAAGCGCTACTCGAGCGGGATGTCCGTTCGCCTGGCCTTCGCGGTCGCGGCGCATCTGGAGCCGGAGGTCCTGCTCGTGGACGAGGTGCTCGCGGTCGGCGATGCGGAGTTCCAGCGACGATGTCTGGGCCGGATGGAGGACATGAGCGCGTCAGGCCGCACGGTGCTCTTCGTCTCGCACCAGATGCAGTCGGTCGCGCAGCTCTGCGAGCGTGTGATCTGGCTCGACAAGGGCTCGGTCGTCGACGACGGCCCGAGCTCGCAGGTCGTCGCCCGCTATCTCCAGTCCGGGTACGGCGGCAGCTCATCGAGTCGCGAGTGGCCGGATCTCGCGACCGCGCCCGGGGACGATCTCGTTCGCCTCCGCTCGGTACGCGTCGTCCAAGACGACCAAGAGGCGATGGCAGTCGACGTTCGGCTGCCCGTCGGGATCGAGATCGCCTTCACCATCCTGGGGGACGGCGAGCCGGTCTTCCCGAAGATCAAGCTGGTCGACCAGCGTGGGGACGTGGTCTTCAACGCGATGGACACCAACCGCCGCTGGCATGAGCCGGCGTCGCCGGGCGAATACACCTCTACCGCCTGGGTTCCCGCGAACCTCCTCAACGAAGGGCTCCTCAGCGTCCAGGTCGCGATCTGCTCGTACGGGACGCTGAAGCTGCGGAATCACGCAGGGCTCAACGACGCGGTTTCATTCCACGTCCAGGACCCCGCCGAGGGGACTCCGCGCGAGGGCTCTTCACTGGGCAATGGAGGGGCGTCGTCAGACCCTTGCTCGACTGGACGACCGAGGGCCGTTGACGTGCAGGTCGTCGGGATCGTCCTCGTCCACAACGAGGACGTGTTCGTCGAGCGTGCGATCAGGAACGTCGCTCACGTCTGCGATCGCATCCACGCGATCGACCACCGTTCGCGAGACGGCACCTGGGACGTACTCCGGACGCTCGCTCGTGAGTACGACCACCTCGACGCCCGGCGCATCTCGCATGCTCGCGTGTCACACGAGGTGCTCGAGCCCTATGTGGGGTCGGACGTCTGGGTGCTCCAGGTGGACGGAGACGAGCTTCATGACCCCGCAGCGCTTGTCCGGCTGCGCGAGGCGATCGATGCGGGCGAGTTCCGACGAGCCTTTCGCGTGCAGGCGAACGTGCTCCATTGCGATCGACTCGATCCCGAAGGGTGGACGGCTTCGGGCTACATGTCGCCGCCGAGCCGTCCGCTGGCCAGGCTGTTCAATCTCGGCTGCCGCGGAGGCCTGGTCGGGATGCGGACAGCGCCTGCTGGGCGGGGAAGTCCGGTTTCGGCCGGGGTACGGATGGGACTCGGTCGAGGCCCTCCAGGAGCGCTACGGCTGGGAGGAGAGCCCATTCCGCTTCCTGCCACACGTGCTTCCTCCGGCGCTCCAGCCTCGACCCGGTCGATCCGAGCGAGCCGCGTCGCAGCCTGAGCGAAAGCGGGCACTTCCGGCGTGGCGTGCTCGGGTCTTGGCGCGGACGGTCCGGCGTCCGCAGCTCCATCCCCTCGTCGAGGAGATCCAGGCCCGCGGGTCGAACTGGAAGCTCGAGAAGTATCGGCGTGGGCGTCGTGACCGTCGACGCGCTTCCGTTCGTCGGCCGTCATGAGCCCTGGCCTGAGCGTCATCGTCGCGACCTACAACTGGCCCGAGGCGCTCGACGTCGTGTTGAGAGCGCTCTCGGAACAGGCCGGCCCTCCATTCGAGACCACGGTGGCGGACGACGGATCCGGAGAGGACGTCGGCAGGGTCGTCGAGCGCTGGAGAGAGGGTCTGGATCTCACCCAAGCAATACATGGA
>CAWKEV010000062.1:0-13100 GCA_963848725.1 uncultured Actinomycetes bacterium | reverse complement strand
ACTGTAGCCTACTTCGTAGGTCCCGTATTGCTCGCCTCGGTGGCGTCGGTAGGGGTGGGTGCGTGAAGACCCCGGTGAAGGTGACGCTGTAGTTCGGGATCGCGTACGGCCCGGAGTAGATCCACGCTCCGAGCAACGGGATCCCGGGGGTCACGAGCTGGAGATAGGCGCCCATGGCGCACGTCATCTCCCCCTTGACCGCGGTGATCTTCCCGTCGTTGGTCGCGGCGAAGGTCAGCTCCGTCACGACATCGCGTCCGTGGATCGTCGACTGGTGGTTCTCGGTGCGCTCCTCGATCCACTTCACGGGACGGCCGAGCCGCTTCGCGAGCGCGACGGCGAGGTATTCCTCCGCGTAGACGTCGCACTTCGAGCCGAAGCCGCCGCCCACATCCGGCGCGATCACGCGCACCTTCGACTCGGGATCCCGACGACGAGCTGCATCGTGAAGCGGAGGATGTGCGGGATCTGCGTCGCCGACCAGATTGTGACGTCGCCGGTCGGCCCGACCTGGGCGAGAACGCCCCGCGGCTCGATCGCGTTCGGGATGAGGCGCGGCTGGAAGTACCGCCTGGTCACGACGGCGTCCGCAGCGTCGACGGCGGCCTGGAAGTCGTCGGTCTCGAGCTTCCACACGTAGCACTCGTTCGTCTCGAGATCGGCGTGCACGAGGGGCGCGTCGGACTCGAGCGCCTTCACGACGTCGGCAGTCGCCGGCAGCGGCTCGTACTCGATCTCGACGAGGTCGGCAGCGTCCTTCGCGAGCGCGCGGCTCTCGGCGACGACGACGGCGACGCCGTCTCCCTGGTAGCGCGCCTCTTCCACGGCCAGCGGGAAGTGGGCGGCATCTTGATGTCCTCGGTGACCGGCCAGGCGCAGGGCATCGGCCCGGCCCAGTCGTTGGCGAGGTCGGCTCCGCTGAAGACGGCGATCACTCCCTCCGCGGCCCGAGCCGCGTCGAGGTCGAGCTTTGCGATACGGGCATGCGGGTACGGGCTACGGATGATCGTCATCGAAAGCGTGCCGGGCACGTCAAGTTGTCGACGAACGTCCCCCGGCCGCGCAGGAGCGACGCGTCCTCCTTCCGTTTGACGGACGCGCCGACGAACGACTCGGTCTCGGCGGCGACGGCCATGGGTTACCTCACCCCCGCGGCCGCGGCGACGGCCTTGACGATGTTGTGGTAGCCGGTGCACCGGCAGAGATTCCCTCGAGCCCCTCCGGATCGAACCTCGTCTCGCACCTCGCCGTTCTCGATCAGGCTGACGGCGGCCATCACCATCCCCGGCGTGCAGTAACCGCACTGCAGGGCATGGTGCTCGTGGAAGGCCTGCTGCACGGGGTGCAGCTCGCCGTTTCGGCGAGCCCCTCGATCGTCGTGATCTCGAGGCCGTCTGCCTGGACCCCGAGCATCGTGCAGGACTTCACCGACTCGCCGTTCACGAGCACGGTGCAGGCGCCGCACGAGGTGGTATCGCAGCCGACGTTCGTCCCGGTCAGACCCAGTCGCTCTCGGAGCACGTACACGAGCAGCTCGCGCGGCTCCAGCTCGAGCTCGTGCCGCACGTCGTTGACGGTCAGCGCTACCCGTCGCAAGGCTCTCCTCCCTTCCTCGCGAGTGGACAGCGCGAGCGTACTCCTAGCGTGACCCGCCCGCCAGGAGAGCGGAGAGCCGGCTAGCGCCGGCGCTTGAGCGCGCGCTCGATCTGCCGCTCCGCGTCACGCTCGGCGATCACGCGGCGCTTGTCGGCCCGCTCGCGTCCGCGCCCGAGCGCGAGCTCCACTTTCACACGCCCGTCCTTGAAGTACATCCGCGTCGGCACGAGCGTGAGGCCCTTCTCGCGCACCTTGCCGTGGAGCGAGTCGATCTCGCTCCGATGCAGGAGCAGCTTGCGGTCGCGGTCGGGCTGGTGAGGGAACGCACTGGCTTGCGGGTACTCGGCGATCGACGCCCCGACGAGCCATGCCTCCCCGCCTCGGATGTCCGCGTACGCTTGGCCGAGCTGGACCTGTCCGTCGCGTGCCGACTTCACCTCGGAGCCGGTGAGGACCACGCCGGCCTCGACGCGCTCGAGGAACTCGTAGTCGCGCCGCGCGCGGCGGTTCTCCGCTATCGCCTTCTCGGTGCCGGCCATATCTCGCGAAGTCTAGGGAGACGTCAGTCGGGCGCCGCGTCGCCGAGACGCCGCGCGAGCTCACGCAGCATCTTCAGCGCGAGGGAGGGCTCGCTCTCCACGAGCTCCACGAAGTCGTCGCGTGGCACGCTCAGGCAACGGACCGCATCCATCGCCCGCACGCGGGCGACGCGGTTCGACGTCGGGACGAGCAGCGCGATCTCCCCGAAGAAGTTCCCCTCGCGGAGCTCGACGTAGAAGCCGCCGCGCATCTCGACCCGGACCGTGCCCTCGAGGATCACGTACATCCCGGAACCGGGATCGCCGGGCAGGGCCAGCACCTGACCCGGCTCGCACTCGATCGGCGCGGCCGAGGTGGCGAGCCGCTCGAGACCTCCCTCGGAGAGGCCTTCGAAGAGAGTGACCGCGCGAAGCTCGTCGGGCGTCACACGCGGTTCATATCACGACCGGCTCGCGACCCCCGCGCAGCGGTCGCAGAGCGGATACCAGGGCGGGCACGACCGTCCGCACGATCGGCAGCGGCCGATCGTCGGCGACTCCACCTCGAGCCGGAGGCGCGCGACGACGCGCTGCGCCGCCATCTCCTCGAGTGCCGCCGCCCGCTCGCTGGTCACGCCACCGGTGCCCGGGTACTGGAGCGCGAACCAGCGGAGGATGCTCGCCTCGCGCCCCGCCTGCTCGGCGTCCTCGAGCGTCGCCGTTCGCAGGCGCGCGGGGTCGAGCAGATAGCTCAGGTGCGGTCGCGCGACTCGGTCTCCCGCGAGCGCGAGCGCGAGCGTGGCGAGGAGATCGACGCCGTCCTCGTCGACGGGTGCGCTCACGAGCGTCCACGTATCCTCGAGCGACAGGCGGCGCCCACGCTCGCGCAGCCGCCGCTGCACGGCGTCGAGGCGCAGGCGGAGCGGCTGGAGCGACTCGACGGCGAGCCAGCTCTCGAACGCCCACTCACGGAGCGCCACCTGGTGCCAGGCGACGAGCGCGGCGTCGAGGTCGGCGGGGTCGTCGACGCCGAGATCGCCGAGACGCGGACGGATGCGCGCCTCGTCGACGACGCGGTAACCCCGATAGCCGCCCGGCAGGAGGACGTGCGGCTCGAGCGCCGACTCGACGAAGGTCGCGTCCCGCGCGCCCCAGCCGATCCCGGAGAGGACGCCGACGAAGCCACGCTCGACGAGCCCGAACCGCCCGGCGCGTCCCGCGATCTGAGCGAGCTCCCATGGAAACAGGTTTCGGCGCTCCTGACCGTCGAACTTCGTCGTCTCTGCGAACAGGAGCGTCTCGCACGGGAGGTTCACCCCGTGCCCGAGCACGTCCGTGGCGACACACACGTCGGCGGCGCCGGAGAGGAAGCGCTCGATCTCCTCTCGACGCGAGGACAGCGGCATGGCGCCGTAGAGCACCGCGACGCGGCCGGGGTGGAGCCGGTTCACCTCTCCGGCGAGCGCCAGCACGGCCCTTCTGCTGAAGGCGACGACGACCGTGCCGCGACCGAGGGAGCGGAGCGAGCGCTCGCCGACGAACTCGAGCGGAAGCTTGCGCTCGAACACTCGCAGCTCGTGCTCGGGGAACGCGCGCTCCACGAGCGGCAGCGCGTCGAGCGCACCGAGGAGCAGGATCTCGCGGTACTCGCCGGCGAGGAGCAGCCTCGTCCAGGCGGATCCGCGCTCGTCGTCGTCGGCCCACTGGATCTCGTCGAGGACGAGCAGGTCGCCGGCGGACGGCGCCATCTCGACCGTGCAGCAGAGGACCGGGGCGCGCTCGTTGATGCGCTCCTCGCCCGTCACGAGGCCCACGTTCTCCTCGCCGAGGCGGGCGGAGAGACGGCGGTGCGCCTCTTGCGCGAGCATGCGGAGCGGCCCTGCGTACACGCCCGCGCCGGCCGCAACGAGCTCCTCGAGCGCGGCGTACGTCTTCCCCGAGTTCGTCGGCCCGAGGTGCGCGACGACGCGTTCCGGCTCGGCGCGCCTGGACGGGAGGCTGATCGCGATGCGCTTCTCGGCTCGCGCGACCGACGCCGAGGGACGCCGTCGCGAGCGCTCCGAGCGGCTCGGGCGCTTCTGGCGTCCGCGGGGTGGCCGCCGCCGATGCATCAGCGGACCGCGGTTCTCAGACGCGGAGGAAGCGGCGGAGCGTCATCCCCGACCCCAGCGCGCCGATCCCGAGGCCCACGGCGAGGAGGATCGCCGCGGTCCAGCTGAAGGCGAGCGCACGGACGTCGGGGTCGCTGCGGAGGTGAGGGAGGATCTGGGGGACGGCCACTCTCCTGCTCACGAACAGCAGGAGGATCGCGGACACCGAGCCGGCGAGACCCGTGAGGAGCCCCTCGAGCATGAACGGCCCGCGCACGAACCAGTTCGTGGCGCCGACGAGCTTCATCACCTCGATCTCGCGTCGGCGGGCGAAGATCGAGAGCCGGATCGTGTTCGCGATCAGGATCGTCGACGCGACGAGCAGGATGATCACCGCGATCAGGAAGACGACCTGGATCGCCCGCGCGATCTGGAGGATCCGCCTCGAGGTCTCCTTCCCGTACTTGACCTCGCCGACGCCGGCGAGCTTGGCGTCCTGGATCGAGAGCGCGACCGGCTCCGTGTTCTCGGCCTTCGTGGGGACGATCTCGAACGAGTCCGGGAGCGGGTTCGCCGGCAGGTTGGCGGTGAGCTGTGGGTAGCTCTTCTGCATCCGCTCGAGCGCCCGTTGCTTCGAGATGAACGCGATGCTCTTGACCCGCGGGTCCCGCTCCAGCCTGTTTCCGACCGCGTTGATCTGCTTCTTCGTCGCGTTTCCCGTGAAGTAGACCTTGACCACGAGCTCCTTCTTCACGTTGTCCGACCACGACACGACCCACGTGCCGAGGCCGATGAAGACGCCGAGCAGGAACATGCCGATGAGCACCGTCACGACCGCAGCCGCCGTCGTCGAGAGGTTCGCGCCGATCGAGCGGACGGCTTCGGAGAAGAGAAGACGAGCGCGCGTCATTCCTCGGCGTACCCTCCTCGGCGCTCGTCGCGGATGAGCTTGCCCTCCTCGAGCGCGATCACGCGCTTCCGCATCTTGTCGACCATCTCGCGGTCGTGCGTGACCATGAGGATCGTCGTCCCGGTCTGGTTGATCCGGTGCAGGAGCTGCATGATCCCGACCGAGGTGTCGGGATCGAGGTTCCCCGTCGGCTCGTCGCAGACGAGGAGCGGCGGATGGTTGACGAACGCGCGCGCGATCGACACGCGCTGCTGCTCGCCGCCCGAGAGCTCCTCCGGACGCGAGCCCATCTTGTGAGCGAGCCCGACGAGGTTGAGCACCTCGGGCACCTTCTTCCGGATCTGCGCGACCGACTCGCCCTGCACGCGGAGCGCATAGCCGATGTTCTCGGCCGCGGTGCGATTCGGGAGGAGCTTGAAGTCCTGGAAGACGCAGCCGAGATTCCGGCGGAGGAGCGGGACGCGCGAGCGCTTGAGGCGACCGAGGTCGCGGCCGCCGACGATGATCCGGCCCTGCGTCGGCTCGATCTCCTTCAACAGCAGGCGGATGACGGTCGACTTGCCCGAGCCGGACGCGCCGACGACGAACACGAACTCGCCCTTCTCGATCGTGAAGTTGACCCCCTGAAGGGCGACGACGCCCGGATCGTAGGTCTTCTGGACGTCTTCGAACACGATCATCGAGGACCCGCTCGGCGTCTCTCGCTGGATGAGCTCCTGCGGAGCGAGCGTCTCTGGTTCGGCGATAGCCGTCATGGTCGTGGGTGTCGCAAGCTCGTCGTCCGGCACCGGATCGGAATGCACCGCAGCCGCGGGGGCCTGCTCCGGTTCTGAGGAAGCGCCCAGTGTAGCGGACACTTCCGACGTTCCTTGCGCAAGACCGGAATCGGCTAGCGCCGACCCCGGTCGCGCCGAATCCCTGAAGGCGGCCACCTCGCGGCCGCTGCGCTGTGCGCTCAACTCAGCGCCTCAGAGCACTTTCCCCGCCGCGCGGGCAAGGAGGTAGGAGTGGACGAAGTCGTCGAGCGCGCCGTCGAGAACGGACTGGGCGTTTCCGACCTCGTGGTCCGTCCGGTGATCCTTCACGAGCTGGTACGGGTGGAGCACGTAGGACCGGATTTGACTCCCGAAGCCGATGTCCTGCGCGGCGCCGCGCTCCCGCGCGAGCTCTGCCTCGCGCTTCTCCTCCTCGAGCTCGACCAGGCGCGAGCGGAGGATGCGCATGGCCGTCTGCTTGTTCGAGGTCTGCGAACGCTCGTTCTGGCACTGGACGACGATCCCGGTCGGAAGATGCGTGATCCGGACCGCCGAGTCCGTCTTGTTCACGTGCTGCCCACCGGCACCGCTCGAGCGGTAGGTGTCGATGCGGAGCTCGGAGTCGTCGATCTCGAGCGGCGCGTCCTCGGGGAGGAGCGGCGCGACGACGACCTGTGCGAACGCGGTGTGCCGGCGGTGCGCAGCGTCGAAGGGCGACAGGCGGACGAGCCGGTGCACGCCGCGCTCGGCCTTCAGGACGCCGTACGCGTTCTCGCCGCGCACCGCGAGCGTCGCCGACTTGATCCCCGCCTCCTCCCCCGGGCTCGAGTCGAGGAGCTCCGTTGCGAAGCCTCGGTCCGCGGTCCACCGCTCGTACATACGGAGGAGCATCTCCGCCCAGTCCTGGGCGTCGGTCCCCCCCGTCCCGGCGTGGATCTCGAGCAGCGCGTCTCCCGCGTCGTACCGACCCGTGAAGAGCGCGTCCTCTTGCATTCGCTCGAGCTCACGTTCGAGCGAATGGACCGCCTCGGTGATCTCCCCCGTCAGCTCGTCGTCGCCCAGCGCGAAGAGCTCGCGGGCATCCTCGTACTCGCCGTGCAGGCGTTGGTAGCGCTCGAGCTTGCGCGCTACCCGCGCGTGCTCGGTCGAGATCCGCGCCGCCGCACCCTGGTCGTCCCAGAAGCCCGGCGCGCCCATCGCCTGCTCGAGCTCGGCGCGGCGTCGGCTCAGCGAATCGGGGTCAAAGGTAATCACGGACCCAGGCGAGCTGGGCCCCGATCTCCTCGAGGTGCTCCGCGAGCGGCTTGCCGTCGGCGTCGGACATGCGACAAGCCTAGCGGCGGGCTCCGGCGGCTACCGGGGGGCGTTCCCGCGAGAGCTCGGAGCTATGGAAACGGGTTAGGCGCGGACTGTCGTGTCCGTCTGAGCTGCGGTAGAGCGAGACGCCCGCCTGCCGTTCGTCGAGCGACAGCTCGCCGATCGTGTTCTCGTACGTCGGGGGCGCGACGAAGCGCCACGAAGCCGTCGGTCGAGGAACTCCGCACCTCCTGGCCAGCCACCCGAAAACTGCCGCCGCAGCGCGCGACCCCGTCGCCCTGACCACGCGCCGTTCGCGTGGCTTCAGAGGGTTCCGGAACGGCGAGCAGACAATCTGGCTGACTCGACTTGGTCCCGCGCCCGCGCCGAGGTCGATCTCGGCGACGTAGGTGGTGTGGACGTCGCCGCTCAGGATCGTGATCGTCGCGGGGGCCTCGCCTCCCAGGCCATGGCTCGCCGCTCGCAAGAGATCGACGAGTCGCTCGAAGGAGCGCTCGAAGGCCGCCCAGTGCTCGAGGTCGACCGCCCGGCGCACCCGCTCGGCGATTCGCGCCGCGAAGGAGCCCCAGCGGCCGGCGCACACCGCCTCGCTCCACGACTCGAGATGGTGGATGCCGTGCTGCGCGAACGCCGGGAGCGTGGTCGCGACGATCAGGTGGTCGAAGGAGCCGCGGGCGTGGTCGGCGATCCAGTCCCACTCCTCCTCGTCGATCATCTCCCGCCGTCCGTCGACGAGGACTCGGGCCGCGCGCGAATCGATCACGAGCAAGCGCGACCGCCCGAAGTCCCGGTAGTACGCCCACCGAGAGGCAGCCGATTCCCGATCCCACTCGTGCGCAGCCGCGCGCAGGCGTGGACCAGCGTCGACGTCCTCGCGCACTTCGGCGAGGAGCGTCTCCTCGGCGAGCTCCGGCGGCGAGAGGTTGCCGATGTGCTGGTACAGCCAGTAGGCCATGAACGCGCCCGTGATCCGATCCTCCCACCATGGCAACGAGCGCATCTCCGCCACCCACGACTCCGAGATGTTCCAGTCGTCGTTGACGTCGTGATCGTCGAAGATCATCGTCGTCGGCACCGTCGACAGCAGCCAGCGGACGTCCGGGTCCGACCACGACTCGCGATAGAGCATCGTGTACTCCTCGAAGTCCGCAACTTCCTCGCCGGGCGGCTCTCGGACGTCGCGCCGGGCGCGGATGAACGCTGCCGTCTCCGGGGGAACGAGGTCTGCATACACCTGATCCCCGAGGAGCAAGAGCCCGTCCGGCCACTGCGCGGCGCCGTTCTGGAGCCGCAGCGAGTAGGCCCAGAGGGCGTCGACCCCGAACCCTTGCGGTTCCTCGCTCGGAAGCAGTGAGTACGGAGGCCTTTCGGGTGCTCCGACCCGGCAGGAGCCGAAGACGAGTCGCGCCTGTCGCTCGCCTTCACGCGTCCGGATAGCCGGAGCGGGTCGGCCGTCCTCGGGAGGCCACACGCGTCGGCCGTCCAGACGCACCTCGTATGGGATGACGCTGGCGGGTTCGAGATCCTCGAGCAGCACGAGGGCATAGTGATGACCCTCGACCTGAAACGTCCTCGCTCGCTGTCCCAGGATCGTCACCACGGTCGCGGCGCTCGTTTCGACCCACACCGTCGCTGTCGTCGTTCCGACGTACCGGAGCAAGGGCCCGACGACGATCTCGGCTGCCGCAGAAGCGTCGGCCACGCGATCGCTGTGATGCTCGTCGGAGGTTTGGCCCATGCGCGACTCGACCCGTCGCGAAACTTAACCGCTGCCGAGCGGAGGAAGCACACGTCCCGACAGAGTGCTCGGTGGACGAGCGGTCGCGGGCTATCTACGAGTGGCCGTCGGGCCCTCGAGTAGTCGACCTACGGGCTCTCCCTCCTCATCCGTCCTCTGCTCGACGATGCGCGTCGCCTTCTCGACCGGGGCGCCGAAGCTCAGGAAGCGGCCGCCGAACGCGATCGCGCAGATCGCGAACCAACCCCACCCGAACGCCAGACCGGCGACGACGTCCGAGAGCCAGTGCACTCCGAGCAAGACGCGGCTGCCGGCCACTGCGACCGCGACGGCCACCGCGAGCGCCGCGATGAGCGCCCGGACGCGCGGCGACCGCCGGCGAGCGACGAGGAGCGCCACCGCGGCGTACAGCGCAGCCGCGGTCGCCGAGTGTCCGCTCGGGAACGAGGGGCCGAGGGATGCCGCTGCCGGGTTGAACGTCGGCCGTACCCTGTCCAGCGAATACTTGATCGCCGTGACGATGAGGATTTCGCCCACGACGACCGCGATCAGGAAGACGGGGATCCACCTGTTCGGGATCCGGATCCACTCTACGATTGCGACGACGACGATGACAACGACCACGACGTACGTGCCTCCGAGGTCCGTGATCATCTGCAGGGCGTGCGTCGACAGGTGAGTCGCGTGCCGAGCTCCCCAGTGACCGACGCTGAAGTCGACTCGTACGAGCACCGCGCTCCTCCGGACGAGGAACGCGAGAATGCCGACTACGAGACCGCCGACGATGGCCGCGCCCAAGGCGCACGTGAGGGCCAGCCCCGTCGCGGTGGCCGGGTCGAGACGGCCTCGTAGCGATCTCGCGAGCCACGGACGGCGAGCCGCCTCCTCCCCGAGCTTCTCACCGGCAGCCTCGGCGGTCGTCTCGACGATCGCCGGTGCCGGGTAGCGGCTTCCGAGGTAGAAGGAGAGCGAGCCCGCGGCGATCGCAATGAGGAAGAGGACGAGAATCGGCATCAGCTGATCAGAGGTGCGCCGCCTTGAGAGGACGGGCGGGGCGGGTTTCCTTGGCTACATGATTCACCTCTGCCGTGCGCGGGTAAACCGGGGCGCATGGCGGCGGTGCACGCGGCGGAGCTCGCCGACGAGAATCTGACCTCGACTCGCGACGCTCCTGCCGGCCGCCACCGTGCCCGGCGCGTCCCAGTGCTCGAGCCGCGACCCGGAGGCTCGGCAGAGCGCTTCTCGCAGCGGGTCGGGGCAGAACGGCCCGCGCTCGCGTTCGTTGCCGCACTCCTCCTCGGATATGCGGCGTTGGTTGCCTCGATGATCCTTCTGGGACTGCTCCTGACGGAGGTCCTGCTCCCGATCGGTGGGTTCGCCAACTGGGACGAAGGCGTCAACCGCTGGCTCGCCGAGCGCCGCACGCCGTCACTCGACCATCTCTCCTGGATCGGCTCGACGCTTGCCGGTGGGCTCGTGATCCCCGTCGTCGTCGGCTTCTTCCTCGTCGTGTTCCTGGCCCTCCGGCGCTGGCGGCTCGCGGCGTTCACCCTCTTCGCGATCGCCGTCGAATCGGGCGCGTATCGCGCCACCACGCTCGTGGTCCATCGGGAGCGGCCGTCCGTCCATCGGCTCGAGAGCCTTCCGGCGGCCGCAAGCTTCCCCTCGGGGCACACGGCCGCCGCGCTCGCTCTCTTCGGGGGACTCCTGCTGCTCCTCGTGTCGCGCGTTCGGCGACCTCTCCTGACGGCGCTCTGTGCGGTCGTCGCGCTCGCGATTCCCGTCTTCGTCGCCTGGGCGCGGATGTATCGGGGGATGCACCATCTCACCGACAGCGCCGCCGGCCTGCTCCTGGGCATCGGCGCGCTCGTCGTCACGGTCTTCGCGGCGCGGGTGGCGGGTGCGGCCGCCGACCGACGCGACGGTCGTGCAGCCGCCCGGGAGGACGTCCGACGATGACGAAGACAGCCGTGATCGCCCATGCGGACAAGACGATCGGTGGGGGGCTCGAGGAGCTCCGCGAGACGCTCGCCGACGCGGGGGTCGTCGATCCGATCTGGTCAGAGGTGCCGAAGAGCCGGTTCGCGCCCAAGCGCGTCCGACGCGCGCTCGAGGACGGCGCCGAGCTCGTCTTCGTATGGGGCGGTGACGGGATGGTGCAGCGCTGCGTCGACGTGCTCGCGAAGAGCGACATCCCGCTCGCGATCGTCCCGACAGGGACCGCGAATCTCTTCGCCTCGAGCCTCGACATCCCGCAGGACGTCGTGGAGGCGGTGAAGATCGGCCTGGACGGGACGGAGCGCGCGCTCGATGTCGGCAAGATCAACGGCGAGCGCTTCGCCGTGATGGCGGGTGCGGGCCTCGACGCGAAGATGATCAAAGACGCCGACGGCGGCTTGAAGGATCGGGTCGGTCGCCTCGCCTACATCTGGACTGCATCCAAGCACCTGCGCGGCGACCCTTTCGAGGCGCGGATCGAGGTGAACGGCGAGCTCTGGTACGACGACCACGCGACTTGCATCCTCCTCGGCAACATCGGATCGCTGTTCGCCGGGGTCGAGGTGTTCGACAACGCACATCCGGACGACGGGATGCTCGAGCTCGGTGTGACGAACGCCGAGGGCATCGGCGAGTGGACCCGCACGTTCGCCCGGACGGCGTTGGGAACGACGACGAAATCGCCGTTCGTGCAAGCGACGAAGGCGAAGAAGGTCGACATCAAGCTGAGCCGGAAGATCCGGTACGAACTGGACGGCGGCGGGAGGACCACCGTCAAGCGCCTGAAGGTCAAGGTCGAGCCCGCGGCGATACGGGTCCGTGTTCCGGACGGCACGGCAGCCCCGACGGCTGATTCCCCAACGAAGACATGACCGATCCATCCGAGATCAGCGGCGTCCGTTCCGCTCGAGCCGCCGGCGAGGGCGTCGTCCGGTCGAGCGGTTTCGAGTGGCTCTCGCGTGCCGGCTTCGTAGCCCGCGGGCTCATCTACGCCATCATCGGCGTTCTCGCGCTGAGGCTCGCGTTCGGGCTCGGCGGCAGGCTCACGAACCAGCAGGGCGCCCTCCATACCGTCGCGCACCAGCCGCTCGGCACGTTTCTGCTCGTTCTCCTCGCGATCGGCCTCGCCGGCTATGCGCTGTGGAGGCTAACCCGTGCCGCGATCGGTCATGGCCCCGAGGGATCCGACGGCGGCTTCGACCGAATCGCCGCGCTCGCGAGCGGTCTCGTCTACCTGGGACTGGCTTTTCTCGCCGTTCGCATCCTGTCGGGCTCCCGGGGAAGCTCGGCGAGCCCCGGCACGACGACGGCCGGCGTCTTCGGATGGCCGGCCGGCGTCTGGATCGTCGGTGCGGTCGGGCTCGTACTGATTGGCGTCGGCCTCTACCAGGGGTGGCGCGGGATCTCGAAGGACTTCCTCGCCGACTCGAAGACGGAAGTGATGAGTTCCCGAACCCGAGCGTGGTTCGGGTGGATCGGCAGGATCGGCTACCTGGCCCGCATGGTCGTCTTCGTCCTCGTCGGCGTCTTCCTCGTGAAAGCCGCGGTCGACTACGAGCCGCGCGAGGCGATCGGGCTGGACGGAGCCCTGGCCAAGCTCCTGCACCACCCGTACGGCCAGGTCGTGCTCGGAGTCGTCGCCGTCGGCCTCATCGCCTTCGCCCTGTACTCGTTCAGCGACGCACGGTACCGCCGCATCTGATCGCTCGCGTGCTCGGCTCGCTCCGAGCCGGCGCGAGGAACTCCTCCATCCAGAGCGCTACTCGGAATCCTGGGCCGGGAGGATCACCGAGGGGATGTCCTCCTCTGCCGGGTCCTTGTCCCTCACGACGATGTCGAACAGCGTCACGATGATGCTTGCGAGAGGGACCGCGAGTATCACTGCGAACCCGCCGAAGACGACTCCGACGGAGGTCACCGCAATGAGGACGACGAGCGGCGAGAGCCCAACCGAGTGCCCGAGGACCCGGGGAATGATCACGTAGTCCTCGAGGAGCCGGACACCGAGGACGAGGAGGCCGGCCAGTACCGCGAGATGGGTGGAGACGGAGAGCCCCACTCCGATCGCCACGATGCCGGCGACGAGCGGCCCGATCACGGGGACGATCTCCACCAAGCCGGCAAAGGCTCCCACGAGGAGCCAGTACGGAAGCCCGATCACGAGAGAGAGAGAGAGAG
>CAWKEV010000061.1:0-4855 GCA_963848725.1 uncultured Actinomycetes bacterium | reverse complement strand
CTGTTCTCGTCTACTCGTTCAGTTATTACGTGCTAAGATCGGCGAGGGAGTTTAGACGCGAGCTCGCCGCAGAACAGATGGTGCTCTCGATGCACCCGCACGCGATCGCGGCGAACGGCGAGGACTGCCTGTACATGCAGGAGACGTGGCTCGTCACCGCGGACGGAGGGGTTCCGCTCTCGAATCTGCCGATGCAGATCTTCAGCGCCTAGCGGTGGCCGTCGGTCGGTTGTGGTCCAGCATGGCGGCGAGGGCTACAATCCGAGCCGTGAGCTGGCCGTGGCTCGTGGTGCTCCTCCTCGCGGCCGCGCTCGTCGCCGCGGTCGAGCGACCGCGCCTCGGCCGGCGGTTCGGCGCCACCGCGCGCAAGGAGCGTGAGCGGAAGCGCCGGAAGGCCCAGTTCCGGGTGATCACCCCGGACGAGGAGAGCGAAGATTTCGTCCGCAGCGTCCAGCGCGACCTCGACGCGCTCCCGACGATCGAGGAACGCGACCGCAAGACGTAGGCAGTCATGAGCCGCGCTCTGATCCCTGCGGCAATCTTCGTGTCAGGGCTCGTCCTTGCCTCGTCTGCGGGTGGCGCGCTCGAAGTGCGGCTGTCGATCTCGCCGAACCATCCCGTCTCTCTCGAGCCCACCCAGATCTCGCTAAGGACGTTCTTGCCGTTCACACGTGCCGACGGCTCGTGTTGCGACCTGAAGGACGGTGGTCCGAAGCGCTACCCGTTCAGGGTCGAGGCTGTTTCGCCAAGGGGAAAGGTGGCGCGAATCCGTGTCCGTCACGCCAGCTCGTACGTGTGGCGCGGGGCTTTCAGGTTCCCGAGCGGCGGACGCTGGACGCTCAGGGTCACGAACTTCGGGCCGACCTACGAGCACAGCGCCGGCGCACGGCCGCGCATCACGGTCCGTGTGCGCCCGCCCGTTCCGACTCCTCGCCCGGCGGGTTTTGGGCTCCTCGGACGGCCGGGTTGCGATCCGCCCTCCCCGGCCGACGCGTCGCAGAAGGGATTGCGCGACGTCTACGGCACCGCATACGCACACGAGCAGCTCTGGGCGCTCCCGTTCGCGCCCGTGGGAGCCGGGTGGGCGAGGCCGGACGTGGCCGCCTTCGACGGTCTCGTCGGCAAGGAGATCAAGATCGTCTTCGGCATGACGGCGTTCCACGCACCGTTCCGGGCTGTCGGGCCGAGCGGGCAGACCCTCGCGCCGAAGTGGGGGCCGTTGTTCCACTCCGGGTCGAGCTGGGATCGCCAGCTCGGAGTCGAGTGGGGCGCAGGCTTCGTCTTCCCGGCCGCGGGTTGCTGGCGCATCGCCGTCGGCGTCTACGGGAGCGTGTACCTCTCCGTCCGTTCCTAGGGCAGCACGGTGACGGTCGCCCGAAGCGTCCGCGTGTTCGGGAGGATCGCGGCGACGTTCTCGTTGTTCTTGGACTCCTGGTAGTCGGAGACCCGCAGCACGAGCCGGTGGCGTCCGGGGGCGAGGCTGCCCGTCGGGACCCGGACGAGACCGTCGCGGAACGCACGGCCCACGAGCTTGCCGTCGAGCGTAGCGACGATCGACGCTGGGTAGACGCCCGAGCCCGAGTCCGTGGCTCCGACGATAATCGGACGACCCGCGCGAGCGCTGCGCGAACGGAGTCGCAGCGTCGGTGGGGTCACATCGTTCACCCAGAAGCGGAACGTGAAGCGGCCCGCTCCGCCGCGCGTCGGGCTGTCGAACACCGCCGAGTAGTCTCCGACCCGCGGCAGCAGCGCTCCCGCCGCGGGCACGCGGGTGCCGTCGGAGTCGAGGTACGGGTTCGCGTCGACGGGTAGGCCTGCCCACCCGGTGAGCCGGTTCTCGTTCTGTCCGGCGACGAACCGTGGTTGCACGGCGACGCGCCGACCCTCGCTCGTGACGACGACCCCGACGTTCGCGACCTGGTGCGTGATCCGGATGCGGTACGCGGCCTCCGGCCCCGCGAGCACTCGAGTGACCCCGACCGCCTGCGGATTCGCGGGGTAGCGGTAAGTGGAGACCAGCGCCTGACGCCCTCTCGTCGTCGCGCTGTGGACACCGGGGCGCATGAGCGGCATGGAACGGTCGAGCTGCAGCCTCGGGACGGTGACCCGTGCCCAGAAGGGGATCCGGCGCACGTTGTCGCCCCGTGTCAGGACGACGTACCCGGACACCTCTCCCTCGGCCGCCGTCGGCGAGGTGACCACGTGGTAGGTCAGCTCGCCCGGAACCGCCGCGGTCGGAGGGACGACGATCGTCGTGCCCGTCGGGGCGTGCAGGTCGCCGAGGGTCACGGCCCAGGATCCGTCGCCACCACCCGCGTCTCGGAGGGCGATGCTTCCCCGGAGGTCGCCGCCTCGCTCGAGGAGCCCCCACGACACGTCTGCCGGCTCGGCGAAGACGAGCGGGTCGTCGGCGGACGGAAGCCAGATCACGCCGCCGCCGACGAACGACGGCCCGGCGAGCGCGCTCGACCCCTCGGCCGCGAGAGCATCCTTGCCGGTCTCGACGAGCGCCGCCTTGACGTCGTCGACGGTCCACGTGGGATGTCGTGAGAGGAGGAGCGCCGCCGCTCCGGCCACGTGTGGCGAGGCCATGCTCGTCCCCGAGATCGACGTCCAGCCGCCCGGGACGGACGAGAGGACGTCGACGCCCGGCGCGGACACGTCGGGCTTCAATCGCAGGGACATCGACGACGGGCCGACCGAGGAGAAGTCCGCGTGGACGAGCCCGCCGGTCTCGCCGTCCTCGACCGCACCGACGGTGATCGCGCGCGCCGAGCTCCCCGGCGAGCCGACCGAGCCCGCGCCGACGTCGTTGTAGTCGTTCCCCGCAGCGACCACGGGAACGACGCCCGCGGCAGCGGCCGCGTCGAGCGCCTTCGCGACGATGTCGCGGCTCGGCTCGATCTCGGCCTCCCCGATCGAGAGGTTGATCACGTTCATCCCGTCGCGCACGGCGGCCTCGATCGCGGCGACGAGCTCGGCGGAGTTCCCGTTCGGGCTCGCGCCGTACGGCGTCGCCGTCAGGGCCTTGTAGTTCCCGATGTACGCGCGCGGAGCGACGCCGGAGACGACGGCTCGGCCGATCGCGCGCGTGTTCGCGTCCCCCGCGGCGATGCCGGCCACATGGGTCCCGTGACTCGACGACGTGGGGTCGAACGGAGCGTCGGCGTAACGGGAGGTCGCGCCGGGAGGTGGGAACGCGCGGGCGACGATCACCTTCGCGTTCGTGAATTCGACCTGCCCCTTCGGAAAGCCCGGCGGCATCGTGTAGCCCGCCGGAGCGAAGTACGGATGCGTCTGGTCGACGCCAGAGTCGATGATCCCGATCTTCACTCCCTGCCCGGCGCTCGAGAGGCCCGGCCCCCAGATACCCGGAGCGCCGATCTCGTCCACGGGGCCGGCGACTGCCTGTGGGGCATAGCGTGCGGACGCGTACACGTCCCGCACGCCCGGGAGCGTCCTCAGCTTCGGGACCTCCGCGTTCGGAAGCGCGACCGAGTAGCCGTTGACGACGAGGCGATACCTCCAGCGGACATGTGCATCTGGAAGCCTCGCGGTCAGCGCTCGCCGGAACGCACGCTGCTCGGCGTCGAGCCGGGCCGCGCCGCTACGCCCCGCCTGCGCGAGCGGGGGCGCGTCGAGCGACACGACCACCTCCGTGTCGACACGAGCGTCGAACGCCGTGCGCTCGGCGACTCGGGTCCCACTACCCAGCGCGACGAGCATGACCGCGAGGCCGAGTCCCGCGAAGGCGTGGCGTCTCATCGTGCGTTGAGACGACCGGGAGTCGAAGAAGGCTGCGCGCGGGGCGAGGCTAGAATCCGACGTCCGCGCGGATGTGGCGGAATTTGGTAGACGCGCACGGTTCAGGTCCGTGTGCCCGTAAGGGCGTGGAGGTTCAAGTCCTCTCATCCGCATGTAGCACGATCGTGCCCGCACGGCGGCCCTCCGTGTCGGATCACTCTTTCGAGGGACAGCCCGGAGCGCGTGAGCGACGAGTACCGGTATGTGCAGGAGTTCGTCTTTCGCGCCGCCGCGCTCGTCCTCGGGATCTCGTTCACCGCATGGCTTGCATTATCCGTCACGATCATCGTGGAGCGTGCTCGCTACGACCGGTTGCGCGGTGACGATTCCGTCGGCGTCGCGAGTCCACGTGAAGCGCGCCGCCTGATTCGCCGAGCAGGCCGACCCGCCCGTACGAAACGCGGCACCTGGCGCCGTATCGCCGCCCTCGATCGGCTCGTGGGAGCACGCGATCCGTCGGCTCGAGGCCTGGTGCGGGCGGCTCTCTCGGATTCGGACGAGGAAGTTGCTGCTGCGGGCGTCCGAGCGCTCGCGGACGTCGGTGACGATTGGGCCGTCGACATGCTGATCGGGGTCCTGTGCGAGGGTCGGGTACTGCGCTCCCGAGTCGCTTCCCAGCTCGAGCAGCTCGCGCCGCTTCCGGGCGCACGGCTCGTTCCGCTGCTCCGGGATTCCGATCCCGCCGTTCGGTTCTGGGGCGCCACGTTGCTCGCGCCGTACCCGGGCCTCGCGGACGGGCGGCTCGTGATGTTGGCGCACGACCGGGATCCGAACGTCCGTGCGGCGGCAGTCGAAACACTCGGTGTCCGCGACACGGACTCGGCTCGAGCGGCGATCCTCGCGTCGATCGACGACCCGGTCTGGTACGTGCGCGTGCACGCGGCGCGCTCGGCCGGGCGGCTCCTCGGCGCAGGCGCCGCCCCGTCGCTCGTGCGTCTGCTCTCCGACACGCGCTGGTGGGTTCGAACTGCTGCGAAGGACGCGCTCCGCGGAATCGGGCCCGATGCCGTCTCCTCGCTCCTCGCGACCCTCACCGACGAGGACGCGTTTG
>CAWKEV010000060.1:0-25826 GCA_963848725.1 uncultured Actinomycetes bacterium | reverse complement strand
AAGACCGCCTCTCCCTCCTTGAGCGAGATCGAGTTGACGACACCCTTCCCCTGGAGGCACCGCAGGCCAGCCTCGAGGGCCGAGAACCGCGAGCTGTCGATCATGATCGGGAGCCGCGCCGCCTCGGGCTCGGTGGCGACGAGGTTCAGGAACGTCGTCATCGCCTGCTCGGCGTCGAGCAGGTCGGCGTCCATGTTGACGTCGAGCAGGTTCGCACCCCCGCGCACCTGCTCGAGGGCGACCTCGAGCGCGCCCTGGTAGTCGTCGGCCTCGATCAGACGGCGGAAGCGCGCCGAGCCGGTCACGTTCGTCCGCTCGCCGACGATCACGAAGCCGGTATCGGGGCGCAGCACGAACGGCTCGAGGCCGGAGAACCGCGACGCACGCGCTGTCTCGGGTACCCGCCGCGGCGGCAGTCCCTGGACCGCACGCGCGATCTCGCGCGTGTGCTCGGGCGTCGTTCCGCAGCAGCCGCCGACGATGTTCACGAGCCCGTCCTCGGCGAATGCACGCAGGAAGCGGCTCGTATCGCCCGGCTGCTCGTCGTGGAGCCCGAGCGCGTTCGGCAGCCCTGCGTTCGGATGGCACGAGACCCACGTCGACGCGACGTTGGAGAGACCCTCGATGAACGGCCGCATCTCGGTCGCGCCGAGCGAGCAGTTGACCCCGACGACGAGCGGCCGGGCGTGCTCCAGCGAGATCCAGAACGCTTCCACCGTCTGGCCGGAGAGGTTCCTCCGCTGCGGTCGATCGCGGTGAAGGAGATCCAGAGTGGGAGCTCCGGCGCGACGTCCTGCGCGGCGACGAGCGCGGCCTTGGCGTTCAGGGTGTCGAAGACCGTCTCGATCATGAGCAGGTCGACTCCTCCCTCGCGCAAGGCCTCGATCTGCTCCGCGTAGGCATCACGCACGGCCTCGAACGTCGCCGCGCGGTATGCGGGCTCGTCGACGCGCGGCGAGAGCGAGAGCGAGACGTTCAGCGGCCCGACCGAGCCGGCGACGAAGCGCGGCCTGTCCGGCGTCCGCGCGCTCCACTCGTCGGCGACGCTCCGGGCGAGCGAGCGCCCTCGAGGCTCATTTCGGCCGCCGCCTCCTCGAGCCCGTAGTCGGCCTGACCGATGCGTGTGGCCGTGAACGTGTTCGTCGTCGCGATGTCCGCGTTCGCGGCGAAGTACCCGTGGTGGATGCCGGCGACGATCTCCGGGTGCGTGAGGTTCAGGAGGTCGGGGTCCCCGCGCAGGTCGCGCGCGTGGTCGCGGAAGCGCTCACCGCGGTACTCCGCCTCGGTGAGCTCCTTGCGATGGATGAGCACGCCCCAGGCGCCGTCGAGCACGAGGATGCGCTCGGAGAGGAGCTCTCGGAGCCGCTCCGCGGGATTCACGAGTCGACCTCTGCCAGCGCGGCCCGCGGCCGAAGCCGGGCTTCGCCCGCCGAGAGGCATCGCTCGCGGTCGTCCCCTGAGCATGCGTGAAGGAGGGGGCCCGTGGGGGAACCACGGGTTCCCCCACGATTCGGCACGCCCCAGGCGCCGTCGAGCACGAGGATGCGCTCGGAGAGGAGCTCCCCAAGCAGGTCGGCCTTGGTCACGCGTTCACCCCGGGCGCCCTCGAGCACGAGGATGCGCTCGGCGAGTACTTCCTCGAGATGGGTTCGAATGTCGGCCACGGTCCCTGCTCCCGCCTGAGGGCGCGGAAGCCTCCGTGGCCACCGGCTCTTTAGGCGTTGTTTTTACCTGGTCGCCAAGCTGCCTTTCAAAGCTCTCCAGGTCGAACGTGCCCACCTTAGCTCACCGCCGGGCACACGCGACCCGCGCAAACGCCGGCATTGACAGCTCGCCCCCGGTGTTGCGATCGTCGGGGCATCGCCGGGGCCCTAGAGAAGGCTCGGCCGGCGTTTCGGCGAAGGTCCGCACCCATGATCCCGATGCCTTCTGCCCCCCGGACCCGTCGCCTCCTCACTCTCGCGCTCGCTCTCACCGCGGCGCTCGTGGTCGTCGCCGCGGCAGGCGGGGGCCTCGCCGACGAGACCGCGCTCGCGGAGAAGTACGCCCCCGTCGTTCGGCTCGTCGACCAGCCCGTCGAGTGCGGACCGGGAGAGCCGTACCGGCCGATGGACGTGAACGGGCTCTTCGGGAATCCGACGGTCGCGCTCCGCGGCCCGTGGAACCCCACCGACCTCGTGAAGATCGGCCCCACCGCGGACGACCTGGTCGGCCGCTACGAGTACCACCTCGACTTCCCGGGGCACGCACTCGACCCGGGCTGCGACTACGAGAAGTGGTCGCGCCGGATCACCGAGGGGACGAAGCCGACCGTCTACGCCCACGTCGCCACCGATCCCGCCTATCCCGGCCAGCTCGCTCTTCAGTACTGGCTCTTCTACGCCTTCAACGACTTCAACAACCTGCACGAAGGCGACTGGGAGATGATCCAGCTCGACTTCCGCGCGCGCGACGCCGCATCGGCGCTCGAGACGTCGCCCGCCCAGGTCGGATACAGCTCCCACGAGGGCGCCGAGCGGGCCGACTGGGGGGACGACAAGCTCGAGCTCGTCGACCGGACGCATCCGGTCGTGTACCCGTCGCAGGGCTCGCACGCGAACAAGTACACGCAGGCGCTGTACGTCGGCAGCTCGGCCGACGCGGGCGTCGGCTGCGACAACACGCAGAACGCGAACGTCGTCCTGCGACCGCTCGTCCAGACGATCCCGAGCGACCCGACCGCAGCACGCAAGGCGTTTCCCTGGATCGCCTTCGAGGGGCGTTGGGGTGAGCTCCAGCCCGCCTTCTTCAACGGGCCGACCGGGCCGAACCTGAAGACGCAGTGGACGCAGCCCATCACCTGGGCGCAGAGCTGGCGGACGCGGAGCTACGCTGTTCCGACGGGCGGCGTGCTCGGGACGAGTGCGACGGACTTCTTCTGCAGGGCGGTCGCAACGGTGTCGCGCGGGCTCGTCTCGCTCCTCCGCGAGCCCGGCTGGACGATCTTCGTCCTCGCCGCACTCGTCGCGATCCTGGTCTTCGCCGGATCCCGCACGACGTGGCATCCGGTCGCACCGCTCCGCCTCGCTCGCCGGCGAGCGTGGGGCCAGACGCTCCGCGCCGCCGGCCGGATGTACCGCACGCGGCCGCGCCTCTTCCTCGGGATCGGAGTCATCCTCATCCCGCTCGGCGCGGTGATCTCCATGGCGCAGGCCCTCGTGCTCGGCGGGTTCGGGTTGCTCGGGATCGACACCACCGGCGCGTCGGCCGGCGGCCTCGTGATCCTCGTGCTGGCGGTCGGTACCACATTCGCGCTCCTCGGCTTCGCGCTCGTCCAGGCAGCGACCACCTGCGCTCTCGTGGAGATCGACGCCGGCCGCCCGATCGGCCCCTGGCAGGCCTACCGCGTGTCGTTGCGGAGAGCGGGCACGCTCGTCGGCGGGCTCGCGGTGGCCGTCGTCGTCTCGACCGCGCTCTGGGTGACGTGGTTCCTCATCCCGGTCGCGATCTGGCTCGCCGTACGTTGGGCGCTCCTCGCGCAGGTCGTCGAGCTGGAGGATCGTACGGCGCTCGGCAGCCTCCGCCGGAGCGCGCGCCTCGTTCGGCATCGCTGGCTGTACGTCGCCTCGCTCGTTGGAGTGGGAAGCGCGCTCGCCCTCGTCATTGGACCGTTCGTCGGCGCCTTCCTGATCCTCGTCACAGACGCGCCCCTGCCCCTCCTCAACCTCGTCGCCGGCGTCGTCTACGCCCTCGCGATGCCGTTCGTCGCGCTCACGACCTCGTACGTCTACTTCGACGCGCGGGCGCGTCTCGAGCTCCCGGGCGAGCTCGACGAGCCCGGCGTGCTCCCCGCGGAGATCGAGCTCTCTACCTGAGCATCAGCCCGCGGCGCGGGCGATCCGCTGGCGCTTCCACGGGCCTGGGATGAACACGATCAGCCAGTTGACGATCCAGATGATGATCGTCGCGAGGATCAGCGTGCCGGCGCCGTCGATCGTGATCCCGTCCGAGAGCCAGTTCGTCACTAGCAGCGTGGCCGCGTTCGCGAGCAGGAGGATCAGACCGAGGGACGCCGACCTGCGCTCGCGGATCATCCCGAAGACGATGACCGGGACGAGCCAGTTGATGATCGAGAAGATGATCACGGCCCAGATGAACTGCGCCGTGTTCAGGTCGAAGCCGTCGAGCAAGACCGCGCAGATGACGAACGCGACCGCAGTCGCCGCGACGCTCAGGAGGATCCTCAGGCCGAAGACACGCACGGCGTGCCGACTCTAACGCGCGAAAGCTGCGAGCATCTCCCGCCCGTTTCCGACGAAGGGTGCGCCGTGGGCGAGCAACAGGTGCTCGAAATCGAGATCGGCAAGACGGCTGTAGGAGTCGCGAAGCCCGTCCCGCGTCTCCTCGGGGTCGTCCATCAGGAAGTCGGGGACGAACACGAGCGGACCGCCGGGCTCCCAACGCACCGCGCCGTCCGCGACGGCGAGCGCCTCGCGTGCGGGGACGTGGAATGCCGTCTCGTCCGGGCAGATCGCGCCGACCTGGTGAGCGACGATTCCGCCCGGCAGCTCGTCGCCGAAGTCGAATAGCTCGACGGCCTGGTCGCCGGAGAACGCGTGCATCCCCTCGCGGACCGCGTGGACGGTGACGCCGAAGCGCTCGGCGAAGAGCGCGGAAGAACGGTAGTGGTGGCGGTTCGTCAGTAGTACGTCGGTCGGAGGCCCATGCTCTGCGAACCAGTCGAGGCCCTCGGGCGGCGCGATCGGGTCGAGCAGGACCCCCTCCGAAGGCAGGTAGTACGAGTGGACTTCCTTCTCGATCCGCGGATGGATAGCCGTCCAGTGCCAGATTCCAGGTGCGACCTCCTCCATCGGGTCAGGCGTCAGCCGGTGGTCCGGCCGCTGACCTCGAGCTGGTTCTGGGCGTGCCGAATGCGCTGCTCGAGCTGCCAGCGGTCGGCCTGGGACTCGCCCGCGTCGAGACGCTCGAGCTCCGCCTGCGCTGCCTCGAGCTGCGCGCGCGCCCGGTCGTCGTCGATGTCCTTCGCCCTGACGGCATCGTCCACGAGCGCGAGCGCACGATCGAGCTCGACCTTGAAGAAACCCGGCCCGGTCGCGAACTCGTACACCTCGTTCTCCGAGAGATAGACGCGCGTGGAGCCCGCCCGGAGCGTCGCGACGAGCGGCGCGTGGCGCGCGAGCACGCCGATGTCCCCTGCAGCGCCGGGTACGACGACCATCTCCGCCTGACCGTCGAAAGCCGGCCCGTCGGGTGTGACGAGGGCGACGTCGAACTTCGGATGTGCGTCCGCCACCGGATCGCTAGGCCGCGGCGGACGCTTCGGACTGACGCGCCTTCTCGACCGCGTCCTCGATCGTCCCGACCATGTAGAAGGCCGACTCGGGGAGCTCGTCGTGCGACCCGTCGATGATCTCGCGGAAGCCGCGGATCGTGTCCTCGACCTTGACGTACTTGCCGGGAGTGCCCGTGAACTGCTCGGCGACGAAGTTCGGCTGCGAGAGGAAGCGCTCGATGCGCCGCGCGCGCGCGACGACGACCTTGTCCTCGTCCGTCAGCTCGTCCATGCCGAGGATGGCGATGATGTCCTGCAGGTCCTTGTAGCGTTGGAGGATCTGCTGGACAGCGGTCGCGGTGTCGTAGTGCTCGTCCGACACGATGCCTTTCTGCAGCGCCCGCGAGAACGAGTCGAGCGGGTCGACGGCCGGGTAGATGCCCTTCTCCACGATCGAGCGCGAGAGCGTGATGAACGCGTCGAGATGCGCGAACGTCGCCGCCGGAGCAGGGTCGGTGAGGTCGTCGGCCGGCACGTAGATGGCCTGGACCGACGTGACGGAGCCCGTCCGCGTCGAGGTGATCCGCTCCTGGAGCTGACCCATCTCGCTCGCGAGCGTCGGCTGGTAGCCGACGGCGCTCGGCATGCGCCCGAGGAGTGCGGACACCTCGGAGCCCGCCTGCACGAAGCGGAAGATGTTGTCGATGAAGAGGAGGACGTCCTGGCCCTGGTCGCGGAAGTACTCAGCCATGGTCAGGCCGGAGAGGCCGACGCGAAGGCGCGCTCCCGGCGGCTCGTTCATCTGGCCGAACACGAGCGCCACCTTGTCCATGACGCCCGACTCCTTCATCTCTCGGATGAGGTCGTTTCCCTCACGCGAACGCTCGCCGACGCCGGCGAAGACTGAGACCCCGCCGTGCTGCATGGCGACGTTGTGGATGAGCTCCTGGATGAGCACCGTCTTGCCGAGCCCCGCGCCGCCGAAAAAGCCCACCTTGCCGCCCTTGACGAACGGCGCGATCAGATCGACGACCTTGAGCCCCGTCTCGAAGATCTCGATCTGCGGCGAGAGGTCTCGGAAGAGCGGGGGGTCGCGGTGGATCGACCAGCGCTCGGCGCCCTCCGCGACCGGGCCTGCCTCGTCGATCGGGTCGCCGGTGACGTTCCAGACCCGTCCGAGCGTCGGCGCGCCGACGGGAACGGAGATCGGCGCCTCCGTATCGACGCAGACGGCGCCGCGGGCGAGGCCGTCCGTCGAGTCCATCGCGACCGCGCGCACGCGATCGTCGCCGAGGTGCTGCTGGACCTCCGCGATGAGCGGCTCGGTCGTGCCGTCAGGCCGCCGGATCTCGATGCGAAGCGCCGTGTAGATCTCGGGCAGCTGGTCCCCGAAGACGGCGTCGAGGACGACGCCCTTGATCTCGATGACGCGGCCGGTGTTCGTGCCTTGCGTTCCGTTGTCGGGCATGGGTCTCCTGATACGAAGGTGCGAGGCTGCGCGCGCGGCACACGCCTGGGCCGGGGGAGTCTAGCGAAGCGCCGGCCCTCGAACCGGCGAAGCCCCTTAACCGGACCTTCAGCGACGGGGTCGCCGATTCCCCGCAGGTGCGGGCTATCCTGACGCGCAGATGCGCTCGAGGTGGCAACTGATCGCAGGCGTCGTGGCGGCCGCAGTCCTCGCCGCCGTGGTCGTCGCGGTCGTTGGCGTCGCTTTCGGCGGGGGCTCGAGCGACGCGGCCACGACGGCCGACTACCAGGCCACCGTCGTTAACGCTCGTGACCGCGTCGACTTCGCGCTCGCGCGGATCGGCAACTCCCAGTCGGAGGCGGAGCTCATCCAGCGGATCAACGACGCTTCGGGCACCGTCGGCGGTGCGGCCAGCGAGCTGGCGCAGGCGAAGGTGGCGAAGGGCTTCGGGGACGACAACAAGAACCTCGTCCTCACCCTTCAGGCCTTCTCGACCGAGCTCACCAACACGGCGCAGACGTTCGCCGATCCCAGCTTCGGAGGTGCGCTCGCGAGCATGAACAGCCTCTCCTTCCCGCAGTGGGACAAGGTGAACCAGATCCTCGCCGACATGCACAGCCGCGGCATCGAAGTCCAGCCGCTCGCGCGTCACTGACACGTTCTCTCGCCCGACCGACAGCGTCAGCTAACCGGGACGGCGGCGGAGCGTCTAAGACGATGGTGGCTCGCGGCGTCCTCCTCGCCGGGCTGGTTATCGCGTGTGCATGCGCGCTCGTCGTCTCGCAGGCAAGCGCCAGCACCGCACTGCCCATTCCCGACACGCCGATCCCGGGCAAGACGAACGACGGCTTCCTCGCCAAGTGCGCCGCACTACCGGAAGGGAACCAGGTCGATTGCTACGTCCGGCAGTTCCTGCAGCTCATCGACCGCTCGGGCAACCCGGCGACCGAGCTCCCGAGAATCGACGCACTCGTCCACGCCCAGGGCGGCTTCATCCAGGCCGCGTGCCACCCGCTCATGCACATCGTCGGGCGTGACTGGGCGAAGCAGCATCACCTGACGCTCGAGGACCTCTACCGCTACGCGCCTCGCTCGAACGACCCGGGGTGCTCGGCCGGTTTCGGCATGGGGATGGCGATGTACCTCGGCCCGACGCTCGTGCTCAACCCACGGTCGGTGCTGAAGACGTGCGACCGACTGCCGACGCGGTTCCGCCGCTATACCTGCGTCCACGGCTCGGGTCACGCGTTCATGCGCGGCTTCCACAGCCAGCTCTCCGATGCCGTGCGCGCCTGCAGGACGCTCGGGCCGACGAACGCACCCGACTGCGCACAGGGCGCCTATCACGACTACTGGATCTCGCTCAGCGGCGGCGACGACACGACTCGGCCGAAGGACGCGGCGACGTCACCGCGGACGATCTGCGGAGGCGTCGAGTTCGTGCGCCCCTGCTGGTACCGGTTCTTCTGGGAGCGCGAGCCGGGCACGCACGTGCGCCACGCCTCCGACATGCTCCGTCTCTGCAAGGGCGTGACGGGCTTCCAGCGCGCCGGCTGCATGTCGGGTGCCTCGCTGATGATGTCCCGCGAGCTCGAGCCGGTCGATCACGCCCGCGAGTGCGGGAAGCTGTCCGGCACCGACACGCTCAACTGCCTTCGCGGAGTCGACGTTCCGCTCCTCGTCGGCAATCGCTTCGAGGAGCTGCGGCTCATCCGCACCTGCGCCGACCTCCCGCTCACGACCCGCTGGGGCTGCTTTTCCTGGTTCGGACGCACGCTGACGGTCGTCACCGACGGCAAGTTCCGACGCGAAGACTGCTCGGCGCTCGACACGATCCACGAGCGCGTGACCTGTGTCGCAGGTGCGGAGCGGATGAACGAGCCGCTCCGGACGTTCTCCTAGAGAGTTCGGCTGCACGCGAACGGCGCTCGGCGCGCCGCGCACGCGCTACATCGCGATGACTTGACCGCCGTGCTTGTGCTGGTCGAACGCGCGACCGTCGGCGATGATCTGCTTGACCTCGCGATCGACCTGGCGCGAGGTCGGGAACCGGTCTGGGTCCGGAATGCCTGACCCGAGGTCGAGGCGCCCGGCAGCGCGATCTGGAGGACGGAGCCGATCACCGCTATCGCAACCACGGCGGCGATTCCGACCTGCGCGCGAGCGAGCGAGGTGCGCCGGGTGCGCCTGATCTCGATCGGGAACCCGAGCGGCTCGAGCGGCGCCTCGCGGAGCCTGCGTGTGAACTCCGCCGCCTGGGCGTCGAACGTGCGGCAATCGGCACAGCGGTCGAGATGCAGCTCGAGCATGCGCTCCTCGAGTTGGGACATCTCGCCGTCGAGCCGGCGCGAGATCTGCGCCCGCGCTCCATCGCACGCTTCGGACAGGCGAACCACGCTCATGTCAGGTTTGACGGTAACGGGCGCGGAGAGTTAGGTGGCATTGCCCGCCGCGGCTACCTGCCCGACGACGTCCAGTGGCTTTGCGATCTCCGCGAAGTGACAGGCGACCGGATGGTGGCCCCCCGCGCGCGGCACGAGCGCCGGCTCCTCTTCGGCGCAGATCTCCTGCGCCTTCCAGCACCGTGTCCGGAAGCGACATCCAGACGGCGGATTGGCGGGGCTCGGGACGTCACCCTCGAGCACGATCCGCTTCCGCTTCCCGCGCAGGTTCGGCGACTCGATCGGAACAGCCGAGAGCAGCGCCTGCGTGTAGGGATGCATCGGCGCGTCGTAGAGCTCCCGGCGGGTTCCGATCTCGACGATCTTCCCGAGGTACATGACCGCGATGCGGTCCGAGACGTGCCGGACGACCGAGAGGTCGTGCGCGATGAAGATGTACGTCAGCCCGAAGTCGTTCTGGAGCTGCGCCACGAGGTTCACGACCTGCGCCTGGATCGAGACGTCGAGCGCCGACACCGGCTCGTCGAGCACGATCAGCTTCGGGTTGAGCGCCAGCGCCCGCGCAACGCCGATCCGCTGACGCTGGCCACCGGAGAACTCGTGTGGGAAGCGGTTGCCGTGCTCGGGACTCAGGCCGACCGTGCGCAGGAGCTCCTCGACCCTCCGGCGGCCCTCCGCGCCGTTGTACAGCCCGTGGATCCGGAGAGGCTCGGCGACGATCTCGCGCACCGTCATGCGCGGGTTCAGCGACGCGTACGGGTCCTGGAAGATGATCTGGATGTCACGCCGGAACGGCCGCATCTGCCGCCTGTTCAGGTGCGTGATGTCCTCGCCCTCGAAGTAGATCCGGCCGTCGGTCGACTCGAGCAGCTTGATGATCGTCCGTCCGAGCGTCGTCTTCCCGCACCCCGACTCGCCGACGATGCCGAGGGTCTCGCCGCGACGGACGCTGAGGTCGACACCGTCGACGGCCCGCACCTGGCCGACCGTGTGCTTGAGGATGCCCGCCTTGATCGGGAAGTACTTGACCAGGCCGTCGATGCGCAGGAGATCGTCGCCCATGGGAATGGACTCGGGCTCCGGCACCTTCTCGAGCGTCACGGCATACGGCAGAAGCGCGAACGGGACGCCGAAGAAGGGGATCGAGAAGATGAAGCACGGAGCCCACCACCGGGTCCGACCGTGCTTCTGCGGCACCGTCAGGCCGAGCAAGACGATCCAGACGATGTTGACGAACGGGACGACGAGGAGCAGCGACGCCCAGCCGCTGGACTCGATCGTTCGCAGGATCGCGATGAACGGCCCGAAGATCGGGACGAAGGCGACACCCGGCCCTTGGGCGCGGCGCCTCTTCGCGATGATGAACGCCCATATCCCCTGCGTGACCGCTAGGAGCACCGTCAGGCCGAGAACGGCCCCGATGAACTGCCAGAACGACAGGCCGAAGACTGCGAGCACGAGCATCGAGGCAACCATCTCAGGTCACCGCGGCGAGCGTGGCCGCAGGGCACTCGGCACGAGGCGAGAGTCGGTCGTCGAGGCCGAGCGACGACGGCTCACTCGGGCCCGCCGGCGGCTGCGCCGCTCGTGACGGCCGCCGTCCCGAGCTCCTCGGCGAAGTGACAAGCGCTGAGATGGACGGTGTCCCCGTAGTTCTTCAGCTCGGGGACCTGCGCCCGGCAGATCGCGCGACCCTGCGAGAGCGTGCAGCGCGGATGGAACGCACAGCCGGGCGGCAGCGTGATCAGGCTCGGCGGCTGGCCCGGAATCGGCTCGAGCCATTCCTGCTCGGCGTCGAGCCTTGCGAGGCTGTTCATCAGGCCCACCGTGTACGGATGCCGTGGCGAGTTGAAGATCGTGAAGACGTCCCCGAGCTCGACCACGCGCCCCGCGTACATGACGATGACCCGGTCGGCGAGCTCCGCGATCAGCCCGAGGTCGTGCGTGATCAAGATCGTCGCTGCGTTCGTCTCCTCCTGGGCGGCGCGCATCACCTCGACGATCTGGGCCTGGATCGTCACATCAAGCGCGGTGGTCGGCTCGTCGGCGATCAGAACGGCTGGATCGTTCGCGATCGCCATCGCGATCATGGCGCGTTGCCGCATGCCGCCGGAGAACTCGTGCGGATACTGGTCGTACCGCCTCGCGGCGGAGGGCACGCCGACCACCTCGAGGAGGTGCACGGTGCGTGCGTGCGCGTCCTTGTCCTTCGTCCCCGGCCGATGGGTCTTCACCGCCTCCGAGATCTGGAAGCCGATCGTGAGGACCGGGTTCAGCGACGTCATCGGGTCCTGGAAGATCATCGCGACCTCGCCGCCGCGGACATCCTGGAGCCGCTTCTTCGGCATCGTCAGGAGGTCATCGCCCTTGTACAGGGCCTCCCCGCTGACGATCCGCCCGGGGGGCATCGGGATCAGCCCGAGCATGGTCATCACCGACACGCTCTTCCCGGACCCCGACTCCCCGACCACGCCCAGCGTCTCTCCCGCGCGCAAGTCGTAGCTGACGCCCGTGACCGCGTGAACGACACCGTCTTCGGTGCCGAACTCGACGGTCAGGTCTCTGATCGAAAGGACGGGCTCTGCCAAATCAGGCCCGGACCCTTCGCTGGGTCGGATCGAGGGCATCGCGGAGACCATCTCCGATGAAGTTCACGCAGAGGGCGATGAGCACGATCATGAGCCCAGGGAAGGTCACGAGCCACCACGTGTCGAAGCCGTTCGTCTCGCCGTCGGCGATGAGGCTGCCGAGCGCCGGGTGCGGGGGCTGGATCCCGAACTGCGTCGGTCCGATCGCGGCGACCATGACGCCGTCGTGGCGCTCGCGACCGTGACAGAGGCAGTCGTCCTCGCTTCGGGATACAGCCCCCGCACCGCGCGCTCGGTAGCCTCATCGCCGACGGCGAGACGAACGGCTTCGACACGTGGTGGCTCGTGGCCTTCCCTGGGCTCTAATCGTGCTCATCCGCCTCTGCGTGGACTTCATCGGAGATGGTCTCCGCGATGCCCTGATCCGACCCAGCGAGGGTCTGGGCCTGATTTGGCAGAGCCCGCCCTTCGATCAGAACCGACCGTCAGTCTGACACCGAGACGGTGTCGTTGACGTGGTCACGGGCGTCAGCTACGACTGCGCGCGGGGAGACGCTGGGCGTGTGGGGGAGTCGGGCTCGGGGAAGCGGCGTGGGTGATGACGATGCTTGGGCTGATCCCGTGACGCCCGGGCGGGATCGTCAGCGGGGAGGCCCTGTACAAGGGCGACGACCTCCTGACGATGCCGAAGAAGCGACTCAGGATGTCCGCGGCGGCGAGGTCTGCGATGATCTTCCAGGACCCGATGACGTCGCTGACCCGGTCCCAGATGGCTTCCAGATGGAGGCGGTGAAGACCCACCGGCCGGGGACGAAGGACAGAGGAATGCGCACGCACGCACCGTGCACCTCCGAGGTGGTCGGCGCGTCCTCCGCCGCGAGGCGGTGCGACCAGTATCCGACGAGTTCTCCGGCGGCATGGGCACGCGCCATGATCGCCATGGCGATCGCGACGATCCAGCCTTCTGATCGCCGACGAGCCGACCATAGGCGCTTGATGTGACGATCCAGGCCGAGATTCGTCGAGGTGATGCGCGCCGCCAGGAGCAGACGAACGCAGCGACGATCTTGATCACGCACGACCTCGGGCTGATCGCGGGCTCGGAACGGGTCATTGTCATGTACGCCGGGCGCGTGGTCGTCTCGGACGTCTCGACGATCTTCAACTCGCCGCGGCATCCGGTCACGCGCCCGATGAACAGCTCGCAAGGCTGGACGCCGAGCAGGAATGGCTCGAGCCCATTCCGGCGAGCCGCCGAGCCTGACGACGCCGCCGCCGGGCTGTGTGTTTCATCCGCGCTGCACGCTCTCGGAGGACGCGCGACCGCCACGCAGGTCCGAGCTGAAGACTACGGGGACACCGTCCATCGCTCGCTTGTCACTTCGCCGAGGACCTTGGGACGGCGGCCGTTACGAGCGGTGTAGCGCGCCGGCGGGCCGAGAGACGCGTCGGCGCTCGACCTGTCGATGACCGACTCTCGCCTCGCGCCGAGTGTCCTGCGGCCGACGCTCGCCGCGGTGACCTGAGATGGTGTGCCTCGATGCCGCGCTCGCAGTCTTCGGCCTGTCGTTCTGGCAGTTCATCGGGGCCGTTCTCGGCCTGACGGTGCTCGCTCAGCGGTGTCGCAGGGGATTCGGGCGTTCATCATCGCGAAGAGGCGCCGCGCCGAAGGGCCGGGCGTCGCCTTGGTTCCGATCTTCGGCCGTCATCGCGATCCTGCGAACGATCGAGTCCAGCGGCTGGGCGTCGCTGCTCCTCGTCGTCCCCGTCGTCGACATCGTCTGGATCGTCTTGCTGGCCTGACGGTGCCGCGACGACAAGTCGGACCCGGTGGTGGCTCGTGCTCCATCTTCTCGATCCCTCTCCGGCGTCCCGTCGCGCTTCCGCCGTTGCCGTGACGCCGAGAAGCTGCCGGAGCCCGAGTTCATTCCGATGGGCGACAGATCTCCTGCGCATCGACGGCCTGGTCAAGTACTTCCGATCGAGGCGGGCATCTGAGCACACAGTCGGCGAGGTGCGGGCCGTCGACGGTGTCATCTCAGCGTATTGTCGCGGCGATAATTTTTTGCATCGTCGCGCGAGTCGGTGCGGGAAGACGACGCTCGGACGGGACTATTCATCAAGCTGCTCGAGTCGACCGACGCCAGAACTGACTTCGAGGGCGAGGAGATCACGCACCTGAACAGGCGGTAAATGCGGCCGGTCAGCGTGACATCGAGATCATCTTCGACGACCCGTACGCGTTCGCTGAACCCGCATGACTCGCGAGATCGTCGCCGACCGCGGATCCACGGGCTGGTACAACGGCGCGGAGGGCCGCCGGAGGTCGAAGGGCTCCTGGCCGACGGTCCGCCTGAGGCTCCGAGCACGCAGCCGCTTCCCGCACGAATTCTCCGGTGGCCAGCGTCAGCGGACCGCGTCGCCCGGGCGCCGGCGCTCAACCCGAGCTAATCGTGCTCGACGAGCCGGCGCCGCTCGACGTCTTGATCCAGGCGCAGGTCGCGAACCTTGTCGCGCAGCTCCAGACGAATTCGGGCTGACGTACATCTTCATCGCGCACGACCTCTCGTCGCCCGGCACGTCTCCAGCACCATCGCGGCCATGTACTTTGGGAAGATCGTCGAGATAGGACCCGAGGGAGTCTACGACGCGCCGATGCATCCGTAGACGCAGGCCTGCTCTGGCTGTCCCGATCGAGTCGCCGAACCTGCGCGGGAAGCGGAAGCGGATCGTGCTCGAGGGTGACGTCCGAACCCCGCCATTCCGCCTCTGGCTGTCGCTTCCGGAGACGTGCTGCTGGAAGGCGCGGAAGATCTGCGCCGGGAGTCGCGCTCGTGCCGCGCGCGGGGGGCCACCGTACGGTCCCCTGTCACTTCGCGGAGATCGCAAAGCCACTGGACGTCGTCGGGCAGGTAGCCGCGGCGGGCAATGCCACCTAACTCTCCGCGCCCGTTACGTCAAACGCTGGGGTGAGGGCCGCCTGTCCGAAGCGTGCGATGGAGCGCAGACAGCAGATCTCGCGCCGGCTCGACGGCATGCTCGAGCTGCATCTCGACCGCTGTGCCGATTGCCGCACGTTCGACGCCCAGGCGGCGGAGTTCACACGCAGGCTCCGCGCCGCGCCGCTCGAGCCGCTCGGGTTCCCGATCGAGATCAGGCGCACCCGGCGCACCTCGCTCGCTCGCGCGCAGGTCGGAATCGCCGCCGTGGTTGCGATCGCGGTGATCGGCTCCGTCCTCCAGATCGCGCTGCCGGGCGCCTCGACCTCGGGTCGGCTTCCGACCCCCGACCGGTTCCCGACCTCGCGCCAGGTCGATCGCGAGGTCAAGCAGATCATCGCCGACGGTCGCGCGTTCGACCAGCACAAGCACGGCGGTCAAGTCATCGCGATGTAGCGCGTGCGCGGCGCGCCGAGCGCCGTTCGCGTGCAGCCGAGCCTCTAGGAGAACGTCCGGAGCGGCTCGTTCATCCGCTCCGCGCCTGCGACACAGGTCACGCGCTCGTGGATCGTGTCGAGGGCCGAGCAGCCTTCGCGTCGGAACCTGCCGTCGGTGACGACCGCCAGCGTGCGTCCGAACCAGGAGATGCAGCCCCAGCGGGTCGTGAGCGGGAGATCGGCGCAGGTGCGGATGAGACGGAGCTCCTCGAAGCGATTGCCGACGAGGAGCGGGACGTCGACCCCGCGAAGGCAGTTGAGCGTGTCGGTGCCGGACAGCCTCCCGCACTCGCGGGCGTGATCGACCGGCTCGAGCTCGCGGGACATCATCAGCGAGGCACCCGCCATGCAGCCGGCGCGCTGGAAGCCCGTCACGCCCTTGCAGAGACGGAGCATGTCGGAGGCGTGGCGCACGTGCGTGCCCGGCTCGCGCTCCCAGAAGAACCGGTACCAGCAGGGGCGCACGAACTCGACGCCTCCGCAGATCGTCCGCGGTGACGTCGCCGCGTCCTTCGGCCGAGTCGTGTCGTCGCCGCCGCTGAGCGAGATCCAGTAGTCGTGGTAGGCGCCTTGCGCGCAGTCGGGTGCGTTCGTCGGCCCGAGCGTCCTGCATGCGCGCACGGCATCGGAGAGCTGGCTGTGGAAGCCGCGCATGAACGCGTGACCCGAGCCGTGGACGCAGGTGTAGCGGCGGAACCGCGTCGGCAGTCGGTCGCACGTCTTCAGCACCGAGCGTGGGTTGAGCACGAGCGTGGGGCCGAGGTACATCGCCATCCCCATGCCGAAACCGGCGGAGCACCCCGGGTCGTTCGTGCGAGGCACGTAGCGGTAGAGGTCCCCGAGCGTCAGGTGGTGCTGCTTCGCCCAGTCACGCCCGACGATGTGCATGAGCGGATGGCATGCGGCCTGGATGAAGCCGCCCTGGGCGTGGACGAGAGCGTCGATCCGCGGGAGCTCGGTCGCCGGGTTGCCCGAGCGGTCGATGAGTCGCAGGAACTGCCGGACGTAGCAGTCGACCTGGTTCCCTTCCGGCAGTGCGGCGCACTTGGCGAGGAAGCCGTCGTTCGTCTTGCCCGGGATCGGCGTGTCGGGAATGGGCAGCGCGGTGCTGGCGCTTGCCTGCGAGACGACGAGCGCGCATGCACACGCGAGAACCAGCCCGGCGAGGAGGACGCCGCGAGCCACCATCGTCTTAGACGCTCCGCCGCCGTCCCGGTTAGCTGACGCTGTCGGTCGGGCGAGAGAACGTGTCAGTGACGCGCGAGCGGCTGGACTTCGATGCCGCGGCTGTGCATGTCGGCGAGGATCTGGTTCACCTTGTCCCACTGCGGGAAGGAGAGGCTGTTCATGCTCGCGAGCGCACCTCCGAAGCTGGGATCGGCGAACGTCTGCGCCGTGTTGGTGAGCTCGGTCGAGAAGGCCTGAAGGGTGAGGACGAGGTTCTTGTTGTCGTCCCCGAAGCCCTTCGCCACCTTCGCCTGCGCCAGCTCGCTGGCCGCACCGCCGACGGTGCCCGAAGCGTCGTTGATCCGCTGGATGAGCTCCGCCTCCGACTGGGAGTTGCCGATCCGCGCGAGCGCGAAGTCGACGCGGTCACGAGCGTTAACGACGGTGGCCTGGTAGTCGGCCGTCGTGGCCGCGTCGCTCGAGCCCCCGCCGAGAGCGACGCCAACGACCGCGACGACCACGGCGGCGAGGACTGCGGCCGCCACGACGCCTGCGATCAGTTGCCACCTCGAGCGCATCTGCGCGTCAGGATAGCCCGCACCTGCGGGGAATCGGCGACCCCGTCGCTGAAGGTCCGGTTAAGGGGCTTCGCCGGTTCGAGGGCCGGCGCTTCGCTAGACTCCCCCGGCCCAGGCGTGTGCCGCGCGCGCAGCCTCGCACCTTCGTATCAGGAGACCCATGCCCGACAACGGAACGCAAGGCACGAACACCGGCCGCGTCATCGAGATCAAGGGCGTCGTCCTCGACGCCGTCTTCGGGGACCAGCTGCCCGAGATCTACACGGCGCTTCGCATCGAGATCCGGCGGCCCGACGGCACGACCGAGCCGCTCATCGCGGAGGTCCAGCAGCACCTCGGCGACGATCGCGTGCGCGCGGTCGCGATGGACTCGACGGACGGCCTCGCCCGCGGCGCCGTCTGCGTCGATACGGAGGCGCCGATCTCCGTTCCCGTCGGCGCGCCGACGCTCGGACGGGTCTGGAACGTCACCGGCGACCCGATCGACGAGGCAGGCCCGGTCGCGGAGGGCGCCGAGCGCTGGTCGATCCACCGCGACCCCCCGCTCTTCCGAGACCTCTCGCCGCAGATCGAGATCTTCGAGACGGGGCTCAAGGTCGTCGATCTGATCGCGCCGTTCGTCAAGGGCGGCAAGGTGGGCTTTTTCGGCGGCGCGGGGCTCGGCAAGACGGTGCTCATCCAGGAGCTCATCCACAACGTCGCCATGCAGCACGGCGGGGTCTCAGTCTTCGCCGGCGTCGGCGAGCGTTCGCGTGAGGGAAACGACCTCATCCGAGAGATGAAGGAGTCGGGCGTCATGGACAAGGTGGCGCTCGTGTTCGGCCAGATGAACGAGCCGCCGGGAGCGCGCCTTCGCGTCGGCCTCTCCGGCCTGACCATGGCTGAGTACTTCCGCGACCAGGGCCAGGACGTCCTCCTCTTCATCGACAACATCTTCCGCTTCGTGCAGGCGGGCTCCGAGGTGTCCGCACTCCTCGGGCGCATGCCGAGCGCCGTCGGCTACCAGCCGACGCTCGCGAGCGAGATGGGTCAGCTCCAGGAGCGGATCACCTCGACGCGGACGGGCTCCGTCACGTCGGTCCAGGCCATCTACGTGCCGGCCGACGACCTCACCGACCCTGCTCCGGCGGCGACGTTCGCGCATCTCGACGCGTTCATCACGCTCTCGCGCTCGATCGTGGAGAAGGGCATCTACCCGGCCGTCGACCCGCTCGACTCGTTCTCGCGGGCGCTGCAGAAAGGCATCGTGTCGGACGAGCACTACGACACCGCGACCGCTGTCCAGCAGATCCTCCAACGCTACAAGGACCTGCAGGACATCATCGCCATCCTCGGCATGGACGAGCTGACGGACGAGGACAAGGTCGTCGTCGCGCGCGCGCGGCGCATCGAGCGCTTCCTCTCGCAGCCGAACTTCGTCGCCGAGCAGTTCACGGGCACTCCCGGCAAGTACGTCAAGGTCGAGGACACGATCCGCGGCTTCCGCGAGATCATCGACGGGTCGCACGACGAGCTCCCCGAGTCGGCCTTCTACATGGTCGGGACGATCGAGGACGCGGTCGAGAAGGCGCGTCAGTCCGAAGCGTCCGCCGCGGCCTAGCGATCCGGTGGCGGACGCACATCCGAAGTTCGACGTCGCCCTCGTCACACCCGACGGGCCGGCTTTCGACGGTCAGGCGGAGATGGTCGTCGTACCCGGCGCTGCAGGGGACATCGGCGTGCTCGCGCGCCACGCGCCGCTCGTCGCGACGCTCCGGGCGGGCTCCACGCGCGTCTATCTCTCGGAGAACGAGGTGTACGAGTTCGCGACCGGGCCGGGTTTCTTCAAGGTCGAGCTCGATCGTGCGCTCGCGCTCGTGGACGATGCCGTCAGGGCGAAGGACATCGACGACGACCGGGCGCGCGCGCAGCTCGAGGCAGCGCAGGCGGAGCTCGAGCGTCTCGACGCGGGCGAGTCCCAGGCCGACCGCTGGCAGCTCGAGCAGCGCATTCGGCACGCCCAGAACCAGCTCGAGGTCAGCGGCCGGACCACCGGCTGACGCCTGACCCGATGGAGGAGGTCGCACCTGGAATCTGGCACTGGACGGCTATCCATCCGCGGATCGAGAAGGAAGTCCACTCGTACTACCTGCCTTCGGAGGGGTCCTGCTCGACCCGATCGCGCCGCCCGAGGGCCTCGACTGGTTCGCAGAGCATGGGCCTCCGACCGACGTACTACTGACGAACCGCCACCACTACCGTTCTTCCGCGCTCTTCGCCGAGCGCTTCGGCGTCACCGTCCACGCGGTCCGCGAGGGGATGCACGCGTTCTCCGGCGACCAGGCCGTCGAGCTATTCGACTTCGGCGACGAGCTGCCGGGCGGAATCGTCGCTCACCAGGTCGGCGCGATCTGCCCGGACGAGACGGCATTCCACGTCCCCGCACGCGAGGCGCTCGCCGTCGCGGACGGCGCGGTGCGTTGGGAGCCCGGCGGTCCGCTCGTGTTCGTCCCCGACTTCCTGATGGACGACCCCGAGGAGACGCGGGACGGGCTTCGCGACTCCTACAGCCGTCTTGCCGATCTCGATTTCGAGCACCTGTTGCTCGCCCACGGCGCACCCTTCGTCGGAAACGGGCGGGAGATGCTCGCAGCTTTCGCGCGTTAGAGTCGGCACGCCGTGCGTGTCTTCGGCCTGAGGATCCTCCTGAGCGTCGCGGCGACTGCGGTCGCGTTCGTCATCTGCGCGGTCTTGCTCGACGGCTTCGACCTGAACACGGCGCAGTTCATCTGGGCCGTGATCATCTTCTCGATCATCAACTGGCTCGTCCCGGTCATCGTCTTCGGGATGATCCGCGAGCGCAGGTCGGCGTCCCTCGGTCTGATCCTCCTGCTCGCGAACGCGGCCACGCTGCTAGTGACGAACTGGCTCTCGGACGGGATCACGATCGACGGCGCCGGCACGCTGATCCTCGCGACGATCATCATCTGGATCGTCAACTGGCTGATCGTGTTCATCCCAGGCCCGTGGAAGCGCCAGCGGATCGCCCGCGCCGCGGGCTGATGCTCAGGTAGAGAGCTCGATCTCCGCGGGGAGCACGCCGGGCTCGTCGAGCTCGCCCGGGAGCTCGAGACGCGCCCGCGCGTCGAAGTAGACATACGAGGTCGTGAGCGCGACGAACGGCATCGCGAGGGCGTAGACGACGCCGGCGACGAGGTTGAGGAGGGGCAGGGGCGCGTCTGTGACGAGATCAGGAAGGCGCCGACGAACGGGCCGGATGCGAGGGCGAGCGCGCTCCCACTCCAACGAGCGACGCGACGTACAGCCAGCGATGCCGCACGAGGCGCGCGCTCCGGCGGAGGCTGCCGAGCGCCGTACGATCCTCCAGCTCGACGACCTGCGCGAGGAGCGCCCAACGTACGGCGAGCCAGATCGCGACCGGGATGAGGAACCACGTCACCCAGAGCGCGGTCGAGACGACGACGGCCACCGCGAGCCCGCCGAGCGAGCGTGCCCGCTCTCCGCAACGACACGCGGTAGGCCTGCCAGGGCCGATCGGGCGGCCCGCGTCGATCTCCACGAGGGCGCAGGTGGTCGCTGCCTGGACGAGCGCGAAGCCGAGGAGCGCGAATGTGGTGCCGACCGCCAGCACGAGGATCACGAGGCCGCCGGCCGACGCGCCGGTGGTGTCGATCCCGAGCAACCCGAACCCGCCGAGCACGAGGGCCTGCGCCATGGAGATCACCGCGCCGAGCGGGATGAGGATGACTCCGATCCCGAGGAAGAGGCGCGGCCGCGTGCGGTACATCCGGCCGGCGGCGCGGAGCGTCTGGCCCCACGCTCGCCGGCGAGCGAGGCGGAGCGGTGCGACCGGATGCCACGTCGTGCGGGATCCGGCGAAGACCAGGATCGCGACGAGTGCGGCGAGGACGAAGATCGTCCAGCCGGGCTCGCGGAGGAGCGAGACGAGCCCGCGCGACACCGTTGCGACCGCCCTGCAGAAGAAGTCCGTCGCACTCGTCCCGAGCACGCCGCCCGTCGGAACAGCGTAGCTCCGCGTCCGCCAGCTCTGCGCCCAGGTGATGGGCTGCGTCCACTGCGTCTTCAGGTTCGGCCCGGTCGGCCCGTTGAAGAAGGCGGGCTGGAGCTCACCCCAACGCCCCTCGAAGGCGATCCAGGGAAACGCCTTGCGCGCTGCGGTCGGGTCGCTCGGGATCGTCTGGACGACCGGTCGCAGGATGACGTTCGCGTTCTGCGTGTTGTCGCAGCCGACGCCCGCGTCGGCCGAGCTGCCGACGTACAGCGCCTGCGTGTACTTGTTCGCGTGCGAGCCCTGCGACGGGTACACGACCGGATGCGTCCGGTCGACGAGCTCAAGCTTGTCGTCCCCCCAGTCGGCCCGCTCGGCGCCCTCGTGGGAGCTGTATCCGACCTGGGCGGGCGACGTCTCGAGCGCCGATGCGGCGTCGCGCGCGCGGAAGTCGAGCTGGATCATCTCCCAGTCGCCTTCGTGCAGGTTGTTGAAGTCGTTGAAGGCGTAGAAGAGCCAGTACTGAAGAGCGAGCTGGCCGGGATAGGCGGGATCGGTGGCGACGTGGGCGTAGACGGTCGGCTTCGTCCCCTCGGTGATCCGGCGCGACCACTTCTCGTAGTCGCAGCCCGGGTCGAGTGCGTGCCCCGGGAAGTCGAGGTGGTACTCGTAGCGGCCGACCAGGTCGTCCGCGGTGGGGCCGATCTTCACGAGGTCGGTGGGGTTCCACGGGCCGCGGAGCGCGACCGTCGGATTCCCGAAGAGCCCGTTCACGTCCATCGGCCGGTACGGCTCTCCCGGTCCGCACTCGACGGGCTGGTCGACGAGCCGAACGACGGGGGCGTACTTCTCCGCGAGCGCGGTCTCGTCGGCGAGGCCCCCGCCTGCCGCGGCGACGACCACGAGCGCCGCGGTCGAGAGCGAGCGCGAGAGTGAGGAGGCGACGGGTCCGGGGGGCAGAAGGCATCGGGATCATGGGTGCGGACCTTCGCCGAAACGCCGGCCGAGCCTTCTCTAGGGCCCCGGCGATGCCCCGACGATCGCAACACCGGGGGCGAGCTGTCAATGCCGGCGTTTGCGCGGGTCGCGTGTGCCCGGCGGTGAGCTAAGGTGGGCACGTTCGACCTGGAGAGCTTTGAAAGGCAGCTTGGCGACCAGGTAAAAACAACGCCTAAAGAGCCGGTGGCCACGGAGGCTTCCGCGCCCTCAGGCGGGAGCAGGGACCGTGGCCGACATTCGAACCCATCTCGAGGAAGTACTCGCCGAGCGCATCCTCGTGCTCGAGGGCGCCCGGGGTGAACGCGTGACCAAGGCCGACCTGCTTGGGGAGCTCCTCTCCGAGCGCATCCTCGTGCTCGACGGCGCCTGGGGCGTGCCGAATCGTGGGGGAACCCGTGGTTCCCCCGCGGGCCCCCTCCTTCACGCATGCTCAGGGGACGACCGCGAGCGATGCCTCTCGCCGGGCGAAGCCCGGCTTCGGCCGCGGGCCGCGCTGGCAGAGGTCGACTCGTGAATCCCGCGGAGCGGCTCCGAGAGCTCCTCTCCGAGCGCATCCTCGTGCTCGACGGCGCCTGGGGCGTGCTCATCCATCGCAAGGAGCTCACCGAGGCGGAGTACCGCGGTGAGCGCTTCCGAGACCACGCGCGCGACCTGCGCGGGGACCCAGACCTCCTGAACCTCACGCACCCGGAGATCGTCGCCGGTATCCACCACGAGTACTTCGCCGCGAACGCGGACATCGCCACGACGAACACGTTCACGGCCACACGCATCGGTCAGGCCGACTACGGGCTCGAGGATGCGGCAGCCGAGATGAGCCTCGAGGGCGCTCGCCTCGCCCGGCGCGTCGCCGACGAGTGGAGCGCGCGGACACCCGAGAGGCCGCGCTTCGTCGCGGGCTCGGTCGGGCCGCTGAACGTCTCGCTCTCCCTTTCGCCGCGCGTCGACGAGCCCGCATACCGCGCGGCGACGTTCGAGGCTGTGCGCGATGCCTACGCGGAGCAGATCGCGGCTCTTGCGCGAGGGGGGAGTCGACCTGCTCATGATCGAGACGGTCTTCGACACCCTGAACGCCAAGGCCGCGCTCGTCGCCGCGCAGGACGTCGCGCCGGAGCTCCCACTCTGGATCTCCTTCACCGCGATCGACCGCAGCGGGAGGAACCTCTCCGGCCAGACGGTGGAAGCGTTCTGGATCTCGGTGGAGCACGCCCGGCCGCTCGTCGTCGGGGTCAACTGCTCGCTCGGCGCGACCGAGATGCGGCCGTTCATCGAGGGCCTCTCCAACGTCGCGTCGACGTGGGTCTCGTGCCATCCGAACGCCGGGCTCCCGAACGCGCTCGGGCTCCACGACGAGCAGCCGGGCGACACGAGCCGCTTTCTCCGCGCCTTTGCCGAGGACGGCCTCGTGAACGTCGTCGGCGGCTGCTGCGGAACGACGCCCGAGCACACGCGCGAGATCGCGCGTGCGGTCCAGGGACTGCCGCCGCGGCGGGTACCCGAGACAGCGCGTGCGTCACGGTTCTCCGGCCTCGAGCCGTTCGTGCTGCGCCCCGATACCGGCTTCGTGATCGTCGGCGAGCGGACGAACGTGACCGGCTCGGCGCGCTTCCGCCGTCTGATCGAGGCCGACGACTACCAGGGCGCGCTCGAGGTCGCCCTCGAGCAGGTGCGCGGGGGTGCGAACCTGCTCGACGTCAACATGGACGCCGACCTGCTCGACGCCGAGCAGGCGATGACGACGTTCCTGAACCTCGTCGCCACCGAGCCCGAGGCGGCGCGGCTCCCGATCATGATCGACAGCTCGCGGTTCTCGGCCCTCGAGGCGGGCCTGCGGTGCCTCCAGGGGAAGGGTGTCGTCAACTCGATCTCGCTCAAGGAGGGAGAGGCGGTCTTCCTCGAGCAGGCACGGACGATCCGGCGCTACGGCGCTGCCGCCGTCGTGATGGCGTTCGACGAGAGAGGCCAGGCGGAGTCCGTCGAGCGCAAGGTCGAGATCCTCGGGCGCGCGTACGACCTTCTCGTCGGGCGAAGCCGGCTTCGTGCCCGAGGACGTCATCCTCGACCCGAACGTCCTCGCGGTCGCGACCGGGATCGAGGAGCATGCGGGCTTCGCGAAGGCGTTCATCGAGGCGATCCCGCTCCTCGAGGAGCGCTGCCCGGGCGCACTCGTCTCGGGCGGGATCTCGAACCTCTCCTTCGCGTTCCGGGGCAACGACGCCGTCCGCGAGGCGATGCACGCGGCCTTCCTCTACCACGCGATCCGGGCCGGCCTCGACATGGGGATCGTGAACGCCGGCCAACTCGCGGTGTACGAGGACATCGAGCCGGAGCTCCTCGAGCACGTAGAGGACGTGCTCTTCGACCGGCGGCCCGACGCGACCGAGCGGCTCGTCGAGCTCGCGAGGAGGGTCACGGGCGGAGCCACGGAGCGCGAGCGCGACCTCGCGTGGCGCGAGGCACCGGTCGACGAGCGGCTCGCGCACGCCCTCGTGCACGGCGTGGTCGACTTCATCGAGGAGGACACGGAGGAGGCGCGGATCTCGGCCGCGCGGCCGCTCGACGTGATCGAGGGGCCGCTCATGGACGGGATGAAGATCGTCGGCGACCTCTTCGGCTCCGGTCGCCACACTGGTCCTGCGGGTCTGGTCGCCTCAACAGACGTCACCGAGTCGGTCCGTGATGCGGCTCGAGCTGAACCTACCTGCGGGCGTGGAGTTCTACCAGGGTAACGGTCAGAGTGTAGCCCTCTCACCAGACGGGTACACATGTGGCATTTGTCGGCGTGCTCGGTGGCGTTCGGCAGATTTACCTTCGGCCAAGCTCGACCTCCGGGATCGCGTGCAGGCGGTGGTGCTCGCCTACTAGGCCGGCCTCGTGACCCCGGGCGAGTCGGCGCGACGTTCCTAGACTCCAAGCAAGGACCGAAACTGCCAAGGAGATCACCATGTCGATGACCAAGGAGCAGCTGACCCGGGTCCGGATCATCCGATCACGATCGAGCCCACCGCCAAGCGGGTGACCGTCACGGCCGGCGACCAGGTCATAGCCCGGACCGACAACGCGCTGACGCTGCGCGAGGCCAGCTACCCGCCGATCCAGTACCTGCCGATCGACGACGTCGACCGTTCCGCGCTGCGCCCCTCGGACCACGAGACCTATTGCCCCTACAAGGGCGATGCGGCCTACTTCACCGTGACCACGCCCGAGGGCGAGCTCGAGAACGTGATCTGGACCTACGAGCAGCCGTACGAGGCGGTCGCGGAGATCGGCGGTCACGTCGCGTTCTACGCCAACCGCGTTGACATCGCTGTCGGCGACTGAGCGAGACGGCACGACCCTCGACGGAACGAAGGACTCAGGACGCCGGGATTGGTCGATCCAGTGCCGGATATAGCGGCACAAGCTCGACCAACCCATTGAACCCGCGGGTTAGCACGTTCGTCCGCTAACCATGTGACGGTCCGGGACCGCGAACTCGCAGACCAGTCGCCGGGAGAGCACGCCCCGAAGGCCACCGCCACACTCGTCGACCACAAGCGCGCCGCCGAGGACGAGCACAAGGGTGCGGGCCGGGCGCCACTTCGACGCCGGCGAGCTGCGCGTCGAGGTGGGCGCGACGTTCCCGATCGACCGCGCCGGAGACGCGCACCGCGCGCTCGAGGCCGGTGACGTCGTCGGCAAGGCCGTGCTCACGTTGCACTGATCTCGAAGGCATACTCCTCCCAGTCGGCGATCCGGCGGTAGCCGACCTCGGCGTAGATCTTGTTCGAGGTCGGGTTGGAGAGGTCGGTGAACAGCATGCAGCGGCTGGCCCCGTGCGCCAACACCCGCCGGCTGACCGCGGCCACGGCGCTGCCCGCATAGCCGTTGCGGCGGTACTGCGGCGGCGTGTACAAGCCAATGGTTA
>CAWKEV010000059.1:0-39272 GCA_963848725.1 uncultured Actinomycetes bacterium | reverse complement strand
GGTCGACTGGCACTTGCTGCTTGGGTGGCCGTACCTGCGTGTGCGGATGCAGGGCGGCGTGTGGAGGCCGAAGGTCGAGCAGCTCGGCGTCGACTACGCCGGTACGGTCGAGCGGGTCGGCGGGGCGGTCACGCAGTTCCACCCCGGCGACGAGGTGTTCGGCGCCCGCAACGGCGCGTTCGCCGAGTACGTCCACGCGCGCGAGGACCGCGCGATCGTGAAGAAGCCCGAGAACGCGACCTTCGAGGATGCGGCGGCGGTGCCCGTTGCGGCGCTCACCGCGCTCCAGGGCGTTCGCGACAAAGGGGGGCTCCAGGCCGGTCAGAGCGTGGTTGTGAACGGCGCGTCCGGAGGCGTGGGCACGTACGCCGTGCAGCTCGCCAAGACTTTCGGAGCCGACGTGACGGGGGTCTGCAGCACGACGAACGTGGACCTCGTCCGCTCGCTCGGCGCCGACCACGTCGTCGACTACACGCACGAGGACTTCACCCGCGGCGATCGCCGCTACGACCTGATGCTCGACATCGCGGGAGGCCGATCCGTGGTCCGACTGCAAGCGCGTGCTCACCTCCGAGGCGACCGTCGTCCAGATCGGTGGCCCGAAGCGGAATCGCTTCGTCGGGATCCCGGTCGGGAGCCTCGTCGCGACGCGGGTCGCGGCGATGTTCGGGAGCCGCGACGTGAAGATGTTCATCGCGAAGACGAACAAGGAGGACCTGACGTTCCTGCGGGAGCTCCTCGAGGCCGGCAAGCTGGCCTCGGCGATCGACCGGACGATGAAGGCCTTGCGGAGGTCCCCGCCGCGCTCGCGTACCTGGGCGAGGGGCACGCGCGCGCGAAGGTCGTCGTCACGGCGATCGAGAACGCGTGAGCAGCGCGCAAACCAGCCGGGGCGGTGCGTCGTACTGGCCGGCGACCCGGCCCGATGGCGATGACGAACCTGAATCCCGAGACGACGCGAGAGCACGGCCTCACCGTCGCCGACGCGATCGACCTGCTCGAGTGGAAGCACGCGATCTTCGATCTCTACGCCGACATCCGTGCCGCAGCGGAGCCGGGGGCGGCGTGGGAGCTGTGGCGCGAGACCCGTGACCGGATGTACGCCAGCCATCCGCAGTCGCCCATCCCGCCCAGCGATCGTGAGGGCTTCGCCGGTTGCAGTTTCTACCGATACGACCCGGCGTGGCGAGTGATCGGCGTCGTCGAGGCCCTCGAGCCGTGTCGCCGCGAGATCGCCGTCAGCACCGGCGGGACGTTCGCGTTCACGTGCGTCGGCGTCGTCCGCTTCGAGCTCGGGGGCGACGAGCAGGAGCTCGAGCTCACGTGGAACGAGGGGTACGGCGGCGGCCTCTTCCTCGCGTTCCAGGACGAGACCACGGGGGATACGACGTACGGCGGAGGCCGCTATCTGGTCGACACCGTGAAGGGCGCCGACCTCGGCTTCGACGCCGCCGAGCGGACCACGATCCTCGACTTCAACTTCGCCTACAACCCGTCCTGCTCGTACGACCCGCGCTGGGCGTGCCCGCTCGCGCCGCCCGCCAACCGGCTCGCCGTTCCGCTCACGGCCGGCGAACGGCATCCGCACGACCGACACGTCTGATCGGCGACCGAGCAGGCAACGACCGCAGCGAGGATAGGCTCGCTCCGTGGACGAGCGGATCCTGATCCTCGGCGCCGGGTTCGGCGGTCTCGAGCTGGCCACGATCCTCTCGGACGAGCTCGGCGACGATGCCGGTGTCACGTTGATCGACGCGGCGGACGCGTTCGTGTTCGGCTACTCGAAGCTCGATGTGATGTTCGGACGCGCGGAGCCCGGCTCGGTGCGACTGCCCTACGCGGGCTTCTCGAAGCCCGGAGTCCGATTCCTGCACGAGACGATCGCGGCGATCGATCCGGAGACGCGGACGGTGACGACGGACGCGGGCGTTCACCGGGCGGACGTCCTCGTCGTCGCGCTCGGCGCGGATTACGACATCGACGCGACCCCCGGGCTCGCCGACGCCGACGAGTTCTACTCCGTCCCAGGTGCCGAGCGTCTCCGCGGCGCTCTCCCGTCCTTCACGAGCGGCAGAGTCGTCGTCGGCGTCTGCGGAGCTCCCTTCAAGTGCCCGCCCGCGCCGAGCGAAGCGGCCTTGCTGGCCCACGACTATCTCCTGCAGCGCGGGGTGCGCGACGCGTGCGAGATCACCCTCGTCATGCCCTTCGGAACGCCTGTCCCGCCGTCGCCCGACACCTCGTCGGCGCTGTTCGAGGCGTTCGCGGAGCGGGGCATCGTGTTCGTCGCGCATCGCACGGTGAGCTCGCTCGACGCGGGTCGCGGAGTGGCCGCGCTCGACGACGACACCGAGGTTCCCTACGACCTCTTCCTCGGCGTTCCGAGGCACCGGGCACCGCGGGTCGTCCTCGAGAGCGGGATGGCGGAGGACGGGTACGTGCCAGTCGACTCGCGCACGCTCGCGACGCGCTTCGCGAACGTCTACGCGATCGGAGACGTGGCCACCGTCGGCGTTCCGAAGGCCGGCGTGTTCTCCGAGGGCGCTGCTCGCATCGTCGCCGCGTCTCTCGTCGCCCACGTGCGAGGAGGCGCCGGCCCCGAGGGGTACGACGGGCGTGGCTCGTGCTACGTCGAGTTCGGCGCCGGGAGAGTGGGCAGGGTCGACGTCGACTTCCTCTCCGGGCCGCGTCCAACCGGGACGTTCCAGGAGCCCTCGAGCGCGCTCGTCGCCGAGAAGGATCGCTTCGGAGCGGTTCGCCGCGCCCGCTGGTTCGGCTCCTGACCAGGCACGTGCCGTGCCAACCACCGGCCGGCGCTCGACGCATGGGCAGAATCGGTGGATGGCTCTGACCTTTCGTGAGCGGCCGGCGGACGGTGATCCGGAGGGCATCCTGGTCCTCCACCACGGCCGCGGCGCCGACGAGCTCGACCTCTTGGGGCTCGGCGACGTCCTCGATCCGCGCCGGCGGCTGCACGTCGTCACGCCGCGCGCTCCGCTCGAGCTGCCCGGCTGGCTCGGCTACCACTGGTACGTCGTCCCACGCGTCGGCTACCCGGATCCCGAGACCTTCCGCACCGCGTATCGAGAGCTCGCGAGGTTCCACGACGAGGTCTGGGAACGGACCGGCCTCACCCCGGAGCGGACGGTCCTCGGCGGGTTCTCGATGGGCTCGGTCATGAGCTACGCGGTGGGGCTCGGGCCCGATCGGCCGGCGCCTGCGGGTCTCCTCGTCTTCTCGGGCTTCGTGCCGGTGGTTGCCGGCTGGGATCCCGACGTATCGGGACGGGCCGGGCTCCGCGCGTTCGTCGCCCACGGCCGGCGTGATCCCGTCATGGACGTCGCGTTCGCGCGTCGTGCGCGGGAGCTGCTCGACGAGGGCGGCCTCGAGGTCGAGTACCACGAGTCGGATGCGGCGCACCACATCGACCCGCAACACGTCCCCGCGGCGATTGCCTGGCTAGACCGTACGCTCGCCCGCTCGTAGCCTGTTGAGCCCCGGGGAGACGCCGTCGGGCCGAGCTGTGCGACCATCGAGGGAGCGGTGGGTGCCCCGCGGACGCGCGTGGCGGTCGCTGCGGGCTTGCGGACTTAGCGAAAACTCATCCGCGCGTGCTTTCGTATACCTCTCGACCGACGACTAGGGGGCCGAGGTGACAGACCCGACGAACGACCTCCCCGTTCCGACCCCGGAGGAGGCGACAGAGAAGCTCGAGCAGGCGCTGTTCGAGATCCGGCGAGTCATCGCCGGCCAGGACGCGATGCTCGAGCGTGTGCTCGTGTGCCTGCTTTCCCAGGGGCATCTCCTGATCGAAGGCGTCCCGGGGCTCGCGAAGACGCTGACCATCAAGACCACGGCGGGTGTGCTCGGCGGCTCGTTCGCCCGCATCCAGTTCACGCCGGACCTCGTCCCCTCGGATCTCGTCGGGACACGGATCTACCGTGCCGGAGACGGGAGCTTCGATACCGAGCTCGGGCCGGTGTTCTGCAACTTCCTCCTCGCGGACGAGATCAACCGTGCGCCTGCGAAGGTGCAGTCGGCGCTCCTCGAGGTGATGCAGGAGCACCAGGTGACGATCGGGCACGAGACGCATCCCGTGCCGAGCCCGTTCCTCGTCATGGCGACGCAGAACCCGATCGAGTCCGAGGGGACCTACCCGCTCCCGGAAGCGCAGATCGACCGCTTCATGCTCAAGGTGCTCATCGGCTACCCGCGGCACGACGAGGAGCTGACCGTGGTGCAGCGCCAGCTCGTCGAACCGCCCGAGCTCGAGCAGGCGTTGTCGCTGGACGACCTCCGCGGTCTGCAGCAAGCGGTCATGGGCATCTACGTCGACCCGTCCCTCGTGAGCTACGCGGTGGACGTCGCCGGCGCCACCCGCGAGCCGGCGACCTACGGCCTCGCCGACCTCCAGCCGTACATCTCGTTCGGGGCAAGCCCGCGCGGCCCGATCAGCCTCATCCAGGCCTCGAGGGCGCTCGCGCTCGTCCGCGGGCGCGAGTACGTCCTCGTCGAGGACCTCCAGGCGCTGGCGCGCGACGCCCTTCGCCACCGCCTCGTGCTCACGTACCAGGCGCTCGCCGAGGAGGTGACTCCAGACGCGATCCTCGACCAGGTCCTCGCCGCCGTGGCCGCTCCACATCTCGACCTCGCGAGGGTGAGCGCGGCGTGACGACGCACAGCAGCGCGCTCCAGGCACCTCCGACCCCGGCTCGTCCCGGTCCGGGGCCGATGCCGAACGCGCTGCTGCACGCTCTCGACGTCACGATTGGCCGGCGCGTCGAGGGACTGCTCGCTGGGGACTACCGCTCGACGCTCCTCGGCCAGGGCTCCGAGCTGGCCCTCGTCCGTCCGTACGTCCCGGGTGACGACGTCCGCCGCATCGACTGGAACGTCAGCGCTCGAACGAGCGAGCCACACGTGCGCGTCGACCTCGCCGAGCGCGTGCTCGTCACCTGGCTCGTGCTCGACACGTCGGTTTCGATGCAGTTCGGCACCGCCGACCGGCGCAAGGCCGACGTCGCCGAAGGCGTCGCGATCGCGGTCGGCCACCTCGGGACGCGGCGCGGAAATCGACTCGGAGTCGTCACCTTCGGGGACGCCCACCCTCGGGCGCTCCCGCCCAAGCCCGGCCGCATGGGGCTGATCGGCCTGCTCTCGGCGATCCGGGCGGGGCACGACGACGACGGTCCGGGGGGTGACGCGCCGGGCGGGTTCGGAGATGCGATCGTCCGCGCTGGGGCGCTCGCGCGAGAGCGCTCGTTCGTGGTGCTCGTCTCGGACTTCCGCGGGCCGCGCGACTGGCAGCGCCCGCTGCTCGAGCTCGCTGCCCGCCACGACGTCGTCGCCGTCGAGGTCCGCGACCCTGCCGAGGAAGCGCTTCCGAACGCCGGTGTCCTCTGGCTCGTCGATCCGGAGACCGGGCGCCAGCTGCGCGTGGACACGAGGAGCCGGAAGCTCCGCGAGCGCTTCGCCGCGGCCGCCGCCGAGGAGCGAAGAGGCATAGAGCGCGTGTTCCGCAACGTCGGCGCACGCCACGTCGTGCTCTCGACGAGCGGTGACTGGCTGCGGACGCTCGTCGTCTACCTCCGCCGGAGCGTGTCGTGACGTTCACCTGGCCGATCGTGCTCGTCGGGCTGTTCCTGGTGCCCGTCGTCGTCCTCCTCTACATCGGGTACGACGGCTGGCGCCGGGACTCCGCGGTCGACTTCGGGAATCCCGATCTCCTGCCGAATGTGGTCGATCGCGAGCCGGGCCGGCTACGGCACCTCCCGCTCGCGATCCTCCTCGTCGCCCTCGCTGCGATGATCGTGGGTGTCGCGCGCCCGCACGCGAACGTACGGGTGAAGCGCGAGGAGGCGACCGTGATCCTGGCGATGGACACGTCGCGCTCGATGGGCGCCACCGACGTCTCGCCGACGCGGCTCGACGCCGCGCGGGCGGCGGCGAAGGCGTTCGTCGCCGAGGTACCGCAGAAGTTCCGGATCGGCGTCGTCTCGTTCGCGACGCGGGCCGTGGTCGGGCTTCCCCCGACGGCCGACCGTTCGCTCGTCGACGCGTCGCTCGAGACGCTCCGGCCGGGCGAGGGGACGGCGATCGGCGACGGCGTCGCGCTCTCCGTGCAGCTCGGGCAGAAGATTCGCGAGCAGGATGGAACGAGCCCGCCGAAGGCGGTCGTGCTCATTTCGGACGGCGCGCGGGAGGGAGGGCGTGTCTCGCCGGAATCCGCGGCGGCGCGCGCGCGTGCGCAGCACGTCCCCGTCTACTCGGTGCTCGTGGGCACGCAGGACGGCGTCGTCCACCACACGCTGACGGGCGGTTTCGACCAGATCATCAAGGTCCCCGCGAGCCCGGGGACGCTCGAGCAGATCGCGAAGACGTCCGGGGGCGAGTTCTTCCAAGCGCCGAGCACCGATCGCCTGCGCCAGGTCTACCAGGATCTCGGCACGCGCCTTGGCACGCGCACCGAATCCCGCGAGATCACCGACTGGTTCGCCGCCGGCGCCGCGCTGCTCCTGCTCGTCGGCGGTGCTCTGTCGGCGTTCCTCTTCCGGAGAGTCCCGTGAGGCGCGCCGCCGTCGCACTCCTGACGAGCCTCGTGCTCGGACTCGTCGTCGCCGTATCCCCGGCGGGAGCGACGACCGAGTGCAACGGGCTCCAGGTCTGCGTCCCGATCGCAGGCCCGTGGGTCGTCGTCCCAACCGCCTCCACCGTTCCGCGCCCGACCGTCGAATACCAGGTCACGTGCCCGAAGGGGTACGTCGCCGGCGGCCTCGATGCCGAGCTCAGCCAGCGTGCGATCGACCTCGCGTTCCTCGGGCGGCTCGGAGCCCCGGTGAACCCGGGGATCTCGACCGACCGGGCCGTCATCTTCGTCGGGCGCTACGTCGGCACCGCGCCGCGCGGCCCGACGTTCCGGCCCCACGTCGGCTGCATGCCCGCCAATGGCGGCGGCGTCCGCGTGCCGACGACGAGCACCGTCTTCAAGCCGGGGCAGCCCACGACTCGGCGCGTGCACGAGGTGCGCGTGCGACCGGGGAGCCAGACGGTCGTGCAGACCTGCGCGAAGGGAGAGCGGCTCGTCGCCGCCTCGCACGCGTTCGGGTTCTTCACGAAGCGGCCGCCGTCGGAGAGCCTCGTGCACGCCGTGAACGGCACTCTCGCGATACGCGGGCAACGCGTGGTCGTGTCGGTGAAGGCGGACGCAGAGCTCGGGGGCGTCCGCGCGGTCGTCCAGGTCCACGCCCTGTGCTCGAGGACGGCGTGACCGCATGAGCTTCGAGCGCCCATGGCTCCTCCTCTCGCTCCTCGTCCTCGCTCTCGCGGTGGGGCTCTGGCTCGTCGCCGACCGACGGCGTGCGCGCTACACGGTCCGGTACACGAACCTCGACGTCCTCGCGGGCGTCGCCGGTGGCAGGTCGTGGACGCGGTTCGTGGCGCCCGCGCTCTTCGGGCTCGCGCTGACGTCGTTGCTCGTCGCGCTCGCGCGGCCTCAAGTCGACCGAACGATGACGGACGAGCGCGCAACCGTCATCCTCGTGATCGACACGTCTCGCTCGATGCAGTCGACGGACGTCAAGCCGACACGGCTCGGCGCCGCGCAGGATGCAGTGCGGACGTTCATCGCCCGCGCGCCCTCGAGGCTACGGATCGGGCTGATCGTGTTCGCGGGCGAGGCCCAGGTCGCGACGCCGCCGACCCGCGATCACGACCTCGTGCGGGAGTCGGTCGACAACATCGACCGCTACCCGGTCTTCGGCGGAACCGCCATCGGGGACGCGCTCCGAGCGGCGGTCGAGCTCGGAAAGCAGGCTCTCTCGGAGCCGCCTGCGCAGGGTCAGACGGCTGCGCCCGCGTCCCCGCAGGACGTGCGGCAGCTGACGGCGGATTCGACTCCGACGAAGTCCCAGAGCCTCGTCTCGATCCTGTTCCTCTCGGACGGCTCGCAGACGAGGGGGGAGCTGCAGCCGCTCGAAGGAGCGCGACTCGCGAAAGACGCCGGCTTCCCCGTCTACACGATCGCGCTCGGGACTCCGACCGGAACCGTCCCGGCACCGCCCGGCTTCTTCAACTTCGGGAGCGGAGGTGGGCGGCGCATCATCGTCCCGCCCGACCCGGCGACGCTCAGGGCGATCGCCGAGACGACCGGGGGCAAGTTCTCCGAGGCGCGGTCCGCCACGTCGCTGCAGGCCGCGTACTCCGGACTCGGCTCGCGGCTCGGTCGCAAGCCGGGGAAGAGCGAGGTCACGTTCCTCTTCGTCGGTGCCGCGGCGCTCCTCCTGCTTGCCGCAGCGGTCGCGTCGGCCGTGACATCGCCCCGCCTTCCCTAGCGAGCGCGGGGGCGGTGGGGCGAGCGCACTGCCGGTGAGGACACGACCTAGAAGGCGACGAGTGTGAACCCCGAGTCCGATTTGTCGTCACGTCCAGCGGGATGCACTGTCACCCTGAACGTGCCGGCGCTGAGCGGGTCGACGTTCGCATAGCTGTCGCCCGTGGCGCTCGCGACGGCGCTCCGGGCGGCATTGGCGACGAAGCGCACTTCGAACGTGCCCTGTGCGACGCGGCGTACCTGGACTCCGCGGCCGGTGCAGTTGAAGGTGCGGCCGAAGAGCTTCCCGCTGCTCGTGAACTGATCGGAGATGTTCGCCGCTCCGGCGCTCGAATCGCCCGTGACCCAGGCGATGCCCCGGACGGCTCCGTTCGCGCAGCGCTGCTGAGCCACAGCCGCTCCGCCCACCCGCTGGCCGACTGCGAACGCGGAGCCGCCGAGCGCGAAGAAGAGGGCGATGAGCGCGATGACGGTTGCCGGGCTGATCGAGAGGCGAGTGCGTCTGTCCATGGTCGCTCCTTCCAGGTTCGGTGCTCGTGGCTTGGACCGTCACCGCAGCGGGCAGCCTCGGCGACGCCCGATCGGGGGTGGTCCGTCCGTATCAGCCCGGTAGGTTCCAGTGGATGCCGGACGACACGGGCGCCTCGCCCCGTGTGGGGAAGCGGACGAAGCGACGCTTGCTCGGCGGCGGGTTCGCAGTCGTCGTCATCGCCGCGGTCTTCGTCTTCTTCCTGCCGCGGATCGCGGACTACCGTCAGGTTTGGGAGGTCCTCGGGCGAATAACAGCCGAGGATGCGCTGCTCCTCGCGGGAGCGACGGTGCTCAACGTCGTCACCTTCGCTCCCCCCTGGATGGCCTCGCTCCCGGGCCTCGGCTTCCGACCGGCGTTCGTGATGAGCCAAGCCTCGACGGCTCTCTCGATCGTCTCCCCGGCGGGTGCGGCGGTGGGAATGGCGGGGTCGTACTCGATGCTGCGAGCGTGGGGGTTCGCGGCCGCGCCCGTCGGTCTGGCGGTCGCGGTCACCGGCATCTGGAACCAGTTCGCAAACCTCACCTTTCCCATCGTCGGTCTCGCACTCTTGACGAGCGTGAACGAGAAGCATCCGGCGCTGCAGACGGCTGCCGTGATTGCCGTGATCGTGCTGGCGATCAGCATCGGCGCGTTCGCACTCGCGCTCTCGAGCGCGTATCGCGCTCGTCAGATCGGCGATCTCGCAGCTCGTCTCGCCGATCGCGGACAGCGGCTCCTGCGGCGTCAGCCGGTGACCTGGGACGGCGAGAACCTCGCCACGTTCCGCCGTCGCGCGCTCGACCTCCTCGGGAGACGCTGGCACGTGATCACGGTGTCCACGCTCGTCGGCCACCTCAGCGTCTTCCTCGTCCTGCTCGCCTGTCTGCATGCGGTTGGGATCGGGACCGACCAGGTGACGATCGTCGAGGCGTTCGCAGCCTGGTCGCTCGTGAGGATCCTCGGCGCGCTCCCGATCACGCCGGCAGGTCTGGGGGTGGTCGAGCTGGGGCTGAGCGGCGCACTCGTGGCATTCGGCGCATCGAATGCCGACGCGGTGACCGCGACGCTGCTCTACCGTGCGCTGACAGTGCTGCCGACGCTCGTCCTCGGCCTGCTCTGCGCCGCGACCTGGCGGATGCATCATCCGGGGGAGTCGCTGGAGCCCGCCGAGTGAGAGTCGGTCGCTTCGTTCACTCGTCTCAGGGGTACCGTCTCCCCCGGGAGGGGCAGGGAACAGCTGCGGTGGATTCCTACCGTGAGCGCGTGGGCTCGGTGCGTGCGGCAGCCGGCGGTCGACTCTTCGCGACGTTCGCGGTCGCGTTGCTCGCGGTCCTCCTGTCCGTGGGCGTTGCGCAAGGCAGACCCGGAGCGGCGAGTTCCTTCCTCGCCCCGGCGTCGGTCTGTCCGGGCGCGGACGATGCCGCCGCCTCCCCGGCGGTCCAAGGCCGCGCCGTCGGATGCCTGGTGAACTGGGCACGGCGGCACGATCGGAGGCTGTCGCTCGGGCAGCCCGCGTCCCTCCAGCGCGCAGCGCTCCTGAAAGGGAGTCAGGTCGTCGCGTGCGCCGCGTTCAGTCACACGCCGTGCGACGCAGGTCCGACCGCGGCCGTCAAAGCCGCGGGATACCGTTTCTCGAGCTACGGCGAGAACCTCTTCTTCGGCCCGTGGGGCCAGGTGACGCCGCGCCAGGTCGTCGCCGCCTGGCTCGCTTCCCCGTCCCACCGCGCGAACATCCTGCGCCCCGTGTTCAGGGACTTCGGAGCGACGTTCGTCCGCGCCTCGGGCTTCGACCCCGGAGGCGACTCGGTCGTCTGGGTCGCCACGTTCGCGTCGCCGCGCTGACGCAGGAGTCTCGCGGGCGGCCGGGAACGAGCCGCGGATGAGGGAAGAGAGCCATCTCGACGACATGCGCGCCGCCATTCGCGGCGACTTCGAGCGTCTCGCCGGCCGGCGCGGCAGCCAGGAGCTGATGCGCGAGGCCGAGACGTCGCCCGAATCCGAGCGCGATCTCCTCCCGCTCGCCCCGTTCGAGCCCGAGGACGAAGCGGAGGCCGCGCCGGTCGGTTCCGCCGACGTCGAGCACAAGCGGTCCTGGCTCGCGCGGCTCATCGGCTCGTAGTCCCGCTCCGAGCGATGTGGTGCGCGCTCTAATGGAATCGTGACCCGATCCGAGCGCGACGCGTACCTGCGCCAGGGGGTTGTCCTGCCGGAGACGCCGAGGCAGCGTCGTGAGCGGGAGAATCTCGACGAAGATCTTCGCTCGCTCGCGCACCGCGGCCGGCCGCTCCCGCTCCGTCTCCGCAACTTCCTACCCGACTCCGACTCGTACCTCGCGACTGCCGGCGGGCCGCTCGCGTACATGCTCCGGCTCCGAGCGATCGAGGACGAGACCGCGCGTCACGATGACGCTCTCCGCGCTGCCTGGCACGCGCTCGCCGCGGAGTGCGCCGAGGACGGAGGCGACTTCTCCGCTCGCTGGGGCGCGATCGCGCAGTCATGGCGGTTCGAGCAGGTGAACGACCTGATCGACCGCCACAACCGCTGGTTCCCCGTCGAGTCACGCCTGCCGATGGACCCGATCTCGGGTACGTACTCGCTCGTCGACGGGCGCGACTACCGCCTCGAACGGCGCGACGCCGAGTGGATCCTGCGGCGGTTCCAGATAGGCGCAGCCCTAGCCGGCTCCCGCTGACGCGGACGCGCGGTCGGCCGCGCGGGAAGAATGTGGGTCGTGACGCTGACCGAGCTGGCCGTGACCGTCGTCCTGCTCGGTGCGCTGGGCCTCGTCGCGAGCAGGCTCGGCCTCTCGGCGATCCCGGCCTACCTCCTCGCCGGGCTCATCCTCGGCCCGAACGAGCCGACCCAGCTCGCGCTCGTCCATCCGTCCGAGGTGACCCACTTCGTCGCAGAGCTGGGGATCGTCTTCCTCCTCTTCTTCCTCGGCCTCGAGTTCAGCTTCTCGAGGCTGACGAGGACGGGGCGCCACATCGGGCTCGGCGGCGCGATCGATCTCCTCGTGAACGCGGGGCTCGGTCTCGTCGTGGGCGTCGCGGCGTTCGGGATCAGTACCGCAGCGGTCATCCTGGCCGGCTGCATCTACGTCTCGTCGAGCGCGATGGCGGTCAAGGGGCTGATCGACTTTCGCCGCCTCGGCGACGAGGAGACGGACCTCGTGCTCGCGATCCTCGTCTTCGAGGATCTGGTCGTCGCGTTCATGCTCGGGTTCGCGGCGGCCGGTGGCGGGGGGGCCTCGCACACGCTCGTCCTCGTCGCGAAGGTGCTCGCGTTCGTGACGCTCGGCCTGGCCGCGTCGCGCTGGCTCCCGCGTCACATCGACCGCTTTCTCGACCGACTGCCGCTCGAGTTCTTCCTTCTCGCCGTCTTCGGCTTCGTGATCGGGGTCGCGGCGGTCGCCGACGAGCTCGGCCTATCCGAGGCGATCGGCGCGCTGATGGCCGGGATCGTGCTCTCCGAGACCTCCGTCCGGGAGCAGATCGAAGAGCGCTTCTTCAGCTTCCGCGACATCTTCGCCGCGCTCTTCTTCTTCGTCTTCGGCCTCTCGATCGACGTGTCCGCGATCGGGGACGTGGGCTGGATCGTCGCCTTCGCGCTCGCGGTCACGCTCGTCGGGAAGATCGTGACCGGCATGCTCGCGGGCCGCGTCGGGCGGTTCAGCAGGCGGCAGGGATTGAACGCCGGCGTCGCGCTGCTCGCGCACGGCGAGTTCACGATCATCCTCGCGCAGCTCGCCGCCGGGAACCCCGCAATCGCAGCCTCGGACCGGACCGACCTGGTTGCGTTCTCCGGTCTCTACGTGCTCGTCACCGCGACGATCGGGATCGTCTTGATGAAGGAGTCGAAGAGACTCGGACGATTCCTGTTCCCGGCGCCGCCTAGACTGGTGGAGGAGGCCTAGAGGCTCGATGCCCGTCGACCTACGAGAGACTCGGCTCCCCGGCGTGGGGGTGAAGTACATGTTCCCGACTGGGCAGGGCGGGCGGCTGACCGTGATCGTCCACAACGACGGTCAGCGCGAGATCTACTTCTACCGCCGCTCGGCCGACGACGAGCCGACGGCCGTGATCGAGCTGCACGACGACGAGGCCCGCCAGCTCGGCGCCGTCCTCGGCGGTGCGTACGAGCGCCCCCGGATCGTCGAGGAGCTCGAGCTCGCTCTCGGGGAGCTCCAGATCGAGTGGATTCGGGTGCCGGAGGCGAGCCCCGCGGTCGGGAGGACGCTGGCCGACTGCCGCTTCCGCGCCCTGACCGGCGTGACCGTGATCGCGATCCTGCGTGAGCCGGAACCGATCAGCGGCGCGCAGCCCGAGGACGTCGTGCAGCGGGGCGACACGCTCGTCGCGGTCGGCAAGGCGGGTCAGTTCAGCGCGTTCCGGCGGCTGCTCGCGGAGGGCGCGAGCGACTAGCCGGCGTCGCGTCGGCGCGGACGAACGCGTCGATCGCAAGACGGTCTGTGTCCTCGACGGCACACAGGAGGCGCTCGGTGCGGTCGATCTGGAGGCCGGCGAGGTCGGCGGCCACAGCGGCCGGCATGTACAGGAGGGATCGGTCGCGTGGCCCGCCGATGCCGTCGGTGAGGCTGACGCGTCTTGCTCTCCAGAGGAGCTCGCCGCTCGCGTACTTGCGATCCCAGTCGTCACGCTTCACGCGGCCTCGCCTTCCTCGTTGCCGCGACGCGTTGCGTGGCGACGAGCGTCAGCACGCACAGCGTCGCGCCGAGGACGTACGGGGCGGGATCGCCGACGGTTTCTGCCAGAGCCCCACCGAGTGTGGGCCCGGTGAGCTCGCCGAGCGCCCACGCGCTGTTCATGATCCCGAAGGCGAGGCCCTGCGCCAGCCCGACCACGTCGGCGCGATGGGACGTGAGCGCCATTCCCGGCGTGTAGAAGCCCCCGAAGCTGACCGCGGCCGCGGAGACGAGCACGGCGAGAACGATCGGCGCGTCGGCCGCCGCGAGCGCGACCGCGACCACGGCGGAGGCGGCGAGAGCGACGCGAATGGGGAGGAGCCGGCCGATGCGGTCGCTCACGCGGCCGAGGACGGGGTTGATCACGACCTCGGCGAGGCCGGCGACGAAGAAGGCGGTCGCGATCGCGATCGTGGACCAGCCGCCGGCGTCGAGTGCGAGCGGCACGAGGACGACGAGCACCCCGAAGAGGAACGCCGGCAGCGTGTTCAGCCACAGCCCGCCGAGGAACCGTCGGTCGCGGAACGCGCGGGACACGCCGTTCGCGCTCAGGCCTTCGGCAGCCGCGGAGCGGGGAGAGTCGCGAGGACAGCGCAGGCCATGGCGACGACTCCGACAGTGACGAACGAGGGGCGGATCCCCACCAGTTCGGCGAGCCCGCCGAACATCGGCCCGAGGACCGCGCCGAAGACTGCTGCGCCGAACGCGGTACCGATCACCTCTCCGCGCTGGCTCTTGGGCGCGACGACGGCGAGCCACGTGAGCGCTCCCGCCCAGGTCGTCGTGCTCGAGAAGCCCTGGACGAACCGCGCGGCGCCGAGCGTCACGACGCTGTCGGCGATCGCGAACGAGAAGCTCGCGAGCGAGAGCAGGACGAGCCCTCCCACGACCGCCCACTTGGGCCCGAAGCGTGCGGCCGCGATCCCGCCCGGAATCCCGCCGAGCAGTGCCCCCGCGCCGAAGGCACCGACGAGCAGTCCCGCGCCGAGCTTCGAGAGATCGAACTCGTCCGCGTAGCGAGGAACGAGCGGCGTCAACGCCGTGAAGAGCATGGCGTCGACGAAGATGATCGCGCTGACGAGGGCGAGGAGGCGGCGCACGCGAGCCAGGATATGCCCGCGCTACGTCGCGCCGAGGCCAGCGTGCGCACACAAAAATGCACCGAGCCGGTTGCGCCTTCGTCCGGCTTTCCGACTGACCTCCGCCGAAGCGGGTGCCGATCGGAGAGCCATCAACCTCGGACGCTCCGTACTCGGTGCAAGCAGCACCCTAGGGGGTGCATGCAGGGTCGTCAAGCATCCGAAGAGAGAAATCGTCCGCAAATTCCGACAAAGACATTGTCGGATGCCGCCGAGCTCGCGCCTCGACTTCGAACGGCCTTATTTAGCGCGCGTCGGTGCGCACCTCGACGACGTGCGGCGATGTAATCCGAAAAGAAATGCACCGAGCCGGTGGCGCCTTCGTCCGGCTTTCCGACTGACCTCCGCCGAAGCGGGTGCCGATCGGAGAGCCATCAACCTCGGACGCTCCGTACTCGGTGCAAGCAGCACCCTAGGGGGTTCGGGGGCGTCCGTCAAGGCGCATCCGCGAGGAACTCCTCGCAATTTGCGTTATTTCCTGTACACAACAGTCGAACTGCGCTGCCCTGCGCTTGTTCGGACTTCGATCGAGAGAAGAAAACGGGCCGAGCAACAGCCCGACCCGCAGAAGTTCGCCGAGCCGGGAACGCTTTCGTCCACCTTCCCGACGAACCTTCCGCTTCCGCGTAGTGCTCCTCGGGGGGCTTCGTCCTACCGGCGCCCCGTGCTCGGCGCAGCGGGGACACTACGCCATGTCCAACCCGTCCTTCAAGGGCATGTCCGTACGAATTTCTCCCTATTTGCGGCCGGCGGGGGGACTCGTGAGTAGGGTGGGGCCGATGCTGGCCCTCGAGACGACGTGCTGAGAATCGTCCTCGTCACGCAGGTCCCCGAGGCCGCCCACGGCGTGAGCGAGGTCCTCCGTGCGCTCGGCCACGAGCCCATCGCCGTCCTGTGCAGCCGCGAGCACGCCGGGCGCTACGGGAACGCCTTCGACACGCTCGTGCGCGACGCGCCCGCGGACATGGACGTCGTCGTTCCCGCGAGCCGCAAGCGCATGGCGCCGCTCCTCCGAGCGTACGAGCCCGACACCTTCCTCTGCTTCGGGTTCCCGTGGAAGATCCCGCCGGACGCGCTGGCCGTGCCGAGGCTCGGGGCGGTGAACGGGCACCCGTCCCTCCTCCCGCGCTACCGGGGGCCGAGCCCGGTCGCGTGGGCGATTCGGAACGGCGACGACGAGATCGGCTTCACGCTGCACCGTATGGACGCCGATCTCGATACGGGGGCGGTGCTCGCGCAGGCGCGGTCGACACTCGACGAAGAGCACTCGTACGAGGAGCTCGCACCGAAGTTCGCAGGGCTCGTCGGCGAGCTCCTTCCACGCGCACTCGCCCGTCTCGAAAGCGGGGATCCGGGAGACGAGCAGGACGAGTCGCTGGCCAGCTACGCCGGGTTCTTCGGTCCCGACTACGTCTGGATCGACTGGGAGCAGCCTGCGGCCGAGATCTACCGGCAGGTGAAAGCGTGGCGCTTCGCGTCTGTTGCTCCGGGCGAGCGTGGGGCGCTCGCCGAGCTCGCCGGCGAGACCGTGCGCGTCCTGCGGACGAGCCTCTCCCCGGTCGAGGGGGCTCGCGCGGTGAGCAGTGGAGACGGCACCATCTGGGTCGTGGAGACCGAGGCCCCGTGAGGCCGGTGATCGGCATCAGCTCGTACGCCCAGGAGGCGACCTGGGGCGTGTGGACGCTGCCTGCAGCGCTCGTCCCGCTCGACTACGTCGAGGCGGTGGAGCGGGCCGGCGGCCGAGCCCTCGTGATCCCGCCGTCCGGTAACGGCGTCGACGAGGTGCTCGAGGTGCTCGACGGAGTCGTCTTCTCGGGCGGCGCCGACATCGACCCCGCGTTGTACGACGCCGACCCGCACCCGGAGACGGACGCTCCGCAGCGCCGGCGGGACGGCGGAGAGCTCGCGCTCCTCACTGCCGCGCTCGAGCGGGACCTGCCTGTGCTCGCGATCTGTCGCGGGATGCAGCTCCTGAACGTCGCGCGCGGCGGAGACCTCGTCCAGCACCTGCCCGAGCAGGTTGGGAGCGACGACCACAAGCAGATCCCGGGCCGGTTCTCGCGACATCCCGTCGAGGTGAAGGAGGGGACGCGACTCGGAGGCATCGTCGGTGCGCTGTCGACGGTCGCGTCGCACCATCACCAGGGACTCGGGCGCGTCGGCGAGGGCCTGGTCGAGTCTGCGTGGGCCGCCGACGGCACGCTCGAAGGCCGTCGAGGACCCGGAGATGCGCTTCGTCGTCGGGGTTCAGTGGCACCCCGAGGCAGGCGCTGACCACAGGCTCTTCGAGGCGCTCGTCGACGAGGCGCGCGCCTACCGCGCGGGCCGCGCGGAGAGCAGCCGCGGCGTCGAGGTCGGCTAGACGCCGACGACCTGGACGGTCCAGCGGCGGTCCCGCTCGCGGTCGAGCTCGAGGAAGAGGATCCGCTGCCACTGGCCGAGCTGGATCTCTCCGCCGCGGACGGGGATCGCCTCGCCCGCCGGGCCGAGAAGCATCGACATGCAGTGGGCGTGGCCGTTCCCCATGTCCATGTCCTCGGGACACACGTTCTCGGTGCGCCGGTCCCAGTCGTCGTGCGCGTAGTAGTGCTCACGCGGCACGAGGCGACGGAGGAGGACGGCGAAGTCCTCGAGGAAGCCACGTTCCCACTCGTTCACGCGCACGGAGCAGGTCGTGTGCGGCGAATAGATGCAGCAGATGCCGTCCCGGATTCCGCTCTGGTTGACGGCCTCCTGGACCTCGTCCGTGATGTCGGTGACGGTCAGGCCACCGGCGGTGCGAAGGTGTGCCTCGTACTGGAACGTCTCCACGCCAGCCACATTCTGTCAGCCGGGGCACCCCGCGCGCGCTCCCGATCGTGTCGAGGGGTCGCGGTAGGCTCCCTCGCGGCGGGCCCGTAGCTCAGCTGGTCAGAGCAGCCGACTCATAATCGGTTGGTCCCTGGTTCGAGTCCAGGCGGGCCCATCTGATGTCCCCGCCCGCGCCCGGGCACGCGCAGCCGTTCCGGCGCCGAGCTCGCTACGGGTCGATCATCTCCCACTCGGGTGGGCGCTCGATGTCGTCGAAGCGGGCGCCGGGAGGCATCCACATGACCTCGCCCCACATGCCGTCCGGGTCGTGAAAGCTGATACTCCACACCGATCCGCCCATGTTCGTGACGAGCCCGTTCTCGGTCGCGTGGGCGTTCTCCGCGATGAGCCGACGCCGGATCTCGAGGAAGGCGTCCCGGCTCGCCGCGTCGAAGGCGAGATGGTCGAGGCGTCCACGCTCGAACATCGCCTGCCGCCCGGGCACACGATCTGCCGGAACCTCGAACGCATGCAGGACCATGTGCTCACCGATGGCGATCAACGCGTGGCGCCGTCCGCTGTCCTCGCGGTCTCCGATCACGAGCGCGTCGAAGACGCGCTCGTAGAACACGATCAGGCGGTCGAGGTCCGATGTGAGGAGCGCAATGTGGTGAACGCCTTCGACGAGCGCCGTCGGTGGACGATCACTCGCTGACGCCACGCTGGGAGCTTACGCGGCTGTCAGTGTTCCTCGTCCACGCGATGCGTGCGGTGTCTTCCGCGTTCGTCCGAGCGAGGATCGCGCACTGCTCAGGTCTCGACAACGTCAGGGCTGCGCTGAGTTCTCGACGAGCCCTTCGCGGAGATAGCGGACGACGCCGGGAGGAAGGTGCGTGAAGAGCTCCGCGCGCTCCTTCGCGGAGAGCCGCCGAGCGAGGATCCCGCCGGCGATCGACGGCGGGCACTGGTGGCCTTTCAAGCCTCCGACGGAGAGCCTGACACCGAGCAACGCGACGTCCGGCGGGTAGTTCGAGAGCGGTGGCCGGTAGTGGGCCAGCGCCTGCAAGCCCTCCCTCGCCACCGCTCCGGCGACTTGTCTGCATACGGTGGTCGACCAGGAGCCCGGAGGTCGGGTCGTCGAGGAGGTCGTCGACGCGTCGCCCGACCCGCCTCCGCATCCGCCCGCGACCAGTGCCGCGACGAGGAGCGGGGCGGCAGGCCACCGCGAGAGTCGTCGGCTTTTCGTGTCGGGCTTCACGTCAGCGAGGGCGCTTCCGGAGGGTCTCCAATGTACGCACCGGGTGCGTACCGCGCCTGGGGCGAGCTCCGCGTCGGCAAGCGGAGCGTCTTCGACGAGGCCGGGTTTACGCAGGTCAGCCATCCGACCTCGCGCCGGGTCGTCCTGCGTATCGACTTCTAGCGCTCCAGGACGCGCCGGCTCGGCGCTTGGCGTCGCATGTTCAGGCTCGGTGAAGCCGTCCGTCGATTGCCGGCGACAGGAGTCTCAATCACTAGTGCCGGAGCCTGGCGTTTGCGCGAGCGTCAGGCTCCGGCCGAATCCGACCGACTCGATGCGCGGGCTGGCTCCGAGGTGAGCGCTTCATCGTCGTCGTCCGTCACGAGCTCCCAACCGCCCTGGCTCCGGCAATCCGGGCAGGCGGGCAGGTGGTCGATCGAAAGCGTGTCGATCTGGTAGCCGCAGTTCGTGCAGCGGTACATCTCACCGGTGACGACTGCGGTTCCGACCGGAGCAGGACTCGGCATGGTCAACCCCTCTCGTGGACTCTCGGTCCTTGCCTGCCCGGACCGCCGCCGCCTGAAACGTCGGGGAGCGACCGTCCACCTGGGACAGCGCCGCGCGGCTCAGCCCACGCGGCCGCGAACGCGGGTCCGGAGCTCCTCCGTCGACCCGCTCGCGAGCGCCTCGTCGAGCTCCGCGGCATGCGAGCGTTGAAGTGCGTCGAGGACGGTCTTGACGGGTCCGCCCGGGTACCCTGCGCCGCCCTCCCGCTGCCAGTCGTCGAGACGCACGGCTACGCGTAGCTCGGTGCGATCCGCGTCAGTCGCGGCATCGAGTGCGGTCTCGATCTCGGCGCGAAGCTCGAGCGCCAGATACATCGCTGCCTCCGGTCGTCGGTGCCGACGAGGATAGCGAGGGCGCTTTGCCAGAGCTCGAAGGTGCCGGAGAAGGCGCGACGTCGCGATGCTCTAGGCTCTGGCCGCGATGTCCGAGGCAGTGCTCCCGCCGCCCTCAGCCTCGTCGGACGAGGGATCGCGCCGGCGCATCCTGCGGATCGCCGCCTGGGTCGTCGGCATGCTCGTCGTCCTCGGGCTCCTCCAGCTCGTCGGCATCGACGTCTGGGGCTGGTTCTCGAGCCTCTGGGACACGCTCACCGAGATCTCGCTCGGGTACGTGATCCTCGGCTGTGTGCTGCAGGGGCTCCAGACGACGCTCACTGCGCTCGGCTGGTACGGGATCCTGCGCTATGCATACCCGGGCGGAGTGACCTACATGGGCGTGCTCGCTTCGTACGCCGTCGGTGTCGCGCTCAACAACGTCGTGCCCGCGAACATGGGCACCTTCGTAATGCTCCTCATGTACGTCGCGATCGTGGAGGGCGCGACGTTCCCGGGCATCCTCGCCGGCTACATGGTCCAGAAGATCTTCTACCTGGTCGTCGGGACGCTCATCTACGTCTACCTCTTCCTCGCGATCGCAGGCTCGTTCGACTTCCGGTTCGGGAGCGAGTGGCATCCGATCTCGAACCACCCGGGGATCACGCTCGGGGTGATCCTGGGCGGTGTCGTCCTGCTCGTCCTGCTTCTCCGCATCTTCTGGCGGTGGGTCAAGGTGATGTGGGAGAAGGCGAAGCAAGGCGCAGCGATCCTCGGCGACCTTGGCGCCTACGTGAAGGACGTCTTGCTGCCACAGGCGGGTGGGTACGTGGCGAAGATCGGCGTGATCGCGGTCTTCCTCGCCGCGTACGGCATCCCGGTGACCTTCGGCTCGATCATGAGCGTGCTCGGCTCGAACCAGCTCGCGAATCTCTTTTCGGTCACACCGGGAGGCGTCGGCGTCAACCAGGCGTTCAACACCTTCGCTCTCGACAGCTACACGAGCTCGACGACCGCGACCGCCTACTCGCTCGGGCAGCAGCTCGTCACGACCGCCTTCAACATCGGCTTCGCGATCATCCTCATCTGCGTGGTGTTCGGCTGGAGCGGAGGGTCGACGCTCGTGAGGGACTCCTACGGGGGCGCGAAGGAGAAGGCGGCCGAGATGAAAGACGAGCGGCACGAGAAGGTCACTGCGAAGCGGGAGGAGCGGCACCAAGAGCGCGAGGAGTCGGGCGGTCGTGTGAGCCGGATGCTCCGCCGCGGCGACGCGTCGACCGACGATCCCGAGCCTCCCGGGTAGCGGTCCGGGCCGAAGGACGACAGGGGGCCCGGGTGGGCGGGCCCCCTGTTTCTGCGGCGCAACTTCGAGGTCGGGCGAACCCGCCTGCGGGGAGAGGAGTCGCGCCGGTAGGCGCTATCTGTCTCACATCGTGTGGCGGACTGCGAGGCTTTCCCCACGTTTTCCACAGTTCGAAGTCGGAAAATCGGCAAAGACCGTGCCGACCGTCCACAGGGCTTCGCTGTGCCGTCTGGCGTTCGTGCGCGATGGCGCCGTCGATACACTCCCCGTGTGGCGGAGTACGGCACTCTGAGGGTCAAGACGGGCCTCGCCGAGATGCTCAAGGGCGGCGTGATCATGGACGTCGTCGACGCTGAGCAGGCTCAGATCGCCGAGGAGGCGGGTGCCTGTGCGGTGATGGCGCTCGAGCGCGTCCCTGCGGACATTCGCGCCGAAGGCGGTGTCGCCCGAATGACGGATCCGCAGAAGATCCTCGACATCCAGGAGGCAGTGACGATCCCGGTGATGGCGAAATGCCGCATCGGGCACTTCGCCGAGGCGCAGATCCTGCAGGCGCTCGAGGTGGACTACATCGACGAGTCGGAGGTGCTCACGCCGGCTGACCTCGCGAACCACGTGGAGAAGTGGGGCTTCATGGTCCCGTTCGTCTGCGGTGCGACCAACCTCGGCGAGGCGCTGCGGAGGATCTCCGAGGGCGCGGCCATGATCCGGACGAAAGGGGAGGCCGGGACCGGCGACATCGTCAACGCGGTCACGCACATGCGATCGGTCTTCGGGTCGATCCGGCGGCTCCAGAGCATGCGTGAGGACGAGCTCCATGCCGCCGCCAAGGAGCACCGGGCGCCGTACGAGCTCGTGCGCTTCGTCGCCGAGAACGGGAGGCTCCCGGTCGTCACCTTCACCGCCGGCGGCATCGCGACGCCTGCCGACGCCTCGCTCTGCATGCAGCTCGGCGCGGACGGCGTCTTCGTCGGCTCGGGAATCTTCAAGTCCGGCCGCGACCCGATCCACGACCGCGACGGCTGGGTCGACGATGTCACCCGCAGGGCTCGGGCGATCGTCGAGGCGACGACGCACTTCGACGACGCGAAGGTGCTCGCGGACGTCTCGACGGGTCTCGGGCAGCCCATGGTAGGCATCTCCGCGAGCTCGATCCCGGACGACGAGCGCCTCGAGATCCGCGGCTGGTAGCTGTCCTGCGCCTCGGCCGGCCGTGTCGGAGGCGAAGCGGCTCTCCCTAGAATCACCGTCGTGCCAGAACCCGTTCGCATCGGCGTCCTCGCCGCCCAGGGCGCCTTCAGAGAGCACTTGCGGGTGCTGCGCATGCTCGGCGCGGAGGTCAGGGAAGTGCGCCTCCCCGAGGAGCTCGACGGCCTCGACGGCCTTGTCATCCCGGGCGGGGAGTCGACGACGATCATGAAGCTCGCCGCGTTGTACGGCCTCGACGAGGCCATCCGAGGGTTCGACGGAGCGATCTTCGGAACCTGCGCGGGCATGATCCTTCTCGACCGCGAGCACCTCGCGCGCGCCGACCTCGAGGTCGAGCGCAACGCGTACGGTCGCCAGGTTCGGAGCTTCGAGGCGGATGTCGACCTCATGGGCGAGGAGCGCCCGTTCCGCGGCATCTTCATCCGCGCGCCGCGCATCCGCGGGCTCGGCGATCACGTAGAAGTGCTCGGGGAGCTCGACGGCGAGGCCGTGCTCGTCCGCGACGGCAGCTTGCTGCTCGCGACCTTCCACCCCGAGCTGACCGAGGACACCCGCGTGCACGAGCGGTTCCTGCAGCTGGTCGAGGAGGCGGCGCGTGTCGGGGCATAGCAAGTGGTCGTCGATCAAGCACAAGAAGGGGGCCGCCGACGCGAAGCGCGGCAAGCTCTTCTCCAAGCTCTCGCGGGCGATCATCGTCGCGGCGCGCGAGGGCGGTTCCGACCCGGCGGCGAACCTGGCCCTGCAGAACGCGATCGAGAAGGCGCGCTCGTACTCGATGCCGAAGGACAACATCGAGCGGGCGATCGCGAAGGGAAGCGGGGCGGACGCGGAGGGGTCGGCCTTCGAGACGGTCGTCTACGAGGGGTACGGCCCCGAAGGAGTGGCCGTCCTCGTCGAGGCGCTGACGGACAACCGCAACCGCACTGCCTCCGAGGTTCGACATCTCTTCACGAAGAACGGCGGAAACCTCGGGGCGACGGGGGCGGTCGCCTGGCAGTTCGAGCGGCGGGGCGTGCTCCTCGTCACCGCGGACGGGGTGGACGAGGACGACCTCGTCGTCGCGGCTGCCGACGCAGGGGCCGACGACGTAGAGCTCGACGGCTCCACCTATCAGGTCTCGTGTGCGCCCGAGGACCTGAGCTCGGTGAGAGAGGCGCTCGAGGAAGCCGGCCTCTCCATCGAGTCCGCGGGGCTCTCGATGGTCCCGAAGTCGACCGTCGTGATCGCGGAGGAGTCCACGGCGAAGAGGGTGGTGCGCCTGATCGACGGGCTCGAGGAGCAGGACGACGTCCAGGACGTCTACTCGAACTTCGACATCCCCGAGGCCGTCCTCGAAGCGGTAGTGTCGTAAGCCGCCCGTGGCGAGCCGGACCGCGAATCGCATCGAGTCGCTGCTCTCGGCTCGGGTCTTCGTCGAGCCTCAGCTCGCCGACGACCGGCTCTACTTCGTCTCCAACCTCTCGGGCCATCTGAGCCTGTACGCGATGGACGCGTCCGGCGGGGTGCCCGAGCCGCTCCTGCCGCCGCGGATCGCGCTCCAGAACCCGGAGCTCCTCGGCGGCCACCCGTTCTGCGTGCTCCCGGCGCTCGGGCGCATCCTCGTGATGATCGACCAGGACGGCGACGAGAACTACGAGCCGAAGGTCGTCCCGCTCGAGGGAGGCTTTCCCGAGCCAGTCGCCCAGGACCCGTTCGCGGCGCACCGCTCGCACCTCGTCGACGTCGACGTCGCGACCGGGTTCGCGTACTTCGCCGGCGAGGCGAAGGACGCACCTCTCATCCGCGCGATCCGCGCGAACCTCCGAACCGGGCAGGTGGAAGTCCTCGGCGAGAGCCAGTACGGGTCGATCCCCGTCGGCTGGACGAGAGACCACTCCCGCGTGATCCTCTCCGACCAGTACCTCGTCGGGGATGTCGTCCTGTACGAGCGCGACGCCGACGGCGGTCGCACGGTCCTGTACGGGACGCCGATCGACGAGCGGAAGGAGGGCGTGGACTATCCGCTCTCCGGCCTCAGCTCCGGGCACGTGACCGTCAGCGGCGCCGGCGCGCTCGTCGTGTCGACGCTCTTCGACGACGCGGGCAGCCCGGGCTACCTCGACCTCGCCAGTCCCGGCGAGATCGAGCCCGTCCCCGTCTCCGGGCTCGCGCACGAGGGCAGCGGCGAGCTCGAGCGTCTCGACCACCTCGAGGGAAGCCGCTACGCGCTCGTCTACAACATCGACGGCGCCTCGTGGGTATACGACGCAACGCTCGACGAGGCGGGCCGCGCGCTGACCGTCGAGCGCGTCCTCGTCGGGACCGATGAGCTCGCCGGAGGCGTCCTGCACGGCCTCCACTACGACGAGGGCAGCGGGCGGTTCGCGGTCGGATTCTGCACGTCGACGAACCCGACGCAGCTCTTCGTCCTCGACGCGCAGGAAGGTACGGCTCCCGGGCGGAGGACGCGCGAGCGGGCGCTCGGCCTCGACCCCGAGCTCCTCTCGGTGGGAGAGGACGCGTCGTTCGAGTCGCACGACGGGCTGCGCATCTCCGCACGCCTGTATCTGCCGTCGTCGCCGCTCGGGTTCGAGGGGCCGCGACCGCTCGTCTACTACGTCCACGGCGGCCCGCAGAGCCAGGAACGGCCCGACTTCGCATGGTTCTCGATGCCGCTCATCCAGATTCTCACGCTCGAGGGCTTCGCCGTGTTCGTCCCGAACGTGCGCGGCTCGACCGGGTACGGCCTCCGATATGCGACGTTGGTCGACCGAGACTGGGGCGGCCAGGATCGCCTCGATCACGTCCACGCGATGACGGAGGTGCTCCCGCGCGACGAGCGGGTCGACGTCGCCCGCGCGGGCGTGGTCGGCCGCTCGTACGGCGGGTACATGAGCCTGACGCTCGCAGGGCGCCATCCGGAGCTCTGGCGCGCGGCCGTCGACATGTTCGGCCCGTACGACCTCCTCACGTTCCTCGACCGCCTGCCGGAGACGTGGAAGACCTATTTCGCGCTCTCGGTCGGCTCGCCGGAGACCGACGGAGACTTCCTCGCCGAGCGCTCCCCGCGGACGTACGTCTCGGGCATCGCATGTCCCCTGCTCGTGATCCAGGGTCAGAACGACCCGCGCGTCGTCGAGCGGGAGTCGCGCGATCTCGTCGAGGAGCTGCAGGCGCAGGGCAAGACGGTGGACTACCTCGTCTTCGCCGACGAAGGGCACGACGTGCTCAAGCTCGAGAACCGCGTGCGCTGCTACGAGACGATCGCCGGCTTCTTCTCGGAGCACCTGAGCGCGTCCTGAGCCAGCACGGGATCCGGCCTCCTGCGGTGTTAGGGTCGCGGTGACGGCCCGCCGGTGGGGCGGGCGGAGGGGCAGCTTTCGATCAGGAGGTTCTTGGATGCGCTGGCTGATGGTCTTCGCAGTCGGGCTCGCCGGGCTCGCCCTCGCGGGCTGCGGAGGCGGAAGCAACAACGCGAGCTCGAGCACGACGAGCGAGACGACCACGACGACGACGGCGACGACGACGCCGGTCACGACGACGTCGGGCGGGACGACGACGTCCGCTCTGTCGAACACCCCGAACTTCACTTCCGGGAAGTGCAAGAACCTCGCCGGCGCGGCGCAGAAGATCGGTCAGGACCTGAGCGCGTCGGGCACGAGCGGGAATCTCCAGGACGTCGCGAAGGAGTTCCAGCAGTTCGTCGACGCGGTCCCGTCGGAGATCAAGCCCGACGTTCAGACCCTCGCAGACGCATTCACGACGTACGCGAACGCCCTCAAGGGCGTCGACCTCACCTCAGGCCAGACGCCGAGCGCGGGAGACCTGCAGAAGATGCAGCAGGCGCTGAAGTCGCTCGACGTCCAGAAGGTGCAGACGGCCGAGCAGCACCTCGAGGCTTGGACGCGGAAGAACTGCTGATCGTTCGTGGGGCCTGCGGGCGCCGGTCGGCGGCCGCAGGCCCCACGAGTTCGTCGAGGAGACGTCCGAGCGCGTGCCTACCCTCTCGCCGTGAGGGTCCTCGGCATCGACCCAGGGACGGCAGCGTGCGGTTACGGGATCGTCCACGAAGAAGGAAGTCGCCTCCGGCTGGTCGCGCAGGGGGTGTGGCGGACCACGCCGCGCATGCGCCTGGAGGACCGGCTGATGACGCTCTTCGGAGGCGTTCGGGAGCTCATTGCGGAGCACGCGCCGCACGCCGTCGCGCTCGAGGAGTCGTTCGTCGGGGCCGACGCCCGTACCGCTCTCTCCGTCGGACAGGCGCGCGGCGCCGTGCTCGTCGCGGCCGCGTCTACAGGAGTCGAGTGCACCGAGTACGCGCCCGCCCGCGTGAAGCAGGCGGTCTGCGGCTACGGCCGCGCCGAGAAGGGACAGATGCAGCGTATGGTCAAGCTCATCCTCGCGCTCGAGTCCGAGCCCGGGACAACGCACGAGGCAGACGCGCTCGCGGTGGCGATCTGCCACGCGCTGGCTCCGCCGCTGCTCGAGGTCGTCGGGTGATCTCGCGGCTGCGCGGCATTCCGGCGGGTCGCTCGGCCGAAGGGCTCGTCCTCGATGTCGGCGGCGTCGGCTACCTCGTCGCGGCGACGCCGAGCGCGCTCCGCCAAGCGGACGTGGGCTCGGAAGTCACCCTCGAGACCTACCTGCACGTGCGCGAGGACACGCTCCAGCTCTACGGCTTCGCGGACGCGCGCGAGCGCGAGCTCTTCATCAGGCTGCTCGGTGTCTCGGGGATCGGGCCGAAGGTCGCGCTCGCCGTCGTCTCGAGCGGCCGTCCCGACGACCTTCGGCGCGCGATCGCGCTCGGCGACGCGGCGCGCTTCCAGGTCATCCCCGGGATCGGCAAGAAGACCGCAGAGCGCATCGTCCTCGAGCTGAAGGGCTCGCTCGCCGACGCGGGCGAGCGCGGGGAGAGCGAGACTCCGGCCGAGCTCGTGGCGCGCGATGCTCTAGTGGAGCTCGGATACTCGGTCGCGGATGCGGAGCAGGCGCTCGCCGGCATCGATTCCACGCTCCCCGCGGAGGAGCGGGTCCGCGCAGCCCTCCGGAGCGCCGCGTGACGTCCCAGTTCCTGGTGCCTGCGCTGCGCGAGGGCGACGAGGAGGTCGAGCAGACGCTCCGCCCGCGCCGGCTCGACGACTTCGTCGGCCAGGAGCGGACGAAGGAGCAGCTCGAGATCTCCCTCGAAGCGGCCCGCGGACGCGGCGACGCGCTCGACCACGTGCTCCTCGTCGGCCCGCCCGGTCTCGGCAAGACCACGCTCGCGACCATCATCCGGGAGGAGCTCGGCGTCGGGCTCCGCACCGTCGCGGGGCCCGCGCTCGAGAAGAAGGGCGACATGGCGGCGATCCTCACGGGGCTCGAGGAGCGCGACGTTCTCTTCATCGACGAGATCCACCGCCTGAACCGCGCGATCGAGGAGATCCTGTATCCCGCCCTCGAGGACTTCCGGCTCGACATCATCGTCGGCCAGGGGGCCGCCGCGCGGACGCTGACGCTCGACCTGCCTGCGTTCACGCTCGTGGGCGCCACGACCCGGACGGGGCTCCTCACCACGCCGCTCCGTGACCGGTTCGGGATGACCTTCCGCCTCGGGTACTACGAGCCGGACGAGCTCGCCTCGATCGTGCACCGCTCGGCGCGCATCCTCGAGGTCGAGATCGAGCAGGAGGCGACCCGTGAGATTGCGCGCCGCGCCCGCGGCACTCCGCGCGTCGCGAACAGGATCCTCAAGCGCATCCGCGACGTCGCGCAGGTGCGGCATGCGGGTGCGATCACGCTGGACGTCGCGCGCGAGGCGCTCGAGCTTCTCGAGGTCGACGACGTCGGGCTGGAGCGGACCGACCGGGACCTCCTCGTCTCGATCGCGGAGAAGTTCGGCGGCGGCCCCGTCGGGCTCTCGACGCTCGCGGTTTCGCTGGGCGAGGAACCGGACACGATCGAGGACGTGTACGAGCCCTATCTCCTCCAGCTCGGGTTCCTGCAGCGCACGCCCCGCGGTCGTGTCATCACCGCGCTCGGACGCGAGCACGTCGGTGCCGCCACCGAGAGCGGTGGGCTCTTCTGATGTCGGCGATCTGGACGCCGGGGGCGGCAGGCCCTCTGGACGAGCTCGTGAGCCGCATCTCGCGCCTTGCAGCCGACTTCGTGCAGGAGAACGGTCTCGAGCAGGCGCAGGTGTGCGTGGAGCTCGTGGACGGGTCGCGCCACACCCTCGCGACGACGAACGCCGAGCCCGGCTTCGGCTTCTTCTCGTTCACTCCACACCCAGAAGAGGACGGCGATCCACGGAGGCTGATCGTCCCGATCGGCGCAGTGCGGTCGATCGAGATCTCGACGCCGGATCCCGAGCGTCCACACCTCGGCTTCGCAGTCGAGGAGTAGCCGCGGCCGGGCCGCGCTCGTGCCCGCCGGAGCTCGGGGCAGGCGAGCGGTGTCAGCCGCGGTACTGGAGATCGCGCCAGGACGGAACGGGCTGCAGGTCGATCAGCGGCCGACTTCCCTCCGGCTCGGCGTAGCCGAAGTCGCCCGTGTCGTCCTCCCAGGCCACGTCGAGCAGTCCCTCCTTGACGCGGTGGTCGAGCCACGCACCGCGGAAGACCAGCTTGCGCAGCCAGTAGACGAGCGACTCGCCGTTCACGAGGGCGACGCGCTCCCAGTGCCGGATGAGGTAGATGCCGAGCCCGCTCTTCGGCTCGACGATGCGGCCGTCCGCGACGAGCTCGACGAGATCGGACGCCTCGTCCTCGGCGAGGTCGTTCGAGTCGATGAGCGCGAGCTTGACTGCGGCAGCGGTGACGCGCTCCTCGAAGTCGCCGGCGCTGAACTCGAAGCGATGTCCGAGGAACTCGACGATGAAGTCGTCCCCGGAGCGGTAGTTCGTGACGATCACGCTTCTGAGCGTATCTAGGGTTTCCGACGTGAAGGCTCGGCCGTCCCTCGTCGCGGCGATCGCCGTCGCAGTCCTCGTGATCTGGCTCGTCGGCGCGGCGGTGACCGGGTGGTCGCTCGAGAAGATGGCCTATCTGACCCCCATCGCAGTGGTCGTCGTCGGCGCGACGATCGGGATCGTCGTCCTGTGGGTGAAGATCGTCCTCGACTCGATCGACCGTCGAAGAGGCGAAGAGTGACACCCTGATCGTCGTCCGACGCCCTGCCTACCGTCATCCGGGTGACGGGAGGATGGGCGATCGCGCCGCTCGACCGGAGCCGGGCGACCGCCTTGGCCGCGGAGCTGGGGCTGAGCGGAGTGACCGCGTCCGTGCTCGTACGCCGCGGGTACGACGACCCGGAGGAGATCCGTCGGTTCCTGGCTGCCGAGCTCCCCGAGCACGATCCGTTCCTGCTCGGCGACATGCAAGCTGCGGTCGAGGCAGTACGACAGGCGGTCGCCGGCGGCCGTCGCATCTGTGTCCACGGTGACTACGACGTCGACGGGATCTGTGCGACCGCGCTCGCCGTCCTCGTCCTCCGCGAGCTCGACGCCGACGTCGCCTGGCACCTCCCGAGCCGCTTCGAGGAGGGCTACGGGATCGCCCGCGAGACGATCTCCCGCGTCGTAGAGGACGGTGCCGGCCTCCTGCTGACCGTGGACTGCGGGATCACCGCGGTCGACGAGGTCGCGGAGGCGACGAGGCTCGGGCTCGACGTCGTCGTCACCGACCACCATCGTCCGGGGGAGACGCTCCCCGACTGCCCCGTCGTCGCGACGCGCCCGTCCCGGTATCCGTTCCCGGAGCTGTGTGGCACGGGTGTCGTGCTCAAGCTCGGCGAAGCGCTTCTCGGCGCCGATCACCCCGCGCTGCGGAAGCACCTCGACCTCGTCGCGCTCGCGACGATCGCCGACGTCGTCCCGCTCGTGGACGAGAACCGCGCGCTCGCCGCCGCAGGGCTCCGCGCGCTCGCCTGCACGAGGCGTCCCGGTCTGCGCGCGCTGATGAAGACCGCGCGAGTCGACCCCGCAGCGGTCGACGCGGGCGCGGTCGGGTTCCGGCTCGCGCCCCGGATCAACGCTGCCGGGCGTCTCGGCCGCCCGGACGCCGCGCTCGAGCTCGTCCTCACGGACGACGACGAGCGGGCGCGATCGCTCGCGGGCGAGCTCGAGGACCTGAACCGCGAGCGCCAGGGGGTCGAGGACAGGATCCTGCGCGAGGCTGCGAGCCAGGTCGAGTCGATGTCCGAGCCGAAGCGCCGGCGTCGCGGCTACGTCCTCTGGAACGAGGGCTGGCACGAGGGCGTGATCGGCATCGTCGCCTCCCGCCTGGTCGAGCGCTACCGGCGCCCGATCGTCCTGATCGCGGGCTCCGGTGACGGCTGGAAGGGATCGGGCCGCTCGATTCCGAGCTTCGACCTGCACGGCGCGCTCGGCGCGTGTTCGGAGCACCTCGAGCGTTTCGGCGGCCATCGCGCAGCGGCGGGCCTCGCGATCGACGGGTCGAGCATCGAGGCGTTCGCGGACGCTTTCGCGGCTCACGCGGACGAGGTCCTGGCCGAGGACGACCTCTACCCGACGACGACGGTCGACGGGATCGTCTCCGCCGACGAGTTGACGCTAGGCCTGGCGCAGGAGCTCGACCGACTTGCGCCGTTCGGGCTCGGAAACCCCGATGTGACGCTCCTCGTCCCCGCCTGCGAGGCGGTTGGGCCGTCCCTCGTCGGCGACGGCAAGCATCTTCGGTTCCGCGTCCGTCAGCACGGACGGGACGGAGGCAGCGCGATCGCGTTCGGCCAGGGATCGGAGCTCGACCGGCTCCGTTCTGCCGACCGGTTCGACATCGCCTGCCGCCTCAAGGAGAACCGCTGGAACGGAACGGTTGCGCCACAGCTCGTCGTGCGCCGGCTCTTCGACACGCCCGAGCGCTACGAGGAGCTCCGCAGCTCACTCGGTGAGCTCTGGCGCGCGGGCGCGGGCGCGTGGACGCCCGACGCGGGCAGGATCTTCGCGGAGCTCGGGCTCGAGGACGAGGTCGGCCGCCGCCGGCAGCTGCTCGAATCGGAGACGTTTCGCGCCCTTCTCGACGAGGCGCTGCCGCGCGCCGCCTAGCGCGAGCCGGTCAGCCGAGCCCGGGGCGCGTCGGCACGAGCGCGTCGCGCATCGCGACCGCGAGGCGTCGCGCCGAGCGCTGTCGCAGCCATCGCCTGAGGGCAAGCATGGGAGGTCGCTGTTCGTCGTGCACAGGCCCGTTCCTCTCCGCCGCCGAGGAGCCCCGGAGCCCCGACGGGGCGAGAAGGGGTCTCGAAGGCTCCCCAGTACACTGAGCCGATGAGCGTTCTCGACGCCAAGAGACACCACGAAGACCTCGTCGAGGAGCTCATCGCCGAGGTCTCGGACTACAACCCGGAGGTCGATCGTGACCTCCTGCGGAGGGCGTTCGAGTTCGCCGAGCGGGCACACGAAGGACAGATCCGCAGGTCCGGTGAGGAGTTCATCCACCACCCGCTCGGCGTCGCGTACATCTGTGCGGAGCTCCATCTCGACGAGCAGACGATCGCCGCCGCGCTGCTCCACGACGTCGTCGAGGACACGGGAGCGGACATCGAGGAGCTCCGGGCGGAGTTCGGCTCCGAGATAGCGCACCTCGTCGAGGGCGTCACCAAGCTGACGCGGATCAGCTTCCAGAGTCGCGAGCAGGCGGAGGCCGAGAACTACCGGAAGATGATCGTCGCGATGGCGCAGGACGTCCGCGTCATCCTCATCAAGCTCGCCGACCGGCTGCACAACATGCGGACGATCGAGTACCTGGGCAAGCAGAAGCAGGCGCAGAAGGCGCGGGAGACGCTCGAGGTGTACGCACCGCTCGCGCACCGACTCGGGATCCACGCGCTCAAGTGGGAGCTCGAGGACCTCGCCTTCCAGATCCTCCACCCGCGCAAGTACGCGGAGATCAAGGCGATGGTCGCCGACCAGCGCGCCGACCGCGAGGCGCAGGCGGACAAGGCCGCCGCGACCCTCGGCGAGGAGCTCCTGAAGGCGGACGTCCCCGCGGACATCACCGGCCGCGCGAAGCACCTCTACTCGATCTACGACAAGATGGCCAAGCGCGGCCGCGAGTTCAACGAGATCTACGACCTCACCGCGCTGCGCGTCATCTGCGAGCGCGCGGACGAGGAGGGAACGCGCGACTGCTACGCCGCGCTCGGCCTCGTCCACTCGCTCTGGAAGCCGATGCCCGGTCGCTTCAAGGACTTCGTCGCGATGCCGAAGCTCAACCGCTACCGCTCGCTCCACACGACCGTGATCGGTCCCGAGGGACGGCCGCTCGAGATCCAGGTGCGGACGCGGGAGATGCACGAGCAGGCCGAGTACGGTGTCGCGGCGCACTGGCTGTACAAGCGCGGCCGCGGCGCGAAGGCAGACGACGAGTGGCTCGTGTGGGTGAAGTCGCTCATGGACTCGCAGCAGGACGAGCAGGACCCGCGCGAGTACATGCGGAGCCTCCGCACCGACCTGTTCTCGGACGAGGTCTACGTCTTCACGCCCAAGGGCGAGGTCAAGGTGCTCCCGTCCGGGGCGACGCCGATCGACTTCGCGTACGCCGTGCACACCGACGTGGGTCACCGGACGGTCGGTGCGAAGGCGAACGGACGCATCGTCCCGCTCCACTACAAGCTCCAGAACGGCGATTTCGTCGAGATCCTGACCTCGAAGTCGGGGCGCGGGCCCTCCCGCGACTGGCTCGCGCTGGCGACGTCCTCGCGCGCCCGAAACAAGATCCGCCAGTGGTTCCAGCGCGAGACGCGCGGCGAGACCGAGGCGAAGGGCCGGGAGCTCCTCGATCAGGCGCTGAAGGCGCAGAACCTCCCGTACCGCAAGCTCCAGGGCTCGAGCGTTCTCGCCCAGGTCATTCGCGAGACGGGCTTCAAGAAGGCGGAGGACTTCTACGTCGCGCTCGGCGCGGGGAAGCTCCAGCCCGGCCAGATCGTGAACAAGGTCATCCAGCGGCTGAAGACCGACGAGGTGGCTGCAGAGCCGGCCGTCACCACGAAGCCGCGGAAGGCGAGGACGGCACTTGCGAGCGACCGGCTCGGGATCAGCGTCCCGGGTGTGGACAAGGTCCTCGTTCGACTCGCGAAGTGCTGCACACCCGTTCCCGGCGATCCGATCGTCGGCTACATCTCGTTGGGCCGCGGGATCACCGTCCACCGTGAGGACTGCCCGAACGTGAAGGCGCTCCAACGCAATCCTGAGCGTTTCACCACGGTCGAGTGGGAGGGAGGCGCATCGGCGGGCTTCCTCGTTCAGGTCGCGGTGGACGCGTGGGACCGCCAGCGCTTGCTCGAGGACGTCGCCCGGACGTTCGCCGAGCACGGCGCGAACATCGTCTCCTACGGCGGCGTGGTCGAGGACGGCATGGCGCGGAACTGGTATACGGCCGAGGTCGGAGACGTGAAGGAGCTACGCAGCCTGCTCACCGCACTCAGGAACCTGGACGCCGTGTTCGACGCATATCGAGTAACGCCCTCCTGAGGCGGGCACTCGGCGGGGCGCGCCCCGCAGCGCGTGGAGCTCAGCCCGTCCGCCCGGGATCCGCGTAGACGGCGGTCAGGCCGGCCAGCCGGGAAGCTCGCGAAGCGACGCGAGGTCGCCGTCCTTCCCCGCCATCTCCGTCCACTCCGGCCTGAGCTCGAGCGCCCGCTGCAGGTGGGAGAGCGCATCGTCCGGCCGCCCCGCGAGGGCCTCCGCGCATGCGAGGTTGTAGAGCGTCGCCGGATGGTCGGGGCGGCGGTCGAGCGCATCCGCGAGCTCTGCCGCATATGTGTCGTAGTCGCCCGTCGTGCGATGGCGCTCGGCCGCGAAGTAGTCCTCCCACGGCGACGGCTCGTAGGCGCCGCCGCGCGGACCGCCGACGGCGAGCACCGCGGTGTCCGGCTCCGCCGCCCGCGCGTGCCGCTTGACCTTCGGGTCGCGCACGAAGACGACGGTTCCGGTGGGCGCGTCGAGTGTCTCGTCGTCGAGGGTGAACGTCGCCCGGCCCTGGAGCACGACGTAGAGCTCCTCGTGCCCGAGCGACTCCTCCGTGTGCTCCTCGACGACCTCGTCGCCGGCGTTCGGAGCGGTGTACGCATTCACTCCGAACGCGCCGACGTCGAGGGTTCGGCGCACCGGGCGCCAGAGGAGCTTTCCGCCGACGACGGGAATCGGCTCGATCTCGTCGAGCCGGACGCTCTCCCATCGTCCCGCCACGGCGCGACTCTATCTCCGGGGAGTCGCGCCGGGCAGGATCGGAGGGCTACGACGGTCGCGTGTCGAGCGTGACCGTCGCGGTCTTCGTCTTGCCGCCGCGGACGTAGGTGACCGTGACCTTGTCGCCGGGCCGCTTCGAGTCCACGAGCGTCTGGAGCTGCGCCTCGGAGGTGATCGACTTGCCGTCGAAGGCGACGATCACGTCGCCGCCCGTCGGGTATTGCTGTCCGTCGACCAGCTTCTGCCCGGTCGACGCTCGAAGCCCGGCGTCGTCTGCCGGCGTCCCCGAGACGACCTTCGTCACCTCGACGCCCTCTGCGACGCCGAGCTGCCGTGCGACGTCGGACGGGATGGCGAAGATTCCCACTCCGAGATACGCGTGCTCGACCTTCCCGCTCTGGATCAGCTGCGTGGCGATCGCGCGCACCGTGTCCGAGGGGACTGCGAACCCGACACCGTCGCTGCCCCCGGAATCGCTGTCGATCTGCGAGTTGATCCCTACGACCTCCGCATGCGCGTCCAGGAGCGGCCCGCCGGAGTTGCCGTGGTTGATCGCCGCATCGGTTTGGATCGAGTCGTTGATCGTGAAGTTGTTCGGCGCGGTCATCGCGCGGTGCAGTGCGCTCACGATGCCGCTGGTCACCGTGCCCTGGAGACCGAACGGACTTCCGATCGCAACGACCGGATCGCCGACCGCGACCTTGCTCGAGTCCGCGAGCTGCAGAGGTCGCAGGAGAGATGCGGGAGCGCTCACCTTGATGACCGCGAGGTCCGTCGACGGATCGCTTCCGACGAGCTTGGCCTTGTACGTCGCGCCGTTCCAGAACCGCACCGAGATCGAGTCGGCGCCCTCGACGACGTGATCGTTGGTGACGACGTCGCCGTTCTCGTCGTAGACGAAGCCCGATCCCTGGGCTTGCTGCTGCTGGGCGCCGAGCGGGGAGCCGGATGTCGTGTCGACCGTGATCTCGACGACCGACTCGGATGCCCGGTCACTGATCTGTCCGACGGTGAGCGCGCCCGCCGCCGACGTGGGCTGTGAGCCACCGACGGTCACCTGGCGGACGACCGTGGTGCCGCCGTCGTCGCCGAACGCGGCGAAGGCCAACGCACCCGCGCCGACGCCGACGACGAGCGCGGCGGTGAGGGCGGCGACGAGAGCGAGGGAGCGGGTGCGAGGTTTCATTCGACGATCCTTTCGAGTCGTTGTTCGCCACACGATCGCAGCATCTTCGTGAAGAGCGGCTGAGACGGGGCTAAGAACTCGGTAAGACCGGGCGCCGATCAGGCGCCGAGCGGGCTCATGCCGGGTCGCTCTTACCCGACTCTCACAGTCGATGCGCACAATTCCGCCATGAGCATCCTCGTCGTGGACGACGAGCCCGCGGTTCGCGATTCGCTGCGGCGTGCGCTCGAGCTCGAGGGCTACGAGGTCGAGCTCGCCGCGGACGGCGAGCAGGCGCTCGAGCGGCTGACGCTCGAGCCGCAGCCCGAGGCGGTGATCCTCGACATCCTGATGCCGGGGATCGACGGCCTCGAGGTCTGTCGCCGGCTTCGCCAGTCGGGGAGCGCGCTGCCGGTGCTCATGCTCACTGCGCGCGCGGAGGTGGACAGTCGCGTGGCCGGGCTCGACGCGGGAGCGGACGACTACTTGCCGAAGCCGTTCGCCCTCGCGGAGCTGCTCGCGCGGCTCAGAGCCCTGCTCCGTCGGGCCGCGAACGGGTCATCCGACGTCCTTCGGTTCACGGATCTGGAGCTCGATCCCGGCACGCGCGAGGTGACCCGGGGAGGCCGCCCGATCGAGCTGACGCGGACCGAGTTCTCTCTTCTCGAGCTCTTTCTCCGGAACCCCCGCCAGGTGCTGACGCGGTCGATCATCTTCGAGCGGGTCTGGGGGTTCGACTTCGGGCCGACCTCGAACTCGCTGGACGTCTACATCGGCTACCTGCGGCGCAAGACCGAGGGCGATGGCGACACGCGCCTGATCCATACGGTTCGCGGCGTCGGGTACGCCCTCCGCGAGCCTTGATGATTCACCCATGAGCTTCCGCGCGCGCATCGCACTTTCCTCTGCCGTCGCCGTCGCGCTCGCCGTCGTCCTCGCGTCCGCGGTCGTCTACTTCGTGGCGCGGGGGCAGATCCGCGCGCCGATCGACCAGACGCTCGACCAGCGCGCGGACCAGATCGCCCACCTCCCGCTCGAGGCGATGACCTCCCCGACCGGAGAGACCTTTCTCGCGCTGCGCCCGGGATTCGGCGAGCCGACCGTCTACATCCAGGTGGTGAAGGCAACCGGAGGGACGATCCGCCCGCCGGGTGACAGCACGCCTCTGCCGGTCGGCGACGCGGAGCTCGCCGTTGCGCGAGGGACCGCTGGTGCATTCAGGGAGGACATCGACGTCGAGGGGACGCATCTCCGTGTGCTCACGTTCCCCTACTCGCCCGGGTACGCGGTGCAGGTCGCTCGGCCGCTCACCGAGGTCGACGACACGCTCACGCATCTAGGGCTTCTCCTGCTCCTCATCGCCGGCGCCGGGATCGCGTTCGCCGCCGCTCTCGGCCTCGTGGTGGCGCGCGCGGCGCTGCGACCGGTGCGACGCCTCACGGAAACCGCCGAACACGTCACCGAGACGGGCGACCTGACCGAGCGGATCGACGTCAGTGGGCGCGACGAGCTCAGCCGTCTCGCGACGACGTTCAACTCGATGCTCGCGGCGCTCGAGGAGTCGACCCGGGCGCAGCGGCAGCTCGTTGCAGATGCGTCCCACGAGCTGCGGACACCGCTCACGAGCCTGCGGACGAACATCGAGGTGCTTGTGGGCGACCGTGCCCTGCCGGCCGAGGAGCGGCAGCGGCTCCTCTCCGACGTCATCGAGCAGGTGGGTGAGATGACCACGTTGATCGCCGAGCTCATCGAGCTCGCGCGTGCCGAGCAGCAGACGGCAGAGCCGGAGGACGTCAGGCTCGATCTCATCGCGACCGAGGCGCTCGAGCGGGCGCGCCGCGACCGCTCCGAGGTGGTGTTCACCGCCGACATCGAGGCGTCGACGGTCCGCGGAGTGCCGGCGACGATCGAGCGTGCGATCGCCAACCTCCTCGACAACGCCGCCAAGTGGAGCCCGGCCGGCGGTGAGGTCCGGCTCGAGGTGCGGGACGGCGAGGTGACGGTCCGGGACCACGGCCCTGGGATTCCCGACGAGGACCTCCCCTACGTGTTCGACCGCTTCTATCGCGCACGGTCGGCACGCGGCCTGCCTGGCTCCGGGCTCGGTCTCGCGATCGTGCGCCAGGTCGCCGAGGCTCATGGCGGGGAGGTCGTCGCCGAGCAGGCGATCGGCGGAGGAACGGTCATGACTCTCAGGCTCAACGGACACGCACCCATCGCCTCGGCCGCTTCTTAGCGAGTTCTTACCGGTCTCTCAGCACGCGTTCAGTCTTTCCTGGTTCGCTCGGCGGGAGTGTTCTACGTCACCTACATGCTCGCCGAGCTACGACGCCGCCGAGGACGCACGATCCTGACCGCCCTCGGTCTCGCCGTCGGCGTCGGTCTGGTCGTCACGGTCAACGCCTTGTCGACCGGGCTCGACGACGCGCAGGAGAAGGTCCTGAAGCCGCTGACCGGTGTCGGGACAGACATGTCCGTCTCACGACCGATCAGCTTCCAGAGCCCGGGGAACGGAGGAAACGGGGGCTTCGGCTTCCCGCGGTTGAGCAACCAGGAGCGGCAACAGCTCCAGCGGGAGAACGGCGGGTCGCGCTTCGGGCTCGGGAACCTCGGTGCTCCGGGCTCGCACTTCTCGCGGGACAACTTCGTCGCCGCGTCACAGCTTTCGTTCCCGGCGGCCGAAGTGACGAAGATATCGTCGATCGACGGTGTCAGCTCGGCCGCCGGAGGACTGACGCTGAACGCGATCCACGTCGAGGGCACGGTTCCCACCGAAGCCGAGCAGGAGCAGGAGCGCCAGCAGTTCTTCCAGGGAGGCGGGCTCCGTGCAGGAGGCGGCGGTCAGGGCGGTGTGTTCGGCGGCGCGCCGCGCAACATCAACCTGACGAACCTCACCGTCACGGGCGTCGACCAGACCAAGCCTCAGCTCGGTGCAGTTACGTCCGGGCAGATCGTGCACGGGCGTTACTTCGGGAAGGCGGGCGCGAACGAGGCGGTCCTCGACCAGAGCTACGCGAGCCGCGAGAACCTTGCCGTGGGCAAGGCCGTGACGGTCGGCGGCAAGAAGTTCACGGTCGTCGGCATCGCCAAGACCCCACTCGGAGGCCAGACCTCCGACGTGTATCTCGAGCTCTCGCAGCTCCAGAAGGTCTCCGACCGCGCAGGCCGGGTGAACGTCGTCTACGTCCGCGCCGACAGCGCGAACGACGTGTCGTCCGTCGCGTCGACGATCACGAAGACGTTCGACGGGGCGTCCGTGACGACCGCACAGGATCTCGCCGCCCGTGTCTCCGGGACGCTCGTCGATGCGAAGAACCTCGCCGGCAAGCTCGGCACGGCACTGATCGTGGTGGGACTGGTCGCAGCGTTTCTGATCGCGATCCTGCTGACGCTCTCGTCCGTCACCAAGCGCGTCCGCGAGCTCGGCACGTTGAAGGCACTCGGCTGGTCGCAGCGCCTCGTTGTGCGGCAGGTCACGGGCGAATCGCTCCTCCAGGGCCTTCTCGGCGGCATCCTCGGCGTGGTGCTCGGCATCGCCGGGGCGGCACTGATCAGCGCGTTCGGGCCTGAGCTCCATGCGACCTTGGCCGCCGCCTCGGCGGGGCCACCGCGGTTCTTCGGCGGGTTTGGGCAAGGGTCGGTTCCCCCTGCCTCGACCAGCGTCGCCCTCCACGCGCCGGTGAGCATCGCGCTCGTCCTGGGGGCGGTCGGTCTGGCTCTTCTCGGAGGGCTCGCGGCCGGTGCGGCCGGGGGGCTGCGGGCCGCGCGTCTTCGACCCGCGGATGCAATCCGGCACATCGACTGAGGAGAGACGTGACGAACGCGAGTGAGCCCCGAGACTCCGGC
>CAWKEV010000058.1:0-48997 GCA_963848725.1 uncultured Actinomycetes bacterium | reverse complement strand
GATGCAGCCGGTGGACGTGCTTCGTGCGCTCCCGCTCCGGGAGCTCGGCCCTGTACCACGAAAGCTGGAGATCACCTGCGGCGAGCTCGTTGTACAGCGCAGCCTGAGTAGGGTCATGGCCGCTCCATCGTCGGCCCGGGCCGGCCTCCTTGCGATCTACTCGAGCGGTACGCAGTCGACGACACGGCCGCGCACACCCGCCGCCTCGACGACGAGCTCGAGCCCGGCTGTCTCGGGATGCGCCGCGCACCAGGCCCAGGCGGCGGTGTGCACACGACGCACCTTCTCCTCGTCGATCATCTCCAGCGGGTCCCGAAGCGTCGCTGGCCTTCTCCTTGACCTCGACGACGAGGAGCGTACGGCCTCTGCGCAGGACGAGATCGAGCTCGTCGCCGCCGGCTCGCACGTTGGCGCCGAGAAGCCGGAAGCCGCGGCGCCGATAGTGCTGGAGCGCGCGGTGCTCACCGCGGTTCACGCGGCTGCGTGCTCGTAGCACGCCGCCTGGAACGAGCGGCGGTGGAGCTCGGACGGCCCGAACATGCGAACAGCCTGCGAGTGCATCGGGGTGATGTAGCCGACGTGCGACATGAACCCGTAGCGGGGATAGAGGGCGTCGAGTCGCCGCATCACCCGGTCGCGGACGACCTTTGCGACGATCGAGGCCGCGGCGATCGCGGCGCTACGCGCATCCCCGTCCACGATCGCCTGGTGCGGCGGGGCGGACCTTCCGAGACGGAACCCGTCGACGAGACACGCGTCGGCGGGCGGGTGGAGGTCCGAGAGCACGGCTCGGAGGGCGGCGAGATTCGAGCGATGGAGACCCGAGCGGTCGATCTCCGACACCGAGACGATGCGGACGCTTATCCCGGAGGCGCAGCTGGTCACCGCGTGGAAGAGGTCCTCGCGGGCCTCGTGCGCGACCTGCTTCGAATCGTTCAGGCCGGCGAGCGGGCGGACACGCGTGCCCCGCAGCCGCTCGTAGTCGAGGAGCACGCCTGCGACGACGAGCGGCCCGGCGAGGGATCGCGACCCGCCTCGTCAGCGCCCGCGACGAACCGGACACCGAGGCGTCGATCGTGTGCGAGGAGCCGCTGGCCGCTCGAGCGAGCCACCGGCCGAGAATAGACGCTAGCCCTGCCGGAGCTCGCGGACGCGCGCCTTCTTCCCCACTCTCTTTCGCAAGTAGTAGAGCTTTGCGCGCCGGACGTCGCCGATCGCGGCGACCTCGAGCTTCTCGATCTTCGGCGAGTGGAGTGGGAAGGTGCGCTCGACGCCGACGCCGAACGACTGCTTGCGGACGGTGAACGTCTCGCGGAACCCGGAGCCCTGCCGCTTGAGGCAGATCCCCTCGAAGACCTGGATCCGCTGGCGGCTCCCCTCGATGACCTTGAAGTGGACGCGCAGCGTGTCCCCCGCCTTGAACCTGGGCAGGTCCGTGCGCATCTGACGCTGCTCGAGGCTCTCGATCGTCGTGTTCATCGGAGGAGGGGCCGGCTCGGGCCGGCCCGGAATGCTAGCGGAACGAGATCCGCCGAGGCGAGCGGCTGGTCGAGGAGGCACCGCGAAAACAGGCGCCTAGCGGAACGAGATTCGGTTCGGCGGCCAGTAGGTCATGAAGACCGGGCCGATGAGATCCTTCCTCGGGACCGAGCCCCACTGACGCGAGTCGCACGAGTTCGCGCGGTTGTCGCCCATCATGAAGTAGCTGCCCTTCGGCACCCGATAGGTCTTGGCAGGGCCGATATCCCTCCGGTCGCGCTGGATGTACGGCTCGTCGAGCTTCCGACCGTCGATGTAGACGTAGCCAGCACCCCGGATCAGCCGGATCTGCACGCGGTCTCCGGGGAGCCCGATGATCCGCTTCACGAACGTCCCCCCCTCGCCGCACTTGATCTTCGCGAGCGGCGGCGTCTCGAAGACGACGATGTCCCCTCGGGCGGGATCGCGGAAGTGATAGATGAAGCGGTTCGCGAGAACGCGGTCGGAGAACCGCGCCTCGCAGCCCGGCGCCGGGCGCGCGCAGTGGAGGGTCGGCTCCATCGAGGACGAGGGGATGCGGTACGGGTTGACCACCCACGCCTTGACGGCGAGCACGATCGCGATGGCGCCGACGATCGTGACCACCCAGTCGACGACGACGCGAACGTTGGCCGGGAGCCTTCCGGTGACGCGGTCGAGCGGATGACGGTGGTGGTGCGCCTCCGGCGGGCCGCTCTCGGAGGAAGGTGGGGGCGTGGGCCACGAGAACGGAGGCGCGGGCGGCGGGGGCTCCGAGCGGTGGACGTCTCCTGGCCAACCGTACGGCGAGCGATCGCCGCCGGCGCGCCAGCGGTCGTCGCCGGGCTCCGTGCTTCCTTCCGCCGCCGGCTCCGGGGAGAACGGCCGCGACGCTGGCGGCTCGGATTCGCTCACGAGAGGCTCCTCACCTGCTCGCGCCGCCACGAGTCGATGCGTCCGTGGTCACCGGAGCGCAGGATCTCCGGGACTGGCCAGCCGCGAAACTCGGCGGGCCGCGTGTAGTGGGGGTACTCGAGACCGCCGTCGAGCGCTCGGGAGAAGCTCTCGACCTCGCCCGACCCCTCCGCGAGGGCGCCGGGCAGCCGACGAGCGACGGCGTCGAGCACCGCGAGCGCGGGGATCTCGCCGCCGGACAGGATGTACGGCCCGATCGAGACGAGGTCGGTCGCGAGGTGGTCGAGGATGCGCTGATCGAACCCCTCGAACCGCGCGGAGAGCAGCGTCAGAGCCGGCTCCGTCGCGAGCTCCTCGACCAGCTCCTGGTCGAGCTGGCGGCCCTGCGGCGTGAGCGCCACGATCCGGTGTGCCGGCGCGGGGCCGTACACGGCGTCGAGCGCCGCGGCGGCGACGTCCACGCGCAGCACCATGCCCGGCCCGCCGCCATACGGCTCGTCGTCGACCTGCCCCGCGCCGAGCGGTGTCGTGTCTCGGTAGTTGAAGACGCGCAGCTCGAGCTCGGTGCCGAGGACTGCGGCGATCGGACGCCGCTCGCGCACCCATTCGAACGCCGCCGGGACGAGCGTGAAGACATCGAGGCGCACGAGGACGAACCGTAGCCGTCAGTCCGTGAACCCAGGGTTCAGAACCACTCGTCCTCCCGAGACGTCGATCTCCGCCACGGCGTCCTCGACGAGGGGGACGAGCACACCCGAGTCGAGCTCGAGGCTGTCGTTCGCAGGGCCTGGCAGGACGTCGCGCACGACTCCCACCTCCTCTCCGCTGACGAGCACGACCCGGAGCCCGACGAGGTCGGAGACGTAGAAGGAGCCAGGCTCGGGCGCCGGCAGCTCTTCGCGCGGCACGGCGAGCTCGGAGCCGCGCTCGACCGTACGGTCGAGCTTGATCGCGAGACGGCCTCCACCGACCCTGCGCCTGAGCACGACCTCCGCAGGCTCGCCCGCGGCGTACAGCCGCGCCCCGACCTCGAATCTCGCCGGATCCTCGCTCGCGCCCTCGACGACGAAGGCGCCGTCGACTCCGTGCGGCCGCCCGACGCGCCCCACCGGGACACGTGCAGCCGGGTCAGTCGGCAATCTGGAGGACGTACCGGCGGTCCGCCCTCGCCCCCGCAGCGCGGACGATGCTCCGCAGCGCCCGCGCGAGGCGGCCCTGGCGACCGATCACCTTCCCGACGTCCGCGGGAGCCACGTGCAGATGGAAGACGACAGCGTCCTCGCGTTCCTCCGTCTCGACGCGCACGGCCTCCGGCTCGTCGACGAGACGCCGCGCGATCCACTCGAGGAGCTCAGCCGTCGGAGCTCCCGATGCCCGCGGCCTTGATCAGCTTCGACACGGGCGCGGTGGGCTGGGCGCCCTTCGCGAGCCAGTCTTCGATCTTCGGCCCGTCGAGGTCGATCGTGGAGGGGTCGGTCTGCGGGTTGTAGCGCCCTACGATCTCGATGAAGCGGCCGTCCCGCGGCGAGCGCGAGTCGGCGACGACGACGCGATAGATCGGGTTCTTCTTCGACCCCACGCGCGTCAGCCTGATCTTTACCGCCATCTCTCTCCTTCGTTTCTCGCTCGATGAGGCAGAAAGGCTAGCGGAGGAGGTCTGCGGGTCTCAGCGTCGAGGGAGCTGCTGAGCATCGGGGAGTGTCGGCAGCTTGCCCTTCCCCATCTGCTTCATCATCTTCGCCATCTGCTTCCGCGCGGCCATGAGCTTGTTCACGTCCTCGAGGCTCGTGCCGCTCCCGGCGGCGATCCGTCGTCGGCGCGGCGTCGAGATGATGTGGGGCAGCCGCCGCTCCTGCGCCGTCATCGAGAGGACGATCGCCTCGACGCGCGCGAGTTGCGCCTCGTCCACGTCGACACCCTGGAGCTGCTTGCCGAGACCGGGGATCAGCTTCACCACGCCCTGGAGCGGGCCCATGCGGCGGAGCATCCGGTAGCTCGCGAGAAAGTCGTCGAAGGTGAACTCGCCCGCGCGCAGCCGCCGCTCGAGCTCCTCCTGCTCGTCCTCTGAGGCCGCCGCCTCGGCCTTCTCGATGAGGGTGAGCATGTCCCCCATCCCGAGAATGCGAGACGCCATGCGGTCGGGATGGAAGTACTCGAGCTGGTCGAGCTTCTCGCCGACCGACGCGAGCATGACCGGCCGGCCCGTGACAGCCTTGACCGAGAGCGCTGCGCCGCCGCGCGCGTCTCCGTCGAGCTTCGTGAGAACGATCCCGTCGAACGCGATTCGCTCCTGGAACGCGACCGCGACGTTCACCGCCTCCTGTCCCGTCATCGCGTCGAGCACCAGGAGGACGTTCATGGGCTTCGTTTCGTCGCGGATCCGCTCGAGCTCGGACATGAGCTCGGTGTCCACGTGCAGGCGCCCCGCGGTGTCGAGGATGACGACGTCGCGGCCGTCCGCTCTCGCGGCATCGAGACCGCCCGAGGCAGCCTTGACCGGGTCCTGGCGGTCGGCGGCGAAGACCGGGATCTGGATCTGGCGCCCGAGCTGCTCGAGCTGGTCGACGGCAGCCGGACGCTGTAGATCGCATGCGACGAGCGCAGGATGCTTTCCCTCGCGACGCAGGAGGAGCGCCAGTTTCGCGCAGGCGGTGGTCTTTCCGGACCCCTGCAACCCCGCGAGCAGGATGACCGTCGGCGGCCGCCCGAACGAGAGCCGCGAGTCGGACGAGCCCATGAGCGTCGTCAGCTCCTCGTGGACGATCTTCACGACCTCCTGGGCGGGCGTGAGGCTCTTCGACACCTCCTGGCCGAGCGAGCGCTCCTTCACCGTGGCCGTGAAATCCTTCGCGACCTCGAAGTTCACGTCCGCCTCCAGGAGGGCGAGGCGAACCTCGCGCATCGCCTTCGAGACCGTCTCTTCGTCGAGTCGACCCCGTCCCCGCAGGTCGCCCAGGGCTCCCTGGAGCTTGTCGGAGAGGGTGTCGAACACGGTCCGCCCAGTGTAGATGGGCGTTTTCTTCGTCGTTCGTGCTCCGAGTGCGCGGTCCGGACCACGCGAGAGGCCCCGGACGCGGGGCCTCTCGTGCTCGACGGTCGGAGCGTCAGACGCTTCCGAGACGGTGCCGCGCGTGCCTGACCTCGACGCCCACCGCCACGAGGACGACGAGGAGCAACGCGCCACCGAGCGTCAGAGCGATCCGGACGCCGATCTCCCCCCAGTCGGTGCCGCCGGAGGACTCGGACACGACCGCAGCGGACGTCCGCGAGTCGCGCGCCGAGACGTCCAGGATGTGGTCGCTCGAGATGCTCGCGGGCACGAGCACCGCATCGCGCGCCGAGACGTCCAGGATGTGGTCGCTGGGGGCGCTCGCCGGGACGAGCACCGCGTCGCGCGCCGAGACGTCGAGGACGTGATCCGACGCCTTCGCCGCGTTCCGGAAGTACTGCTGGAACATGTAGTCGCCAGTCAGGTCGAGCGGCTGGGAAGCGGGCCGCGACTGCACTGCCGTCGCGTCGCGGAACCAGTCGTCGACCGCCGTGTTGCCGGCGTGCCCCATGGGTGCGACGAGGAGCGCCGCCGTCGCCGAGAGCGCGATCGCCGTCAGCGTTCGCTTGATCCTGCGGGTGGTGCGAGTCATGGAACTCCTCCTGTGTCCGATCATCGAGTGCGGCTTCTTCACCCCACTCGACGTGGGAGAGGCAAAGCGCGGGCTGAGGCCCGGTAAAGAACCGGCTGAGCTGCGCGGCTTGAGTGCGGAAGGATCCGGTGTTAGCGTCGCAAGAGGGGTGGTGCGCGCATGGAGTTCCGCATCCTCGGACCGCTCGAGGTGTCATCGGGGCAGGAACCGCTCGATCTCGGCGGGCGGAAGCAGCGCGCCCTGCTCGCGCTGCTCCTGCTGAACCCGAACCGGGTCGTCCCGGTCGACAGCCTGATCGCCGCCCTCTGGGATGACGATCCTCCGGGCTCGGCTCGAAAGGCGCTCCAGATCTACGTCTCGCAGGTCAGGAAGACGCTGGGGAGGGACCGGATCGCCACGCAGCCCCCCGGTTACCTCCTCCACGTCCAGCCGGACGAGCTCGACCTCGCGCGCTTCGAGCAGCTCCGCGCGGAGGGAGCCCTCGACGAGGCGCTCTCGCTCTGGCGCGGGCCGGCTCTCTCCGAGTTCGGCGAGGATCGCTTCGCCCAGGGTGAGATCGCTCGCCTCGAGGAGCTCCGGCTCGCGACGATCGGGGCGCGGATAGAGCGCGACCTCGCCGACGGACGCCATCGCGAGCTGATCGGAGAGCTCGAGGCGCTCGCACGGGACCACCCGACGCGCGAGCGTCTGCGTGGTCAGCAGATGCTCGCCCTCTACCGCTCCGGCCGTCAGGCAGACGCGCTGGACACCTACCGTCAGACACGGGAGGCGCTCGTCGAGGAGCTCGGCATCGAGCCGGGCCGCGAGCTGCGCGAGCTCCAGCAGGCGATCCTGAACCAGGACTCCTCTCTGGAGGCGCCGGCGGCGCTCGACGCGAGGGGCGACGGGGGAGACGCGTCTCGGCGTCGGCTTCCGAGCGGCACCGTGACTCTGCTCTTCGCGGACATCGAAGGATCGACGAAGCTCGTTCGTGACCTCGGAGAGCGGTTCGCAGGCGCGAGATCGCGCGTGCGCGAGCTCGTCCGGACGGTCGTCGAGCGTCACCGCGGGCAGGAGGTCGACTGGGCGGGGGACGGCCCGTTCGTCGTCTTCGAACGGGCCGGTGACGCCGTGGAGGCCGCAGCGGATCTCCAGCGCGTGCTCGCAGCCGAGTCCTGGCCGACGACGGAACCGCTCAGGATGCGAGTCGGCATCCACACCGGCGAGCCCGAGCTCGACGCCGAGGGGTACGTTGGCCTCGACGTCCACCTCGCGGCCCGGATCTGCGCGGCGGCGCACGGCGGCCAGGTCGTCGTGTCGCGCACAACGCGCGGGGTCGTCACGCTCGATCCCTCCCTGGGGATCGACTTCCGGTCGCTCGGGCAGCACAAGCTGAAGGACATCCCCGGTCCCGAGACGCTCTTCCAGCTCATCGGGCCGGGCCTCGAGGGATCGTTTCCACCGCTCCAGTCGCTCGGAGGAGCGGCCCTACCCGCGCTCCATCACCGGTTCGTCGGGCGACAGGAAGACCTCGGTCGGATCGCGACCCTCCTCTCGCGCCCGGACGTGCGGCTCGTGACCATCACCGGCACGGGCGGAGCAGGCAAGAGCCGGCTCGCGCTCGAGGTCGCCGCAGCCGCAGCCGTCGACCGGACGGTGCACCTCGTCGGCCTCGCTTCGATCTCGGACTCGGAGCTCGTTCCCGCGGCGATCGCCCGCGCGATCGGGGTTCGCGAGTCGCCCGGGCAATCGCTTCTCGAGGGGATCGCCGATGAGCTCGTCGGGACCGGAACGCTGCTCGTTCTGGACAACCTCGAACACCTCACGGCCGCCGCCCACGACGTCGTCGCGCTCCTCGACCGCGCTCACGACCTCGTCGTCCTGGCCACGAGCCGCTCGCCTCTCCGGTTGTCCAGCGAGCACGTGCTCCAGCTCGCACCCCTCCCGATCGATGACGCGGTCACCCTCTTCCTCGAGCTCGCCGCCGCCCGCGGCGTCGTGCTCCGAGAGGAGTCACTGCCGACGATTCGCGAGATCTGCGAAAGACTCGACGGGCTCCCGCTGGCCGTCGAGCTCGTCGTCGCACCGCTCGCCGTCCTTCCCCCGGACCAGCTCCTGCGAGCGCTCGACGACGGGCTCGGGCTCGACATGAAGGCGCCGATCGACCTTCCGGAACGACAGCAGACCCTGCGCACGACGATCGAGTGGAGCTATGGGCTCGTCAGTGCCTGCCAGCGAAGCCTGCACGGGGCGCTCGCCGTCTTCCGGGGCGGAGCCCCGCTCGACGCGCTCCAGGTCGTCTGCGACGATCTCACGGCCGACCTGCTCGGCGACCTCTCGGCTCTCGTCGACGGCGGTCTCGTGCGGCGGGAAACGACCTTCGACGCGGAGCCGCGCTTCGCGATGCTCGCGACCGTGCGCGAGTACGCGCTCGACGTCCTCGCCAAGGAAGGTCAGCTCGAGGAGATGCAGGCGCTCCACGCCGACTATTTCCTCGACCTCTGCGAGGAGGCCGGAGTCGGCTTCGCCGGCGACGAGCCGGCAATCTGGCTCGATCGCATCGAGCGCGATCTCGACAATGTGCGCGCCGCGCTCGGGTTCGCTTTCCAGTCCGGACGAGTCGAGCTCGGCCTCCGCATCGGCGCCGCGCTCGCACGCTTCTGGCGCGCCCGTGCGCACGTCGGCGAGGCGCGGTTCTGGCTGACGCTCGGACTGGGACTCCCGGGAGCCGTCGCGACCGAGGTACGCGCCCGAGCCCTGGACACCGCCGCCCTGCAGGCGGCGGCCCAGAGTGACTGGCTCGTCGCGCGAACGATGTTCGACGAGGCTCGTGAGCTCTATGCCGCCGAAGGCCGGTCGCTCGAGGAGGTGCTCGTACTGGCGTACCTGAGCTTCGTCGCGAGGATGCAGGGAGACATGGTGGTCGCGGAGAGCTTCGCCGTGCGCGCCGTCGAGATTGCCGCCGGCCTGGACGACGATCGCGCTCGCTCGGGTGCGCTGCTCGCGCTCGGAGACGTGTACTCGGCGCAGGAGAAGCACCGGCTCGCACTGTCGCAGTACGAGGAGGCCATTCCGCTCCGCGTGCGCTTCGGAGATCCCCTCCTCGTCCTCGATGCCGCCTACAACCTCGGGCTCGCGGCCTTCCGTGCCGGAGAGCGAGAGCGAGCACGCGAGGCGCTCGTCGACGCACTCGAACGAGCCCGCGCGCTCGGCGAGGCGCCGTACGTCGCCGCCGCCCAGCTGATGCTCGCCGAGCTCGACTTCGTCGAGGGCGACCAGAAGCTCCTCGAGAGTCGAGCACGAGAGAGCCTCACGCTCTACACGGACCTCGATGACGATCGGTCGCGCGCACGTTGCCTCGTTCTCCTGGCTGCTGCTGCTGCGGCGAGCGGAGCGGGCGAGGACGCCGCCCGCCTGGTCGGGGCCGCCGAGGCCGCACGAGGCTCCAGGCCCCTCGACGAGTTCGAGCTGCCCGTCCTCGAGCAGATCCTCCCTTCACTCCGGGACACGCTCGGCGCGTCGAAGGTCGAGTCCTTGAAAGCGGAGGGACGACGCGTCGACGCAGGCGTCACCGCCTCCGAGATTGTCACGATGGAAACGAAGGCGTAGGATCGCGGCTCACACGACGGGAGGTGGAGCGATGGGCAAGCCGGTAACAGGGGGCGAAGGCAAGATCTACTTCGGTGAGTCGGTCGGCGACGCCGAGGACCCGGCAACGCTCGGCGAAGCGCTCGCGAGCGCGGCCGAGAAGGTTGTCCGAGAGGGGCTGGTCACGCCCGATCGCACGATGGTCTTCGACGTCGTCCAGCTGCAGGTCGAGATCGGAAACCAGCACGTCCACACCTTCACCGTTGGGATCACGGGTCAGGGCGGAGGCGGCGGATCCTGAGCTCGCGCGCGGCGTCGACCTTCAGTCGCCCGTAGGCTGCCGGGTCTCGTTCATCGCCTTGAAGCCGCCGAGCTCGGCGACGGTGACGTCCGCGACGACTCCGGCGAGCCCGAGGAGTGCGACCACGCGCCTCCGCTTGAGGATCCCGAGCAGAAGGAGAGCGCATCCGAATAGACCTACGGGGCCGAACGCGAGCGTCGGGCCGGGATCGTCGCTCACGGCGCGATCCTAGCGCGGCACTCGAGCGGCGGCGCGGCACTCGGCCGCGCCGCCACGAGCTTCAAACCGCCCAGCCCGCGACGGCCGCAGGAACCGACACGGCGCCGATCCGATCGACCATGTCGCCGTCGGCGACGTACAGGTTGTGTAGCTGCACCACCTTGATCTCCGGACGACCGCCGATCTCGAGCGCCTCGACGATCGGCTGCAGGCGGTGCACGAAGAAACCCTGGAACGCCAGCTCCGTCTGCCACACGTCGCAGATCTCGAGGCCGTCCTCGGTGAGAGCGGCGACATGAAGGACCGACCCAGCCGCAGGATTCACGTCGAGCTCGAGCCTGGTCATGATCGCGTCGTACTGCTCGGCGGTCACGCCGGGCCAGTGCATGAACATCGCGACAGCCATCCCCAGTTCCCTCCTTCCCTGGTCGCAGCAGGGTATGTCGTCACAGCGTACGCGCCGTCTTCCCGCCGCGCAACAGCTCAACCGGAGACGAGTGCGCGCGCGTAGTCGCGCGCGTCGAACGGCCGCAGATCGTCGACGCCCTCCCCGACACCAACGAGCTTCACCGGGAGGCCGAGCTCGACGGCGATGGCGATCGCGACCCCCCCGCGCGCGCTCCCGTCGAGCTTCGTCAAGGCGACCCCGGTAACGCCGACCGCCTCCCCGAAGAGCCTCGCCTGCTGGAGTCCGTTCTGCCCCGTGGTCGCATCGACGACGAGGAGCGTCTCGTGCGGCGCTCCCTCGATCCGCCCCGCGATGACGCGCCTGACCTTCTCGAGCTCGGCCATGAGGTTGCCTTGTGTGTGCAGCCGCCCGGCGGTGTCGACGAGGACCACGTCCCGCCCGCGGGCGCGGCCCGCTTCCACCGCGTCGAAGGCGACAGCCGCCGGGTCGGCTCCACGGGGTGACCCGACGAAGTCGGCTCCGGCACGGTCGGCCCAGATCTCGAGCTGCTCTTCGGCCGCCGCGCGGAACGTGTCCGCCGCTCCGACCAGCACCGAGCGGCCGTGCTCGGACAGCTTCCGGGCGAGCTTCCCGATGGTCGTCGTCTTGCCGGTGCCGTTCACGCCGACGACGAGGATCACGCTCGGCTCGCCGTTCAGGCCGAGGGTCGCTGGGTCACCGAAGACGGCCGTGACCTCCTCGACGAGTCCGTCCTCGATCCGGACTGGCTGGCCCCGAGCCTCCAGGCGCCGGACGAGCTCGGCGGTCGCCGGAACGCCGACGTCGCTTCGGATGAGTGCCTCCTCGAGACGCTCCCAGGCCTCCTCGCCACCCGTGTCGAACCCGGCGGAGGCGAGCTGCTCGGTGAGCGCCCGGCGGCTCTTCGCCAGCGAGTCGCGCATCCGCGCGAACATGCCGGTGCGCTCCGGCTCGTCGGCGGACGTGGGCTCGTCGCCCAGAAGCTCGGCCCAGGTGCGGCTCATCCGAGTGAGCCTATGCCGCGGCGTGCTCGGTTCGCGGCAACCGCCGCGAGACGACCTGCGAGACGCCGTCAGGACCCATGGTCACGCCGTAGAGGACGTCGGCCGCCTCCATCGTCCGCTTCTGGTGCGTGACGACCACGAACTGCGCCCGGTCCGCGTATCGCCGCAGGAGCTCGACGAAGCGCACGATGTTCGAGTCGTCGAGCGCAGCCTCCACCTCGTCGAGGAGATAGAAGGCGCACGGCCGCGCGAGGAAGAGCGAGAAGAGAAAGGCGATGGCGCCGAGCGCCTTCTCGCCGCCGGATAGGAGTGAGAGCCTGGTCACGCGCTTCCCCGCGGGACGGAGCTCGACCTCGATCCCCGCCTCGGCGCCCTCCTCGTCCTCGGCGGCGACGAGGCGCAGTCGCCCCTCTCCCGCAGGGAACAGCGTCGAAGCGACGTCCTGGAAGTGCCGCTCGACGGCGCCGAACGTTTCAGCGAACCGCCGCTCGACGGTCTCGGCGAGCTCGGCGCGGAGCTTCTCGAGCTCCTCGAGGCTCTGCTCGAGGTCGACGCGCTGCATCCGGAGATCCTCCAACCGCTCCTTCTCCGCCTCGTACTCCTCGCGGGCGAGCGGGTTGACCATCCCCAGCCCGGCGCGCCGCGTCTCGAGCCGGTCAACCTTCGCGGCGAGCTCGTCGCGGTCGGTTCCGTCCGCGGGCTCGGAGGAGCCCGCCGCCTCGAGCCGCCTGCGCGCTTCCTCCGTCTCCCCGTCGATCCGCGCGAGCTCGACCTCGGCAGCGGTCAGGCGCTCGCGCGACTCCTCGAGCATCGGTCGCAGCTCGACCTCCGCAGCGCCGAGCCGGCGGAGCTCCTCGCCCAGGCCCTTCGTGCGGAGCGCTCCCGCATCGACGCGCGCGCGCAAGGGCGCTTCGAGTCGCGTCGTCGTCGGCAGCGCGCGGAGAGAGTCTCCGCGAGCCGCTCCGAGCATGCCGCGAGACGGGCGAGGAGGGACGGCGCGATCCGGGGGGCGGAGGGAGAGGGCGCCGGCGCCGAAGCGGACGCGGTCAGGTACTCGGCCTCCGCCGCGGTCGCGCGCGCCGCGGCCTCGGCCGCACGTTGCTCGGCCGCCTCCACCTGCTCGGCGAGACGACGCACCTCCTCGGCGAGGGCGTTGCGCCGCGCGTCCATCTCGAGGAGGACGGCCTCGGCGGCCACGCCCGAGAACCACAGCTCGCCGCGCTCCGGGTCGTATCCGAATCCCTCCTGGGTCACCGACGGGACGCGCGCCTCGAGGAGGCGATCGAGCGTCACCACGGGCATCGAGTCGACGATCTCGGCCGGATCGCGATCGGCCAACACGACGAGGCTGCCGAGCCCCTCGCGACGTGCCCGCTCGAGTAGCGCGAGCCCCGACGCAGGGTCATGGACGAGGATCGCCGACGCACGCGCCCCGAGTGCGGCCGCAACGGCCCGCTCCGATCCGGGCTCTGCGGTTATCGCCGCCAGCGCGAGCCGCTCTCCCGACTCGGCGAGCGCGCGGGCGGCCGGTGCGATGCCCTCGCGCTCCGCAAGAGAGCGCTCGAGAGCGGCCAGACGCTCCCCGGCGGAGAGGGCGGCTTCCGCAAGCTCGTCCCGCTCGCGGGCCGCGCTGCGAGCGGCCTCGGCAGCCGCGGTCGCACCGTGCCGGAGCTCGGCGACCGACACCCTGTCGTCGCCCGCGGGATCGCCGCTCGAGCCTCCGACGAGCGCGCGCTCGGCCACGAGCCGGTCGCTCAGCGCAACGGCGGATTCGGCACGGACGGACAGGCGCTCCCCGCCCGCCTGCAGCCGGTAGAGCGCGGCGACGGACGACTCCCTTCGGCCCGCCGCATCGGAGAGCTCGTCCTCGGCGCGCGTGCGCTCGCCGAGCAGACTCTCGAGCCTCGATTGCGCCCCCCTGCGCGCCAGCGCCGCGGCGTCGCGCCGCTCCTCGGCCTCGCTCCTCCGCTCGCCCGCGCTCTCGAGGTCGAGCTCGGCGATCCGGGCCTGGAGCGAACCGACCTCGACCGCGAGCTTCTCAGCCCGCTCGGCCGCCGTCGCCTGCAGCGCCAGGGGGCGGAGGCGCTTGCGCACCTCCTCCTCGACGTCGTGCGCGCGCTCCACCTGGAGGGCGACGCGGGCGAGCTTCAGCTCCGCGCGGTGCTTGCGCCGCTTGAACTTCCCGAGGCCTGCCGCCTCCTCGACGAACGCGCGACGATCCTCGGGCTTCGACGCGAGCACCTGCTCGACCTTGCCCTGGCCGACGATCGAGTGCATCGCGGCGCCGAGACCCACGTCGGAGAGCAGCTCGACGAGATCCGTCCGCCGCACCGCCGCGCGGTTGACGAGGTACTGCCCCTCAGCCCCTCGCACCAGCCGCCGCGCGATCGAGACCTCGCTGAAGTCGAGCTCCGGCCAGGCGCCGTCCTCGTTCGAGAAGACGAGCTCGACCTCGCAGTGGGCCGCCGGCTTGCGCTCGCCACCGCCGCCCGCGAAGAGGACGTCGTCCGGCTTCTCGGCTCGTAGCTCCGAAGGCGTCAGGGAGCCTGCTGCCCAGACGACCGCGTCGGCGATGTTCGACTTCCCCGACCCGTTGGGGCCGACGATGACCGAGACGCCGGGCTCGAGGGCTATCTCGAGCGGGTCCGGAAACGACTTGAAGCCGCGGATGCGGAGCGTGCGCAGGTGCACCGAAGCCGCATTCTCCCGTCCGGGACGGACGGCAAACCGCCCGTCAGATCGCCTCGGGCACGACGCCGAGCGCGTCGAGCGCCTGGCGGGCAGCCTCCTGCTCGGCCGCCTTTTTCGTCGAGCCCTTCCCGATCCCGAGTTGGGCTCCAGCGACGTGGGCGGCGCACACGAAACGGCGGTCGTGCGGTGGGCCTTCGACCTCGATCACCGTGTAGTGCACCTGCCGCCCAGAGCGCGCGAGGGCTTCCTGCAGCTCGGTCTTGTAGTCGACGTGACTCGAGCGCGCGTACTCGATCTTGTCCGCGAACGCCGCCACGATCACGGGCTCGATCTCCTCGAAGCCGTGCTCGAGATAGAGCGCAGCGATCGCCGCCTCGAGGAGCGCGGCGAGGACGTTCCGGCTTCGGGAGATCCGCTGGAGCTCGTCGGGCGGCACGTTGCCGGCCCGTTCGACCATCCGCTCGCCGAGCCGGAGCTCCTTGGCGACGACCGCGCAGCTCTGGCGCGAGACGACGTGCGCCCGGATCTTGGCGAGCCGGCCCTCGGACGCGTCCGCGAACCGGTCGAAGACCGTGCGCGCGATCGCGAGCTCGAGCACGCTGTCGCCGAGGAACTCGAGACGCTCGTAGGACGATGCGCGGTCGTCCGCCCACGATGAGTGCATGAAGACCTGATCGAGACGCGCCGCAGGCAGCTCGTCGATCAGGCGGCCGAGCGTCTCCGGCCCGTCTGCTTTCTGACTACTCCTGGTGCGCGATGACGTAGTCGATCGCCTTGCCGACGGTCGTGAGCCCGCGAGCGTCCTCGTCGGGGATCTTGAGCCCGAACTGGTCCTCGAGGTCCATGACCACCTCGACCAGGTCGAGGGAGTCTGCGCCGAGGTCCTGCTCGAAGGACGCGTCTTCCGTGATCTCGCTCTCGTCGATGCCGAGCTTCTCGCTCAGCGCGCTCTTGACCTGCTCGAGGATCTCCTCACGCGAGTTTGCCACTCTGAAACCTCACCTCTCGGCCGTCGGGGTCGTGGAGGGGCGATGCTATCGCATGCGCAGGCGGCATTGGACGACCGGCGCGAGGATCCGCGATCACGCGCGGGGGCGCCCGTCGGACGCGAGCACCCCGGCCGCCAGGCGCTCCTCGAGCCGCTCGACGACGCGGTGCTCCGCGCCCACGGCGGCAAGACGGATCGCGTTGGCGATCGCCACTCTCGAGCTCGACCCGTGGGCGATGACGACGAGCCCGCGCAGGCCGAGGAGATAGGCGCCGCCGTACGTCTCCGGATCGAGGCGCTCGCGGAGACGGCGTGTGCCCGGCCGGATGAGAACGCCAGCGATCTTCCCGCGGAGCGACGACCCGACCTCCGCCCGGAGGGCGTCGAGGATGCTCCGGATCGTCCCCTCGAGCGCCTTGAGCGCAACGTTGCCGGTGAAGCCGTCGGTCACCACCACGTCCGCGTCCCCTTCGAGCAGCCAGCGGCTCTCGGTGTTCCCGGCGAAGCGGAGCTGGCTCGAGCGGAGCAGCTCGTGCGCCTCGAGCGTGAGCTGGTTGCCCTTCTCGTCCTCCTCGCCGATCGAGAGCAGCCGGACCTCGGGATCGGAGACTCCGAGGATCTCCTCCGCGAAGACCGCCCCCATGTGCGCGAACTGGAGGAGGTGCTCGGGTCGGGCGTCCGCGTTCGCGCCCGCGTCGATGAGGACGGTCGGGCCACGTCGGGCCGGGATCACCACCGCGATCGCGGGGCGGTGGGCACCCGGCTGACGCCGGATGTGGAGCAGTGAGGCGGCGAGCATGGCGCCGGTGCTCCCCGCCGACACGACCGCGGCGGCCTCTCCGTCCGCGACCGCCTTCACGGCGCGGACGAGCGACGACCCGGGCTTCGAGCGAACGGCCTCGACCGGCGACTCGTCCATCGCGATGGCGGCCTCCGTCTCGACGAGCTCCAGCCCGAGCGGGTCGATGCCAGCTGTTCCGAAGAGGATGGGCTCGATCTCGTCCGACGCCGCCGCCGCGGCTCCGGCGACGATCTCCTCCGGCGCCCGGTCGCCTCCGAGGGCGTCGACCGCGACGCGAATGGTCATCCGCCGGGTGCTTCTACGGAGCCTGGACCCGGAGCGGCTCGACCTCGCGGCCCTTGTACGTCTTGCAGTTCGGGCACACGCGGTGCGGGAGCTTCGGCTGCCGGCAAGTCGGACAGACCTGGACGCGCGGGACGGAGATCCCGTGCTGCGCGCGACGCTTGTCTCGCCTCGACCTGGATGTTTTCCGCTTCGGGACGGCCATGAGCGGCCGCGGAGTATACCGACAGGGAAGTCGCGAACCCACATGTCAGGGATCGCTCAAACCTCCGTAAACCTTGCGTAAGTGAGGACCTTCGCGACGCCCGACCGCGTCTAGCGTGAATTCGCCACATCGCGGAACCGAGCGAAAGGGGGTCGACGATGCGGCGCAGACGAGGGCAGCATGGATGGCTCCGCGGGAGGTATGCGACCGCCGGGGCGGGGTTTGCGGTGGCGGCGCTCGCGCTCGCCGTTCTCTCGAGCTCCTCTGTCGCGGCGCCGGCGGAGGCGCCGGCGAACACGGCCGAGCCAGCCATCAGCGGGATGGCGCTCGAGGGTCAGAACCTGACCACTTCGAACGGATCGTGGTCCGGCACGCAGCCGATGACCTTCTCGTACCGGTGGGTGCGGTGCGGTTCCGACGGCGGTGCGGCCGACGGCTCGAACTGCTCCTCGATCTCCGGTGCGACGGGGAAGACGTACACGCTCAAGGGAGGCGACGTCGGATTCCGCCTACGGGCTCGGGTAACGGCGACGAACAGCTCCGGGTCCGCCAGAGTCGCGTCCAACCCGACGGCGACGATTGCCGGACGGAGACCGACCAACGTCTCGGGACCGACGATCGCCGGCTCGGCCGTCGAAAACGCAACCCTCCAGGCGACCCCCGGCTCGTGGACCGGCCAGCCGCCGATCACGTTCGGCTACCGCTGGCTCCGTTGCGACGCATCGGGCAACGGCTGCCGGGACATCAGCGGCGCGACGTCGAGCTCCTACGTGGTCCGCCATGACGACGTCACGCACACGATCCGCGTCCGGGTGACCGCCCAGAACGGCGCCGGCTCGCGGAATGCGACGTCCGCCAGGACCGGTGTCGTGCAGCCGGCGGGGCCGAGCGGTGTCATCGACCTTCCGGGTGGAGAGCGCTCGATCCCGGTGACGAGCGTGCCGAACGACCAACGCCTGGTCGTGTCGGATGTCGTGTTCTCGCCGTCCGTCGTGCGGAGCGCTCGCGATCCGATCACGGTTCGCGTCAGGGTCAAGGACACGCGTGGGTTCGTCGTGCGCGGGGCGTTGGTCTTCATTCGGGCTACGCCGAGGGTGACGTCGGGCGGTGACCGTCAGCCGACGGCGACGGACGGCTGGGTGACGTACCAGCTCGTCCCGAACGCGAACTTCCCGCAGCCGCGCTCGGGCTTCAACGTGCAGTTCTTCGCGAAGGCGTACAGGACCGGCGATCCGCCGCTCGCGGGCGTCGCCGCGTACCGGCTCGTCCAGGTGCCGACAGCCGGGTGATCGTCGGGGGAGGAGGCGGTCACGCGCGGGCCGCCTCCCCCGACCCGTTCAGCCGAGCGAGATCTCCCGCGTCGGCGCGATCGCCTCGAGAAAGCGTCTGTCGTGCGACACGACGACGAGGGTCCCGCCGTACGAGGCGAGTGCCTGCTCGAGCTGCTCGATCGCCTCGACGTCGAGGTGGTTCGTCGGCTCGTCGAGGACGAAGAGGTTGACACGCGCCTGCAGCGTCGGCGAGCTCCGACCGCGTGCGCTCTCCGGGCGAGTCGCACGTCCGGAAGACGTGGTCGACCCCGAGCCCGAATTCGCGAGGAGCGTGTGCGCCGCCTCGGCGGTGAGGCCCGTGCGCTCGCGGAACCTGTCGAGGAGCTCCGTGTCGCCCGTGAACCCGCTCCGGTCCTGGGCGAGCGCGGCGAGCGTCGTCCTTCGACCCACTCGCCGCCGTCCCGACTCGAGCGGGACGAAGCCGAGGAGCATCGCGAGGACGTGCTCCGAGACGAGAGCTCCGTCGTGCCTTACGAGGAAACGCTCCAGCCGATCGAGCCCGTCGAAGTCGAGGTCGTTCGTGGGCTCGTCGAGGAGGAGGGCGTCGAAGCGGGAGAGCAGGATCGATGCAAGCGCCCACCCGCGCTGCCTCCCCGCTCGAGCGCTTCCTCGCCCTCGGCGGGGAGGGCTTCGAGGCACGGGCGCGGACGGTCGGTGGCTACCTCGGCCCCTCGATCGGGCCCGACCGCAACGCGGACCAGCCTACAGCGATTCGCGCAGCTGCTCGAGCGCAGCCCAGCGCGGGTCGAGCTCGAGGTCGGCGTGCTCGTGCGGCTCGACGTTCAGGTCCTTCCCGCACACGGGACAGAGACCGGCGCAGTCCGGCCTGCACAGGATCTGCTCCGGCAGTACGAGCGCGATGGCGTCGCGGACCCACGCACCGAGGTCGAGCGTGTCGTCCGCGACGTAGTCGGAGCGGAGGTCGTCGGCCGGATCCGCGTCGCCGTCGTGGAGCTCGCGTGCCGAGACGTCCACGTCGACCTCGGCATGCGCGAGACAGCGCATGCACGGCCCCGACACGTGCGCGCTGAAGCGCATGTCGAAGACGGTCGCGCCCGACGCCTGCGAGACCGTCAACGCGACGGGAACGGGAACGGGCGTGACCTCGTAGCGCTGGCCGGCGAGGACGAACGGCGTTAGCTCGACGTCGAGCGAGAGATCCCGCGACTCACCCCGGCGAAGGCGTAGGCGGTGGAGCTCGAGCGTGCTCACGTCTGAGAGCGTAGACCTCTCCGCCCGGCGGCGACCTCTCGGCGACATAAGCGTCGCTCGCACTACGGTAGGATTCGATCATGGACCCTGATCGTTGGCTGGGGCTCGACCTCCGTCATCTCGTCGCCCTCACGACGATCGCCGACGAGGGCTCGTTCGGACGGGCGGCCGAGCGCCTCGGATACACGCAGTCTGCGATCTCGCAGCAGATCGCCGCGCTCGAGCGCATCGTCGGCCTCCGGCTGATCGAGCGCCCAGGCGGACCGCGCGCGATCTCGCTCACCGAGGCGGGACGCGTCCTGCTCCGGCACGCCGACGCGATCCAGGCTCGGCTCCTCGCCGCGAAGGCGGACATGGCCGCGCTCGAGGCGGGCGACGCCGGCCGGCTCCGGGTCGGGACCTTCCAGAGCGTCGGGACGAGGGTTCTCCCCACGCTCCTCCGCCGGTTCTCGGACGGCCATCCCGGCGTCGAGGTCGTGCTGCGCGAGTCGGCGAGCGAAGACGAGCTGCTCGCGATGATCGAGCGCGGCGAGCTCGACGTGACGTTCCTGACGCTGCCGGTCGCGCCCGGCCCCTACGACTCCATCGAGCTGCTCCGCGACCCCTACGTGCTCGTCGTCCCTGCCGGGTCCCCGCTCACACGGCTCCGCCGCGTGCCGACGTTGAAGGAGATCGCGCTGCAGCCGCTGATCGGCTTCAGCCACTGCTCCTCGATGGACGCCGTCGAGTCGCACCTCGCCGCGTCCGGACGCAAGCCCGAGGTCGTCTTTCGCTCGGACAACAACGGCACCGTCCAGGGCCTCGTCGGAGCTGGCGTGGGAGTCAGCGTGTCACCGCTCCTCACGATCGAGGAGGGCGACGAGCGGGTGAGCGTGATCGACCTCCAGGGCCGGATTCCACCGCGCGTCATCGGGCTCGTCTGGCACAGCGATCGCCATCGCACACCGGCTGCGGACGCGTTCGTGGAGTCGGCGCTGGACGTATGCCGCGAGCTGGGCGTCGAGCCGGAAGCGGCGTAGCAGCCGCGCGGCTCGGACGCGCTCACCGCCGCGGTCGGGGCGGTCGAGGTCGTTCCGGTCTACGCGGCGGTGCCGCCGCGAACGGCTCGTCGAGCCGACGAAGGAGCCTTGCGAGAGCGTCGAGCTCCGGCTTCGGCATGCCCGAGAGAAGTGCCGAGAGACGCCGCCGCACCGACGTCGTCGCCGACTCCAGGATTCGCCGGCCGCCGGGGGTGAGCGATAGCTCGTGCCGACGCCGGTCGTCGGGGGTACGCGCGCGCTCGAGGTAGTTGGCGGTCTCGAGCGTCGCGAGCAGCTGGGAGACCGCCGCCGGGGAGACGGACGCGCGCCGTGCCAGCTCCGAGCCACCTGTGACTCCGTTGGCCACCTCCTGGAGGAGGAGGTACTGGGCCAGGGTCAGCGGCGGATCGTGACGGGCCAGCACGCGCTCGATCCAGCGCGTGACGGCCGGCGCGGTGCGCGCGAGAGCGCCGGCGACAGCGAGATCGGTCGGTGTGCGAGGTCGAGGAGGCACCGAAGAGACTATGTAAGTTAGCTTTACTATTAAGAGTGCTGTTCTTTCACATGCTACTGCCGGTCGCATGCGTCTTCATGCTGGTCCGGAGGACGACGACAGCCACTGTCCTCGCACTGCTCGCCGTGATCGTCGAGCTGGCGACAGGCACGCTCGACTCGAAGCCAGTCGTCGAGGCCGTCGTGGAGATCGCGCCGTTGCTCGCGTTCCTCACCGCGGCGATCTGGCTCGCCGAGCTCGCCGACGGAGCAGGCCTGGCGGCGCGTATCGGAGCGTCGATCACCCGCACGTCCGGAGGTAGCCGGTCCGCCGTCTACGCAGCAACGTGCGTGGCGTGCGCGCTGCTCACGATGGCAGTGTCCCTGGACGGCGCCGTCGTGCTCATGGTGCCGCTCGTCCTCGCGCTCGCGGACGGGGACCGTGGGCTCTCGAGAGCGCTCCTGCTCGCGACGGTCGCCGTCGCCAACGCGTGCTCCCTGGCAGTCCCGCAGGGCAACCCGACGAACATCGTCGTCATGGAACGGCTCGGGCTCTCCCCTTCCGCGTTCATCACGCACCTCTTCGTACCGGCCGTCGTCGCCACGTCGCTCTGCGCGGGAGCGCTAGCGATCATCGAGAGGCGGGCGCTGCGCGGCCACTTCACGACCAAGCGCCCCACGCCGCGTGCGCCGAGCACGGACGAGAAGATCGCCATCGGCGCTCTGGTCGTGGCGACGATCGGAGGCGTCGCGTCGCCGTGGCTCGGCGTCGCGCCCTGGTCGCCGCTGCCGTCGGTCGCCGCGCTCACCTGCGCCGGGCTGCTCGTCCTCGGGCGCCCACGCCCGGCGATCCACGCCCCGTGGCGCATCTCCTTCCAGCTCCTCGCCCTCCTCGTCGGGGTCGGCGCCGTCGCGACACGCTTCGCTCCTCGAGTGCCCGAGGTCACGTCGCTGTCCGGCGCGGTGGGCCTCGCGCTCTGCATCGCCGCTCTCACCGCGGCGGCGAACAACCTCCCTGCGAGCGCACTCGTGGGCGGCTTGCTCGGCCCCCGTCTACTTCCGGCCGCGGCGGCCCTCGTCGGCCTCACGGTCGGATCGCTGACGACGCGGCACGGCTCCGTCGCGACCCTCATCGCGTTCGATCGCGTCGAGCACGAGAGCCGCGAGCTCGCCCGCGCCCGCTACTTCCGGGTCCTGCTCCCGCTCGGCATCGTCGCGACGATCGCGGCGACGACGGCCGCGTGGCTCACCACGCGGCTCGCATAGCCCGCCCTAATGGTAGGGCTCGTCGTCCTCCGACGAGATCGGGCCGATGCCGGCCACGACCGTCTCCTGCGAGCGCTCGTGGAGCCGCTCGCGGCCGCGCCTGACCGCGGTGAGGAACTTGTCGAGGTTGACCTCGAGCGTCGAGAGGATGGAATCCGCCCAGTCCTCCATTTCGAGCCGCGTCTCGCGGGCCTGACGTCTCGCGTCGTCCACGATGTCGTCCGCCTGACGCTCCGCGAGCTTGACGATCTCTGTCTGCGACGCCTCGCGGACCGCCTGCTCGCGCGCCTCCTGGATGATGCGGTCGCACTCGCGCTTCGCCTCGGCGAGCATCTCCTGCCGCTCCTTGACGATCCACCGCGCCTGCTTGATCTCCTCCGGGATCGTGGCCCGCATCTGGTCGAGGATCTCGTAGATCTCCTCGCGGTCGAGGCGAACCTGATCGGTGAGCGGCACGGCCTTTGCGTTGTGAACGAGGTCGTCGAGCTTGTCGATGAGCACGAGTACGTCCATGGGCGGGACAGTCTACCCCCGGGGTGAGACGGGACGGCTTCGCGGCTCGCTCCTTTGCGCGAGGCCAGAATCCGGGCAGACCGGATGCCGGCCGCGCGAAACCGCCTGAAGTGGCCGCTTCGCCGTCGCGCTGGCTCAGGTCACTCCTGCGGAGAGACCGGAGCCCCCGGGCGCCCGTTCGGGTAGAGCTGTGCGAATCTCTTTGCCACCGCGGGCGGAACGAGCTCGTCGACCTTGCCGCCGAACGCCGCGATCTCCTTCACGCCGCTCGAGGAGACGAAGCTGTACTGCGGGCTCGCCATGACGTAGACCGTCTCGACGTCCGGTGCGAGCAGGCGGTTCAGGTGATTCATCTGGAACTCCCACTCGAAGTCGGAGATCACCCGGAGGCCCTTCACCATCGTGCGCGCGTCGTGCCTGTGCGCGAACTCGACGACGAGCTCGGCGAACACGTCGACCACGACATTGTCGAGCTCGCCGAGCGCGTCCTCGAGGAAGGCGACGCGCTCCTCGACCGTGAACAGAGGGTGCTTGTGGGTCGGGTCGCGGACGACGCCGACGACGACACGGTCGAAGATCGCCGCGGCGCGGCGGATGACGTCGACGTGCCCGTTCGTGACGGGGTCGTAGCTTCCGGGGCAGATTGCGCTCGTCATCGAGTAGTGAAGACGCTGATCCGAGCGGAACCGTAACGACGACTCGTGACGAGGTCGAGAGGAAGCTCGGGCTCGGTGCGCGCGTCGGTCTCGAGAACGAACACGGCTCCGTCGCCGAGCAGCCCCGGCACGAGGGCGGAGAGCGGCTCGGCGAACCGCTCCCAGTCGTCGTACGGAGGGTCGGCGAGGACGAGCTCGAAGCGATGATTCCTCGCGTTCTCCTCCCGCAGCGCCTCGACGACTCCGCGGCGGAGCACGACCGCCCCGGTGAGGCCGAGCTTCTCGAGGTTCCGCTCGATGACGCGGCACGCCTCGCGGTCCTTCTCGACGAACACGCAGCGGGCTGCCCCACGGGACAGTGCCTCGAGGCCCATCGCTCCCGAGCCCGCGAACAGGTCGAGGACGTGCGCGCCCTCGACGGGCCCGATCAGCGAGAACGCGGCCTCGCGCACGCGATCTCCGGTCGGGCGGGTGACGACGCCGCGCGGCGCGCCGATCCGGTGCCCCTTCCTCGAGCCGGCGACGATCCGCATCGCTCGAACACTCGCAGAGCGAACGACGAGCCGGGCCGGCAGGTCAGGCGACTCGCTGCTGCGCCGAGAGCTCCACGACGACCTCGTGCGCGCCGTCGGCGAACGACGTCTCGACGACCCGCCCGGCTCGGCGGAGGAGCGCGAACGCCGGCTCGTTCCCCGACGCCACGACCGCGGTGAAACGCTCGATGCCCTGGCGGAGCGCGAGCTCCCTCAGCTCGTCGACCAACGCGTTTCCGATGCCCAGGCCCTGGCAACGGTCGACGACCGCGAATGCGACCTCGGCCGCTCGCGAGCTCTCCGACCCGCGCACGAAGCGCGCGATGCCGACGACGCGCCCGGATGGGCGCTCGACCGCCGTGACCGCCTCGCGCCCGCAGCAGCCGACGTCGACCAGCACGTCGAGCTCGCTGTCCCGGAGCCGCGGCTTCGCACCGTGGAAGCGAAGACGCCGCGAGCCGTCCGACAGCCCGTCGAACACGTCGAGCACGGCCGCGCGATCGCCGGGCTCGAGCGGGCCGAGCTCGAGAGCATCGTCCTCACAGCCTCGGGCGCGCTTCTCCGGCATGCCCTCGATGGTCGCACGCGACGACCGCCTCGACGGTGCGGTTATCCGTACTGCTCGCTACGACTCGCCGAGGTGCTCGGCGTCGCCCAGCAGCCGATCGACCTCCTCGGCGAGAAGCCCCTCGCCCTCGAGATCCCGGGCCGCGTCGCGGGCGCGCTCGAGCAGCTCCCGATCCTTGCGGAGGCGTACGAACCGGAGATCGGAGAGGCCCGACTGGCGTGCTCCCGCGACCTGCCCCTCGCCGCGGATCTCGAGGTCGCGCTCCGCGAGCTCGAACCCGTCCGTCGTCTCGACCAGCGCGTCGAGTCGCTCGATCGCGCTCTCGGTGAGCTCCTCCCGCGGGCGCGAGACGAGCAGGCAGTAGGACTGCTCGCCGCCTCTCCCCACTCGCCCGCGGAGCTGATGGAGCTGGGCGAGGCCGAAGCGGTCGGCCTCCTGCACGATCATCACCGTCGCGTTCGGGACGTCGATGCCGACTTCGATCACGGTGGTGGCGACGAGGACGTCGAGGTCGCCCGCAGTGAAGCGCGCCATCAGCTCGCGCCGCTCCTGCGTCCGCGAGCCTCCCGTGCAGACAGCCGACGCGGAAGTCGCAAAGCTCGTGCCCGCGCAGCCGGTCGGCCTCGTGCTCGGCCGCGCGCGCGCGGTTCATCTCCGACTGCTCGATCAGCGGGCAGACGACGTACGCCTGCCGGCCGTCACGCAGCAGTCGCGTGAGCCGGGTGTAGGCCTCCGACGCGCGCTCCTCGGGGATCCACCTCGTCACGATCGGCTTCCGCGCCGCGGGCAGGGTGGCGAGCTCGCTCACCTCGAGGTCGCCGAAGAGCGTCAATGCAAGTGTCCTCGGGATCGGTGTCGCCGTCATGTGCAGGACGTGCGGACTCCGCCCCTCGACGAGCGCGCTCCGCTGGCCGACTCCGAAGCGGTGCTGCTCGTCCACCACCGCGACCGCGAGGTCGTGGAAGTCGACCTCCTTCTGGATGAGGGCGTGCGTGCCGACGACGAGCTGCGCGTCTCCCGACGCGATGAGCTGCCGCACGGCCGCGTGCTCGCGGGGGCGAAGAGAGCTCGTGAGCAGGCAGACGCGGACGCCGAGGCCCGAGCAGAGCTCCTCGATCGTGAGGAAGTGCTGCTCGGCCAGCGTCTCCGTCGGAGCCATGAGCGCTCCCTGCCGGCCCGCCTCGACGGCGCGGAGCAGAGCGTAGAGCGCGACGACCGTCTTGCCCGCGCTGACGTCGCCCTGGAGGAGTCGCTGCATCGGGAGCGGGCGCGCGAGGTCGTGCTCGAGATCGACGATCGCCTTCTCCTGGTCGCTCGTGAGCGCGAACGGAAGCGCGCCGCGGTAGCGGTCGATCAGCGCGCCGGGAGCGAGGAAGCGGGTCCGCGACGGCGCGCTCCCTCACCGCCGACGAACGGGCGAGGGCGAGCTGGAGGACGAGCAGCTCGTCGAAGGCGAGCCGGAGCCGGCCGGTCTCCGCCTCGCGCAGGTCGCGCGGGCGATGCACGACTGCCAGCGCATCGGCGCGCAGCGGAAGCGCCGCCTGCGTTCGGAGCGCCGCAGGAAGGGGCTCGCCCACGTCGCGCACTCCGCCGAGGACCTGGGCACGGAGCTCGCGGAGCCTCTTCTGCGCGAGGTCCTCCGTCGCCGAATACACCGGTGCGAAGGCCGCGGTCTCGATCTCCCCGTCGAGGTCGTAGGACGAGACCGCGAAGCCGTATCGGTTCGCCCGGCCCCGGAGCCGGAGCTGCGTCCCAGGCTCGAGCCGCTTCTCGAGCCATGGCTGGTTGAACCACGTCGCCTTGATCGAGTCCGTGTCGTCGTAGACGGTGGCGGTGAGGATCTTCAGGCGCCCGCGACGGCGGCTCGTCACCGACCTGACGGCGACCTCGATCACCGCCTCCTCCTCGCCGAAGAGGTCGCAGACGCGCTTCGTCGGGGCGGGCGCCTCGTACCGACGAGGCCCCTGCCAGAGGAGATCGCCGACGGTCTCGACGCCCACGCGTGCGAGACGCCGCTCGAGTGTCGGGCCGACTCCGTCGAGGCTCTCGACCGGCGCGGCGAGGCGGCTCGGGCTCGGAAGGTTCGGGGGCGGAGGCCAGGCATCGGGCGGATCAGCGCCGGCGAATCCGATCGGGAGGCGGACCTGGCTCCTCGCGCCCGTGGCCATTCCGCCCACTATAGGTCCCGCTCCCGGACGGGCGCGGGGCCGCGCGTCAGGAGGGATAGAGCGTGTAGAACCACCCTTCGCGCCAGCGGAACGGGGCCTTGACGAGATCGGGGAGGGCGACCCCCTCGAGGAGGTGGTCGAGCGCCCAGCGGGTCGCCGTGTGCCCGATCACGACGACCCGCGCACGCTCGTAGCGGGGCGACAGGTCGTGGAGGAAGCTCCGGACCCGGACGACGACGTCCTGGTAGCTCTCGCCGCCAGGAAAGGGCACGTACACGTGATCCTCGCGACTCGCCTCGAGGTTCGCGACCGGGCCGCCGTTCAGGTCGCCGAAGTCGCACTCCCGCAGGCGCCAGTCGTGGAAGATCGGGATCCCGAGTGGTCTGAACGCGATCTCGGCCGTCTCGACGGCCCGCGCGAGATCAGAGGTGAACACCGCCACGATCTCACGCTCCTGATGCCGTTCTCCGATCTCCTTCGCCAGCCGCCTGCCCTTCCGCGAGAGCCGGCCGTCCAGCCAGCCGGTCGCGACCCAGCGTTCGTTGTCGGTCGAGATCGAGTGCGTCTCGAAGACGATCCCGATGCTCACGGCGCGAGCGCTCATCAGTCGTCCGGGAACCAGAAGAAGCCGACGGCGCCCGGGCCGGCGTGCGTCCCGACGACGGCGCCGAGCGTGGCCGTGAACTCGATCTCGGCATGCGGGCGCACGCGCCAGACGAGCTCGCTCAATGTGCCGACCCACTCCGCGGCGTCGGCGTGCGCGATCGCGATGCGGAGCCCGGGGCGGTCGTCCGTCGACTCGGCGAAGCGCCGCTCGAACTCCGCGAGCGCCTTGTGACGGCCGCGCGCGCGGGACACCGCGGTGACGACGCCGTCTTCGATCGCCAGGATCGGACGGACGTTGAGCAGCGAGCCCGCCAGGGCCCGTGCGCGTCCGATCCGCCCGCCGCGCTGGAGGAACTCGAGCGTCTCGACGGTGAAGACGACACCCGAGCGCGTCCGGAAGCGCTCGACGAGCGCGTCGATCTCCTCGTCCGTCGTTCCACGGGCGAGGCGGCGCTGGACGGCGTGCGAGAGCATCGCGACGGCGAGCGAGACGCTGAGCGTGTCGACGATGCGCACCCGGTCGCCCCCGAGCTCCGCCGCCGCCACCTCCGCGCTCTGGATGGTGCCGCTCACCCTGGAGGACACCTGCAGCGAGTAGATCCGCTCGTACTGCTCGAGCTCGCGATAGGCGTCGAGGAAGTCCTGTGGCGTCGGCTGCGCGGTCGCGGGGAGCTCGGACGAGGTCCGGAGCTTCTCGTAGAACTCGCTCGGGCCGAGCTCGATGTAGTCGCGGTACGTCTCGTCGCCGAAGCGGACATAGAGCGGGACGACGCGCATGTTCGGGAAGCGGGCCTGCGCCTCGGGGTAGTCGGACGTCGAGTCGAGGACGATCGCGGTGTTCTCGGTCGTCAGGTTCATCCGCCCCTCCCGGCGGCCGTGCGCACGACGTCGACGAGCACGTCCACACCCGCATCCTTCCCGACGAGCGGGGCGCCGGCGATGCGGGCGGCTTCCGTCTCGTCCCTTCCGACCGACGCGCTCAAGAACACGATCGCGGCCTCGGGACGGAGGTCGAGGATCTCGCGGGCGGCCTCTGCGCCGTCCAGGTCGGGTAGCCGGTAGTCGACCACCGCAACGTCCACCCGGAGCTCCGACGAGGCGCGCGCCGCCTGCCCTCCGAGCGCGACCGAACCCACCACATCGACTCCGTCGTAAGAACCGAGAAGGAAGGCGAGGGACTCGCGGAAAACGTCGTTGTCCTCGACGAGCAGGACGCGTATCGGCGGCTCCACGGCTACTCCGCGACGAAGAGAAACGGGTAGTGCGCCTGCCCGCCTTCGCAGACGTCGACATCGAGGTCCGGGTGTACGCGCTTGACCGCGTCCAGGACCCGGTCGAGGCCCGACGCCGATTCGCCCGTCAGGACGCCGAGCCAGCCGCGCTCTGCGGCGAGCATCCGCTCCAAGACCTCGAGCGCGACCTCCCCGAGCTCGTCGCCGGCGGTGACTGCAGCGTCGTCGACGAGGCCCAGGTACGCGCCCTCGCGGACGGCGACGCCGTCGAGCTCGGCGTCGCGCGAGGCGACGGTCACCTCGCCCGTCGCCAACGAGGCGAGCGCTTCGAGCATCGCCGCCTCGTTGTCCTCGGGCGAGTTCGTCGACACGTAGGCGCCGAGAACGGCCCAGCCCGCCTGGGGCGAGCGCGAGGGCACGATGCGGACCCGTTTCGTGTCCACGAGCTCGGCAGCATGCTCGGCGGCGAGGAGCACGTTCGAGTTGTTCGGAAGGACGATGACCTCCGGCGCGGCGGTGCTCTCGATCGCCCGGACGAGGTCGTCGACGGACGGATTCGAGGTCTGGCCACCGTCGACCACGATGGCGTTCTCCGCCTGGAACAGCGCGCTGATCCCGGCGGCGGGGCTGACGGCGACCACGCCGGTCTCGAACGCCGGGAGCTCCGCCCGGGCGGTCCCGCTGAGACGCTGCTCGCGAGCCTCCGTCTGGGCGTGCATGTTCGCGATCTCCACGTCCGCGATCGCGCCGAGCGCTGTCCCGGCTGCGAGGGCAGCGCCCGGATCGTCGGTGTGCACGTGCACCTTGAGCATCGACTCGTCGCCCACGACGAGCAGCGAGTCTCCGAGACGCGCCAGCTCGTCCTCGAGGGCGCCTGCGTCGAGCCGGTCGCCCTCGACGACGAAGCCGGTGCAGTAGCGATAGGTCGAGAGCTCCTGGTGGATCGCGTCGAAGCCGAGCTCCTCGGCGGTCTCCGACGCCCCGGGCAGCGGCTCGCCGTTTGCCGCGAGCGTCGCTCCGCGCAGGATCTCGACCAAGCCCGCTCCGCCTGCGTCGACCACGCCTGCCTTGCCGAGGACGTCGAGGAGCTCCGGCGTTCTCGCGAGCGCCGCCTCCCCGCGGGCGAGAGCGGCCTTCAGGAGGTCGCCCGGCGGGGTCGCCTCGTTCTCCTCGGCAGTGGCCTCGGCTGCCTCCGCCAGCTCACGGATTACGGTGAGGATCGTGCCCTCGACCGCGCCGACACGGCTCACTGCGCGGTACGCGGAGTCGCTCGCTGCGCGGAGGGCGCGTGCGATCGTCCCGGAGTCGATCGCCTCGGCCTCACCGAGCACGTCGCAGAGCCCGCGGACGATCTGCGAGAAGATCACCCCCGAGTTCCCCTTGCTCTTGCCGAGCGCGGCGCGGGAGATCTCGGCGGCCAGCGTCCGGCGATCGCTCGCGTGCGACGTGTCGATCGCGTCGACGATGCCCCGCAGCGTGTGCGTCAGGTTCGTTCCCGTGTCGCCGTCGGGCACGGGGTAGACGTTCAGATCGTCGATTCGCTGCCGGTGTGCCTCGAGGTTCCGAAGCGCCGCCTGGGCGAGAGCCCGAACCGTGTCGAGCTGACCCTCGTTGGCCACGGCTGCGGAGCTTAGTGCGTTCGAGAAGGGTGGACTGCCCGCGGCACGCTCCCGGCGACGAACTCGCCCGCGCGCGGCGTCAGAGCGCTTTTTTGGACCTTGCCGGCCTTGAGGCAGCGCGTGCACACGTACGCCCGCGTGGGGCGACCCTCGAGCAGCACGCGGACGCGCTGGAGGTTCGGGTTGAAGCGGCGCTTGGTGGCGACCATGGAGTGGCTCCGGTTGTTGCCGAAGCCGGGCTTCTTCCCGCAGATGGCGCAGACCTTCGACATGCGGCCGAGCAGTGTACCGGTAGCCGCGAAGAGGACGGAGGCGGGCTAGCGGCCGGCGGCGGCGCGAAGGTGGGAGAACACGTCGGCCATCTCGAGCGCCGTGCGCACAGCCTCGGCGCCCTTCTCGATGCGGGCATCTGCCTGCTCGATACGGTCGAGCGTGAGGACGCCGAACGAGACCGGCACGCCCGTCTCGAGCGCGGCGAGCTGGAGCCCGCTCGCGGCCTCGCTCGCGACGTAGTCGAAGTGCGGCGTGTCCCCGCGGATCACGCACCCGAGCGCGACGACGCACGCGTACCGCCGTGTCTTCGCGAGCGCGGTCGCCGCCAGCGGGAGCTCGAACGCGCCGGGGACGACCAGCACCGTGACCGCCTCCTGCGTACGCCGGTCGCCTCGAGCTCGTCGAGCGCACTTCGAAGGAGGCGCGAGGTGACGTCGCCGTTGAAGCGGGCGGCGACGACGGCCACCGCCCGGTGAGCGCCGTCAGCGACTCCTTCGAGCACGCGCGTAGCCGTCGGGGACATCGAGGTCGCCCGGCGCGTGCTCGGACGACACGGTCTCGAGATCGCGTGCCGAATCGTCCTCGATCGGCTCCGGCTCGACGCCTGCCGCCTCCTCCTGCTCCTCCACGACCGGGCTCTCCGCCTCCGCTGCGGGGGGCTCGTCGTGCTCGATCTCCTCGATCTCCTCGATCTCCTCCTCGGTACCGACGGGGTCCTCGGAGATCGGCTCGGAAGCAGTCGCGGTTCCCCACGACGAGCCCGCCTCGGCCGCGTCCGAGTCCTCCGCCGACGGCTGCTCGCGCCCCGACCAGTCGTAGAGGACGTTCTCGCTCGACTCGTCGATGTCCGGGCTCATTCGTCCCCTTCTGCCTCGGGCTCGGGCTCGAGCCGCGCGCCTTGGTGGTGGAGCTTCACGAGTGTATGGCCGAGCTTCTCACGCTTGGCGGCCAGATAGCGCGCGTTCTCGGGCTTCGGATCGACCTCGATCGCGACCTGCTCGACGACCGTGAGGCCGTAACCGTCGAGGCCGGTGAGCTTGCGCGGGTTGTTCGTGAGGATGCGGATGGTCGTGAGGCCGAGGTCGGCGAGGATCTGGTTCCCGATCCCCCATTCGCGGGCGTCGGCAGGAAAGCCGAGCTCGAGGTTCGCCTCGACGGTGTCGAGCCCGTTCTCCTGCAGCTCGTACGCCCGGAGCTTGTTCAGGAGGCCGATGCCGCGACCCTCCTGCGCCATGTACAGGAGGACGCCTCGGCCCTCTGTCTCGATGAAGGCAAGAGCCTGGTCGAGCTGCTCGCCGCAGTCGCAGCGGAGCGAATGGAAGACGTCGCCCGTCAGGCACTCGGAGTGGACGCGGACGAGCACGTCCTCCGCTCCCTGGATGTCGCCCTTCACGAGCGCGATGTGCTGCTTCCCCGTGAGCTGCTCGCGATAGGCCACGGCCTGAAACTCGCCGTGGTCGGTCGGAAGGCGCACCGAGACCACCCGCTCGACGAGCTTCTCCATCGCGGCGCCGGTACTCGATCAGGTCGGCGACCGTGACCATCCTCAGCTCGTGCCGGGCGCAGACCTCGACGAGGTCCGGCACGCGGGCCATCGTCCCGTCGTCGTTCATGATCTCGCACACGACGCCCGCGGGATTGAGGCCGGCGAGCCGCGCGAGGTCGACGGCCGCCTCCGTCTGTCCTGCGCGCTGGAGCACCCCTCCCAGCTTTGCGCGGAGAGGGAACACGTGGCCCGGCTGGACGAGGTCGTTCGGCGTCGAGCCGGGGTCGATCGCGACCTGGATCGTCCGCGCTCGGTCGTGGGCCGAGATCCCGGTGGAGACGCCTTCTCTCGCCTCGATCGACACGGTGAACGCCGTGCCGTGCGGCGTCTCGTTGCGCTCGGTCATCGGCCGCAGGCCGAGCTCGTCGCAGCGCTCGGCGGTGAGACATAGGCAGATGAGGCCGCGCCCGTAGGTCGCCATGAAGTCGATCGCCTCCGGCGTGACGAACTGCGCGGCAATCGTAAGGTCGCCCTCGTTCTCGCGGTCGGCGTCGTCGACCACGACGACGAACTTCCCGGACCGGATGTCCTCGATCGCCTCGTCGATCGCGGCGAACGGGGACGTCGTCGGCTCCAGGTCCACGCTCACGTGCGGATCGTAGCCCCACCGTCTCGCGAATCCACGGAGGGCAGGAGCCGCTCCACGTACTTGGCGAGGACGTCGACCTCGAGGTTGACGAAGCCTCCGGGCTCGAGCCGCGACAGCGTCGTCACCTCGAGCGTATGCGGGACGAGGGCGACCGAGAACGAATCCACGTCGAGCTCGGCGATCGTGAGGGAGACGCCGTCCACCGTGACCGAGCCCTTCTCGACGCAGTACCGGAGGACCTCGGCCTCGGCCTCCACGACGACGCGTACCTCGTCGCCGGAGCGGTCGATGGATCGCACCTGCCCGACGGCGTCGACGTGACCCTGGACGTAGTGCCCGCCGAGCGGCTCGCCCGCGCGGAGGGCAGGCTCGACGTTCACCTCCATAGCGAACGGCTTCACTCGCCGGAGCGTCTCCGGGACGACGTCGAAGGCGAGCTGCCCCTCGTCGCCGTCGACGACCGTCAGGCAGACCCCGTCGATCGAGACCGAGTCGCCAACGCCCGCCGCGACCGACGTATGGACGAGAAGCCGTCCCGCGTCGAACGACGCGACGCTCCCGACCTCGCGGACGATGCCCGTGAACACGTCCGAACGGTACTCCTACGACTCGTGCACGTCGGCTCGCAGGAGCACGTCCCCGCCGACCACGTCTGCCTCGATGCGCACGAGCTCGACGGGTCGGGCGAGCGCGGCCGCGAGCATGCGCGAGCCCTCGCCGGAGAGCCGCGGCGCGATGAAGAGCAGGATCGCGTCGACGAAGTCGTTCTCCACGAACGAGGACGCGAGGGTCGGGCCTCCCTCGAGGAGGAGCGACTGCACGCCCTCCGCCGCGAGCGCCTCGAGCTCGTCGCGGAGCGGCCCGGACCGCAACTCGAGCTCGGATCCCTCGGGAAGGGGTCCACCGCCGAAGGCGAGCCTGCGCGGCTGACCGCGCGGGGTCGGGACGTCGCGCGCGTCGAGTCTGGGATCGTCCGACCGCACGGTCCCCATCCCGACCGCGACGGCGTCCGACGCCGCGCGCAGCTCGTGCACGAGACGTCGCGACTCCGTTCCCGTGACCCAGCGCGAGCCCGGAACGCTCACCCGCCCGTCGAGCGTGACCGCGACCTTGTAGGTGACGAACGGCCGTCCCAGCGCGACCCAGGTCCGCCAGGCCTCGATCCGGCGGCGGCAGCGGAGGGCAATCTCGCCCTCGGCGAGCCCGACGTCCACGCCGGCCGCGCGGAGCTTCTCGAGACCCCCGCCGACGACGCGCGGGTTCGGGTCGAGCTGCCCCGCGACGACGCGTGTGACGCCAGCCTCGATCAGCGCGTCGACGCAGGGCGGCGTCGTGCCGTCGTGCGCGCAGGGCTCGAGCGTCACGTAGGCCGTTCCTCCACGCGCCCTCTCCCCCGCGGCCGCGAGCGCCCTCACCTCGGCGTGCGGTCCGCCCTTCCGCTCGTGCCAGCCCTCACCGACGATCTCGCCCGCTGCCGAGACGACGACCGCGCCGACAACGGGATTCGGGTGCGCCGTCGCCCGTCCGTGCTCCGCGAGCTCGAGCGCGCGCTCGAGAGCGTCGATGTCGGCCGGGGTCATACGCGCAGTCTCGCGACGAAGAACCCCGCTGTCCCGTGGACGTTCGGCAGCGTCTGCAGGAACTCCGGCCGCGTCGCATGCCTGAATCGCGGCCACTCGTCACCGAGCGTCGGATCGATGTCGAGGCCGGCCGCATCGACGACCGTCTCGCATTCGTCCCGGTTCACCGTGCACACCGAGTACACGATCTGCCCGCCGGGACGCACGCGCTTCGCCGCCGCGCGGAGCAGCTCGAGCTGCAGCTCGGGTAGCGGCTCAGCACGCCAGCGCAGATCGGGACGCTGGTTGAGAACGCCCAGGCCCGAGCACGGCGCGTCGACGAGCGCGCGGTCGAAGCCCGAGAGCTCGGCGGGGAGCGACCGGCCGTCCGCGCGGACGACCGTGACGTTTGCGGCTCCGAGCCGTCTCGTCGTCTCGTCGAGCTCGCGCGCGCGCGCCTCGTTCACCTCGACCGCGACGACCTCTCCCGCGAGCATGGTGGCCTTCCCTCCGGGAGCGGCGCAGAGATCGAGCGTGCGCTCGCCCTGCCCTGCGCCCACTGCCAGCCCGACGAGCTGCGACGCGCGGCTCTGTGGCCAGACACGTCCCTCGGCGACTGCGGCCTCGTCGATGCGATCGACGTGCCATGCGCCCGGGATCTCGGGGTCCGGTGTCCCCTCGACCGTGCCTCGGACGAGCCGGACGATCCGCTCCGCGGGCTCGTTCTGGGCGCGCATCAGGTCTCGCGCCGCCTCGGGGCCGAGATCGCGCCACCAGACGTCGGCGATCCAGTCGGGGTAGGAGTGCGCGAGCGCGGCCTCGTGCGAGGTCGATTCCGGCAGTCCGTCGAGGTACGCGCCGATCCCGTCCGCGAGGCGGCGCAGCACGGCGTTCGTGAAGGCGACCGCGCGTTCCAGCCCCGCGGCGCGGACGAGCTCGACCGACTCGTTCACGGCCGCGTAGCGAGGCACGCCGTCGACGAAGCCGAGCTGGTATGCCCCGAGCCGGAGAGCGGCTCGGACCGGCGGATCGAGTCGGCCGACCTTGCGGCGTCCGAGCTTCTCGATCGCGTCGTCCAGCGTCCTCTTCCGCTGCACGGCGCCGAACGCGAGCCGTTGGGCAAGCGCGCGGTCGCGTTCGTCCAGCCCGGCGAGTGCAGTGCGCAACACCCGGTCGGCGTATGCGCCGTCCTCGAACACGCGGAGGAGGACGCGGTACGCCGCCAGCCGCGCCGGGCCTATTCCCGCAACCCGCGCAGCCATGACTCGTAGCCCATGCGTCGCTTCCCGTCGGGCTGGACCTCGATCGGCTCGAAGTCGCCCCCGGCGCCGACGCGCGCGCTCCACACGCTCACCCGCCGGCCGTGGAGCTCGGCACGGGCGCCGATGTGCGGCGAGAGCGCGCGCACCCGGTCGACGAGCTCCTGCGCGGGCCGGGCGAGATCGAGCTCGCGATCTGAGGGCTCGATCTTGCTCGCGTACGTGACGCAGCCGTCGGGTTGCGGGCGGAGCCCCGGATCGGGGTCGGCGAGCACGCGTTCGAGCAGCTCCACGGCGACCTCGGCCGCGGTGGAGTACACCGCGCCCGCGTCGTCATCCGACCCGATCGCGAACGCCTCCTGCGCCGCGATCGGCCCGGCGTCGAGCTCCTTCACGAGCTGGATGACGGTGACCCCCGTCTCCGCGTCTCCGGCCATGAGCGACCGCTCGACGGGAGCCGCGCCCCGCCAGCGCGGCAGGAGCGACGGGTGGACGTTCAGCCACAGGCGCTCCGCGAGCACGTCGTCCGGCACGATCACCCCGTAAGCGACGGCGACCACGACCTGCGCGCCGAGCTCGAGCCCGGGAACGAGGCGTTCCGGCTGCAGCACCGGGATGCCGAGTCGTTCGGCCACCTCCTTCGCCCGTGGGGGAACGACCTGTCGGCCGCGGCCGGCCCGGGCGTCGGGGCGCGTCAGGAGCGCGGTGACGGGCCGTCGGGCGGCCAGCCGCTCGAGGACGTCGGCGCCGAACGGCGCCGTGGCGGCGACCGCAACCGGCGACGTCACCGCGCGCCGAGGACGGGCTGCGGCCGGAGCCTGGCGAGCGCGCCTCGCCGCGACTCGTCGTCGGTGCGATCGATGATGAGGACGCCGTCGAGGTGGTCGAGCTCGTGTTGCACGATCCGCGCCTCCGGAGGCTCGAGCTCCAGGCGCACGGGAGCACCCGCGACGTCCGTTCCCTCGATCGTCACCCGGCACGAGCGCTCGATCGGCACCAGGACCTCCCGGAGCGAGAGACATCCCTCGTCGTCGGTGTGGGTCTCGTCCGAGCGTGCCGTGATCGCAGGGTTCACAATGGCGCGGTCCTCGCCGTCCTGCACGAACACGAAGAGCCGGCGGAGGACTCCCACCTGCGTAGCCGCGAGCCCGACACCCTGCGCCTCGTGCATGAGGGCGGTCATCCGCTCGGCGAGGCGCCGGAGATCGTCGTCGTAGTCTTCGACCTCCCGCGCCGTCATCCGCAGGGCCGGATCGCCGTACTGGCGGATGCGGGCGAGCGCGACGAGCCGCCGGGCTTCCCGCTCGAGCTCCTCGTCGGCCTCCCGGCGCGCGGCGGCGTCCGAGACCTGCTCGTGGTCGTGCTCAGCGTGGTCGTGCTCGTGATCGTGGTCGTGGTCGGCCATCGCGCGGCGAGTGTAGCCACCCGCCGCGCGACGATTCCAGCGTCAGCCTCCGAAGCCGGTGGGCTGACGGCCGATCTCGGCACCCGACGCGTCGGCCGCGATCACGGCCACCGGCCCGATGCCCTTCGCGAGGTCCGAGTGCCGGAAGCGGTACCCGAAGACGCCGTAGCTCTGGCCCTGGATCTTGGAGCTCTTCAACTTGATCGTGCGGGACGAGCCGTCGCTCATCAGCACGCTGACGTTCGCCACCGAGGGATCGACCAATCCGATCAGTCGAGCGTCTTTCACGTCCGCAGTGGCCGGGCCGCCGTCGTAGGCGAGGCTCGCGGACAGCTTGGAGCCGCCGAGCGGGTCGTTCGCGTCGTCGCATCCTCCCATCCCGCCGCGTGGGTTCGCCGATGACGCGTCCCAGAGGCAGACCTCTCCTGTCGACGTGACCTGTACGAAGACCCCGCGTGCGGGGAGGTTCCCGGCGGCGGGAATGTCCGCCACTCGCGTCATCGGCTCGGAGTGGATCGCCTTGTCGAGCGCAGCGAGGTCGGGTGGTGGGCTGTCGCCGAGCTGCGACGCGACGATCGCCCCGGCGGAACCCAGAGCGACGACGGCGACGAGCCCAACGACGAGCCCGTGCTTCGTGGTGCGCTTCATGAGCCTTCCTCCTAGTGAATCGAGCAGCTGCCGTAGAAGCCGGACACGTTCGCCACGCAGTGGCCCTTGTACGTCCCGTCGAAGGGCGGGTAGGTCGTGGTCTGGCCATTGGTGTTCCGGATCGTGTTGTGCCATGCGTACTTCTGGTTGTCGATGAACGTCACGGTCTTGTCGTAGCCCGAGCCGTACGTCCCGAAGTAGTTCTCGTGCCAGTTGGCGCTGAAGCCGGTGCCGGCACCCTGTCCCGCCGACCATCGCCACGGGCCTGCGTAGATCCCTGCGAGCGCGCTCGAGGCGATCGTCAGCGAGATCAGCGCGATAGCACCGAGAGTGCAGAGCCGTCTCATCGATCCTCCTTCCTGAGTGGGGCTCCGAGAGGTATCGCGACGCCGGCGCGCCCGCAATTGGCCAAAAGGGACAGTGCCGGCCGTGAGGGACCGGGCCGAGTCGGCTAGAGCGACTGCGGATCGACGTCGACCACTGCGGCCAGCCCGTCGCGGCGCATCGCGGGCGCGGCGGCGGCCAGGAGCCTCGCAGCGCGGCTCGCGAACGCACGCGGATTCGGCGTCTTCGCGAGCAACTGGCTCCGATACCGACCGCGTAGCCGCAGGAGCGGAGCAGGCCCGAGCAGCTGGACGCCGGGCTGGTCGAGCGCCGCGCGGAGCTCGGCGAGCGCCCGTCTCGGCTCGTCCGGGCGGGGTCCCGAGACGACGAGTGTCACAAGATTGGAAAAAGGCGGGTAGTCGAGCTCCTGGCGGCGGGCGAGCTCCTGCGCCAGGAACCCCGCGACGTCGTGGCGCGCGGCGAAGGGAAACGGCGTCGCGTCGGGCTGGAACGTCTGGACGAGCACGACTCCGGGCGCGTCGCGCCCGCTCCGCCCGGCGAGCTGCGTCACGAGCTGGAACGTCCGCTCCTCCGCGCGGAAGTCCGGGAACGCGAGACCGGTGTCTGCGTCCACGACGGCCGCGACCGCGACTCCCGGGAAGTGATGGCCCTTCGCGACCATCTGCGTCCCGATGAGCACGGCCGCCCGGCGGGAGGCAAAGCGCTCGAGCGCCTCGCGCAGCGCACTGGGCGCAGAGGAGGCGGTGTCGGCGTCCAGCCTGATCCTCTCGAGGCCGGGGAGGCGGCGCGCGAGCTCGGCCTCGAGCTGCTGCGTGCCCGCGCCGATCCGCGCGAGCTCGACGGAGCCGCAGCTCGGACAGTTCTCGGGGAGCTCCTCCGAATACCCGCAGTGGTGGCAGTGGAGGCGCCCGTCCGAGTGGAGCGTGAGGGCGACGTCGCAGCTCCCGCACCGGCGCGACAGTCCGCAGGCACGGCAGTGCACGGCGCCCGAGACCCCACGACGGTTGAGGAGCAGGATCGCGCGTGCCCCGTGCTCCTCGACCGCGGCCAGTTCGGCGAGGAGCGGCGCCGAGAGCGGGTAGCCCGCCTCGCGACGGAGGTCCACGAGACGCACCGACGGGAGCGGCGCGCCGATGCGCGAGGGAAGCTCGACCCGGTCGAGGCGCGCCCAACTCTCGGGACGCGGTGTCGCGGTCCCGTAGACGGCGACCGCGCCCTCCAGGGACGCCCGTTTCGCCGCCACCGTCCGGGCGTCGTAGCGGGGATCCGACTCCTGCTTGTAGGACGAGTCGTGCTCCTCGTCGACGACGATCAGGCCGAGCTCGCGTACGGGCGCGAAGACGGCGGAGCGGGCGCCCACGACAACTCGCGCCTCGCCGGCGGCGATCCGCTGCCGCTCGTCGCGGCGCTCCGCGTCGCTCAGTGCCGAGTGCAGGACCGCGACCTCGTCACCGAACCGTGCCCGGAAGCGACCGAGGGCCTGCGGTGTCAGCGCGATCTCGGGGACGAGGACGATCGCCGTCCGCCCGCGCCCGAGTGCGGCCGCGCACGCCTGCAGATAGACCTCGGTCTTCCCGCTCCCGGTCGGCCCGTGGAGGAGGACGTGGCCGCCCCCGGCGTCGAGCGCCGTCACGACCCGCTCGACCGCAGCCTTCTGCGCCGCCGTCAGCTCGTCGGGCTCCGCCTCGCCCGGTAGTGACTCACGCGCCGGAGGCTCCTTGCGCGGGCCCCGCCTCGCCGCCATGCGCGGCGCGACGAGCGCGAGCGCTCTCGCCGGGGTCGAGCCGTAGTAGTCGGCGAGCCAGAGCGCGAGCTCGACAAGCGGAGCAGGGAGCGTGTCGACGACGGGACCGGCCGCGGCGATCTCGACGCCCGGAGGCGCGTCGACCCCGGTCTCGACGACGACGCCGCGAAGACGACGGCCGCCGAGCCGTACCGAGACGACCGCCCCGCGCGAGGCTCCCTCGGGAACGTCGTAGGTGAACGGCCGCGCGAGCGCGCGAGCGGAGACGAGCGGGTAGACGTCGGCGAGGGCCACGGCGCCGAGGTTAGCCTCGGCCGTGGAGGGTCACATCAGGCGCCGACGGCGACGAGGACGAAGTCGGTGCCGAACCCGAGCACGAGGCCGACGAGGATGCCGGCGAGAACGACCTGCTTCAACGCCAGCCGGCTGCAGATCGAGATCAGCTCGATGACGACGTAGAGGATCGAACCGGCGGCGAGCGCGAGGAACAGGACCGAGACCGCAGTGTTTACCCACGCCTGGCCGACGATCGTGCCGATGAACGTCGGCCCGCCCCCGAGGAGCCCGAGGAACGCCAGGAAGCCCCAGCTCGGCCGCTCGTCGTCGCCGGCGAGCGGCGCTACGATGCCGAACCCCTCGGTGGCGTTGTGCAGCCCGAAGCCGACGATCAGCGCGACCGCGAGGCTGATCTCGCCCGCCGCGGCGGACTGACCGATCGCGAGGCCCTCGGAGAAGTTGTGGAGTCCGATCCCCGTCGCGATGAAGATCGCGAGCCAGCGGGACGAGGAGAGCGCGAGCGCCCTCGACTCGACGGACAGCTCTGCGACCGATGCGGCAGCTCCGGCGTCGAGCCGCATCGACCTGCGCTTCCGGAGCCAGCCGTCGTACATCCCGAGGGAGAGGAGGCCGACGGCGAACCCGCCGCCGAGGAGTGCCGCGAGCCAGACGAACCGCCCGTCGTTGCCCGTCTTGAGGGCCTCCTCCACCGGCTCGACTGCCGCAGACAGGACGTCCCAGAGCAGGAAGAGCAGGATCCCGATCGCAATCGCGCTCAGGAACGAGACGACCGGCGGTCTGACGGTCTTCATCCGACCGAGCGGCAGGCCCAGGAAGATCGTCGCGCCCGCGAGGGCTCCCAGGAGCAGGATCTGCGTCGAGCTCATGTAAGGGCGACCTTACACTCGGGCCACGGGGTGCCGCAACAGGGAACCGCTCTAGACTGACCCGATGGCGCGAGCGCAGGGGCATTCCGTCGACGACTACCTCGAGACGATCTACTTCCTCGCGTTTCCGATCGGCGAGTACCGACCCGCGACGGGCTCCACCGCGATCGCTGCGCGCGTCGCGGAGATGCTCGGCGTCTCGCGCGCCTCGGCCGGGGAGATGCTCAAGCGGCTCGAGAGCGACGGGCTCGTCGAACGCGGCGACCAAAAGGAGGCGCTCCTCACGCCCGCCGGCACCGAGCGCGCCAAGCGAGTCGTCCGCAAGCACCGCATCATCGAGCGCTTCCTCACCGACTTCATGGGCTATACGGCCGCGGAGTCACACGTCCATGCCGACGAGCTCGGCGATACGTTCACGGACGAGATGATCGAGCGGATCAACGACCGGCTCGGCCATCCGGACCGGTGCCCGCACGGTTGGCCGGTCGAGCCGGAGACCGAGCAGGCGGAGAACGCCGACCTCGTCGCCCTCGCTGACCTCGAGCCCGGGCGTAGTGCAGAGATCGTGCGTCTCGCCGAGCACGACGGCGACCTCCTCCACTGGTACTACGACGAGGGCCTCGTTCCCGGCACGTCCGTCGAGGTGCGTCGACACTCGGAGGGCGCCGAGGAGCTCGAGATCGCGATCGCGAGCTCCGAGCGGCCGATCGCCGAGCGTGCCGCGCTCGGGATCTACGTCCGCGCGTCCTGAGCGAGAGCGGTTCGGTCTCGACCCTTACCGAACGCTCAAAGATCCCTCAAACACCCGTGCGAGCATGCGAGCGACCTCGGGGGAGGACTCGAAAGGAGATATGGACGCATGAGACGGAATCGTGGCTTGGTCGCAGCGCTCGCAGGGAGCGCGGCGCTGCTCGTCGGAGGTGGGACCGCAGCGCTCGCGGCGGACGGCGGCGGTCACCCACAGCACCAGGCGCGCTGCGACATGCGGCTGGCGAAGGTCGCCCAGAAGCGCGGGATGACGACCGATCAGCTCGAAGCACAGATCAAGGCGAGGCTGCTCGCGCGGGTCGACGCCCTCTCGAAGGCCGGGAAGATCTCGTCCGACCGGGCAGCGGCGCTCGAGAAGCGCATCTCCCTAGCGAGCGTGATCTGCCCCGGCGCCCACGCTCGCCATCCGCTCGCGCGGCGCGGCGTTCGCGGGATGCTGAAGGCGGCCGCGGACTTCCTCGGCCTCGACGGCAAAGCGCTGCGCGCGGAGCTTCCCGGCACGTCGCTCGCCGCCCTCGCGGGACATCAGGGGAAGAGCCAGGCCGATCTCGAGGCGGCGATGCTCGCGCCGGCGCAGGCACGGCTCGCGAAGGCGGTCGACGCCGGGCACGTCATGCAGTCGCGCGCCGACGAGGCGCTCGCCCGCCTGACGAAGCTCGCCGACAAGCTGGCGACGAAGACCTTCCCGGCCAGGTAGCCCGCCCGTCACGGGCACGGGAAACGAGAAAGGCCCGCGCGTGCGGGCCTTTCTTTCGGGGAGAACGAGCCTCACTCGATCCGGAGGCGGTGCCTGCTCGCCTCGAGCACGAATGTCGTCGCGCGGTCCCCCGCTGCGTCCGGGAACGCCCTGATCCGGGCCACCTCCGCCTCACGCCCGACGAGGAGCGTCGCCGCTCCGGCCTCGATCAGCGGACGGTGCCACAGCGTTCGTGTCCGAAACAGGGATTCCGGACTACGATCGCCCCGTGGGCCGGCGAGCGCTCCCGCTCCTCGCAATCGCCCTCCTCGTCGCGGGCTGCGGCTCGCGGGACGAGGTCGCAGCGCCGGCGGGCCACGTCTCGACGTCGCTCGCACGGGAGGAGGGCTTCGCGCCGTCGAAGCTCCGCGCGGCAGATCGCCGCTTCCGGGCGACCCCCGCTCTCGCGAGCGTCCTCGTGAGCCGTCACGGACGGCTCGTCTTCGAGCGCTACTACCGCGGGGCGCGGGGCACGTTCGAGCAGAACGTCTTCTCGGTGACGAAGAGCGTGGTGTCCGTGCTCGTCGGGATCGCCCTACGGGATGGAAAGCTCGAGAGCCTCGACCAGAAGCTGGTCGACTTCTTCCCCGGCGAGCTCGAGCCCGGGACCGATCCGCGCGTGCGCACGATCACGCTGCGCGACCTGCTGACGATGACCTCCGGCTACCGCGAGCCGCGCATCGCCGCGTCGGACGACTGGGTGCGGACACTGCTCAACCGGCCGCTCTCCTCGGACCCCGGCACGGCGTTCTCCTACGACGACGGCTCGGCGCACCTCGCGGGCGCGGCGCTCGCGCAGGCGACGGGCGAGACCCTCGAGTCGTACGCGCAGCGGGAGCTCTTCGGCCCGATCGGGATCCACCCGGGTCGCTGGTCGACCGACGGGCAGGGCCACTCGCTCGGGAGCACCGGGCTCTTCCTGCGGCCGCGCGACCTCCAGCAGCTCGGCCGGCTGTACCTCCAGGACGGCCGCTGGAACGGACGTCAGCTCGTCCCGAAGAGCTGGGTCCAGGCGTCGACGAGGACGCATGTGAAGGTCCCGAACGGATACGAGTACGGATACTTCTGGTGGGTGAATCCTGGTGCGCACGGCGGGTTCCTCGCCCTCGGGTACGCGGGGCAGACGATCGCCGTGTTCCCGAAGCTCGACCTCGTCGTCACGACCACGGGCGGCGGCAGCTTCGACGTGCTCGGCATCCTGCGGCCGATCCTCGGCGCGCTCGAAGCGGGCGGCACGCAGGGCTCTTAGACGATTCTTAGGGAACTCACAGGCGCCTCTCACGATGGCGCGGTTAGATCGCGGTACGCATTCTCCCTACTCCGACTGCCCTCCGCCGAAGGCCCGCACCCGGGCCTTCGGTCTTTCTCGGGTCAGACGGCGGTCTCGGAGAGGAGCCCGGCCGCGGCGCGCAGGGCGTCCGCCTTGTCCGTCCGCTCCCACGTGAAGTCGGGGTCGTCCCGTCCGAAGTGCCCGTATGCCGCCGTCTTCGCGTAGATCGGGCGCACGAGGTCGAGGTCGCGGATGATCGCCCCGGGCCGAAGGTCGAAATACGCGGCGATGAGCTCCTCGACGGTCGCGAGTGGCACGGACTCGGTCCCGAAGCAGTCGACGTTCACGCTCATCGGGTGCGCGACCCCGATCGCATAGGCGACCTGGATCTGACAGCGGTCGGCGAGCCCTGCTGCCACGACGTTCTTCGCGACGTACCTCGCCGCGTACGAAGCCGACCGGTCCACCTTCGTCGGGTCCTTGCCGGAGAACGCGCCGCCGCCGTGGGGCGCGGCGCCGCCGTACGTGTCGACGACGATCTTCCTGCCCGTGAGCCCGGTGTCGCCCATCGGCCCGCCGACCACGAAATTTCCCGTCGGGTTGACGTAGAAGAAGTCCTTCGTCCCGAGCTTCGCGGGATCGAAGAGGCCAAGGAAGTCCGCATGCAGGATCGGCTCGACGACGTGCTCGAGGAGATCCGGCTTCATCAGCGACTCGACGTCGAGCCCTTCCCGGTGCTGCGTCGAGACCAGCACGCGCTCGATCTCGACGGGCCGCTGGATCCCGCGCTCGTCGACCTCGTAGCGGACGGTCACCTGCGTCTTCCCGTCCGGGCGCAGGTATGGGAGGACGTTGGCCTTGCGCACCTCCGAGAGACGCTTCGCGAGCTTGTGCGCGAGGCCGATCGGCATCGGCATCAGCTCATCGGTCTCGTTCGTCGCGTAGCCGAACATCATCCCCTGATCGCCAGCGCCGACGAGATCGAGCGGATCCGTCTCCCCGCGCTGCGCCTCGTACGACGCGTCGATTCCCAACGCGATGTCCGGCGACTGCTCGTCGAGCGCGACCACCACGCCACAGGTCTCGTAGTCGAAGCCGTACTTCGCGCGTGTGTAGCCGATCTCTGCGATCCGATCGCGCACGATGTCGCGCACGTCGACGTACGTGTCCGTCGATATCTCGCCCGCGACGACGACGAGCCCTGTCGTGATCAGCGTCTCGCACGCCACGCGAGCGTTCTTGTCGTTCGTCAGGACCGCGTCGAGGATCGAGTCCGAGATCTGGTCGGCGATCTTGTCCGGGTGCCCTTCGGTGACCGACTCGGAGGTGAAGGAGAACGAGCGAGCCATGGAGTCGCAGCCTACCGGCTCGGATCGGGACATCTACTCCGTCGTCGGCTGGCGGCGCATCAGCTGCTCGACGAGATCGGTGAGCGGGACCCCCTCGAGCACGGCACAGACGCCCTCGGTGATCGGGAGCTCGATCCCGAGGCGGTGGGAGACGTCGCGGAGCACCGGCGCGGTCGTCAGACCCTCGACGACCATGCCGATCTCGGCCACGGCCTCCTCCTGCGTCGCGCCCTGAGCGATCAGCTCGCCGGCCCGCCGGTTCCGGCCGACCGGCGACCAGCACGTGACGATGAGATCGCCCATCCCGGCGAGCCCGGCGAACGTGTCCGGCCTCGCCCCCGCGGCTTCGGCCAGTCGCCGCATCTCCGCGAGGCCGCGGGAGACGAGGGCCGCCTTCGCGTTGTCGCCGAGCCCGAGACCGTCCGCGCCGCCGGCGGCGAGCGCGATCACGTTCTTCGCGGCGGCGCAGAGCTCGACTCCTGCGACGTCGTCCGAGACGTAGACCCGGAAGATCGTCGAGTGGACGGCGAGCTGGACGAGCACCGCGAGCTCGAGCTCGTCACCCGCGACGACCGCCGCGGCCGGAAGGCCGCGTGCGATCTCCTCGGCGATGTTCGGCCCGGAGAGCACTGCGACCGGACGATCGTGGACGAGCGTCGAGAGCCGCTCCCCGGTCGCCGGGTCGAGGCCCTTCGTGAGGCTGACGATGGGCGCCGAGCCGGGCAGGCCGGCGACGACGTCGCCGAAGACGCGGCTCGGCACGGCGACCAGGACGAGCTCGGCGTCCGTGACGGGCGCATCGGCGATCGTCGTCGCCTCGACACCCCGCAGGTCCGCGTACCGGGCGTACCGCGGATTCCGTCCCGTCGCGGCGATGGCTGCGGCCTGCTCCGGATCGCGGGCCGCGAGCGTCACCGAGTGGCCGGCGTCGCGAAGCAGGCAGGAGAACGCCGACCCCCACGAGCCCGCCCCCACCACGACGACGTTCACGTCGAGGTGACGAAGTCGATGGACACGGGCACGCCTTCGAGCCCGAAGCGGCGGCGCAGCTCGTTCTCGACCCAGAAGCCGTAGTCCCGCGTGACGAGCCGGCGGTCGTTGACGAACAGCCGGTAGCGGGGCGGCCGCGAGGTGACCTGCGTCCCGTACAAGAGCTTCAGCCGCCGCCCACCGCGGCCCGGCGCCTGCCTCGCCTCGCGGAGCTCTCCGAGCGCGCGGTTCAGCTCGGCGGTCGGGATCCGGCCGGCGTAGCGGACGAACAGCGTCTCGACCGTGTCGAGGAGCCGTTCGAGCCCCCGGCCGGTGACGGACGAGACCGCGATCACCGGCGGACGCTGGCGGAGCCGGGACGCGAGGTGCGGGCGGACGTCCTCGATCCGAACGTCGGTCACGTCCCACTTGGACAGGACGACGATCGTCGCGCAGGCCGCCTTCCGGGCCACGTCCGCGACGGCGAGGTCCTGCTCGACGACGCCCTCGCTCGCGTCGACGAGCACGAGGGCGATGTCAGCCCGTTCCGCGGTCTCGAGCGCCCGCAGCTCCGAGAAGTACTCGATCCCCTGCCGCTGCCGGCGTTTGCGCCGGAGCCCGGCCGTGTCGACGAGGACGAACGTCGTGTCGCCGCGTTCGAGAACGGTGTCGATCGAGTCGCGCGTCGTCCCCGGGACCTCGGACACGATCACCCGCTCTCGCCCGACGAGCGCGTTCAGGAGCGACGACTTGCCGACGTTCGGGCGGCCGAGGATCGCGACCTTGATCGCCTCCTCGCCGACCGGACGCCCGCCCGTTCCGGGAAGACGGGCGACGACCTCGTCCAGCAGATCGCCGGTCCCGTGGCCGTGCATCGCGGAGAGGGGAATCGGATCGCCGAGGCCGAGCCGGTGGAACTCGAGCGCCTCGGCATCGCGGCGCGGGTCGTCGAGCTTGTTCGCGAGCACGAGCACCGGCCGCCGCGAGGCGCGCAGGATCTCGGCGAGATCCTCATCGCCGGGCGTGACGCCGACCTGGGCGTCGACGACGAGGAGCACGAGGTCGGCTTCCTCGATCGCCTCGCGTGCCTGAGCGGCCACCTGCGGCCCGTACGGTCCTGGTCCTCGCGGTCGACGCCGCCCGTGTCGATCAGCAGAAAGCTCGTGCCCGACCAGTCGCAGACGAGCTCCTTGCGGTCGCGAGTGACCCCCGGCGTCTCGTGGACGACGGCCGTCCGCGTCGCCGTCAGCCGGTTCACGAGCGTCGACTTGCCGACGTTCGGGAAGCCGACGATCGCGACCGTGCCCGCGAGCTCGACCGGCTCGTCGGGCGGCGCCTCGAGCGTCTCGTCGTCGACCGGAGCCCGCCTCGCCCTGCTCATCTCCGTGCGCTCATCTCGGGGGTTTCGCCTCGCGCGGGCGGCCGAGCGCGTGTATCTCGACGAGCCACTGCCAGAGCTCGCGGAGCTTGCGCTCGACCTCGAGCGACGCCTCGCGGTAGCCCTTGCCGCCCCTCGGCAGCCCCTCGAAGGTCATCGGCTCCCCCCAGGCGACCGAGATCGGAGCGAAGTTCCCGGGCCGCCAGTGCTGGCTCCCGTGGATCGCCGCCGGGATCAGCGGGACGTCCTCGGTGATCGCGGCCATCGCCGCTCCCGGCTGGACGTGACCGGGAACGCCGCTCATCTGCCTCGTCCCCTCGACGAAGAGCCCGATCGCGTTCCCGTCGCGCACGATCTGTCGCATCATGCGCACCGCGTCGCGGTCGGACTCGCCCCTCCGCACGGAGAACGTCCCGAAGACGCGCATCAGCTCCCCGAGGCCCGGCACGCGATGCGCCTCGACCTTCGCCATGAAGTAGAGCGTCCGCGGACTAACAGCACCGAGCGCCGGCGGGTCCATCCAGCTGAAGTGATTCGCCGCGACGACGAGGCCGCCGCTGGCCGGCATCCGCTCGGCGCCGTAGACGCGGAGCGGCGCCACCAGCTTGACCGCGGTTCCGATCGTGGCCCGCCCGACCGCCCAGGCAGCGTCCGTGCGATTCACTGTCGCTCCTCGACGAGTGCGGCGATGCGATCCACGACCGCCTCGACGTCGAGCTCGGTCGTGTCGAGGACGACGGCGTCCGCAGCGGGCCGTGTGTTCGCCGCGTCCTGCTCGTCCCGTTCCCGGAGATCGGCCGCGAGCACGCCGGCCTCCACGCCGGGCCGGTCGGAGGTCCTCCGCCGGGCGCGGACCGAGGGATCGGCCACGAGGAAGACCTTCACCTCCGCCGTGGGGGCGACCACCGTTCCGATGTCGCGGCCCTCGATCACGGAGTCGCCGGTCGCGCCGAGCGCGCGCTGGCGCTCGCGCATCACCGCCCGCACCTGCGGGTGGCGCGCGACCGTCGGCACGAGCCGGTCGACCGTCGGCTCGCGGATCGCATCGGTCACGTCCTCGCTCGCGATCTCGACCCGCCCGTCCGAGGGGAACGAGATGGGATGGGCGCGCGCGAGCGCTCCGAGCGCGTTCCCGTCCTCGAGGTCGACGCGGTTCCGCTCGGCGAGCCACGTCAGCGCGCGATACATGGCGCCCGTGTCGAGGTAGTGGAACCCGAGTCGTCCAGCGAGCGTTCGCGCGACGGTGCTCTTCCCCGACCCGGCCGGGCCGTCGATCGCGACGATCATGGCTTGGGAGGGTAGTGCAGCGAATCCGGGGCGAGCTGGCGCAGGACGTCGAAGAAGCCGGGAAAGCTCGTGCGGACGGCCTCGGCGTCATCGAGCTCGACCCCTTCCCGCGACGAGAGCCCGGCGATCGCGCCGAGCATCGCGAGCCTGTGGTCGCCGCGTGCGTAGACGGTCCCGCCACGGAGCCGCGTCGGCACGCCCCGAACCCTGAACCCGTCGTCCGTCGCCTGCACGTGACCGCCGAGACCGCGCAGGAGGTCGACGAGCTCGCCGAGCCGGTCGGACTCCTTCGCGCGCAGCTCGGCCGCGCCCGAGACCACGCTCTCGCCGCGGGCGTGGCACGCCGCCAGCGCAAAGAGCGGGAGCTCGTCGATCAGGGCCGGCACCTCGGCGGCGGAGATGCTCGCAGCGACGAGCTCCGACGCCTTCAACTCGACGTCGCCGACGGGCTCACCTCCGGACGAATGGCGGTTGTAGATCGAGATGCGGGCGCCCATGCGCTCGAGCACGTCGAGGAGACCCGTCCGTCGCGGATCGAGCCCGACGCCGTGCACGGTGATCTCCGAGCCGGGCACGAGCGCAGCGGCGACGAGGAACGGGGCGGCGGACGAGAGATCGCCCGGAACGTCGACGTCGCCGAGGACCAGCCGCTCCGCCGGATGGACGGTGGCGCTCCCCGGTCGCCGGCGAACCCGTGCGCCGGCGCGCTCGAGCATGCGCTCGGTGTGGTCTCGCGTCGGCGCCGGCTCGAGGACAGTCGTCTCCCCCTCGTCGGCGAGGAGCCCGGCGAGGAGGACGGCGGACTTGACCTGCGCGGACGCGACCGGAAGCTCGTACGCGATGCCGTGGAGTCGCGCGCCCTCGACGGCGAGCGGCGCGTGGCCGTCGGTCGTGGTCACGTTCGCCCCCATCCGGCGGAGCGGCTCGCCAACCCGCTCCATCGGCCGGGCGGACG
>CAWKEV010000057.1:0-11927 GCA_963848725.1 uncultured Actinomycetes bacterium | reverse complement strand
TTCTTGCGTGTATTCGTTTCAGTTCAGGTCCTTGCTGTGACGCTCGCGCTCGGCGCGCTCGATCAGCTGCCGCCGTCGGTTAGCGACGCCGAGGCCTTCGGCTTTCGCGCGGCGGCGGGCTTCTCCGCCGGCGTCTGGTCGAGCCAGAGGCGGAAGCCGCCGAGGAACGCGCTCTGGTTGTCGCCGAGCCGCACTCTGGGCGGGAGCTCGCCGAGGTCCTCGGCGTTCCCGCCGCCGAGCACGACGTAGTCGGGCTGGAGCGCCGCGACGAAGTTCGCGATCATCTCGAGCACGTCCTTGCGCCACTTCTTGCGACCGAGCCGTTTCAGGCCGCGGAGCCCGACGTAGTCCTCGTAGGTCCCCTTCTTGTACGGCAGATGGCCGAGCTCCATCGGCTCGACCATCCCGTCCGCGATCATCGTCGATCCGAGTCCGGTGCCGAGTCCGAGGAAGAGCATCCGCCCGTCCTCGTAGCTTCCGAGCGCCTGCATGGCCGCGTCGTTGATGACCTTCGTCGGCTTGCCGAACGCGGACTCGAAGTCGAATCCCACCCAGCCCGTCCCGAGGTTGACTGGCTCGTGGAACACCCTGCCGGCCAGAACCGGCGCGGGGACGCCGACGGAGACGACCGTGTACGGCCAGTCCTCGGCCAGCTCGCGGACTCCGGTGACCATGTCGGCGGCGGAGAGCTTCTTCGGGGTCGTGAATCGCCGGCGCTCGGGCGCTCCGTTGAGGAGCGCCTTCACGTGCGAGCCCCCGACGTCGACGGTGAGCACCGGGGGCGCGGCGGGATCGGCTGGAGCCCGAGGCTTCTCGGCGGCCATCGCCCTCATCTTGACGCGAAATCGCCGTTGTTGCACGTGCGGCGACGAACGGTCACAGCGGAGGACCGGGGGCGACCTCGGGCCTCCCTGTGATCGACTGCACTGCCGGTCCGCTCGCCGGGACGAGGCGGCGGCGGGTCTCGTAGCGTCGACCGAGGAACGCTGTGGCCGAGATTGCCGCGGCGAGGAGCACGACGACGACGTCCCCGTCGGGCATTCGGCTCACCCACTCCATGAGCGCCCCGACGATCGCGGCTGCGGGAAGCGTGAGGATCCAGGCGAACACGATGTTGCCCGCGACGCCCCAGCGGACGGCGGAGAAGCGGCGGCTCGCGCCCGCGCCCATCACCGAGCCCGAGATCGTGTGCGTCGTCGAGACCGGGAAGCCGAAGTGCGCGGTCGTCCACAGGATCCCGGCGCAGGCGGTCTGGGCGGCGAAGCCCTGGGGTGGGTCGATCTTCGCGATCCGCGTGCCGAGGGTCTTGATGATCCGCCAGCCGCCGGCATAGGTGCCGAGCGCCATCGCCGTGCCCGAGGCGAAGATCACCCAGGTCGGGACGGTGAACGGCTCCGCCTGCAGATGGCCGGAGGCGATGAGCGCTAGCGCGATGATCCCCATCGTCTTCTGGGCGTCGTTTGCGCCGTGCGTGAAGGAGACGAACCCGCCCGAGAGGATCTGCGCGCGGCGAAAGACGCGGTTTACCTTGCTCGGCGAGTGCCGGCGGATGACCCAGACGATCGCGAACATGAGCCCGATCGCGATCGCGAAGCCGAGGATCGGAGCGAGGATCGACGGCTTCACGACCTTGTCCCAGAGGCCGTTCCACTCCATCACGCCCCATCCCTCTGCCGCGACGGCCGCCCCGGCGACGCCGCCGATCAGCGCATGGCTCGAGCTCGAAGGGAGCCCGAGAAACCAGGTCACGAGGTTCCACGTGATCGCGCCCACGAGGCCCGCGAGGATGATGCTGAGCGTGATCGCCTCCGGGTTGACGATCCCCTTCGCGATCGTGGCCGCGACCTTGATCGAGGCGAACGCGCCGGCGAAGTTGAGCGCCGCGGAGAAGACGACCGCGATGCGCGGCGAGAGCGCGCGTGTCGAAACGCTCGTGGCGATCGAGTTCGCCGTGTCGTGGAACCCGTTCGTGAAGTCGAAGAAGAGCGCGACCCCGATCACGGCCACGAGGGTCGCATCGTTCCCACTCATTCCGCTACGCGTTCTTGACGACGATGTTCGCGATCACGTTCGCCGCCGTCTCGCAGGCGTCGAGCGCGCGCTCGAGCCCCTCGTAGATGTCCTTCCACCGGATCACGATCAGCGGGTCGATGCGCTCGTCGCGGAAGAGCGCGCCCAGGGCGTCGCGGAGGATGCGGTCGCCCTGGTCCTCGAACGCCTTCAGCCTGATGAGGGCATCCTGGACTCCGCGCATCCCCTTCAGGTTGTCGCACGCGATCGCGAGCTGCTCGCATGCCTGGACGATGAGAGCGCACTGCTCGACGGCGTGCCGCGTCGGCATCTCGACGCCGTAGAGGCCGAGCAGGTCCGAGGCCTCCTCGAGGTAGTCGACGACGTCGTCCATCTCCGTCGCCAGCTGGTAGATGTCGTCACGGTCGAACGGCGTGAGGTACTGCGTGTTCAGGAGGTTGATGAGGTCGCGCGTGAGAGCGTCCCCGGCCGACTCGAACGCCTTCACCTGGTCCTGCGTCACGTCCGAGCTCGGATGGCCCCGGAAGCGGCGCTCGACGAGGCGCGCCGTGTCGAGCGCGTTCTGGCCGGCGCGGGCGAAGAGGGCGTAGAACTCGGTCGTCTTCGGCGTGAGGCTGAACCGCATGCGGCCGGGACGTTAGACGATGCGCGGCCGCGGGTTCGGAGGTTCAGGCGAGCGCGTCGACGACCAGCGACTGGAAGTGGGCGACGAGCTGCTCCGAGCTCGGCATCAGCCTGCCCCGGTCGAGGATTCCCGACCGGACGCCGGACTGCACGCGCTCGACGAGAACGCGGTCCTCGGCTCCCACCTCGGCGTCGAAGGCGAGGGACTCCTCGATCCAGCGCTCGTCGGCGTCCGGCGCGACGAAGTAGTCGAGGAAGCGGTACGTGCGCTCGGGGGCAACGGGGTAGATCGGCCCGATCGAGAGGTTCGGTCTCCCCGGCATGACGTTGATCACCGTGCTCGGGAAGAGCAGATGGAACTGGCCGCGCTCGACCTCGCCGGACGGGTCGTAGGAGCCGCGCGGCTCGGGTCTCGGGGGGCCGTGCTGGGACATCCGCCCGCCGCTCGTCTCGAGCAGGTACGCGTCCGGCGAGACGTCCATGACCGCGGAGAACCCGGGGTGCGCCGTCGGGCAGTGGTAGCACTCGAGGAAATTCTCCGCGCAAATCTTCCAGTTCGCGTCGTACTCGGACTCCGCGCGCGAGAGGAAGCGGAGCGAGTCGACGTCGATCCCGGCGGCGGCGATCCGCTCGGGGACGTCCTCGAGGAAGTCGGCGAGCGGCGCGACATCCGGATCAGGGCTCACGAAGGCGAACGGCCCCCAGGTGTCGAGGCGAAGCTCGACGAGGCCGAGCTCCTCCCTCTCGATCCCGCCCTCGCGGTCGGAGCGGGGGGCGGAGAGGAGCCTGCCGTCGAGGCCGTACGTCCAGGCGTGGTACGGGCACTGAAGCGTCGAGCGCGCCCCGGCACCCTCGCAGACGATCGAACCGCGGTGGCGGCAGACGTTGAGGAACGCGCGCAGGGTCGCCTCCTCGTCGCGGACGAGCAGGACCGGCACGTCCGCGATCCGCGTCGCCCGGAACGAGCGCGGCTCGGCGACGTCGGAGGTTTGACCGACGTAATGCCAGAAGTGCCTGAAGATGCGCTCCTGCTCGAGCCGGAGCACCGTCGGGTCCGTGTACCAGCTCCACGGGATCGTCCCGGTGGCCGTCGCGCTCACGGGTCGAACGCTAGACGACGGGGCGACCAGGGTGCGTCTCTAGACTGCGCGCGTGGCTGCAGGCATCGCCGGCGAGATCGAATCCCGACTCGGCCCGCTCACCTCCGCCCGCAACACGGCCTGGTGGGACGCGAACGTCGAGGCGACCGAGGAGAACGAGCGCCGTCGCACCGAGCGGGAGCTCGCGTTCTCCAACGCGCTCGCCGACACCGAGGCGTTCGCCGCGGTCGAGGCGGCGCGCCGAAACGGCGCCGGCTCGCCCGAGCGGCGACGCCTCGACCTCCTGCACGACCTCATGCTCCGCCATCAGGTTCCGGTGTCGCTGCGCGAGCGCATCGTCGAGCTCGAGGCCTCGGTTGGATCGCGCTTCGTCCGGCACCGGGGTGTCGTCCGCGGTGCGGAGGTGGACGACAACGAGATCAAGCGGATCCTGCGGGAGAGCGACGATCCGCGCGAGCGGCGCGAGGCGTGGGAAGCCTCGAAGACGGTCGGCGCAGCCGTCGCCGACGACGTGCGCCAGCTCGCGCGCATGCGGAACGAGGCAGCTCGGACGCTCGGCTACCGGGACTGGTTCGCGCTCTCGCTCGAGACGGACGAGATGGACGAGGGCAAGCTCGCCGCGACTCTCGGCGAGGCCGACCGCGCGACCGCCGAGCCGTTCGCACGCTGGAAGAGCGCTCTCGACGAGAAGCTCGCGGTCAGGTTCGGCTGCACGACCTCCGAGCTCAGGCCGTGGCACTACGCCGACCCGTTCTTCCAGGATCCGCCCGCCGAGGGCTCGGTCGAGCTCGACCACCTCTTCCGCGGCCGCGACCTGCTGGAGCTCTCGCGGCGCACGTTCGGTGGGCTCGGCTTCGACGTCGACGGCATCCTCGAGCGGAGCGATCTCTTCCCGCGTGCCGACAAGAACCAGCACGCGTTCTGCATCGACATCGACCGCGCGGGGGACGTTCGCGTCCTCGCGAACGTCGTCGACGATCGGAGCTGGATGGAGACGATGCTGCACGAGCTCGGACACGGCGTCTACGACCTCGGCTGCGACGGAGACCTCCCGTGGATCTTCCGCGACACGCACCTCGTCACCACGGAGGCGACGGCGATCCTCTTCGGTAGGCTCTCGGGAGACCGTGAGTGGCTCGCGCGGATCCTCGAGCTCGAGCCGGGGGACGCGGCCGCGCTCGAAGGGCCGCTGCGTGCCGCGCGCGTGGCGGAGCTCCTCGTCTTCACGCGCTGGGTGCTCGTGATGAACGGGTTCGAGCGCGGGCTGTATGCCGACCCCGATGCGGATCTCGATGCGCTCTGGTGGGAGCTCGCCTCCCGCTATCAGCTCGTCACGCCGCCGGAGGGGCGGAGTGCGCCGGACTGGGCGGCGAAGATCCACATCGCGATCGCGCCCGTCTACTACCACACCTATCTCTACGGGGCGATCGTCGCCTCGCAGCTCCGCGCCACGCTCGACGCCGAGGCGGGCGGATTCGTCGAGCGACCGGCCGCGCGCGAGCTCCTCCAGGAGCGGCTCTTCGCACCGGGCCTGTCGATCCGCTGGGACGAGCTCGTCGAGCGCTCGACCGGGCGGCCGCTCTCGGTCGCTTCGCTCGCGCGCGAGGTCGCTTCCGCCTGAGCACGCCGTCGCGCGGGCTTCGCGCTCCGAGGCCGGAGCGCGATCAGGGGTAGCGGCGCGGCGCCGGCCCGTCCGGGACCAGGCGCCCGAGGCGGCTGCGATGGCGGGCGACGAGCCCGTAGAGCGCGTCGAGCACGCGTGCTGGGATCGCCCGCAGGATGCGTGCGACCGGGCGCGTGAGGCGGAGCGCACGTGCGAGCTCGACGGCGCCGCGGCCATAGCCGAATGCTCCGCCGCAAGTGACGAGACGCCAGCTCGCGTACCTCTCGCCGGGCGCCACGTCCCCGAGGAGAGCAGGTGCCTCGGAGTCGTCCAGCGGGAGGAGCCGGAGCGCTCCGTCCCGGTCGAGTCGCGCGACCGTCCTCGCCGCGAACCGGCAGAGGCGGCAGTCGCCGTCGTAGAGGAGGACGGGCCGAGCCGGATCCACCATGTCTCGATCCTAGGGCAGCGCTTACAAACGGCCCCTACGCTGTCGGCGATGGCTCGGCTCGGTGGGAGGGCGCTCGGGTTGCTCGCGATCGTCGGAGCAGTCTCGTTCCTCGGCGCCGCACGGGCCGCGACGAGCCCCGCGCTCGCCGTGTCCGTCACCGGCGTGACAGCCGGCCCGTTCTCCGCCACGGTCCGGTGGCAGGTGAGCGCCCCCGCGAGCGTCGTCGTCGAGTACGGCCTGACGGACGACTACGGCGTCTGGTCGCGGCGGGTCGCTTCGGGGCAGGATCGGGCGGGGAGAAGCGGTCTGTCCTCGCTCGAGCCGGGGCGCCGCTACGTCTTCCGTGTGCTCGCGCGGTCTGGCAGCGAGCGCGCTGTTGCCAGCGGCGCCGCGACGACCGGTCCGCTGCCGCTCTGGGTCAGTGCGGGCGTGACGGCGAGGGCGCTCACGATCGCGGGTCAGCCGTTCTTTCCCCGCATGGTCTGGAACCAGTGTCCGTGGGAGTACCCTCAGAGCCTCGCCGCGGGCGTGAACGTATACATGGGAACAGGGTGCGGCGACCTCGCGGCGCAGGCATCGGCCCTCCAGGGGCGCGCGTTCTCGGTCCTCTCGCTGGACGACCGCGGACACCCGATCCCGGGGACGATCGGCTTCCACCAGCCGGACGAGGCGGACGAGCACGTTCCGAGCGGGAGCGATCTTCCGTCCGTTCCGTCCTCGTCGGCGACGGGGCGACCGACGTTCCTCACGCTCACGAATCACTTCTTCACGGGAGCGGCGCCGCTCCCGCAGGGGCGATCCATATATCCGACGTTCGTGGCCCGAGCGGAGATGATCGGCTTCGACCTCTACCCGCTCCAGATCTGGTGCCGGCGCGACACCCTGCAGGCCGTCTTCGACGCGCAGCGGGAGCTCGTCGCTCTCGCGGTGGGGAAGCCGACCTACCAGTGGATCGAGGCGGGGTCGATGAGCATGTGCCCCTGGCTCTCGCCGAGCCCGGCCATCCTGCGCGCCGAGACCTGGCTCGCGATCGCGGGCGGCGCCCGCGGGATCGGCTGGTTCCCCGACTACTGGTCGCAGCCGATCGCGGACGAGGTCGGCGAGCTGTCCAGGAACATTGTGTCCCTCTCGTCCGCGCTCCTCGGCGACGAGGCTCCCGTGAGCGTGACGCCGACGGACACGCCCGTGCGCGTCGGCGTTCGCACGCAGAACGGCGCGACCTACGTCATCGCCGTGAACTCGTGGACGGCGCCCGCGAAGGTGCGGATCGCCGTGCCCGGGCTCACCGCTCGAAGCGTGCGCGTATGGGGGACGAAGATCGTGCTCCCGGTGCAAAACGGAGCGATCGTCGACTCGTTCCGCGGGCTCCGGGTGAAGGTCTATGTCGCCGCGCCAGCGGGTCTCTAGGCGATTGCTTCCTCGAATCCCTCGAGCACCTCTCGGACGAGCAGGCCGATGACCTCGAGGTCATAGCCTCCCTCCTGCACGAGCACCGTCGGCAGCCCGAGCTCTCCGAGGCGGCGGCCGGCCTCTCGGAACCCGGCTGCGCTGACGGCGAGAGGCGCCTCCGGATCGCCCGCGGCGGCATCGACGCCGAGCGGGACGACGAGCGCGTCGCTCGCGTGCTCTCGGGCCGCTCCGACCAAGGCGTCGAGCGCCGCGAGCCAGCCCGCGTCCTCGGTCGCAGGCGGCAGCGGCAGGTTCAGGTTCGCCCCCTCGCCAGGCCCGCCGCCCCGCTCGTCGGCGAAGCCGAGGACGTGCGGGAACCAGCCCGCACCGGGGTCGACGTGGAGCGAGCCCGTGAAGACGTCGCCGCGCTCCCAGAAGATCGACTGCGCCCCATTGCCGTGGTGCGCGTCGATGTCGAGGACGGCGACCCGACGGACGCCCTCGCGGCGAAGGTGCTCCGCTGCGACCGAGGCGTTGTTGAGGTAGCACGAGCCCCCGTAGGCGGTGCGCGTCACGTGATGCCCGGGCGGGCGGCAGCAGGCGTAGGCGGCACGTTCGCCGGCGAGGACGAGGTCGGCGGCCGTCAGCGCCGCGTCGACTGCGCCCCGTGCTGCCTCCCACGTGCCCGGCCCGACGAGCGTCATCGTGTCGAAGCAGTGCATCCCCGGACGCGCCCACGGTGCGACCGGCTCCCTCGGCTCGACACTGCCCGTGAGCCCAGGATGCCGGAAGAAATAAGGGACGACCCGGTCTTGCCCCGGATCAACCGCCAGGCCCGCGCGTTCCCACTCGCTCCAGGCGACGCGGAGGTAGCCGACGAGCTCCTCCGCGTGGACGGCGAGCAGCGCGTCGTCTGCGTGCGGCTCCGCGGAGACGAGCCGTGCGCCGGCCTCCGACAGCTCCGCGCGGATCAGCTCGGCGCGCTCGGCCACCTCCGTGGCAGGAGTCCGTACGCCGACCCAGATCTCCGCACCCGGATCGTGGAGCCGGTGTGAGTCAGTCCAGACGACCGGGAGCCGGAGCGCCACGCTAGCCGGCGAAACGGTATTCGGCCGCCACGTCCTCGGTGAGATAGGCGGCCGACGGGCTTCCCGCGGGGCTGAAGATTCCGACGAGCGCCAGCTCGCCCTCGTCGCTCGCGTTCTCCACGATGTGCACCTCGCGCGGACGAAGGCGGAAGGCGGAGCCTGCCACGAGATCCTCGCTGCCGTCGCCGAGGTGGAGGCGTCCGGGCCCTTCGGGGATCCAGACGATCTCGTCGTACAGGTGGTAATGCCAGGGTGCCTTCCCCGGAGGAAGGTGACCAACGAAGAGCGTGGCGCGGGTCGAGCCGACGTGCGGGCCGAGCAGGATCTCGAACGAGCGCGCACCCGTCGCACGGTCGCTGTCGGCGTCCGCGAGGGGTACCACGACCTCTCGTCGACCGAGGGGTGCGTGCAGGTCGACGTCCGGCCCCACCCGTGCGCAGATCGCTTCGAGCCCGTCCGCGCCCGCTTCGAGCGACGCCTTCTCGCCCGCGAGAACGAGCCCTGCGGCGGCAACGGGCAACTCGTGGCTCGCGCCGCCGAGCGAGAGCGCTCCCGAGCCCTCGAAGGCGTAGAGGAGGAGATCCTGGTCGCCCCCGGTCTCGGTGAGCGCGAGCAGCTCGCCCGGCCTGATGCGGACGAGGTCGAGGGCGAGCGCCGAGCCGGCGACGGGCGGCAGGAGCTCGGGACCCGTGCGGGCGGCCGGCGTCCCGGTGGCGACACGCGGCGTCATCGAGGGTTTCCTATCGCATCCGAAAGGCGTGCGGGCGGCGAGCCGTCTACGATCCCGCCCATGGGTGCGTTCACGGCGGTCTTTCGTGCGCGAGCGACGCTCTCGTACGCCGCGCGACGCCCGGCGTCGCGCGTACGGCCAGAACTTCCTCGCTAGCCGAGCGCTCGCCGCACAGCTCGTTCGGGACGCGGACGTCCGCGCCGAGGATCTGGTGGTCGAGATCGGCGCGGGAACCGGCCTCCTGACCTCCGAGCTCGCGAAGCAGGCGGGGAGGGTGGTCGCCCTCGAGCTCGACCCTGTGCTCGCCACGGGCCTGCGCAGGCGGTTCGCCGTGCACGCAGGCGTGACCGTCGTCGAGGGGGACGTGCTCCAGGTCGCGCTTCCGCGGGAGCCGTTCCGCGTCGTCGCGAACGTGCCGTTCAACGCGTCGACGGCGATCCTGCAGCGCCTGCTCGACCCGAGACGCCCGCTCGAGCGTGCGGACCTCGTGCTCCAGTGGGAGGTCGCGAGGAAGCGTGCGGGCCGGCCGCGCTCGGCGCTCGGTGCGGCGTGGGCGCCGTGGTGGCGCTTCCGGCTGGGTCGCAGGATCCCGCCCGACGCCTTCCGGCCGAGGCCGGCAGTCGCAGCCGCGGTGCTGATTGCCGAGCGGCGCCTCGCTCCGCTCCTCCCGGCCGAGTCGTTCGAGGAGTACGGCGCGTTCGTGCGGTCGCTCTTCGACGGATCGCTCGCCCGCGGGCTCGACGGCGCCGGCTGGGCGGCGCTCTTCGGGGTCTGGGATTCGGCTCAGACCCGTTCGAGGCCGACGTAGTTCTCGGCGAGCGAGACCGCCGCGGGACGAGAGCTCGTCACGTACCGGAGCTGCGAGAGCTGGAGCTTGAGGCCGAAGTCGTCGTCGGACTCGAGGCGGTGGAGCATCGACGTCATCCACCACGAGAAGTGCTCCGCGCGCCACACGCGGCGAAGGCAGGTGTCCGAGTACGCATCGAGCAGCGTGGTCGAGCCGGTTCGGTACCAGGCGCCGATCGCCTCCGCGAGGACACGGACGTCGTGGATCGCGAGGTTGAGTCCCTTCGCTCCGGTCGGCGGCACGATGTGCGCGGCGTCGCCGGCGAGGAACAAACGGCCGTAGCGCATGGGCTCGGCGACGTAGCTCCTCATGCCCGTGACGCCCTTCTCGAGCACGGGACCCTCGTGCAGGGTCCAGCCGTCGAGCCCGAGCCTGAGCTGGAGCTCCTCCCAGATGCGGTCGTCCGGCCACTCGGCCAGGTCCTCGTCGGGCCGGCACTGCAGGTAGAGCCGGCTGAGCTCGGGGGAGCGCATGCTGAGAAGGGCGAAGCCGCGCTCGGTATGGGCGTAGACGAGCTCGTCGGTCGAGGGCGCGACGTCGGCGAGGATCCCGAGCCAGCCGAACGGGTACTCGCGCGAGAACTCGCGGATCACTCCCGCCGGGATGCTCGGGCGGCAGACTCCGTGGTAGCCGTCGCAGCCCGCGATCACGTCGCACTCGCCACAGGCACACTCGAAACTGACGCCAGCGAGGTACCGCATCGGCTCTCCGCACTGATCGCAGAGGACCGCGGGGGCCGGTGTGGGGACGGGTTGCATGGGTAGATAGTGCAACTCGTCGAGCAGCATGCCGAGATGGCCACAGGCGCCGGTGGTCAGGAAACCGGGGCAGGTGCATGACATCGCGGTGAGTTGGTGGAGCTGCATCGGATTGCGCCGGGAGGTGGCGAACCACGCGCCGGTGATCTCGTCCTGATACAACTCGCAGCCGCCCTGCCGTGCCCTCCCGGCCAGGCGGCGCATGGTCTGGGCGAAGGTTTCCTGCCGGCGAATACGGGGCGTCGACGATAGGTGCGGAACTGACTGAGTGCTAGACTGTGTGCGCATTTCAGACTCCTAACGTCTGTGTGCCGCGCTCCGGGTGGTTGCCGCCACGCCGGGGCATTTTTGTTGTCCGCCACCGCTTGGTGACTGCATTCAGTCTATCCCAAAATATAGCGATAGTCAAGCCTAGACATGATGAATTTATAGCGTTATGATGACATCACAGTATCGTTTCCCATGGAACAAGGCGCCTACCAGGAGGGCTGACATGCGACTCAAGCCAGGACGACTGACGGCGGCACGGAGGCGAGCGCTGCTTGGGCAGGTCGAGCTTGCCGAACGGATCGGTGTTTCACCATCGACCATTAACCGAATCGAGATGGGTCGCCAGGCGCCGCGCCTCTCAACGATCCGCAAACTCGCAGAGGCTCTTGGCGTGCCGGCCGATTCCCTGGTCGAGTGGGAGGACGATGACAATCCGGGCTCGCGACAGTTCCGCTGCGCGTCCGTCAGCTTCCTAAGTCACGTTCACGCGGGAGGACTCTCAATTCATCCCAAGCCCGTGGCAGCTCGCCGACGCCAACGCGATCACCGTCTTCGCCTTGTGGCTGATCGATCAATATGGGACCGACTAGGGCATACCATTAGAGGACTCGCGCCTCACTGGAAGGACTGCCCAATGTCCAAGCAGGATTCAGAGATCATCGCCCTCCGGGAAAGTATCGAGCGGCTGACAGCCGAGATTACCCGCCTTACGAACGTGCTCCAGTCCACCGCCCGCACCACCGAGACCGAGTCCCAGACGCACATCCAGGAAATGATCGCCCGGATGTGGGGTGGGACGAGCGCAATACGCCAACGGATTTCCCGGAGGAGGACGAGGACGATACAGCCCGTGTCTAGCTACCACTCCACGCGAGCAGCCGTACGTAAGTGGATCATCGGATGGTGTGGGTTATCTGGTTCGGTGGATCAGTGGGATGGGCTGATCGGGTGTGAGGGTAGTGGCTTGGTGGTTACTTGGTATGTAGGTAGGGGGGTGACTTTATTATTTGGTGATTGGTTTGTGTGTTGGTGGGGATGC
>CAWKEV010000056.1:0-15420 GCA_963848725.1 uncultured Actinomycetes bacterium | reverse complement strand
TGCGCGGCGGGCGGCGGGCTAGGGGGAAGAAGCCCGACGCACCTCCGCGCACAGCTTCTTCCGCAAGGCCGGGATCCGGTGAAGTGGATCCGACCGCGGCGGAGGTCCCTGAAGCGCGGCTGCTCTCGCAGATTTGCGATCACGACGCATGGCTCTCGACGTTTACCGTGGGGACTAGGGTGCACGCCTACCTCGCTGCCGCTGGTAACAGCTCCTGCCCGAACGCCGCCCGCTGGACGAACTGCCCGATGCCCGGCTCGGCGACCAGCGTGCCGTTCTCGACGAGGACGTTCCCTCGCAGCAGGACCGTCTCCGGCGAGCCCGTCACCTCGGTGCCCTCGTAGAGGTTGTAGTCCGACCGCGAATGCTGGTCGGCGGCCGTGATCAGGTGCCGTCTCTCGGGGTCGAAGATCACGAGGTCCGCGTCGGAGCCGGGGGCGATCGTGCCCTTGCGCGGATACAGTCCGAACAGCTTGGCGGGATTGGTCGAGAGGAGATCGACCATCCTGTTGAGCGTGATGCGTCCGGTGCGAACGCCGAACTCGTGGATCATGTGCAGCCGGTTCTCGAGCCCCGGAGCGCCATTCGGGATCTTCGAGAAGTCGTCCCTGCCGATCGACTTCTGGCCGTCCCAGCGGAATGCGCAGTGGTCGGTCGAGACGACCGAGAGCGTGTCCGAGCGCAGCGCGTTCCACAGGAGCTCCTGGTTCTCCTGCGCGCGCGGCGGCGGCGTGTAGACGTACTTCGCGCCCTCGAAGTCGGGCCGCTCGAGGAACGTGTAGTCGACGAAGAGGTACTGCGTGCACGTCTCCCCCCAGACGTCCCAGCCCTCCTCGCGGGCGCGGGCGATCGGATCGATCGCCTCGCGGCACGAGACGTGGACGACGTAGAGGGGAGCGCCGGCGACCCGTGCCAGCTGGATCGCGCGGTTCGTCGCCTCCCCCTCGAGCTCGGGAGGGCGGGTGAGCGCGTGGAAGTGCGGCGCCGTGTTCCCGGCGGCGAGCGCCTGCTTCACGAGGACGTCGATGGCGTCGCCGTTCTCCGCGTGGACCATGACCAGCGCTCCGGTCTCGGCCGCGACCTCCATGGTCTTGAAGAGCGTCTCGTCGTCGACCATGAGCGCGCCTTTGTACGCCATGAAGAGCTTGTACGAGGTGACGCCCTGCTCCGGCAGGCGCGCGAGCTCCTCGAGCGAGCCCCCGGCGCGCAGATCCGTGACGGCCATGTGGTAGCCCATGTCGATCACCTGCTTGCCGTCCGCCTTCTCGCGCCACTCGGCGAGGGCGTCGGCGAACGAGGTGCCCGGCGGCTGGATGCAGAAGTCGACGTGGCAGGTGGTTCCGCCGAACGCCGCCGCCGTCTGACCCGACTCGACGTCGTCGATTGTGGTCGTGCCGCCGAAGGGCATGTCCAGATGCGTATGCGGATCGACGCAGCCCGGGAGCACGTAGCGGCCGCTCGCGTCGATGACGCGGTCGGCGTCGACGTCGAGCGACTGGCCGAGGAGCGCGATCCGCTCGCCGTCGACGAAGACGTCTCCCACGTAGTCGTCGGCGGCCGTGACGATCCGCCCACCCTTGATCAAGACCGACATCTCGCCCCCATTCCGGAGCGGGGCCGCAAGCTCGCCGCGGCCCCGCTCTCGTTCGCTTCGCTCTACTTCCCGCCCGGCGTGACCTTGATGACCTTCTTCTTCCAGGTCTTGCCGGTGACGTCGATGCCTGCGGCCTTCAGCTGCGCGAGCGCCTTCGCCGCGTACGTGTAGTTCGTCTCGCCCGCAGGCACCTTCTTGACCACGCCGTACTTGCGCGCGATCGCCGCCGTCTGCCCGACCGCGCCGGCCGGCGGTAGGCCGATGCCCCTCGGGCTCGGCCACGTGAGCGCATTGATCTCGTTCATCTGCCAGGTCTGGTGACCCCGACCGAGCAGCGAGCCCGTCTTCAGCACGATGTTCACGCAGTCGGTGGGATGGTCACGGCAGTAGATCCAGCCCTGGAACGAGGCCTTCAGGAACTTCACCGCCGTCGCCTGGTTCGTCTTGTCCTTGAGCCAGTCGCCCCGGACGAAGACGTTGTCCTCGAGCATTCCGGTCCCGACCGAGGGGCTCGCCATCTTGAAGATGTTCAGATCGGACAGCTTGTACAGCTTCCCGGTCTGCGGGTTCTTCGTCTCGAGCACCTGCGCGAGCTCGTTGTAGGTCATCGCCGCGGCGGCGTCGACCTGGTGCTGGAGGAAGAGGTCCATCGAGAACGGCTGGTTGACGATCGTCACGTCGCTCTGGCTGTTCGGGTCGATCCCGTTCTTCTGAAGGGCGGCGAAGAGCTCCGGCTGGTTCCCGCAACACCACACGCCGACCTTCTTGCCGCGCATCTTCTTGATCGTGTTGATGCCGCTCGACTTCCAGGTGAGCTCGGTCATACCGCTCCGAGCGAAGACCTGCGCGATCGAGACGAGGTCCGAGCCCTTCTCGCGCGTCGCCATGAGGTTCGGCAGCCAGTCGAGCCCGAAGTCGGCCTGCTTGCCGGCGACGACCGTCTCCGGCGTGATGCTCGGCCCGCCGACCTTGATGTTCACGTCGAGCCCGGCCTTCTTGTAGTAGCCCTTCGAGAGCGCCGCGTAGTACCCCGCGAACTGGGCCTGTACGACCCACTTCGACTGCAGTGTGACCTTCGTCAGCGCCGGCTTCTGCGGAGCTGCGGTCGCGACCGCCGCCCAGATCGCGAGCCCGGCGCCGGCGACTGCGAGCGCCGCCGCTGGCCAGTGTCTCTTCCTCATGCACGATCCCCTTTCGATTCGCCCTCCGACCCGAAGGCCGCGTTGGTGGCCATTCTGACTCCTCTCACTCGCCGCTCAAAGAGCGCGCCGACGGATGCCAGCGCGTCGCGTAGTGCTCCGCGAGGGCGACGAGGCCGTACAGCGCGATGCCGAACGCGCTCGCGAGCACGATTCCGGCCCACGCGCGCGGGAAGTCGAAGACCTGTGTGTCGTTCAGGATGCTCACACCGAGCGCGTTCGTCGGGCCGCCGAAGTACTCCCCGACGATCGCGCCGATCATCGACAGGACGGCCGCGATCTTCAGCCCCGTGAACATGAACGGAAGCGAGTTCGGGATCCGCACGTGCCGGAAGACCGCGGTCTGGCCGACACCGTACGAGCGCATCAGCTCGATCGACGACGGGTGGACGGAGGTGAGCCCGCGGAGCGTGTTCACCATCGTCGGGAAGAAGCAGAGGACGGCCGCGATCGCCATCTTCGAGAACGGGTTCAAGAGCCCGAACCAGTTGTTCGTGATCGGCGCGAAGGCGATGATCGGGACGGCGTTCGCCGCGATCGCGAACGGCATCAACGCGGCGCCGACCAACCGGAAGCGCGCGAGCACGAGCGCAACGAGGACACCGAGCCCGGACCCGAGCAGGAACCCGCCGACCGCCTCCTTGAGCGTGTAGACGCCCGCGTCCCAGAGCGCGGACTTGTTCTCCCAACCCGAGCTCGCGATATCACTCGGCTTCGGGAGGAGGAACGTCTGCACGTGGAACGCCGTCGTCAGCCCCTGCCAGAGCGCGATGACGACGAGGAAGACGACGAGCGCGGGCAGCCACTCGCGGAGACGCCGCCCGGCGCCGCTCGAGACGCCCGCCGACGACACCGCAGGTTCGACGAAGGTGCTCGTCAGTACACCTCCCCGGCGCTGGAGCTCCGTGCGGAGCTCTCCCCGTGCCCCGCCGCGAGCGCCTCGCGCACCGTGGTCACGAGCTCGAAGAAGCGCGCGTCCTCCCGCGTCGCGACGCCCCTCGGCTGCGGGAGGTCGATGGGGACGATCTCGGAGATCCGACCCGGCCGGGACGACATGACGACGACGCGCGTCGACAGGAACACCGCTTCCGGGATCGAGTGCGTCACGAAGACGATCGTGCTCCCCGCCTTCGCCCAGATCTGGAGCAACTCGAGGTTCAGGCGCTCGCGCGTCATCTCGTCGAGCGCGCCGAACGGCTCGTCCATGAGCAGGAGCGACGGATCGAACGAGAGCGCGCGGGCGATCGACACGCGCTGCTGCATCCCGCCGGAGAGCTGCCAGGGCCGGCTCGACTCGAACCCGCGGAGCTCGACGAGGTCGAGCATCTCCTCGACGCGCTTCCTCCGGCGTGCCCGGCTCCAGCCGAGGAGCTCGAGCGGCAGGGAGACATTGCGGGCGACCGTGCGCCAGTCGTACAGCACCGGATCCTGGAAGACGATCCCATAGTCGTGGTCGAGCCGAGCCCGGTGCGCGGACTTCCCGTTCACGAGCACGCTCCCGGCGCTCGGCTGGATGAGGTCACCGACGATGCGGAGGAGCGTCGACTTGCCGCATCCCGACGGCCCGATCAGCGAGACGAACTCGCCCGGGTCGATCTCGAGGTCGATGCCCGTGAGGGCGGTCGTCCCGGTCCGGAACGCCTTCGCGACGCCCTGGATCGAGACAGCCCTCGCCGTCGTCGCTTCGCTCATACGACGTTCTCCGGAGCCCGCCGCACGACGAGGTGCTCCGCGAGCACGACGAGGCCGAAGAAGAGGAGGCCCATCGCCGCACACACGATGTTCGTCGCCCACAGGAAGGTGGGCTGCAGCGAGTAGTACTGGTTGAAGTTGACGATCGCGCCGCCGAGGCCGTCCTGGATCGACGCCGGCGTCTCTCCGATGATCGCGCCGATCACGCTCGCGGTCGCCGAGATCTTGAGCGCCGTGAAGATGTACGGCAGCGCGGCCGGCACGCGCAGGCGCCAGAGGATCGTCCACGAGCTCGCGGCGTACGACTCCAGCAGCTCGACGGTTCGGCGTTCCGGCGACTTGAGCCCACGCAGCGTGTTGATCGTCACCGGGAAGAAGGTGAGATACGCGGCGAGGATCGCTACCGACTTCCACCCTTCGATCCCTCTCGACCCGAGCCCGATGACGACCATCGGCGCGATCGCGAGGATCGGCACAGTCTGCGACCCGACGACGAAGGGCTTCAGCCCCCGCTCGAGGAGCTCGACCTGCGCGAGCATGACTGCGAGCGCGAACCCGATCACGGCGCCGAGCACGAAGCCGGCGATCGCCTCCTTCATCGTGAACCATGCGGCATCGACGAGCGAGTGGACGAGGGGCGGGCCCCCGGTCGTCGTCGGCTGCCAGAACGCCTCGACGATCGCGTACAGGTGCGGCATGGTCGTGTCGTTCACGGGGAACGGCCAGCCCCAGCCCGCCGTCTGCCAGAGCGCCTTGTAGCCCTCCCAGAACACGACGAGGAACCCGATCACGACGAGGAAGGTCGCGACCCGCCGGAAGACTGCCGTCCCTCTGGCCTCCTCCGTCACCGTGACTGCGGCCGCCTCCATGCGGCGCATTGCTTACCACACCCGTGACGAAGGGGAGCACTAAGCTCCCGGCGTGCCGCTCGACCCCGCGCGTACCGTCGCCGAGCTCGAGGAGCTCCGCGAGCTGACGGGGAACGAGGACGGCGCCCAGCGCGTCGCGTGGACGGACACGTGGGAGACGGCACGCGCCTGGCTGCGCGAGAAGCTCGCGGGTGCCGGGGTCACGGAGGAGATCGACGCGGCAGGGAACCAGTGGTTCACGCTCGCCGGGGAATCCGACCGCGCGGTCGTGCTCGGCGGGCACATCGACTCCGTCCCGAACGGCGGCTGGCTCGACGGCTCTCTCAACGTCATGGGCGGCGTCGAGGTCCTCCGCCGCATCGCGGAGGACGGCACACCGCCGGTGACCGTCCGCCTCGTCGACTGGGCCGACGAGGAAGGAGCGCGCTTCGGCCGCAGTCTCTTCGGATCGAGCGCCGCCGCCGGGTCGATGGCCGACCAGGACGAGCTGCGGCAGCTCGCCGATCGCGACGGCATCTCGCTCCCAGACGCACTCGCGGAGCACGGCGTCGACCTCGACCGCGCACTCGACGCCCGCTCGGAGCTCGAGACGGCGGCCGCCTACCTCGAGCTCCATATCGAGCAGGGGCCCGTCCTCGAGTCGCTCGGCATCCCACTCGGGGTCGTCCTCGGGACGTTCGGCGTCGAGCGTCACCGCATCACGTGGCGCGGCCAGGCAGCCCACGCCGGCTCGACGCCCATGGACCAGCGGCGGGACGCACTCGCCGGCGCTGCGAAGCTGGCACTCGCGCTGCGCGAGATCGCCGCCCGTTCGGGCGACGGAGCAGTGTGCACGTCCGGCGACGTCGTCTGTCGACCGGGCATCGTCACGTCGGTCGTCGAGACCGCGGAGCAGCTCCTCGACCAGCGTCATCTCAACGCCGGAAAGCTCGCGGCCATGCTCGGGGACGCGAAGGAGTCGAGCCGCCGCTTCGCCCAGGAAGAGAGGATCGAGGTCGCATTCGAGCGGATCTGGTCGATCGAGCCGATCCTGTTCGACGACACGCTCGTCGGGTTCTGCGAGGAGGCCGTGCGCGAGGTGGCAGGAACCGCACACCGCTTGCCCTCGGGACCGCTCCACGATGCAGCCGAGGTGTCGCGCGCCGGCGTTCCGACGGTGATGCTCTTCGTCCAGAGCCTTCGCGGCCTCTCCCACACGAAGCTCGAGGACACCAAGGAGGAGCACCTCGAGCTCGCGGTTTCAGCGCTCGACCGGCTCGCGGCGAGGACGGTCGACTGGGTCGCCGGCGGGGGCGGGCGGTAGCAGACACCGCCGCAGCCGCGCCTCCGGCTGCCCGTCGGATCGGGATCGTCGCCGGCCTGGCCGTCGGCGGCTGCCTCACGTGGAACGTGTCGAACGTCGGCGCGGTCGCCGATCCCCTGTCGGAGACGTACGGCGTGTCGCTCGCGGCGGTCGGCCTCTTGACGACGTCGCTCTTTCTCACGCATCTCCTCGTGCAACTCCCAGCCGGACACGGTGCCGACCGCTACGGGGCGCGGGCCGTCGCGCTCGCGGCGGTCGTCGCGGTGCTCGCCGGGAACGCATTCCTCCTCGTGAGCGCCTCGTTCGCGGTCGGCCTCGCGGGCCGAGCCGTTGTCGGACTCGGCTCGGGCGCCGCCTTCGTCGCCGGTCTCGATCTCGTACGAGCCGGAGGCGGAGGGCCGCTCCAGCGCGGCCTGTACGGAGGGGCGACGATGCTGGGCGGCGGCCTCGCGGTGATGGTGTTGCCCGCGCTGACGGATGCGACGAGCTGGCGCGCGCCGTACTGGAGCGCGATCGCGCTCGCGCTTCTAGCTGCCCTCCCGCTGCTCGCGGCCACCGGCCTGCCGCGCGTCGGGCACACGCGAGCGAGGCTCGAGACCGCGCCCGGGCTCGTCCCGCTCGGGCTGCTCCAGGGTGCGACGTTCGGGGTCGCGGTCGTCGCGGGGAACTGGGTGGTGCCGCTGCTCGAGCGCCACGGCAACGGCGCAGCGGTGGCCGGGCTCGCCGGAGGGCTCATCCTCTCCGCGGGGATCCTCACGCGGCCGGTCGGAGGAGCGCTGACGCACACGCGCCCGCGAAGCGTCGTCCTCGTCGGCCTCGTCGGCGTCTCGCTCGGAGCCGCGCTGCTCGCGCTTCCCCTGCCGATCGGGCTGCTGACGTTCGGAGCGCTCGTTCTCGGGCTCGGAGCCGGGCTCCCCTTCGCTGTCATCTTCACGGGCGCGCAGCACCTCCGGCTCGACGCGCCGGGCGCGGCGGTCGGCCTGGTGAACGCCATCTCGATCGTCGTCGTCCTCGTGGCGACCCCCCTCGCGGGGCTTGCCTTCGACCTCCCGGGTGACGGCCGCATCGCCTTCGCCGGCCTCGCCGCGTGCGCGGCAGCAGCCCTCCTGCTCCTGCGCACGAACGCCTTGGAACGCGATAATCCACGTCCCGAGCGAGCGTAAGGAGAGATCGATGGCCCTGAGCTTCGGCGTCACCGTGCTGCCGGATCCACCCTCGAGCCGTCTCGTCGAGCTCATGCAGCTCGCGGAGGCGAACGGCTTCGAGTACGGCTGGACGTACGACTCGCACGTCCTCTGGCAGGAGTCATTCCCGCTCCTGACGCTCGCCGCCCAGGCGACGACGACGCTGAAGCTCGGCCACTGCGTCACGAATCCGGGGACGCGCGAGCCGACCGTGCTCGCGAGCGGCTACGCCACGCTCCACGACATCTCGAACGGCCGCATGGCGATGGGGATCGGGCGCGGCGACTCGGCCCGCCGCTACATCGGGCAGCAGCCCGTCAAGGTCGCCGAGTTCGAGCGTCGCCTGCGGATGATCAAGGACTTCATGAACGGCCGCGAGGTCGAGTGGAACGGGAAGCAGCTGCAGCTCAAGTGGGTGCGGCCGGAGCTTCCCGAGATCCCGATGTGGGTGGCGGGCTACGGCCCGAAGGCGCTCGCGGTCGCGGGCCGAACCGGCGGCGGCGTCGTGATCCAGCTCGCCGACCCGGTGATCGTCGAGTGGATCATGGACACCGCGCGGAAGGCAGCCGAGGAGGCGGGACGCGACCCCTCGGAGCTCCGGTGCATCGTCAGTGCGCCGAGCTTCGTCTCGGACGACATCGGGCACGCGCGCGACCAGGTGCGCTGGTTCCCGGCGATGGTCTCGAACCACGTCACGGATCTCGTCGAGCGCTACGGGTACGACTCCGAGATCCCGCACGAGCTCACGGAGTTCGTCCGCGTCCGGAAGTTCTACGACTACGACGACCACTCCCGTGTCGGCGCGAAGCACGGCGAGTTCGTCACGGACGAGATCTGCGACCGCTTCTGCGTCCTCGGCAACGCCGAGCAGGCGACGGCGAAGCTCAAGGAGCTCGAGGCGGTCGGAGTCGACCAGTTCAACGTCTACCTCATGACCGAAGGCCAAGAGGCCGTGCTGGAGGCGTACGGCAAGGAGATCGTCCCGCAGTTCAGCGGCGTGGCGGCATGGCGGGCGGCCGAATGACGACCGAGGAGCAGCGAGAGAGCTGGCTGTCCATGGCTGCGGGCTGGGATCGCCAGCGTGCCGTGCTGTGGGCCTCGACGAGGCCGGTGTCCGAGCGAATGGTCGAGCTTCTCGCTCCACAGGTGGGCGACACGATCCTCGAGCTCGCCGGAGGCTCGGGCGACACCGGGTTTCTCGCTGTCGAGCGGGCCGGAGCGGGCGGGCGCCTCATCGAGAGCGACTTCGTCGCCGAGATCGTCGACTCCGCCCGGCGGCGCGGCGCCGAGCTCGGCATCGACAACGCGGAGTTTCGGGTGCTCGACGCGCAGTCCCTCGATCTCCCGGACGAGAGCGTCGACGGCGTGCTCTGCCGTTGGGGCTACATGCTCGCGGTCGATCCTGCAGCTGCGCTCGGCGAGACCCGGCGGGTCCTCCGTCCTCGAGGGCGAGTCGCGTTCGCGGTCTGGGGAACACCCGAGGAGAACCCATGGGCGTCGAGGGTCGGCCGCACACTCGTCGCTCACGGTCTCGTCCAACCGCCGGAGCCCGACGAGCCGGGCCCGTTCCGGCTCGGCGACCGCAGCCGCGTGAAGACGCTCGTCGCGGATGCAGGCCTCGAGCTCCTCGCGCACGAGGACTTTCCAATCACCTTCCGGCACGAGAGCTTCGACGCGTTCTGGGAGTCCACCCAGGACTTCTCGCGCGCGCTGAAGACGGCGCTCGCCGGAGCCGGCGCCGACGCGGTCGCCACGGTTCGCGCCGAGGTCGCCGATCGCCTGGCCGACTTCGCCGACGGCGGCGGGCTCGCGCTCCCCGGTATCACGCAGATCGTGCTCGCCGGCCGGCACGCCTGAGCGACAGAACGAGCCGCTGTCGGGCGGTCGGCGCGGTCTGGCCTCGGAACCGGCCGCTCGAGGGACTCGCGCGGCTAGATGATCGTCTTGCCGAGCGCGCTCGCGACGAGCTCGACCGCGGTGAGCGCGGTGGTGTTCTCGCGGTCGAGGATCGGGTTCACCTCGACCACCTCGAGCGAGCGGACCAGGCCCGACTCGGCGGCGAGCTCGAGTGCGAGGTGCGCCTCACGATAGGTGAGCCCGCCACGCACCGGCGTTCCGACGCCGGGCGCAAGCTCCGGATCGAGCGCGTCCATGTCGAGGGAGACGTGGGCGAAGCCCGGTCCTGCGACCCGGTCGAGCGCCTCGTGCGTCGCCCGTTCGATCCCGATCCGGTCGATCTCGCTCATCGTGAAGACGCGCACCTCGCGCTCGCGCAGCAACCGGCGCTCTCCCTCGTCGAGCTCGCGGACGCCGAACAGCGCGACGCGGCGCGTGTCCACCGCGGGCAGCGTCCACGCATCGCTTTCGAACCCCGGGCCGGCGAGCCCGAGCGCCGCGGCGAGGCCCATCCCGTGCACGTTCCCGCTCGGGCTCGTCTCGGGCGTGTTGACATCGCTGTGTGCGTCGATCCAGAGGACACCGCCCATGCCTTCGGCCCGCGCGAGGCCTCCGAGCGTCCCGATCGCGACCGAGTGGTCTCCGCCGAGGACGAGCGGGATCGCCCCTGCCTTCGCCTCCTCGACGACCTTTCCGGCGATCCGCTCGCACGTCGCCTTGATCTCGGGGAGAAAACGAGCGCGTTCGTCGCGGAGCGAGGTCGCCTCGGGAACGGCCGTCTCGACGTTCCCGTGGTCCCGGACCGTGAAGCCGAGACTCTGGAGCCGTTCCTCGAGCCCCGCGTAGCGGATCGCCGACGGCCCCATGTCCACGCCGCGGCGGCTCTGCCCGAGGTCGAGAGCCGCGCCGATGATCGCGACCTCGCCCTTTGCGCCCGCCTCCACGGCGCGGAAGCGTAACGGCTCACCGTGCCTGCGCCGCGGAAGCGGGCCGGGCGTCCACAGGACGAAGGACGGGGCGTGAGTACACTGAGCCGTCCTGGCGAGGTAGCTCAGTCGGTAGAGCACACGGCTGAAAACCGTGGTGTCGCCGGTTCGATTCCGGCCCTCGCCATCGCTTGCGTCACGCTGCTCCGCGTCATCCCGATCTCGACGGCGTGATCGCCGAGATTCGCTCGTCTCGACCGCCGCTCGGGATGGGGACCCGGAGTGCGACCCTCTCGGGAACCGCCGAGGGCTGAAGCTCACCTCCCCGGCGACCCTGTTAGCGTCGCTGCATGGAGCTGGCGCTCGCGCCCGCGCTCGAGCAGGCGCGGCTCGTTCGGGAGGGAGAGGTCTCGTCCGCCGAGCTGGTCGAGCTCTCCCTCGAACGCATCGAGCGAATCGATCCCGCGCTGAACTCGTTCGTCACCGTCTGTGGCGAGGAAGCACACGCCAGAGCGCGAGAGATCGACGCCACGCCGGAAACGGCCGGTGGGTCGTTCCGCGGAGTCCCTATCGCGGTCAAGGACCTGACCGCGACCGCCGGCATCCGTACTACGTACTCGTCGCGCGCGTTCGCCGACTTCGTCCCCGACTTCGACATGGCCGTCGTTCGGCGGCTCCGCGACGCAGGCTTCGTCATCGTCGGCAAGACGAACACACCCGAGTTCGGAACGACGGCCTTCACCGAGTCCGAGCTCAACGGCGCGGCACGGAATCCGTGGAACACCGAGCGAACCCCGGGTGGATCGAGCGGAGGCAGCGCTGCCGCGCTGGCAGCGGGTCTCGTCCCGATCGCACACGGCAGCGACGGCGGTGGCTCGATCCGGATCCCCGCCTCGTGCTGCGGGCTCGTCGGGCTCAAGCCGTCGCGCGGGCGGGTCTCAGCGGCGCCGTTCACGTCGTTCGAAGGCCTGTCGACCTCGGCCCCGCTGGCCCGCTCCGTCGCCGACGCGGCCGCACTGCTCGACGTCATGACGGGCTACGAGCCGGGCGACTCCTGGTGGCTGCCTCCCCCCGAGAGACCCTTCCTCGAGGAAGTTGGCGAGCCGCCGGGAATGCTGCGGATCGCGGTCACGTCGGCGCCACCGATCGACGTCCTTGTCGACCCCGAGTGCGTCGCCGCGGTCACCTCGGCCGCGGCGCTGCTGTCCGACCTCGGACATGACCTGATCGAGCGGACGCCTCCCTGGCGCGAACCCGAGCTGGCGCTCACGTTCATCGGCGTCTGGCAGGTCGGCGCCGCCCTGCACCCGCTCGACGATCTGTCGCTCCTCACACCGCTCAACCGCGAGTTGGTCGAGGCAGCGCGGACGACCTCGGCCGCTGACTACGCGCGCGCGGTCGTCCGGCTCCAGCTCTTCGCCCGGCGCGTCGTCGCGTTCTGGAACGAGGTCGACGTCGTGCTCACGCCGACGCTCGCGCTCCCACCCGTCCCGATCGCGTGGCAGGAGCAGGGTGTCGACGGCGCCGTCGAGCAGCTCCTTCGGAACACGGAGTTCACGCCGTTCACCGCGGTCGCGAACGTCACCGGCCTCCCCGCGGTCTCGCTCCCACTCCGCTGGAGCGAAGACGGGCTCCCGGTCGGCGTCCAGGCGTTTGGCCCGCCGGCGGGCGAGGCGCTTCTCGTCCGGCTCGCATCCCAGATCGAGGAGGCGCAGCCGTGGGCGGACCGGCGGCCCCCCGTCACCTGAGCTGCGCGCTCGCTCAAAGCACAGGCGTGATCCGGATGCTCTGGCCCGGGCTCGCGTGCAGCATCCGCGCAGCGCTCCCGCGCGAGATCGCAACGGACATGTTCCCGTAGCTGTCCTCGTACAGGATCACGTCGCCGGGCCGCGCGTCGGCGAACGTCCTCGCCATCACTGCGTAGTAGTGCTCGCCCGCGTGCTCGAGCTCGACCCGGTCCCCGAGACGACGCCGGCCTGCTCGACGTCGTCGCGCGTGAGGTTGAGCGCGATGTTCCCGAAGCTGTCGACGTAGAGGAGGAGCGCGCCGATCGCGGCGCCGTCGATGCGCGCCACGGGCACGTCGAGATCGACGAGCGCGTCCGGATCCACCGGCGGCCCGAGGTCCTCGAGGGCGACGCCGCACGCGAGGTGCGCGGCCGCCGGTGCGAAGAGGTCGCGGCCGTGGAACGTCCGCGAGATCGCCTCGAGCGCGTACTCGGGGTTCGCGAGCTCGTACGCCGCCGCGATCCCCGCCCTCCGTGCCGCCGGTAGGAGAAGCCCGTTGTCGGGACCGACGTAGCGCCTGCCCTCCCGATCGAGGAGCGCCAACGGGCGTCGAGGACCGCCGACTCCCGGGTCGACGACAGCGAGGTGCACGCCGACGGGCATGTACCCGATCGTGTTCCGGAGGACGAGCGCTCCCTGCAGGACGGACTGCGCCGGGATCCCGTGGGTGATGTCGATGATCTCCGCATCCGGCGCGATGCGCTTGATCACGCCGTGGCACGTCCCCACGAAGTCGTCCTTGAGCCCGAAGTCGCTCAGGAACGTGATGAACACGCGCGGGACCCTAACCGGGCGTTGCGAGCCGGCGTCAGCGAGACGTCGGACGAAGGGGCGCGCACGACTTCCGGGGCGCGGCGGCGATGGGCTCCCCGCAGCTGCGACCACCGCGTGGACGGATGCGGACGAACGCCGTCGGAGCCTGGAGCGGGAGCGGCCTGCCAACGAGAGCGGTGCGGGTCGGGCTCAGGGCTCTCGTCCCCTCGAAGCCGTGTGCACGCGCGCAGCATAGTGCGGTTCCCGGCGGTTCATGCCTCGTGGGCCACAGCGCGAGAGCCGGCCGCCGCCTCGGGCTGCTCGGGGTGAGGACGACGCCGGGCGATGGTCAGGAGCTCGGCCGTCTGGCGCTGGAGCCGCGCGAGCTTCGCGGCGATGATCGCCACGTACGCGAGGACGAAGACGAAGACGATGCCGTACGCTGCTGCGACGTACTGGCCCTGACTCACTGGAGGACCTCGCGGAGCTCCCGCAGATCCGCGTCGACGCGCTTCCCGGCGAGCTCGACGCGATACAGGAGGTAGGCGAGCAGGGTCACGGCCGCCCAGCAGAAGCAGAACGCCGTGAACATCGATCCGCTCATCTGTGGCCCGTGCCGGGTGAACACCGTGGGGTGGATGAAGTCCTGCGCCATCCGGATGGCGAGGAAGCTGACGGGAATCAGCGCGACGCCGAAGAGCGCGTACACGGCACACGTCCGCGCCCGCTGCGGTCCTTCCTCGAGGGAGAAACGGAGCATGAAGTAGGCGCAGTAGAAGAGGAAGAGGACGAGGAAGAGGACGAGCTGGTTCGAGCTCCACGTCCACCAGATCCCCCACGACGCCTTGGCCCAGATCGAGCCCGTGAGGAGGGTGAGCGAACCGAAGATCGTGCCCTGGTGGATGGCCACGTAGCTCTCGAGGTCGTACCGCTCCTCACCGCGCGCGAGGAGCCGGAAGGCCTTCCAGGCGCCGAGCCCGAAGCAGAAGTACGCCGTCAGGGCGATCGGCACATGAATGTAGAAGATCCGTTGGGACACCCCCTGGTCGGCGTCCTCCGGCGCGACGATGAGTGCCAGCGCGAGCGCGACACCCATGAGCGCGGTCGTCACCACCGCCAGGCCGGGGAGGCTTCGGATCGAGCCCAGACGCTCAGAGAGGTTCCTTCACTCGGTGACGACGTACTCGAACGACGCCCACGAGAGTACCGCGAAGATGCCGTCGTACAGCGCGAGGAGCAACAGGAAGCGGCCCTCCGCCGGCGAGATCGCCGAACCGACTCCGCCGACGACGAGCGGGATCGTCAGCGGGAGGAGAAGAAGCGGGAGGAGGAGCTCGCGCGCGCGGCCGGCGGCCGCCATCGCAGCGACGAGCGAGCCGACGGCGCAGATGCCGATATCCGCGAGCAGCACTCCTCCGACTGCGGTCGCGTCGAGCGGGGCGAAGAAGAACGCGAAGGCCGGGAGCGCGACGACCTGCGCGGCGAGGAGGAACGCAAGCGTCGCGAGCGACTTCCCGAGCCAGATCGCGCTCCGGTCGCAGGGAGCGAGGACGAGGCCGTCGAGCACACCGTGCTCGTGCTCCGGCACCCAGGCACGGGCGAGGCCCAGCAAGGCGGTGAAGACGATCGCGACCCAGAGAAGCCCGTAGGCCGCATCGTCTCCGGTCTCCTTGGACAACGCGAAGCGGAAGACGACGAGCGTCGAGAGGACGAAGAGGAGCATCGCGGGGAGCGTGTCCCGCGCTCGGAGCTCCACCTTGAGGTCCTTCCGCGCGAGCACCACGACGTCTGCGAGATAGGTCATGCGAGCGCCAGCGTCTTCGTGGCAAATGCTACGACTCGTTCGGGATCGTGCGTCGCCATCACGACAGCGCGGCTCCCGGCGAGGTCGGCGAGCTCGCGATCGAGAAGCTCTGCCCCGTCCTCGTCGAGCGCGGAGAAGGGCTCGTCGAGAACGAGGAGCGCCGGGTCGTGGAGCAAGGTCCGGCAGAGCGCGAGCCGCTGGATCATCCCGCGCGAGTACGTCGCGATCCGCTCGGCGCGTGCCTCCCAGAGCCCGAACCGCTCGAGCAGCATGCCGATCCGCTCGCGACGCTCGGGGACGCGGTACAGCCGCCCGAAGAGGTCGAGGTTCTCGAGCGCGGTCAGCTCCCGGTAGACGAGCGGGTCGTGGGCCATGACGCCGATGCGGCCCCGCTCGACATCCACCTCGAGCGT
>CAWKEV010000055.1:0-63613 GCA_963848725.1 uncultured Actinomycetes bacterium | reverse complement strand
CCGCCAGCGTGTTCATGCCCAGGTGCTCCTCGATCAGAAGGGATACGTCTCATCCGCCGCAGCTCGTACTGGCGCTCGTTCCGCTCGCGTTCCTTCCGGTCGCCGTGGTGGGACTCCTGCAGCGGCCGCTCGCGCTCGCCTGCCTCGGCGGAGCCCTCTCGGCGCTCGACGTTCGCGACTGGCGTCGCTACGCCGTCGCCGTCCTCTGGCTTCCCTCGCTGAGCGGCATTCTCCTCGCCGATGTCTCGCTCCCCCTCGCCTTTGCCGCCGCGCTCGCCTGGCGGTATCGAGATCGGCGTGTGCCGGCCGGAGCGTCGCTCCGTCTGCGTCTCCGCGAAGCTCTTCCTCTGGCCGCTCTTCGTGTGGACGCTCGCGACGCGCCCGTTGCGCACGACCGCCGTCGGCGTCGGCCTCGGCCTCGTCGTAACGCTCGCCCGCATGGACCGCCATCGGCTTCAACGGGCTCACCGGCTATCCAGCGCTTCTGCGCCGGCTGAACAGATCCAGGCGGCGAACAGATACTGTTCGTCGCCATGTCCTCGTCGCTCGGGCTCGGGACGCGGTTCGGCGACGTCCTCGCGATCGGGTCGGAGCCGCGCTCCTCCTCGGCTGCGTCGCGTTCGCCCGCCGCCGTGACGACGAGCGGTCCTTCACGTGCGCGATCGGGGCGACGCTCGCGCTCAGCCCGATCGTGTGGGTGCACTATCTCGTCCTCCTGCTCGTTCCGACCTCGATCGCGCGGCCGCGCCTCTCGGGAGTGTGGTTCGTTCCGCTGCTCGCGTCGGCTCAGCCCGCGCCCGGGCTATCCGGAGGGCTACGAGACCTTCGTGCCCGCGCTCGTCGCGACGGTGGTGCTCGCATCGCTGCTCGCACGTCCGACCGAAACAAGAGAAGAAAGTGTCGGCGAGCGGGGCGTCGCGGAGGGAACGTGATCGAGGACTCGAGCACAGCCCTCCCGACTGCCGGACGGCCGCTGACTCTTTCGGCGCTGCCCCGCGTGGCGTTGACCGCCTTCTGTTCGATCACGCCGATCTTCGCGGTCGTCCTGCTCTTCGTCGACATGAGTCACGGAAACTCCGCGGGGGTCGACTTCCGGCAGTTCTGACAGCGCGGCCGAAGCGATCCTCCACGGCGTCAGCCCTTACAGCCCGACGGTCGCGACGCCGTGGGCAGGGCCGTATCCGTATCCGCCGTTGCCCGCGCTGGTCGCCGTGCCGTTGACCGTGCTCCCCGTCCAGGCCGCCGCCCTTCTGACGATGGCGGTACTGGTGGTCGTCGCGTTGGCCGTCCCGTACGTCCTCGGCGTGCGCGACTGGCGGTGCTACGGCGTCATGCTCCTCTGGCCTCCGGTCCTGAACGCGATCCAGACGGGGAACGTCACACTGTGGTTCGCGCTGGCGCTGGCGATCACGTGGCGTCTTCGCGATCGGGTGTTCCCGTCTCGGCTGCGATCGGCTTCACGCTCGCCGTGAAGTTCTTCCTCTGGCCGCTCGTCATCTGGTTTGCCGCGACGCGAGGTATCTCGCCGCAACCGCCTCGCTCGTGCTCGGCGTCTTGCTGGTCGTGGTCTCGTGGGCGGTCGTCGGGTTCGCAGGTTTCGTCGACTATCCCAGCGTCCTGCGGAAGCTCGAGGAGACAGTCGGCCCCGACTCGTACACGACGTACATCCTCGGCGTGCAGCTCGGCCTTCCCTCGCCGGTGTCGCGGGCGATCTGGCTCGCGCTCGGACTCTCGCTCGTCGCAGGAGTGGTCGTCCTCGGCCACCGGGGAGACGAGCGTCGCGCGTTCATCCTCGGGATCGCCGCATCCCTTGCGCTCACGCCGATCGTCTGGATGCACTACTTCGCGCTGCTGGTCGTCGTCGTCTCGCTTGCGCAACGCCGGCTAGGGCTCATTTGGTTCATCCCACTCGCGACCGCCGTGACGAACGGGAGTGGGCATCACACGGCATTTCAGATAAGCGCGGCGCTCCTCGCCGCTGCGGTGACGGTCGCGCTCGCGCTCGAGCGCGCCGGCGACGAGCAGCCGAGACCCGAGCGTCGGTGCGCGCGGAGGGCGTCGCGGCATGAGAGCCGAGTCGGCAGCGGCCGGCCCGGGTCGGCGAGACGAGCGCCGTTCGGGCGTGCTCGAATGGTGTGTCGCACGTCGTTATGTCCTCGTCGTGTGGAGCGGGATGGTCGTGTGGTCGGGCGTGCTCTTCGCCTCCGTCCGCTCCGACTACCTCGGCTTCCGCCTCGGCCGTTTCGACTTCGGGAACATGGTCCAGGCGGTGTGGAGTACGGCGCACGGTCGCCCGCTCGAGGTGACGGCGATCACCGGAGACGAGGCAAGCCGGCTGAGCTTCCACGTCGATCCCATCCTTGCGCTCCTCGCTCCCGCCTGGCTCGTCGCACCGACGCCGCTCTCCTTCATCTTCGTACGGGCGGTCGTGGTCGCGCTCGGGGCACTCCCGGTCTTCTGGCTCGCGCGCCGTCATCTCGGCTCGGAGCGAGGCGCGTGCCTCCTCGCGCTCGCCTACCTCGCCTATCCCTGGCTCTCTTGGGCCGGCCTGTCGCCGCACTCGGTCGCTCTCTCGATCCCACTCTTTCTCTACGCCGTGTGGTTCCTGGAAAACGATCGCCAGTGGGCCTTCGCTCCGTTCGCGGTTCTCGCCCTGCTGACGAACGAGGTCACCGGCCTCACGGTCGTCGCGCTCGGGCTCTGGTACGCGCTTGCCCGCGGCCGCCGCGCCGCCGGCTTCGGAATCGCCGCAGGGAGCCTCGGTTGGGTGCTCTTCGCCGTGTACGTGATCGTCCCGTCGTTTGCGGGGGCGCCGAGCCCCTACTACGGGTACTTCGCCGCGGTCGGCGGATCGCCTCAAGGGGTCGTCCGTACCGCCTTCACGCACCCGGGCGCGATCCTGTCGGCCCTCGCGAGCGGACGTAACGTCCTCTACGTCGTCTCCCTGAGCCTGCCGCTCCTCGGGCTGTTCGTCCTCGCGCCGGCGCTCGCCGCGGTCGCGATCCCGCAGCTCGTCCTCAACGGTCTTGCCGGGCCGCGTGCGATGACGGACCCGACCGCGCATTACTCGTCCGCGGCGATCCCGTTCCTCATCGCGGCGACGGTCGTGGGAGTCGGGCGACTGCGCACGTCTTGGCACACGGCGGGTGCCGCCGTCGTCCTTGCGGCGTGCGTGGGCGTGTCCCTCGTCGTCGGCGTGACGCCCGAGAGCTCCGAGCACGGCGAGGCAATGGGACGCGCTCGACTTCTCTGCTGCTCACGTCGACGCTCTAGGTGCCGCGGTGTCGCTCGTGCCGGCGGATGCGCCCGTAAGCGCCAGCGACAAGGCCGGCTCGCACCTGTCCGCGCGGCGGTACTTCTACAGTGTTCCTGTCGTCGGGCGGGCGACCTGGATCGTCCTCGACACCGAGGATCCGTTCGTGATCGATCCGGACTTCCCCGTCCTCGTGCCGCGACCGGCAGCGGTCCGGTTGTTCGCACGGCGGATCGAAGGGGATCCCTCGTGGGTCAGGGTATTTGACCAGGCGGGCGTCCTCGTCTTCCGTCAGGCCGAGCCCACCTGATGCACTCCGCCGAGTGCAGTACGCGCCGCTTCAGGCGCCGCGCGGCGCGTCCCGCCGGCGTCCCTTCCCGCGGATCGCCGCGAATCCCTGGACCGCGCTCGTGTACGGCGCGATGGCCGTCTGGACGGTGGCACTCGCGACTCTTGTCCGCGCGGAGTATCTCGGCTACCGCTTCGGGCGGTTCGACCTCGGGGACATGACGCAAGCGGTCTGGAGCACTGCGCACGGGCGGCCGCTCGAGGTGACGACGGCGCGGGCGACCAGACAGTCCGCCTCGGCTCGCACGTCGACCGGTCCTCACGCTCCTCGCCCCGCTGTGGCTCGTGTGGGGGAGCCCGCTGACGATCGCGTTCATCCAGGTCGCCGCCGTCGCGCTCGGCGCGCTGCCGGTGTATTGGCTCGGCCGGAACTACCTCGGCTCGGAGGCCACGGCAGGTCTGCTCGCCCTCGCCTATCTCGCGTATCCCTGGCTCGGCGTGGACCGCTCTCGACGCTCTGCATCCGGTGACGTTCGCGATCCCGCTCCTTCTCTACTGCGTGTGGTTTCTCGAGTCCGATCGACTCGACCGCTTCGCGGTCTGCGCGATCGTCGCCGCCGCGACCGGCGAGCTCATGGGTCTGACGATCGCAGCCCTCGGCGTCTGGTTCGCGTTCGCTCACCATCGTCGTCGCGCGGGAGCGGTGATCGCGGCGGCGGGTGTGCTGTGGAGCGCGTTCGCTGTCGAGATGATCGGCCCCATCTTCGCTGGTGGGGCCACGGGCCCGAACGGCAACTACGAGTCGATCGGCGGGTCGCCGCAAGGTGTGATCGGGACGGTGTTCACACATCCCGGAGCTGATCGCCGCGGCGCTCCTGACTTCACACCATCTCCTCTATCTCGCCTGGCTCAGCGTTCCGCTCGCCGGCTCCTTCTTGCTCGCGCCCTCGTTGGCCGCGGTAGCGCTGCCACAACTTCTCGCGAACGGCCTCTCGGACACGACGTCCATGACCGATCCGCGTCTCCACTACATCGCTGCGGTGACCCCGTTCCTCATCGCGGCCTCCGTCGTCGGTCTCGCTCGACTCCGAAGCGATCTTCGTACGCCGACGGCTGCGTTCGTGCTGGTGCTCTGCGCGTCGTTCTCCGCGATCATCGGAGCCTGGCCGGGGGCGGCGGCGAACGCGAGCCCAGCAGGGAGAGCCGGCCCTACCAAGGCCCACGTGCATGCGCTCGACGCGGCCGTCGCCCTCGTCCCGGCAGACGCCGCGGTGAGTGCGACGAACGACGTGGGCTCGCATCTGTCCGCGCGACGGGAGTTCTACTCCGTGCCGGTCGTGGGAGGCGCCGATTGGATCGTCGTCGACACGACCGACCCCGTGCTCTGGCACGCAAGCGGAAGCGTCTTGGTCTTCTCGCCCGACCGCGCGAAGCTTCGGGCGTTCACGGCGCGCATCGAGCGGAGCTCGTCTTGGGTGCCGGTTTACGCCGAGAAGGCGTGCTCGTTTTTCGGAAGGCGTCCCCTGCGTGATGCAGAGTGCCGACCCGCGGTGGCACCACTCTTGCTCGGCGTCTCGCCGCTCGGGCGTCCCGTTGCCTGGGCGCTCTCCCACCCAGCGACGATCGTCGTGTGGAGCGCGATGGTGGCCTGGTCGGTACTGCTCGGTTCTCTTGTCAGGTCCCGAATACTCGAGCTTTCACCTCGGGCTCTACGACCTTGGGAACATGACGCAAGCCGTGTGGAGCACCGCACACGGCCACTTCCTCGAGGTCACGAACGGAACGACCGGCGTGCAGACGGTTCGTCTCGGAGCGCACGTCGATCCGATCCTCGCCCTCCTTGCGCCGCTCTGGCTCCTCTGGTCGAGCCCGCTCGTGCTTGCGTACACCCAGGTCGTCGCGGTCGCGCTCGGCGCGCTCCCAGTGTCTCTGGCTCGCTCGTCGCCATCTCGCGTCCGAACGACTCGCGTGCTTGCTCGCGATGGTGTATCTCGCATACCCGTACCTCGCCTGGAACGCGCTCGACGCGATGCATCCGGTGACCCTCGCGATTCCACTCTTCCTCGATTGCGTCTGGTTCCTCGACACCGACCGGATGTGGGGGTTCGTACCCTGCGCCGTCCTCGTGGTGCTGACCGGCGAGCTCCTCGGCGTCACGCTCGCTGCGCTCGGGATCTGGTACGCACTGGCGAGGCGACGGCGACGCACAGGGCTTCTGATCACCGTCTTCGGCCTCGGCTGGACCTTCGTCGCCGTCTACGTCGTCGTGAGGGTGTTTTCCGATGGAGCAAGCCCCTCTACAGCTACTACGCTGCCCTTGGCGGATCGCCCGGAGGCCTTCTGGGACCGCGATCCACCATCCGGGCAAAAGTCGCGGCAATCGCCACCTGGAGCGAGGGGCACTACGTCCTCGCACTTCCGGTTCCCCTGGCGGGGCTCTTCGTCCTTGCTCCAACCTTGTCTGCCGTTGCACTCCCGCAGCTCCTCGCAAACGGCCTCACCGATCTCTCTTTCACCAGGGTTCCGGAGGCGCACTACGGTGCGGCGATCATTCCGTTTCTCGTCGCTGGAACCGTGCTCGGGCTCGCCCGAGTCAGTGCACGGCGCCGCTGGTTCGCGGTCTCGCTCCTGGTGCTCGCGGCCATCGCGTCGGTTCCGAAGGGACCATGGCCGGGACTTTCGACCAACTCCCGCCCTGGTACACGATCGACGACTCGTCGAAGCACCTCGACGCGCTGCGCAAGGCCGTCGCGCTCGTACCGGCAGGAGCCCCGCTGAGCTCGAGCAACAAGGTCGGCGCGCATCTCGCCGCGCGTCGGTATCTCACGCTCGTCCCGGTGTTAGGACATGCAAGGTGGGCCGTCGTCGACACCGAGGATCCCTGGATCGCGAATCCTCGCGGGCCGCTTCCGGTGCGGCGCCCCGGCGCCCGGCCCGGTTCGTGAGTCGTCTGGAGTCCAGCGCGCGCTGGACAAGGTCTTCGAAGAGGACGGTGTTCTGGTCTTCAGGCGCACCAACGGCAGCTAACGGGCGAAATTCCTTAAGAGTGGAACGAGGTTTTGTTCACGTCGATCGCGCAGCCGGACGCGAGCTTCTGAGATACGCTGTCATCGGCGCGACCGTCGTCGCGGTTCTCGCTCTCTACGCGCTTTGGACCGCGACGGTTGCGACGCCTGGGCTCGCTATTCCCAAGGACATCTTCGGAGACTTCCGCACGAACGTGTGGAGCCCGGGGCGCGCGATCCTGGATGGGCGAACCCCGTTCCGCGGGTACACGGCGGATGGGGCGAGCGGCACCGTCTATTCACCCGCGGCTTTCGTCTCGACGCTCCTGTTTCCTCTCCCTCCGTTCGGCGTTGCGGCAGCCGTTTGGCTCGTCGCCCAGTTGACGAGCGTCGTGCGCACTGCGCCTGTGTGGGGTTCGCGATTGGCGTTGCTTCGGGCTTGCACTCGCGAGCCCGCCGGTCGTGGTCGGAGCCCTCTACGGAAACGTGTCGCTCGTCGTCATGGTCGCGATTGCCGGGATCTGGGTCTGGCGTGATCGTCCGGCTCGCACGGGAGTGCTTCTCGGTGTCGTGATTGCGGCGCGGCTCTTCCTCGCTCCGATGCTCGTCTGGCTCGTGCTCTCGGGTCGACGGCGTGCCGCGTCGATCGCGGCATTCTCGGCCTTCATCTGGTCGTTCGGTACATGGACTGCGGTGGCGTTCCGGCACCTCGGCGACTTCTTCGACGTCACGCGGGCGAACGTCGCCGAGTTCGCCAGGACCAGGTGGCTCGGCTCGCTTCCATCGCCGCGAATGTCGGAGCCTCGCCGACCGCGATCTCTTCGCGACGAGCGTCGGAGCGTTCGTGGTCGCGCTCTGCATCGCCGGCTCGAGGAGGGCGGACGACCTCGCCTGCTTCTCGTGGTGTCTCGCGGGAGCCATCCTCCTCTCGCCGATCGTCTGGGTGCACTACTACGCGTTGATGCTGGTCCCGCTCGCAATTGCGGCGCCGGCCTTCTCCTCCAGGTGGCTGCTTCCATACGTAACCGTGCTACAGATGACGTCGTGGGCGACCGCGGCGATGCGTGTCGTCAGCGCGTCGAGCGGCGTCGCTTTCACGTTTCTCGGTGCACGGGCGAGCGAACGACCGATGTCGAACTCGGATCGCGGCGGGAGCACCAGCCCTGACACCGCCGCCGGGCGGATCGGCGCCGAGGCGTTGCGGTAGTCATTTCACCGCCGGTGCCGCGGATGCCGGCTACGTGGGGGTCGGGCGAAGAAGGACCGTGACGTCGGTGTCGTGGAAGATCTTCTTGGTTCCCGGCTCTGCGAGGAAGTCCGCAGTGTGCGAGCGCTCGTTCTCGTCCACGACCACGATTCGGTAGCCGTTCGCGAACGACTTCCAGTCGCGCCCGAATTCCGCGTTGTAGCGAAGGAGGCGCTTGAACCAGTCGCTTCGTGTAGATCTCGAAGCGGACGTCGTAGGCGACCGACCCCGGAGCTCCGGGATCTTCCAGAGAAGCCAGTCGGCATAGACGTCTGGCGCGTAGACCCGCATCACCGGCTCGACGGACCGCTTCACAGCGACGGCCGCCCCGGCTTCCAGTCCTGCTCGTACCAGGACGACGGCCGGGCAAGCGAGTAACCGACGAGCACGACGAGGCGACCGCCGCCGCCGCCGCGAGGGCGGTGTTGAATCCGCGGCGGATCGGCGGCGGGTTTTTGCTCTCCAGGTTCTGCCGATCGCGACGGGAAGATAGAGCATGGCACGCGAGCGCGAACCAAGGAATCCCGCGGATCGCCGAGACGGCCCCGAGGAACGTCAATCGCCAGCACCGCGATGTCGAAGAGGCTGAGGCGCTTTCGCCCCCAGACGACGAGGCGAGCGCGACGCCGCGAGGAAGTAGAAGACGGCGGTGTTCCCGGCCGGCCTGGCCCACATCCACTCCGTGACCGGCGGCCGAAGGGCGGGTCGACGAGCAGCGTCCGGTAGTAGCGGGCCATCGCGACCGGGCTGTACGGCGTCACGAGGAGGCAGAGCGGAGCCGCGACGAGAGGAGGGCGTCCCGGCGCCAGACGCGCGCGCGACGTCCGCAGAAGCTCGACCGCTCCGAGGAGCATCGCGAGCATCGCCCCGAGCGCGACGCTCCCGTGCAGGTTCGCCCACACCACGAGGATCGGAAACGCGAGGTACACCCGTCGAGTCGGGCGGCGCGCCTCGCTCGCAAGGAGCCACAGGAGTCCGGTGTAGAGAGGGAGAGCGAGGAGCTGTGCGCGGATCGTCCATGCCCACGGCGCCGCGAGCAGCACGGGAAGGCAGAGCGCCAGATCGCCCTCGGCCCCGCCCCGAGCGAGCGGCAGCCGCAATTGCGAGCGACAACGCGCCCACGACGACGATGGCGTCGGCGACCGCGAGCAGCGGGTGACCGCCGATCCACCACAGCCATAGAGGAGGAGCTGTGCGCCCCACTGCTGATCGGTCCAGACGCGCCCGAGGCCGTACACCGTGAGGTGTCGTGGTGTGGCAGCCCGTGATGGACGATCTCGCTCCCGCTCACCAGCGTCATCCAGCTGTCGTTGACGAGCGAGCGAGGCATGAAGATGAGAAGGAAGATCGCGCGCGAACCCGGCGAGCGAGGAGGACGACGATGAACTCCTCTTCGGGAATGCGGCGCAGCCTGCTGCGCAGCCGCCGGCATGTGCCGGGGATCACGGGGTCTCGGGCGCCGGGGTTCGGTGAGCTGGGTGATCGCTACTCGTCCGCGAAGATCGGGCTCTCCACGAGCCCGTGCTGGTACGCGAGCCGCGTGGCCTCGGTGCGATTCTTGACGCCGAGCTTGCGGTAGATGTTCGTCAAGTGGAACTTCACCGTTTGCGGAGCGACCCAGAACTCCTTCGCGATCTCGTCGTTCGAGAGGCCGCGGGCGAGCGCGCCGAGGATGGTGACTTCACGCTCGGTCAGGCCGAGGGCCTTGGCGCTCGACTTCTCGCGTGTCCTGGACCCCGACCGCGTGTGGACGTTCCCCTCGAGCGCCTGGCGTAGCGTCCCGGGCAGGTCCTCCGGGTTCACGGTCTTCACCACGTAGGCCGACGCCCCGCGGCGTAGAGCCGTCTCGATCAGGTCCGAGCTCGCCGAAGCGGACAGCATCACGACCTTGACCTCGGGATGGCGGCGCTTGATCTCGTCGAGGCACGCGAGCCCGTCCATCTGCGGCATCCGGACGTCGAGGAGAACGAGGTCGGGTTTCGTTCGCCCGACGAGCGGAAGCACCTGAGTCCCCGACTGCGTCTCGCCGACGATCTCGAAATCCCCGTCGTCGTCGAGGGCGCGGCGGATCCCGTCCAGGACGAGGCGGTGGTCGTCGGCGATCACGACTCGCATGCCGGCAAGTGTGGCACAGGCCCGGGACGCCGCACCGCGCGAGGGACACGATCCGCTGAAGCGGGAGCAGAGGAGGGTTGTCTACCTGCGGGAAGCGCTGCCTGTTCCGTGCAAAACCCGAGCAAATGGGGTCTATCGGTGACCCCCTTCGGGGTAGCTAGGTCCTCCCTAGACAAGGGTCCTGACCCTCGTCCGAGGGATTGTCGGTGCCCTGGCCGGGGGATACAGTCTTGACCAGGCACAGATACAGATCCGGGCCCAGCTGCCTGTTTTCTCGAGGGGGAGAGCAACGGGTTTTCGGGACGAGATCCAAGCAGCGAAGGGAGAAAACTAGAGATGGGGATGGTGGGGAACCTCAAGCGGCTGCTGGTCGCATCGCTCGCGACGGTAGCTCTGCTCACACTCGTGACGGTCTCGGGCGCAGCCGCGCCGACGTCTTCCGTCAGCAGCTTCCAGCAGTGCGCGAACGGCGCGCCTCCGAGCTCCGCGACGGACTGTCCGGAGGGCTGGATCAACAGCATCCTGCAGCAGAACAACTCGCACTACGCCGAGGACGACGTCACACCTCAGCGCGTCGTCGTCGACCTCGCGAAGGGCAGTCCGCTCACGGACCGCTCCATCACCATCTCGTACCAGACGCGGAAGAACGGCGTCCACGCCTACGACTCCCTCGCGACCTGGAACCGCACGCAGACGACGGCAGACCGCTGTGCAGCCTCTCCGCCTCGGACTGCATCGGAGGGTCGGCATCGACACTCGCGATCCCGGGTGATCCGACGGTCGTCGCCGACAACAACGGCTCCGGCAGCGCGACCTCGGGCCATCAGCTGAGCGGCCAGGTCTTCACGCTGTACGGCGGCACGTTGACCGGGGTCTCGGCGTATACGCACGACAACGCGAGCGGGAGCGGTGACGACAGCGCTTCCGTGACGATCACGTTCTCGGTCCCGTCGACCGACAACGGCGCGACGGTGATGCTCCTCTTCGGGGGCCACATCGCGGCGAGCCCCGGCCCGCGCGGGTGGGGCCTGGGCGTCGGCGCCGCCGCCATCTCGGGCGGCCCGTACCACATCAGTCTCGCCGCGCTCGACAACGGCGACGGCAACGTCGGGAACCGGGACAACCAGATCATGGCCGGGGCTCTCGTCGCGCCGGCGAACATCGTCATCCACAAGGTCGCCGTCGGCGGCGATGCGACATTCGGCTACACGGGCACGGGTGGGATCTCGAGCCCGTTCTCGATCTCGACCTCCGGCGGCGCCGGGAGCCAGTCGTTCACGAACGTGTCTGCCGGCGGCTACACGGTCACCGAGTCCGGCTCCTCCGGCTGGGTTGGGACTTCACGAGTCTCTCCTGCACCGACCGGACAACGGCACGAACGTCAGCGGTCAGACCGCGAACATCGACCTCGATTCCGGCGAGACCGTAGTCTGCACCTACACGAACACGAAGCGCGGCCAGAACATCGTCGTGAAGAAGTCACGAACCCCGAGGGCGACTCTGCAGCCTTCACGTTCACGCCGAGCTACGGGGCGAGCTTCCAGCTCTCCGATGGCCAGCACAACGACTCGGCGCTCCTCGCTCCGGGCACGTACTCGGTCTCGGAGGTCCGCCCTGGCCGGGTGGGACCAGACGAGCTCGACTTGCGATGACGGCTCGAGCCCGAGCTCGATCGGCCTCTCGGCCGGCGAGCACGTGACGTGCACCTTCACGAACACGAAGCGCTCGCACCTGATCGTGATCAAGCACGTCGTGAACGACAACGGCGGCACGGCCGTAGCGTCGAACTGGCAGATGCACGTCAAGGTCGGGCGGCAACGACGTCTCCGGCAGCCCGTTCGCGGGCGCGGAGAGCCCCGGGCACCTCGAGCGAGGTCGCCTCGGGCACGTACAACGTCAGCGAGTGCGACGGCCCGTCCGGCTACGCACTCACGTACTCAGGCGCGTGTGATGCACAGGGCAACGTCACGGTGCCGGCCGGGCCAGACGGCGACGTGCACCCTGACGAACGACGACGTCGCTCCCCAGCTGACGGTCATCAAGCACGTCGTCAACGACGACGGCGGGACGGCTGTCGCCTCCGACTGGCAGATGCACGTCACCCAGGGCGGGAACGACGTCTCCGGCAGCCCGTTCGCCGGAGCGGAGAGCCCCGGCACGACCAGGTCGGTCGCTACGGGGACGTACAACGTCAGCGAATCCGGCGGCCCGTCCGGGTACGCACTCACGTACTCCGGCGACTGCAACGCGCAGGGCAACGTCACGGTCGCACTCGGGCAGTCGGCGACCTGCACCCTGACCAATGACGACCAGCAGCCCTCGCTGACGGTGATCAAGCACGTCGTCAACGATGACGGCGGCTCGGCGGTCGCGTCCGACTGGCAGATGCACGTCACCCAGGGCGGGAACGACGTCTCCGGCAGCCCGTTCGCGGGCGCGGAGAGCCCGGGTACGACGAAGGCCGTCGACGCCGGCTCGTACAACGTTTCCGAGTCCGGCGGCCCGTCCGGGTACGCGCTCTCCTACTCGGGTGACTGCAACGCTCAGGGGAACGTCACCGTCGCGCCGGGTCAGTCCGCGACGTGCACGCTCACGAACGACGACCAGGCTGCATCGATCACCGTGATCAAGCACGTCGTCAACGACGACGGCGGCTCGGCAGTCGCCTCCGACTGGCAGATGCACGTCACCCAGGGCGGGAACGACGTCTCCGGCAGCCCGTTCGCCGGAGCCGAGAGCCCCGGCACCACCAACCCGGTGTCTGCGGGGACCTACAACGTCAGCGAGAGTGGCGGCCCGTCCGGGTACGCGCTCACCTACTCGGGTGACTGCAACGCGCAGGGGAACGTCACGGTTGCATCCGGCGGGTCGGCGACCTGCACGCTCACCAACGACGACCAGCAGGCATCGCTGACCGTGATCAAGCACGTCGTGAACGACAACGGCGGGACGGCGATTGCCTCCGACTGGCAGATGCACGTCAAGCAGGGAGGCTCGGACATCTCGGGTAGCCCGTTCGCGGGTGGCGAGAGCCCGGGCACCACGAAGTCGGTCTCCGCCGGGGCCTACGCCCTGAGCGAGTCGGGCGGCCCTGCGAACTACACGCTGAGCTACTCGGGTGACTGCGACGCGCAGGGGAACGTCACGGTTGCATCCGGCGCGTCGGCGACCTGCACGCTCACCAACGACGACCAGGCGGCGCACCTGCGCCTGCTGAAGACGGTCGTGAACGACAACGGTGGAACCGCAGTTCCCTCCGACTTCACGCTCTCGGCGAACGGCCCGACTCCGATCTCCGGAACGAGTCCGGTCAGCTCGAACGTGAACGCCGGCTCGTACACGCTGTCGGAGACCAACCTGCCGGGATACACGGCGGGGAGCTGGTCGTGCCAATTCGGCGGCACGTTCACCGCGCCGAACACGATCGCCCTGAAGGTCGGCCAGTCCGCGACGTGCACGATCACGAACGACGACCAGCCTGCGACGCTGATCGTGAAGAAGGTCGTCGTCAACGACAACGGCGGCACCAAGACCGCGTCCGACTTCTCGTTCCAGGTGAACGGGGGGCAGGCGCAGTCCTTCGAGGCCGACGGTCAGAACAACTTGGCGGTGAACGCCGGGACGTACGACGTCACCGAGCCCGCAACTGCGGGGTACACCACGACGTACGCCAACTGTGACGGCATCGAGCTCGGCATCGGTGAGACCGCGACCTGCACGATCACGAACAACGACGTGCCGGCTGGTCAGGGCTCGATCAGCGTCTCGAAGTCGGCCGATCCGACCTCGGTGAAGGAGCCCGGCGGACCGGTCACCTTCTCCGTGCGGGTCACCAACACGTCGCTCGACGTGGACGTCGTCATCACGAACGTCGTCGACGACAAGTTCGGCGACCTGGACGACGACGGCGGATCGGGCTGCTTCGACGTGCCGATCACCCTCCATCCGGGTGGCTTCGTGAGCTGCCAGTTCACGAAGCAGGTCACGGGCGACGGCGGTACCACGCACGTCGACACGGTGACGGCGAGTGGGCACGACGAGAACGGTCATCCGGTGTCGGCGTCCGACAGCGCGACGGTGACGATCACGCCGCGGCTGATCGACCTCGTCATGGTCAAGACGGCGACCTCGCCGACGCCCCTCAACGGCACCGTCCACTACGCGATGACGGTCACGAACAAGGGCCCGGACACGGCGACGAACGTCCAGCTCGCCGATCCTGCCCCGGCCGGCATCACGTACCTGAGCGCGACCGCGTCGCAGGGCACCTGCACCGTGACTCCCGTGTTGATCACGTGCAGCCTGGGGTCGATCGCGTCGGGTCAGACGGTGACGGTGAACGCCACCGGCAAGTCGACGAGCATCGGCTCGCACACGAACACGGCGACGGTTACCGGTGGTGGCGGCCGCGAGACGAACCCGGCGGACAACGTCGACTCGGCAGTGACGGTCACTCCCGCGCCGATCAAGCCGCCGAAGACGAAGCCGCAGCCGAAGCCACAGCCCTGCCTCGCGCTGACCGTGACGCCGAAGATGATCAAGGCCGACGGGAAGCCGGACAAGGTCGTCGCCAAGGTAACGGCCGGCAAGCGGCATGTGAAGGGCGCCAAGGTGCTCGTCCAGGGTGCCGGCGTCAAGAAGAGCGGCCGGACCAACGCGAAGGGGACGGCGACGATCAAGGTCAACCCGCAGCGGGCCGGGCTGATCACGATCTCGACCCCGGAGGTCCAGCACTCGTGCGGCCCGCGCAGAATCGGAGTCGTGGGGGTCTTCCTGCCGCCTGTCACGGGCTAGCGGGGAGGGGGGCGCTGGTGAAGGCTGAGGGGCGGCTGCGGTCGCCCCTCAGCTCTTCTTCGGCCCGGCACCGGTCCCAGCGTGCAGGCGCCGGTGCTCCCTCGAACGAGGAATTGCCCGTCCCCGAGATGGGGGATACATTCAGTCAGAGGAGAGGTTTGCGCGTGAGGATGGCCATGGGTGCAACAAGGCGGACGAGCGCGGTGGTGGGGGCCGCCGCGCTCGTCGCCTGTGCCGTTGCGCTGGTCGCGGCGCCCGGCGCCGGCGCGGGGCCCTCGCGCGAGTCCTCGATCGACGTCGTCGGATCCGGGACGATCGTCGTGAAGAAGCTCTCGATCCTCGCCGCGCCGCGCGAGGGGTCGAAGAGGATCGCGACGCTCGCGCAGTTCCGCTCGGACTACCGGCCGCAGTACGTGCTCGCGCTCTCACAGGTGAGGGATCCGAAGACCGGCGATCCTGCGTGGTACCGAATCAGCGTTCCCGGTCGGCCGAACGGGAGGACCGGATGGGTCCACGCCTGGGCGGTCGACCTCCACCCTGACCACAAGTGGCTCGTGGTGTACCGGGGCGCCCGGCGGTTCGAGTTCTGGGACCGGGGACGCCTGGTGCGCACGGGCAAGGTCGCGGTCGGCAAGCCCGGGGCCGAGACGCCACTCGGGCTCTTCTACGTCACGTGGAAGTTCAACCCGGCGATCGACCCCGCCTGGGCGGTCCTCGGACAGTACGCGTTCGAGACGAGCGCCTACTCGAAGCTGACCGACTGGCCCGGGGGCGGGATCGTCGGGTTCCACGGCACGCCGTGGCCGCAGCTCCTGGGGCAGAACGTCTCCCACGGGTGCGTGCGCGTCGGGAACTGGGACATCGAGTGGCTGCGCTCGCGCGTCCCGCTCGGGACGCCGCTCAAGATCGTCCGCTGAGTCGCGCTCGGGGCTCGCTCAGGAGCCCGAGGTCGCGACGAACGCGTACGGATCCGGATGGCCGCTGCTCTCGCTCGTCGTCAGCCGGCGCGCGTACTGACCGCTCAGAGCCGGCGCCTTCGCCAGCGCGTGGAGCCGGTAGCCGCTGTCGAGGAAGCGGCTCCCTGGGACGAACGGCCGCCACGAGCCGCCGCCGCCGTAGGAGACCGAGACGCGCTCGAAGCGGAATCCGAAGCGGTTGCACGTGGCCTGGCCGCCGTTCCAGCTCTCGGCCGTCGCGATGGGCTGCCAACGACCCGACGACCCGCGAAGGTGGATCGGGCCCGTCGCGGGATTGCCGCTCACCCAGATCCGCCACCAGCCGGGTCTCGAGGCGATCTCGAGGACCGCGACGTCCCGGCTCTCACCCGTCGGAACCTCGTCCTCCAGCACCTGGAAGTTCGGCGAGCGCCCGGGCTTCGTGATCTCCGCGTAGAGGACCGACGGCATGCCGGGCATGGACGCGAGCCCGACCTGGACCCACTCGTCGGTGCCGTTCGGGCCCTCGCCCGGTCCGCCGACTCCGACCCAGCCGGCGACGTGCCCCGCGGCCACGCTGGGAGTCCTGGTCGAGGTGATGATCGCGCGGACGCCGTGGCCGACGAAGGTCGACTGGCTCCCCGCGTAGGTGTAGCCCCCGTCGCCCTGGACGCATGCCGCGCCGCCGGCCGTCGCCCGTCCGGAGACGCCTGCGAGCGCGAGGACGCAGAGGGTTCCCACGCCGAGCACGAGGGCGAGACGGAGCTTCACGCGGTTCTCGTCGGCGCCAGATCGAGGGAACCCATCCCTCGTTCGCGCGATCAGGTCCCGGACCGGGCCCCGATCGGCGTGTCCCTACAATGCGGCGCGATGGCGAAGACCGAGGACCGCGGCACGTCGGGCTCGGTCGGCGACTGGCGCGAGAACGTCTACGACCGCGCTCCCGAGCGCTCGGACGAGCTCTTCTCGACCATCTCCGGGATCGACGTCGAGCCGCTCGCGACTCCCGAGGCCGTCGAGGTCGACTACGCGCGCGACCTCGGGTATCCGGGCGAGTATCCCTTCACGCGCGGCGTCTACCCGTCGATGTATCGCGGCCGCCTGTGGACGATGCGGCAGTTCGCGGGCTTCGGCACGGCCGCCGATACGAACGCCCGCTTCCGCTACCTCACGGAGCACGGCCAGACGGGGCTCTCGACGGCGTTCGACATGCCCACGCTCATGGGCTACGACTCGGACCATCCGCGCTCGCTCGGCGAGGTCGGCCGCGAGGGCGTCGCGATCGACTCGCTCGCGGACGTCGAGGCGCTCTTCGCCGGCATCCCGCTCGGCGACGTCTCGACGTCGATGACGATCAACTCGCCGGCGGCGATCCTGCTCGCCTACTACGTCTGCGTCGGCGAGCAGCAGGGCGTCCCGCGCGACCGGCTACGCGGCACCGCGCAGACGGACATCCTCAAGGAGTACATCGCGCAGAAGGAGTGGATCTTCCCGCCCGAGCCGTCGATGCGGCTCGTGGTCGACATGATCGAGTTCTGCGCGCAGGAGATGCCGCTCTTCCACCCGGTCTCGATCTCCGGCTACCACATCAGAGAGGCGGGCTCGACCGCGGCGCAGGAGCTGGCGTTCACGCTCGCGGACGGGTTCGCCTACGTCGAGGCCGCGATCGAGCGCGGACTCGAGGTCGACGCGTTCGCGCCGCGGCTCTCCTTCTTCTTCAACGCCCACGTCGACTTCTTCGAGGAGATCGCGAAGTACCGCGCGGCACGGAGGATCTGGGCGCGCGAGCTCCGCGAGCGCTTCGGCGCTCGCGACGAGCGGTCGCTCCTCATGCGCTTCCACACGCAGACGGCAGGCGTCTCCCTCACCGCGCAGCAGCCCGAGGTGAACATCGTCCGGACGGCGATCGAGGCGCTCGCGGCCGTCCTCGGCGGCACCCAGAGCCTGCACACGAACTCGTTCGACGAGGCGCTCGCGCTCCCGACCGAGGAGGCGGCCCGCCTCGCGCTCCGGACGCAGCAGGTGATCGCCCACGAGTCGGGTGTCGTCTCGACGATCGACCCGCTCGGCGGCTCCTACCACGTCGAGGGGCTGACGAACACGATCGAGGCGCAGGCGTACGAGTACTTCGACCGGATCGAGAAGCTCGGCGGGGTGATCCCGGCGATCAAGGACAACTTCTTCCAGCGCGAGATCGCCGAGGCGTCGTTCCGCTACCAGGCGGAGGTCGAGTCCGAGAAGCGCGTGGTGGTGGGTGTCAACCGCTATCTGCTCGACGACGAGGAGCCGATCCCGATCCTCAAGATCGATCCCGCGCTCGAGCAGAAGCAGATCGCGAGCCTGGCGGCTGTGCGCGCAGGGCGCGACTCGGCGGTCGTCGAGACGCGACTCGGCGAGCTGAAGGAAGCGGCGTCGAAGGACGGCGTCAACCTCATGCCGCCTGATCGTCGACGCGTCACGCGACCTACGTGACGCTCGGCGAGATGTGCGACGCGCTCCGCGAGGTGTGGGGCGTGTGGCGCGAGACGCCCGTGTTCTGATCATCTTGGCAAGTTGACCGACGAGCCCCACACCCACACATGGGGGACCGCCCCGGATTCATTGGGCCGCGGCACGAGCTGAGGGAGGAGCTCTTGCTCGACTTGTTCCTACGTGGGTCGCCGGGTCGGCGCGTCCTCAACATCGGCGCAGGGCAGGGATCGTTTACGCGGCTCCTCGAGGAGCGCGGCTTCGACGTCGTGAGCACGGACGTGTCGGAACTCACGGTCAACGTTCTTCGAGACCGTGTTCGAGGTGAGGTTTGCGTGGCGGACTTCACATGCTTGCCGTTCCCGGACGGCTCGTTCGACGCGGTGGTGGCGGGAGAGGTGCTCGAGCACATCGAGGACGACCATCGAGCGCTGTCAGAGGCGCACCGGGTGATCAAGCCGGGTGGCGTAATTGCCCTCTCGGGTCCCTGCTCACCCGAAGTGGTACGGGGAGAGTGACCGCTGGGCGGGCCATGCGCGACGCTATTCGCGCCTTCATCTCGAAAGCGTGGTCGCAAGCGCTGGCCTGGCGATGGAGCGGCTTCGCCCTTGGGGATTCCCGGTAGCGGCGTTCTACCACCGAGTGCTCTACGACAAGCGTGTCGCAAAGCTTGCCGCTGAGCAGAAAAAACGCCGGCTCGCCATGCTCGTTCTCCGGGTAGGCCTAAAGGTCGACCGATTGTTCGTCGGCGTCGAGCTGGGCTGTCTCGGCTTTCTCGTCCTCGCAAGGGTTCCGCCGGGAGAGGTCAGCACCGTGACGTCGTGAAGGAGACAACGGAGCGTCACTCGCCAGAACGCATTCGCACGGTCGAGGAGCGTGTGATCGACGCTATGCACCGATACGCCTACGTATCGGCCGTGGAATACGCGCGTCCATCGGATCGTCTTCTCGAGATCGGGTTCGGCGAGGGATACGGCTCAGAGATCGTCGGCCCGCGGGTCGCTGAATACGTCGGCGTCGAGGTCGATGACGATGCCGTGTTGCATGCCGCACGAACGTATCAAGATCTGAATCGCTCATTCCTGAGGTATGACGGAGCCAGATTGCCATTCGACGACGGCACCTTCGACTTGATCATCTCTTTTCAGGTAATCGAGCACGTCGACAACCCGGCAGGGTTTCTCGAAGAGGCGAGGCGCGTCATGAAAGCGACCGGATCAGCGCTCATCGTCACGCCGAATCGCAACCATCGCGTGCTCGACGGCGAGCGGCCCTTCAATCGCTATCACGTGAGGGAATTCAACCCACCCGAACTAGAGGCCCTAATGCGAGAAGCGTTTGAGAATGTCGTCTTGTTCGGGATCCACGGAAGCAGTGCGATGAGCGAAATCGAGAAGCGCCGCGTCGCAAAGGCACGCAGACTCGCGCGCCTCGATCCGCTCGGGTTGGATACGTCATTCCGGAGTCGATCGACACGAGGCTCCGTGGTTGGCTGCGACGGAGATCGAGTCCGCAAACCAGCTCTGCTGCGACGGAGATCGGTGCGGCGTTCATGCACCGCACGGTTGACGATGTCGCAACCTCACTCGATCTCATGGCGGTGGGCAGTGGTTAGGCCAGGTCTCGCGCCGTCGTCCGCACCGTGATCGTCTCTCGGTGCGGGACTCGAAACAGCACTCTCGGACGTGTTCGCGTCCGCGCTCACGAGCTTCGAGGCGGCGATCCAGGCAAGGGCAGCTACCGCGGCGCCCACGAGCAGGTCGACGACGTAGTGCTCGCCCATGAAGACGAGGACGAAGCCCATCGCGGCCAGATATGCGAGGGCGACGTAGCGATGAGTAGCGACGGGCCCAGAGTGCCATGAGGATCAGCGCAGTCACCGCGAAATGGAGCGACGGCATCGCCGCGACGGGGTTCGTTCCCGGTGCTGAGGTGCGCCCGATCGTCTCCGGGTTCCAGTGGAGGACGAGCGCCTCGACCCGGTCACCCGCGGCGCAGTCGCGAATCGGTGCGCGAGCCAGGGCGGCGCTGTCGGTACGAGCGCCGAGATCGCAAGCCCGGCGTAGACCGTGATCAGGACTGCGAGCGCATAGCGCTTGAATTCGCCTAGACCGCTGCGCCAGAGCCCGAGCGCGACGAGGTGGGGGACGAGGTAGTAGCTAAAGATGATCACCACGCCGAAGATCGCGAGTGCCGACCCTGGGTGATACAGGCGCTGCTGGAGCCAGTGCTGCGGCAGCACCCCACCGGAGAGCCACTCGTCGGCACGGACCGCGTACCCGCTCCGGACCGGCATCCCGAGGTCGTCGGCCCGTGTGCGGAGGAGCGCGAAGAGGACGAAACCGACCATGTATGCGGCCCAGAGGCCGAATCGCCCGGTCTTGCGATCGACGGCATAGAGCGTGACGAGGGCGACACCGACCAAGACGACGAGCTCGCTCAACGGGGCGCCCCAGCGCGCAACCACCAACGTGAGCACGCACACGAGCAGAGCGAACACCCGGACGACGTTGCCCGCCGCGTGCCTCATGCCGGCGCCGGAGACTCGCGTCTCCGGCGGAGCGGGGATTGCATTAGGTGTGGTGATCGGCTTCTCCATCTCGGGACGAGATGGCACGCCCGAGCGAGCTCGTCGCAGTGGTCGCATCAGCTGCTTGGAATGAGGTCCGAACCGAATGCGTGGACGTCCGCGTACTGCGCTTCCCCTCGAGGTCTGAAAGGAGGGTCCGCCAGCGGCGCCCGAGCACCTCCTCGCTAGCGTGCGTCACGTAGGTCGCTCGACCTCGGCGACCGATCTCACGAGCGTACGCGGGGTCCGAAGCCAGCCGACGGACTGCATCCGCCAGGCTCGCGGGGTCCCCCACGGGAACGAGCAACGCGTCGAACTCGTGCCGTAGGAGCTCGCGACTCGCCTCAGTGTCAGCCGTGATCAAAGGCGTCTCAGTCGCGAGAGCATGGAATGCCTTGTTCGGGATGACCCGGCGAGCCTTTTCCGATGTCCCGAAGATGCCGAGTGCGCAGCCTGCGGCCCGATAGAGGTCTGGCAGCCGCTCGTAATCGACCCACGGCTCCCACTGCACGTTGTCGGGACGGTTCGGAAGCTTGTTGCTCAACTGACCGCTGCCGACCACGAGGAACGCGACGTCCGGGCACAACGCGGCCGCCGAGAGGATCGTCTCGATCCCGTGGAGCGGAATGAGCTTCCCGACGAAGAGTGCTCGAAACGGTTCCGCAGATCTGCGGCCCGGATTGAAGAGCCGGTCCTCGGCACCGACGTAACAGACGGCGACGCGCTCAGACGGCAGACCGAACCGCGTTGCAAAGTAGGTGGCATCCGCCGCTGTGTCCGCGACGACGAGGTCCCGCTTTTCGGAAGGCGGTGCGATCAAGGCGGCGGAGCGCACGCGCTCGTATGGACTCGGGGTGTGCCAATCCACGGTCGTTGACGACGGTGTCCTCGAGGGACACGAGCGCGTTGAAGACCACCGGACGACCGCGCGCGACTCTCCGGGCGGCGATCAGGTCGAGGTGTCCGGGATAGCCGACGATCACCGCATCCGCACCATTAGCACTCGTCAGCGCGAGTCGTGCCTGTGCGACCGCTGCCAGGGCGAGCCGCCGGAAGCTGGGCCAGAACTTGTGGCGCGCCTCCCAGACGGGGACATGACGCTCGATCACCTCGGCGCCCGCCTTCCGCAGGCTCGAGATCACCTGTGTGTTACGCGGATAGCCGCTCTCGTAGGTGCCGAAGTAGAGGACGCGCAAAGGTCTTGCGTCAGCAACGTCTGCGACCCGGGCCTGTCCGGCAGGCAGTTCTTGTAGCTGATGACCCGGCGGTGAGATGCCAGCAGCGTCGCTGCCCGTAACGGGATCAACGGACTCGTGGAGCCTCGTGGAGTGGCGATCGGTCTCCCGGGAACCGATATGTGTGAGGACGAGCGCACCACCCGCCCCGACGAGGTCGGCGCCGGTCAGGAAGCACTCCTGACATGCCCGCGATGACGATCGCCTCGGTATGGCCGACACGCGGGTCCGAGCAGCCCGGCGAGCACCGCCTCGCGCACGCCGATGCCGCCTGGCGCGAACACCGCGGCCATCCCGACGAGCCAGCCGAGCGCGAACGTCGCCGTGAAGTAGACGATGTCGCTTGCCGGAACCGGGAAGAGCGCGCGGGCCGTCAGCCAGAAGGCGAGGCCGTAAGCGACCCATACCGGGACGTAGAGCAGCGGTCGACCGGCCGGCGTGGCGCGAAGTGCAGCGGCGAGATCGTCGGGTGCAAGCGGGACGAGGCGACGGACGGTGCCGGAGAGCGCGGCCGCGAGCCGGCTCCGGAGCGCTCCTCGCGGGGAGCAGCGCGACCGCGAGCCCGAGGATCGACCACGAGCGGGATCGCGACCGCACCAGGGAGCACGAACAGCCCGACGGCGGCCGCTGCGGCGGCCGACGCGCCGACCTCGACGCCGAGCGAGACCATCGTCAGCCGCGCGCCGCGACGCCCCGCGACTTCGCGAGCCCGACGCGACCCGCGTACTGCCAGACGCTCTCCGGGCACGTACTTCCCGAGCTGGCTCTGGAGGAAGATGCGCGTCGAGTCGCGCGGGTACGGGCGCACCGATCCGCCGAAGGATGATCGGCCACACCGAGCCGTAGGCGACGACGGCGAGGAGTGACGAGACGCCCGCGAGAGTGAGCAGCGCGGCATTTGCCCGGGAGAGGTCTGCCGGGTTCTCGCGCCACATCTCCCGAAGCCGCCAGGCGAGGAAGACGACGAGGGCGAGTGCCACCACGCGCATGCCGTGGCGCACCCATCCCGAGTTCCAGACGCCGCGGTCCACCACCACGAGGGTATCGGCCGATCAGGCCGATTCCCCTACCTGGGAGCGGGCGTCAGACGTCGAGCTCGAGACCGTCGTATGCGAGCTCGTAGCCCTCGGGCTTCGGCAGCTCGCATGGGCGATGTGTAAGCAGCAGCCGCTTCGCGCCCGACTCCTCGTACGCCTCGACCGCCTCGTCGAGCGAGAGGTGGCCGCGGGGCTCGCCGTCGAGCTCGCCGCGGAGGAGCGTCGCCTCGCAGACGAACAGGTCGGCGTCGCGGGCAGCCCGCACGAGCTGGCGCGAGGGGGCGGAGTCGCCCGAGTACGCGAGCACGTGGCTGTCGGACTCGACCCGGAAGGCATACGTCTGGAGCATGTAGTGCGGGACGCGCGTCGGGGTCACGGCGAGCTTCCCGATCTCGAACGGCGTGTCCGGCTGGTACTCGTAGAGCTCGAACGTGCGCTCGAACATGTCCGGGAAGCCGAGGCGCTCCCCGAGCGCCGTGAGGTACGCGGCGCCCCCCGGCTGCACCCAGAGCTCGGGCTTCGGCATCGGGCCGTTCGCCTGCAGGTAGAACGTCCCCCAGACCCAGGGCACGAGGTCGCCCCAGTGGTCGAGGTGGAAGTGCGTGATCGCGATCGCGTCCACGTGCGGCCACGTCTCCGACTCGCGCAGACGGCCGAGCACTCCCGGCCCGCAGTCGAGGAGGACGCGCTTCCCGTTCGCCTGCAGCATGTATCCCGAGTGGGCGCTGCCCGGGTTCGGCCAGGCCGGCGACGAGCCGATGACGGTCAGGCGCACCGCGGTATTCTGCCCATGTGCCGCGGAAGATCCGAGTGGTGATCGCGAAGCCGGGGCTCGACGGCCACGACCGTGGCGCGAAGATCATCGCCAGGGCGCTCAGAGACGCGGGCATGGAGGTGGTCTACACCGGCCTCCACCAGACACCGGAGCAGATCGTCGAGACCGCCATCCAGGAGGACGCGGACGCAGTCGGCGTCTCCATCCTCTCGGGCGCGCACATGACGCTCGTCCCGCGGATCGTCGACGGGCTCAGGGAGAACGGGGCCGACGACGTCCTCGTCGTCGTCGGCGGGACGATTCCGCCGGACGACGCGGACGAGCTCAGGGAGCACGGAGTCGCGGCCGTGTTCGGGCCGGGCGCGGCGACGACCGAGATCGTCGACTTCCTGCGTGGCGCAGTCGCCGCCTGAAACTCGCCGGCCACGGTCGACGACGCGAACTAGCCGATCGTCCAGCGCCAACCGCACGATCCGCCACTGCCCGCGCGACGTCGAAGGCGCGCATCCTGAGCAGGTGCACGATGCCCGTGTGGGAGACGTTCGCGTGCGCGTAAACGGTCTCTCGACCGCGATGCGCCGAATTTCCGGTCCTCGGTCGGGCTCGCCTTCGTGCTCGCTCGTCGTCGCGTGGTGGTGGTACGCGCTCGCGATCGAGGGCGCGGCAGGCGACTGGGCCTTCGACTTCAGGCAGTTCTGGCAGGGGGCGAACGACGTCGTCAACGGGTCTCGCCGTATCCCGACCCGGCGACGCTCGCTCGAGCCGGCACGACCTCGACCCCGACGGCTTCCGGTCGCGTGTTCCGCTTCCCGTACCCGGCGCCCGCCGCGGTCGCCCTCGCGCCCCTCGCACTTCTCGGCTTCCACACGGCGGCCGCGATCTGGAGCGCGCTGCTCGATCGCGTCGCTCCTCGGCTCGCTCTGGATCCTCGGCGTCCGCGACTGGCGCGTGCTCGCCGTGGTGGCCACCTCCGCGCCCGGCTCTGTCGAGCGTCCGCCTCGGGACCTTCACGCCGCTTCTCGTCCTGCTCGTCGCGCATCGCGTGGCGCTGGCGCGACCGTCCGTGGGTGAGCGGCGGGCTCGTCGCGCTGGCGATCTCGTTCAAGCTCTTCCTCTGGCCGCTGGTCGTCTGGCTCGCCGCAACGCGCCGCTTCGCGGCGGCGTGCGCCGCCGCGGCGCTCGCGGCCGCGATCACGCTCGGGGCCTGGGCGGCGATCGGGTTCGACGGGCTTGCCGACTACCCGGAGCTTGCCCGCAAGCTCGCCGAGATCGTTCGGGACGCAAGGGCTGTCGCTCGTCGCGCTCGGCGTCCATCTCGGCCTGTCCCGGATCCGCCGCGGCAGCGCTCTCGTGGGCTCGTGGGCCTGTCGTTGCTTGCATGCGTCGTCGCCCTCGCCCGACGCGGCGAGGACGAGCGCACGACGTTCTCGGTCGCGCTCGTCGCCTCGCTCGCCCTGACGCCCATCGTCTGGCTCCACTACTTCGCGCTCCTCATCGTTCCACTGGCGCTCGCACGGCCGCGGCTGTCGTGGCCGTGGGCTCTCCTGTGGATCTTCTGGCTCATCCCTGCCGGCAGGACACCACGACGGCGTGGCGAGGATCCTGCTCGCGATCGCGCTCGCGGGAGTCGTTCTCGTTCAAGGAGCACGCGGTCAACGGACGAAGAGTCGTAACATGATTCCTGACGATGCGGTCGGCAGTCGTGCGCCGCGAGCTCGGGCGGGATTCGAGCCGCGCTCCGGAGCCGCGCGCTGTTGGTGGGACTGCTCGTCGGCGTACCGGTGTCGGCGCTCTTCCTCTGGCTGGCGTTCCGCCACGCCGATCCAGGGGAAGTGTGGTCGGTCCTGACCACGGCCAAGCTCGCGCCCGTGCTGCTCGCGGTCGTCGCGATGGCCGGCGTCTACGTCGTCCAGGCGACGCGCTGGCGGGCGATCGCACGGACGCCGGATGTGTCGACGGCCCTCTTCTGCGAGATGGTCGTGAGCGGCGTCGCCGTGAACAACGTCCTGCCCGGTCGCGTCGGCGACCTCCTCCGGGCACGCTGGCTCCAGGTTGCGGCGCGAATACCGGGCGGGCGGGCGTTCGCCTCCGTGCTCGTCGATCGAGCGTTCGACGTCTTCGCGCTCGTCTTCGCCCTGGCCGTCTCGCTCCCGTTCGTCGCGAGCGCCGAGTGGCTCCGTCGGATCGCGTTCGGAGGTCTCGTGCTGCTCGTGCTCGTCGGCCTGGCGCTCGGTGCTGCGCGCGCGTACACGCGCCGCCGGTCGCGCGACCGGCGCACCGACCGCGCGCTCGTCAGGCGACTCGTGCGGGACACCCTCGAGGGTCTCTCCGCACCGCTCGGCCGTCGGCGTACCGCAGCTCTCGCCCTGCTCAGCGTGTTCGCCTGGGCGATCTGGGCAACTTCGGCCTGGCTCGTCGCGCGCGCACTCGGAATCGAACTCTCGCTCCTCGAGACGGTACTCGTCGCCGCGGTGATCAACCTCGGCGTCGCGATTCCTTCCTCGCCCGGGTTCATCGGCACCTACCAGTGGCTTGCGGTCTCCTCGCTCGCGCTCTTCGGGGTGGGAGCCAACGAAGCGCTCGCCTTCGGCGTGCTCATGCAAGCCGTGTGGTACGTCCCGACGACCCTCGTCGGAGGCGCGCTGATCCTCCGCAGGACGGTGCACGCGGTGCGAGCTGCGCCACGAGTCCAAGCACCTGTGGTCGAGGTCGGCGATGGATGACACCGCCCGGTCGATCGACGCCGTGCCGGTCGGGGCCGCCGCTCGGTCCTGGCTCGATCGAGTACGCTCGGGCACCCTCGCGCTCGACATCACCATCGTTGGTGCCGTCGCGCTCGTCCTCGGGCTGATCCGACTGGGAACGCCTTCGCTGTGGTTGGACGAGTCGCTCACCGCGACTGGGAACCCAATCGCGACCTTCACAGACGGGTATCACTGGCTCTACTACTCAGTCGAGTGGCCGTGGATGCACTTCGTCGGGTCCTCCGGGTGGGACCTGCGCTTCCCGTCGGTCGTCGGCTCGATGCTCGCCTGCGGCTTGCTCGTCGTTCTCGGGCATCGCCTCTTCGGAAGATCGGTCGCCCTCGCGAGTGGTCTTCTGCTCGCGACGAGCCCCTTCGTCGTCAAGTGGTCGCAGCAGGCACGGGGATACACGCTGCTGCTCGCAGTGAGCCTCGTCGCGACGCTCCTGCTGCTCCGCGCGCTCGAGCGCGGTACCCGGGAAGCCTGGGCCGCGTACGGCCTCGCCTTCGCATTCGTCGTCGTCTGGCATCCGGTCGGCGGCTTCCTCCTCGCTCCGGCGCAGCTCGTGCTCGCCGCGCAGCGGCGCGAGCGGGTCCGACCGCACGGGCTACTCGCCGCCGTCATCGTGATGGCCCTCGGGGTCCCGTGGGCGGCCCAGATCGCGATGCGATCGACCGGGCAGGGTGTCGCCATCGACTGGCTGAAGCGTCCGTCACCCGGCACTGCGGCTCATGCCTTCCTCGACGTGTCGGGCGCCGCGGGCCTCGGCGTGCTCCTAGCCGCCCTCGGGCTCTGGGTGCTGTCCAGCCGATCGGATCGTGATCTCGCCGTCTGGCTCGGAACGTGGGCTCTGGCGCCGTTCGCCGTCGCGCTGGCAGTCTCGATCATGCGACCGATCTACCTCGACCGGTACCTGATCGTGGCCGCGCCCGCGTTCGCGCTCCTCGGCGGAGTCGCGATCGTCGGCCTCGGGAGACGGTCGACGGCCGGGCTCGTCGCTGCCGCCGTCGTAGCGACAGGCATCGGTCTGGGGCAGTGGTACTCGACCGGTAGGCATGGCAACTGGCACGGCGAGGACTGGCGTGATGCGGTTGCGACAGTCGTCGCGCGGCACGGCGACGCGCCCATCGTCGTCGCCCCGTGGCAGGCAGAGCCGGCGGCGACGTACTACGGCGTACACCCGGTGAGTGGATCGACGGCGGGAACGGTGTGGGTTCTCTGGTGGTCGCAGGAGAAGCAGGACATGACGCCGGTCGACCGCAGGGAGATCGGCCTCGTCGGCGACCGACGGGTCGAGATGCTCCGGTTCGGCTCGCGGCTCAGCGCCCAGCTCTGGCGACGGCCGTAGGGGAGTCCGTCGCGGCTACAGGACGCGGCAGCGGAGGAGCGTCCGCAGCACGCGCAGCCCGTCGACGGAGGTGAGCTTCTTCCCGTCCTCGCGCGACCGAGCGCGATACGAGATCGGCACCTCGTGGATCCGCTCGCCGGCGCGGAGCACGCGTGCTGCGATCTCCGGCTCGATCGCGAACCCGCGCTCGCGGAGCGGGAGCGATCGGAAGAGCTCCGTGCGCATGGCCTTGTAGCAGGTCATGACGTCCGAGATCCAGCAGTTGTAGAGGAGATTGGTCGCGAAGGTAACGGACTTGTTCCCCATCACGTACCAGAAGCTGAACGACGACTGGGACGTCCACGCCCGCGTGCCGAAGACCACCTTCGCCTCCCCCGAGACGAGCGGTTGGAGGACGTTCGCGAGCTCGCCCGCCGGGTATTCGAGGTCGGCGTCAAAGATGGCCGAGAACTCGCCGGTCGCATGCTCGAGTGCGGTGCGCACCGCCGCACCCTTCCCGCGGTTTCGCTCGTGATGGACGACCCGCACCTCGCCGGGCCAGTTGCGCTCGTCGAGCAGCTCGCCCGTCCCGTCCGTCGACCCGTCGTCGACGACGACGAGCTGCCGGCCGTCGACCGGAAGCTCGGCGCCGAGTGCGTCCCCGATCGCCGCCTCGACGGTCGTCCGCTCGTTGAAAACGGGCATGAGGATCGAGAGACCGGGAGGCGCCACGTGCGGATCTTGCCCGCGGCGTCGGCCGTTGGCTCCTGCGCGGTTCGACGCCGACTGTGATCGATGGCCATCGTCCCATCGGCTTGGACGATCCCGTCCTCCGGGGTATGGATGACCGCGACGGGGGTCATCATCATCAACGTGTGATGGACGAGCCGGTTGCCATCGATGCCCCGCTGGACACGCGCGGATGGGCAGCTTCCGCGGCCGCGCGTGTCCCCGCAGCTGTGTGGCTGTCGGGGATGGTCGCAGTTTCCGCGGTCCTACGGATCGTCGTGGCATCGACCGTCTCTGCACCGGCGATCTTTCCCGACGAGATCATCTACTCCGAGCTCGCGAAGAGCATCGGGTCGTCAGGCCGCCTCCTCGTACGCGATGTGCCTTTCGCTGGCCTGACGTACGGACCGCTCTACGCGCTCCTGATCGCTCCCGTCTACCGGATCCCCTCCCTCCCGACTGCGTACGCAGCCGTGAAGGTGGTGAACAGCGTCGTGATCTCGCTTGCGGCGATCCCGACATATCTGATCGCGCGCCGGGTCGTCCATCAACGCTCGGCCTGCATTGCGGCTGCGCTCAGCCTCCTCATCCCAGGAGTCGCGTTCTCGTCTCGGGTCATGACCGAGAGCCTCGCCTATCCCATCTTCCTTCTCTGCGCACTCACGATGCTGCGCGTTCTCGAAGCACCTTCGCTTCGTCGTCAACTCGAGGTGCTGTTGGTCATCGGGATCGCTTGCCTCGTACGAGCGCAAGCCGTCGTGCTCGTCCCTGTGTTGGTCTCGGCCGTCGTCACTTATTCCATCGTCGAGCTCAGCGTCCGTGGCACGTTCGGATGGAGAGCTCTCTCTTCGAAGCTCGCGGTATATCGACCGACGATCGTCATCTCTGCCCTCGTCTTCGCCGGTGCTGCAGTCGCCGACGTGGTCGGGTCGCAAGGGGCTGCAGGCGGGTCGTCTTCCGAGCGTTTCGACTACATCGCCGGTCGACTGAGACCCTTGTCTTTGCCGGCCTGGCTCGTCTACCACGTCGCGGTGCTCGACCTCGCAGTCGGGGTGGCTCCGTTCGTGGCCCTGGTTCTACTCGCCTCCGGACTGCGTCGAAGGGCGAGTGCCGCAGTTCGCGCCTTCATCATCGTGACGATCGCGACCACGAGCTGTCTCGTGCTCCTCTCCGCGGTCTTCGCCACGCAACCCGGGGTCGACCGCGTGCAGGAGCGTTACATGTTCTACGTCCAGCCGCTCGTACTCATCGCGTTCCTGGTCTGGGTCGAAGCTCCAGCAAGCAAGTCCGGACGTACGGCGCGCCTCTTCGCAGCGCTTGCCGTCGCCTTGCCGCTGATCCTTGTGGTCCATCGCGTTCTCAACGCTCACGTGTTCGCGAGCGCCCCGACACTTGTCCCATGGCTCTACACCCGAACGCTTTGGGGGCCTGCGGTCACGGCTCTCGCCCTCACGTTCGTCGGCGTGCTCGGTTTGCTGGCGCTCCTCGTGAGAGATCGCGGTCGTCTGGTCGCGCCGATCATCGCGTATCTGATCCTGACGACGCTCATCATCTGGGGTGGCTTCGAGTCGCGTTCCCAGGATGCCTTGGCAGCGGGGGTCGGGAATGCGGACACCGGCTGGATCGACCGCGCCGTTGGGCGCAACGCTCATGTCGCGGTCTTGTGGACAGGACTCGAGTCGGAGACGTCTCGATCACGTCGAGTCTGGGTAAACGAGTTCTTCAATAGGAGCGTCGGGACGGTCTACTACTCAAAGGAGCCGATGCTCTACAACCTGCCTCAGACGAGGGTCCGGCTTCGGCACGGGGTCGTGACGTTGGATAGCGGCGAGCCGCTCCGTGTTCACTACGTGCTCAGTGACGGGCCGCGGATCGCGGGCGTCGTGGTCGCAAAGGCTCCGGGTGTTGATTTGACCCTGTACCGGGTCACGGAGGGTCCTGTACGTCTCGAGAATCCGTAGCCGAGATCAGCGGAATCGCGGTTGGAAGTGCAGAGCTATGCCCTTCGTCGTGGAGATTGCGATTGCAGATCGAGCTCGGAGAACACACCGTCGACGGTCGGCATGTTGGCCGTAACGCCGTGGGTCGTCGTCGGTTGATACTCCCGCCGCGTCGCCGACGGTAGTTGCGCGAATCGCGTGAGTTCCCGGAGGCGACGGTTCGAGGAGGCGATGATTGCCGCGAACCACGATGCGGCTACGCGTCTAGACGAGACCCTTTTGCTGCGCAGGCGCGTCAGCTAGTCGGCTTGTCGTGGACGGGTATGTGGCGCGCGATGGACGAGCCTCTTTGTGCGGCTCGGAGCGGTCGACGGCGTGCGGGTTGGGCGAGGAGTCGGTCGACCACGCCGATAGAGTCAGCGCCGATGAAGATCGCCGTCTGCGTCAAGCAGGTGCCCGACGCGACCGTCCACAAGCGGATCGACCCGGACACGAAACGGCTCGACCGGTCCGGCGAGGCGGCGCTTAACCCGACCGACCTGAACGCGGTCGAGGAGGCGCTCCGGATCAAGGAGACGCAGGGAGACGGGGAGGTCGTGCTCGTCTCGCTCGGCCCGGAGAAGGCGGCCGAGTCGATCCGAAAGGCGCTCGCGATGGGGGCGGACCGCTCGATCCTCGTGACGGACGATGGCGCGGCCGGCTCCGACCTTCTCGGCACGAGCTACGTGCTCGCGGCGGCGCTCGAGCGCGAGCAGCCGGATCTCGTCCTCCTCGGGCAGGCCTCGAACGACGGCGACGGCGCGGTGCTGTGGGCCGCGGTCGCCGAGCGGCTGCGACGGCCCGTGATCTCGCAGGCCGCCTCGCTCGCGCTCGAGGGCGAGAACGTCGTCGGGAGACGCCAGACCGAGCACGGCTACGACACGATCTCGGCGCCGCTCCCGGCCGTCGTCGCGGTCTCGGACGCGATCAACGAGCCGCGTTACCCCTCGCTCAAGGGGATCATGGGCGCGAAGTCGAAGCCGCAGGAGACGCTCACGCTCGCCGACCTCGGGCTCGATGCCGCGCGCGCCGGTGAAGCCGGAGCGAAGACCACCGTCCTCGAGCTCGGCCCCCCGCCGACGCGCGGCGACCAGGTCAAGATCGAGGACGACGGTACGGCGGCGCAGAAGATCCTCGACTACGTGGTCGAGAGGCGGCTCCTCTGAAGTCGCTCGTCTTCCTCGAGCACTCGGCGGGCGAGCTCGAGAAGGGCGCGCTCGGCGTGCTCGCGAAGGCCGCCACGCTGGGCGAGGCCGCGGGCGTCGTCCTCGGGGAGGGCGCGCTGGAGCTCGCGACGCGGGCGGGAGGCTTCGGCGCCTCGAGCGTGTACGCGTCGGAGGACGCCGCGCTCGCGACCCCGCTTCCGCAGCCGCGGGTGGACGCGTTCGAGTCGCTCGTCGGAACGAGCGGCGCGGACACCGTTCTCTTCGGCGCCTCGGTCCTCGCGTCCGACGTCGCCGCCGGGCTCGCAGCTCGCCTCGACGCCGGGCTCAACTGGGACCTCGTCGACCTCGAGCTCCGCGGCGAAGAGCTCGTCGGCAAGCGGCCGGCGCTCGGCGACACGGTCGTCGCGGAGGTTGGCTGGACGAGCACGCCGCGCATCGGGCTCGTGCGCTCGGGAGCGCTCGAGCCGGTCGAGAGCGGCGGCTCCGCCCCGGTGGAGGAGCTCGGGAGTGTCTCGTACGCGGACTTCTCGGGGCTGGCGACCCTGATCGAGCAGACCGAGGAGGACTCGAGCGGTCCGTCGATCGAGGACGCGGACATCATCGTCGCCGGCGGTAGGGGCCTCGGCTCGCCCGAGGGATTCGGGCTCCTGGAGGCGCTGGCGTCGGCCCTCGGAGGAGCGGTCGGCGCGACGCGCGCGGTCGTCGACGCCGGCTGGTACCCGTACGCGACGCAGGTCGGGCAGACGGGGAAGACGGTCTCGCCGCGCCTCTACATCGCATGCGGGATCTCGGGCGCGATCCAGCACAAGGTCGGGATGCAGGGGTCCGGCACGATCGTCGCGGTGAACAAGGACGCGAACGCTCCGATCTTCGACTTCTGCGACTTCGGCGTCGTCGGCGACCTCAATCAGGTCGTCCCCAAGCTGACCGAGCTCGTTCGCGCGCGGGGCTAGCGATGACGCGGCCGATCGACTTCCCACCACCGTTCGGCGACATCGACGCGATCGCTCCGCCGAGCGATCCGCCGGACGAGCGGATCGACGTGGGCATCCTCGTCGTCGGCGCCGGCCCCGGCGGGCTCGCGTGCGCGATCAGGCTCGGCCAGCTCCTCGAGGAGCACCCCGAGGTCCGCGAGCGCCTCGGCGACGTTCCGGTCGCCGTGCTCGAGAAGGGGAAGCAGCCCGGATCGCATCTCCTCTCGGGCGCCGTCGTGAACCCGCGTGCGCTCCGCGAGCTCTTCCGCGGACAGCTGACGATGGCGGACATCCCGACCTACGGCGAGATCCCGGGCGAGGCGGTGTACGTGCTCACGCGCCGCTCGTCGATCCGGATCCCCGCGCCGCCGACGATGCGGAACCACGGCAACCACGTCGTCTCGGTCTCCCAGCTCGGCCGCTTCCTCGCGGAGCAGGCGGAGGCGCTCGGCGTCGCGATCCTCCCCGAGACGGCCGCGACGAAGCTCCTCGTCAAGGACGGGCTCGTCCGCGGCGTGCGCACGGGAGACCGGGGGAGAGGCCGCGACGGGAAGCCGCTCCCGACCTTCGAGGCGGGATCGGACGTGGTCGCCGATCTCACCGTCCTCGCTGAGGGGTCGCAGGGGCTCCTGACGGGGGCGGCGATCGACTACTTCGGCCTCGAGGGCGCGAACCCGCAGATCTGGGCGCTCGGCGTGAAGGAGGTGTGGCGCGTGCAGCGCCCGCTCCGCCGCATCGTCCACACGATGGGTTGGCCGCTCCGGACGATGGGCGGCTACGGCGAGTTCGGCGGCTCGTTCATCTACCCGATGGGCGACGACCTCGTCTCGATCGGCTTCGTCGCGGGGCTCGAGGCGCGCGACGTCCAGTTCTCGGTGCACGACGTGCTCCAGGAGTTCAAGACCCATCGCCTCGTGTGGAAGATCATCGGCGGCGGCGAGCGCATCGGCTGGGGCGCGAAGACGATCACCGAAGGCGGCTATCACTCGCTCCCGCGGCGGTTCAACGCGCCGGGCCTCCTGCTCGTCGGCGAAGGGCCGGGGCTCGTGAACGTGCCGCGGCTGAAGGGGATCCACCATGCGATCGAGTCGGGCCGTCTCGCCGCCGAGGCTGCGTTCCACGCCCTCCGCAAGGGCGAGGTCACTCACCGCGCCGGCGCGCTCGACTCGTACGACGTGGCGCTCCGGGAAACGCGCATGTGGAAGGAGCTGTACGAGGTCCGGAACATGCGCCAGGCGTTCGAGCACGGCTTCTACGTCGGCGGTGCGCTCGCGACGGCGATGACCCTGACCAAGGGCCGCTCGCCGAACGGCCGCATGGCGACGCATCCGAACGCGGCCGCGCCGCTCACCAAGACCGGGCGCGCGAAGCGCTACCCGAAGCCGGACGGCCGCTACCTCTTCGACAAGCTGTCGTCCGTCTTCGCATCCGGGAACCGGACCCGCGACGACCAGCCGAGCCACATCCAGGTCGCCCATCGCGTGCGCCGGCCCGTGGCCGAGGCGTGGTCGTGGATGTGCCCAGCGCACGTCTACGACATCGGGAGCGACCACGGCGACGGGACGGTGACCGTCCTCGTGACGCCGTCGAACTGCGTCCAGTGCGGCGCCATCAGCGCCAAGGGCGGAAGGCTGACGCCTCCCGAGGGCGGGTCCGGTCTGAGTACACCCTGACGTAGCCACGGTTGACGAGGGTGCAGGTCTTGTCTTCGGGGACGAACACCAAGGTCCCCGAAGACAAGACCTGCACCCTCGACCTCAACGCTCACGGGTGACCGCTACGCGCGCCGCTCGTGAGGTGACGTAGGGACGGGAGGTGTCGGGGTCGGACTTCGTGGACCTTGCAGTTAGTCCGCGAAGTCCGACCCCCGACACTTCCTAACCGCGCGGCCCGTCTCAGCGGCCGTAGCGGGCGGCCCAGGCCTTCGCCATCGCGACGCGCTGCTCGAGCGTCGGATGCGTTCCGAGCATGAAGTCGGCCCAGCCGGGCGGGCTCGGGTCGATCAGCGACGTCTTGGCGAACGCGACCATCAAGCTCTGGAGAGCTGCCGGGTCGTGTGTCGACTGGAGCGCCTTCCAGTCGGCCTCGGCCTCCATCCGCCGCGAGATCCAGTTCTGCGCCGGCGCTGCGGCGAGCTGCAGCGCGGCGACGACGACGAGCGCGAGCGGGACCGCCTCCGCCTGGCCCATCCCACCGCGGCTTCGGGTCGCGCGCATGAGGATCCAGGCGCCCGGGATGGCGAAGATCGCGAACCACCCGATGCCCTTCGGCAAGTGCTTGCTCGAGTGGTGGCCGATCTCGTGCGCGATCGCGACCTCCTGCTCGCGGGTCGTGAACGGCGGGTGGAGGATCGTGTCCCACACGACGACCTGCCGGGACGGCCCGAGCCCCCAGGCGAAGGCGTTCGCCTGGGCCGTGTCGTTCGAAACCTCCTCGACCCGGATCGGCACGTGGCCCACTCCCTGATCGGACTCGAAGCGCTTCGCGGCCGCGACGAGCTGCGGGTTCTCGAGCGGCTTCGTCGTGTAGTCGAGATACGGCGACACGAACGTGAAGAGGGCGCCGACCCCGACGAAGACCGCAGCCCCGGGGAGCCACCAGCGCTCGCCGAGCCGGCGTGCGAGGCCCATCACGACGAGGAGCGCGAAGCAGATGGAGAGGAACTCCGCCGCGAGGACCGTCCAGTCCTGGAAGATCCACGACAGGTAGTCGAGGTGTGTCAGGCCGTAGCGGCGGTCCCACCAATGCCCGGCGAGCCGGAAGGGGAGCCCGACGAGCCAGACGAACGCCAGCCCGAGCATCCCGAGGAGCATCCCCGTGCCGATCGGGCCCGCCGCCGACTCGCGCACGTAGGCCGCACCGCGCCGCGCGTAGACGACCAGCACGGCGAAGAGCGCGATCTGCGCAAGCACCCAGTCGAGGTAGAGGAACCGCTCGTAGCGCGCCGCCCGGGCGACCCTCTCCGCGCCGAACACACTGCCGACGTCGACGTGGGGAAGCGTGAGGTCGTCGGGAACGGCTGAAGGGAGTAGGAGCACCGCGCCCGCGACGAGCGCCGCGAGCACCAGGACCCGAACGCCGAACCTCAGAACGCGTCCCCGGGCGCCGGGGTCGGTGGGAGAGCCGCGGGCTCCTCGAGCTCAGGACTGGGGCGACCCTCGAGCACCGGCGAGCCGTACGGGTAGTGGTCGGTGACGAGGAGCAGGTAGGCGCGGGTCTGTGCGCTGTAGCGATGGCACGCGGCTCCGAGGTTCCGTAGGCCGTCCGGCATCCGGCCGGTGAAGAGGGCGTACCACCAGCCGAGAAGCGCGACGACGAACAGCACGCCGTCGAGGGCGGACGAGACAAGGAGGGCGGGGATCGCGAGGAAGAGGCGGAAGAGGGTCTTCAGCCGGTGCTGCTGCTCGGGCCCTGCGATGTGGACGTCGATGCCGTACGAGCCCTCCTTCCCGGTGAAGCCGGGGAACTTCCCGCCGACGAGGGTGAGGAACGCCCCGAGGTGCACCACGTACCGGACGTATGCGGCCAGGAACCGGTGGAGCCCGAGTGGTACGCGTCCGGTCACGAGCGCCGCGACCCAGGCGACGATCGCCGCCAGGAGGGCAGCGATCCCCCACAGAATCACCCAGACGAGGTGCGGGATCGCCAGGAAGAGGCGGAAGAAGACGGTGACGCGCGACCGCTCGAGATCTTCCGTCACGACCATCTGAATCGGATGGTCGGGGAGCTCCGGACGAGGATCGAGGAGCGCCGGGTCGGAGCTCGGATACGTGCCGGTGAGGAGGAGCAGGTAGCCGCTCGCCTGGGCGTTGTAGCCGAGCGCGTAGGCGACGAGGTCGCGCAGGCCGGAAGCCGCGCGCCCCCGCGCGAGGGCGACGAACCAGATCAGGACGGCCGCGGCGGTTGCCGCGCCGCCGATCGAGACCGCCGAGTAGGCCGCGAAGTCGCCTCCTCCGCGCGACCCCCAGGTGCCCGTGGGCTGCTCGGAGGCGAAGCCCCCGCCGAGCGCGGCTCCGAGGATCAAGGCCGGCAGCGCCAGGAAGAAGCGGAAGAAGCCGGTCCAGCGACTCTGGCGCTGCGGCGGCGCGATCCGGACGTCGACGGGGTAGTCGTCGTGGACGCGGAACCACGGATACGGGTCGGCGGCGAGCAGGACGTACGCCCCCACCTGCGTCGAGTAGCGGACGTAGCTCGCGACGAACGAGTGGATGCCTTCCGGGGCCTCGCCGTTGATGAGGACCGCGAGCCACATGACGAACGACACGACGAACGCGGCGATCCCGCGGAGGCCGACCCAGACCAGGATCGGGATCGCGAGGAAGAGCCTGAAGACGACGGTGAGCCGCGTCCGTGTGAGGTCGCTGTCGGCGACGATCAGGTGGATCGGGCGCTCAGCCGGGTCGACGGCCACGCGGGCATTCTGCTCCGTCGACCCACGAGCCGCTACCTCGCCGGATCATCGTCGACGAGCCGAGATTGCGTGCGCGGCGAGCGCGAGACGCACGCCCTGCGGACGCGCGAGATGCCGCCGGGGTTCCCGTACGATCGGAGCGTGCGGGCCGCTCTCATCTCGCGCGAGGACGTCGAGCGCGCGGCCGACGTGATCGCGGGGCGCCTGCATCGCACGCCGACGTTCTCGGCGCGGAGCCTCGCGGACGGTCTCTTCCTGAAGGCGGAGCTCTTCCAGCGCACGGGCTCGTTCAAGCCGCGGGGCGTCCTCAACAAGCTGGCATCGCTGACGGCCGAGGAGCGCGCCGCCGGCGTGATCTCGGTCTCCGCCGGGAACCACGCCCAGGCCGTCGCGTGGGGCGCCGCAGGCGAGGGCATCGACGCCGTTCTCGTCATGTGGCGGGACGCCGACCCCTCGAAGGTCGAGGCGACACGCGCGTACGGCGCAGAGGTCGACCTGGAGGCGGTGGATCCCGCCGACGCGTTTCGCCGCCTCGAGGAGCTGCGCGCGGCGACCGGCAGGACGTTCGTGCACCCATTCGACGATCCGCTCGTGCTCGCGGGACAGGGGACGGTCGGGCTCGAGATCCTCGAGGACGTGCCGGATTCCGAGACGATCGTGGTCCCGGTGGGCGGAGGAGGGCTCATCGGTGGGATCGCCTCGGCTTGCGTCCCCGCGGGCGTCCGGGTGGTCGGCGTCGAGCCGGAGGGGTCGCGCGCGCTCCACGCCGCGCTCGAGGCCGGCGGGTCCGTACCCGTCGCTACCGACTCGTTCGCCCAGGCCCTGAACGCGCCGTTCGCGGGCGAGCTCTCGGTTTCCGCATGCCGCGCGCTCGGGGTCGAGGTCGTCCTCGTGAGCGACGACGAGATCGCTCGCGCGTTCCGGCTGCTCTACTCGCGGGCCAAGCTCGCATGCGAGCCCGGTGGTGCGGCGGCCGTCGCGGCCGTGCTCTCGGGGAAGGTCGAGGGCGGAAAGACGGTCTGCGTCGTCTCGGGCGGGAACGTCGCCGGGCCGATCGCCGCTGGTATCCTGGCTAGCCCATGAAGGCCGGAATCCATCCCGACTACGTCCTCGCGCACGTCACGTGTTCGTGCGGCAACGACTTCTGGACGCGCTCCACGAAGCCGGAGCTCCACGTCGAGATTTGCGCCGAGTGCCATCCCTTCTACACGGGCAAGCAGAAGCTCGTGGACACGGGCGGTCGGGTGGAGCGGTTCCAGCGCCGGCTCGAGAAGGCCGGCGGCGCCCGCCGCGGGTAGACCATGCCTATCGCCTACGGCGGCCAGGCCGTCCTCGAGGGCGTCATGATGCGCAGTCCCTCGAGCTGGGCCGTCGCCATCCGGACGCCCGAGGGCGACATCACCGAGGTCGTCCAGGAGATCAGCTCGCCGATGCAGCGCCGCCGTCTCTGGCGGCTGCCGATCGTACGGGGGGTCATCGCGCTCGGCGAGTCGCTGGCGATCGGATTTCGTGCGCTCTCGATCTCCGCGAACGTGATGACGCAGGAGAAGGACGAGCACGGCGAGATCCAGACGCAGATCAGCCGCGGTCAGATCATCTTCTCCTTCACCATCGCGATCGCGTTTGCACTCATGCTCTTCAAGGTCGGCCCGGTGCTCGTCACGAGTTGGCTGCCGATCGACTCGACGGGCCTGTTCGTCGTCGTCGAGGGCGCGATCCGCGTGTCGGTCCTGATCGGCTACATCGTCCTCATCTCGTTCCTGCCCGACCTGCGGCGCGTCTTCCAGTACCACGGGGCGGAGCACAAGACGATCAACGCGCTCGAGGCCGGCGCCGACCTCACGCCCACGAATGTGCAGAAGTTCAGCTTGATTCATCCACGTTGCGGGACCGCGTTTTTGCTATGGGTGATGGTGATCGCGGTGTTCGTGTTCGCGTTCGTGGGCCGGCCGGTCTGGTACTGGCTGATCGCGAGCCGGATCCTCCTGCTTCCTGTCATCGCCGGCCTCGCCTACGAGGTGATCCGCTTCGCGGGCAAGCACCAGTCGAACCGGGTCCTGATGACGATTCTCGCGCCCGGCCTCTGGCTCCAGCGGCTGACGACGCGCGAGCCGACGGACGACCAGGTCGAGGTCTCGATCCGCGCGTTGCGGCGCGTGATCGAGCACGAGGAGTCGGAGACCCCCGACGAGCGGCGCCGCGAGGCGCGCGTGGAAGTGATGGCCTGAGACGTGCCTCGGATCGTCCGCGAGGCCGACATCGTCTGGGAGGGAACCGTCGCCCGAGGCTCGGGGGTCGTGACGGCCGCCAGCTCCGGCGCCTTCTCGCTGCCCACGACGATCGCGTCGCGCGTCGCAGACCCGGGGGGCAAGACGAGCCCCGAGGAGCTCCTCGCCGCCGCCCACGCCACGTGTTTCGTCACCTCGCTCGGGAGCGAGCTGGCGCGTGTCGACCTGCCGCCCGAGCGGCTCGCCGTGCATTGCACCGTCACGATGGACGAGGTCGATGGGCTCGGACACCGAATCGTCGCGTCCGCGATCTCGGCGCGCGGCGTCGTGCCCGGCGGCGATCAGGCCGGCTTCGCGCAGGCGGCGGAGGCCGCCGACGCGGGTTGTCCGTTCTCCGCGCTCATCAGGGCGAGCGCTACCGTGACCGTCGAAGCGACGCTCGACGGAGGAGGAGCACGTGGCGACTGACCGCACTGCGAACGTGACCTGGCGAGGCTCGCTCATGGACGGGGAGGGCACGATCGACAGCGTCGGGAGCGGAGCGTTCGGCCCGCTCGACGTCACCTGGGCCTCGCGCGCGGAGGATCCGAACGGGCGCACGAGCCCCGAGGAGCTCATCGCCGCCGCCCACGCCGCCTGCTTCTCGATGGCGCTGTCCCACGGCCTCGCTCAGGCGAACACTCCGGCGGACTCGCTGCAGACGTCGGCGACGGTGACGTTCGTGCCAGGCACCGGGATCACGGCGATCGCGCTGACCGTGCGCGGGAACGTCCCGGGTCTCGACGAGGCGGGATTCGTGCAGGCGGCGGAGGCGGCGGTGGCGGGCTGTCCCGTGTCGAAGGCTCTCGCGGGCGTGCCCGAGATCACGCTCGACGCAGCTCTCGCCTGAATTTCGCCGTCGGCGGCCGGGTTACCATCGGGTCGATGGCCGCGATCGACAGGCTCGTCGAGGAGCTCGACCGCTCCTACCAGGAGGCGCAGGAGCGCATGTCGGACCCTGCCGTCTACAACGACCGGAACCAGGTCGCGACTGCGGGACGCCGCTTGAAGGAGCTCGAGGGGCCGAAGAAGCTCGCCGACGCGTGGCGCCAGGCGAGCGCCGACCTCGACGCCGCCCGGAACGATCCGGAGCTGCAGTCGCTCTCGGCCGAGTACGAGACCGAGGTCGACCGGCTCGAGGACGCGCTCAAGCTCGCGCTCGTGGAGAACGATCCGGCCGACGAGAAGGACGTGATCGTGGAGATCCGCCAGGGCGTGGGGGGCGACGAGGCCGCGCTCTGGGCGGGCGATCTCGACCGCATGCTGACGCGCTACGCGGAGCGGCGCGGATTCAAGACCGAGATGCTGTCGTCGAGCGAGAACGAGGCGGGCGGTTTCAAGGAGGTCGTCTTTGCGGTGAAAGGGCAAGGCGCGTTCTCGGTCTTCAAGTACGAGGGCGGGACCCATCGCGTGCAGCGCGTGCCCGAGACCGAGTCTCAGGGGCGGATCCACACCTCGACCGCGACCGTCGCGGTGATGCCCGAGGTCGAGGCGGTCGAGGTCGCGATCGAGGACAAGGACCTGAAGATCGACGTCTACCGCTCGACCGGTCCGGGCGGGCAGAGCGTGAACACGACGGACTCGGCCGTCCGCATCACCCATCTCCCGACGGGCATCGCCGTCGCGATGCAGGACGAGCGCTCACAGCTCCAGAACCGCGAGAAGGCGATGCGCGTCCTTCGTGCCCGGCTGTACGAGGCAGAGCGCGAGCGGCGTGAGGCAGAGCTCGCGGCGGCGAGGCGCTCGCAGATCGGGACCGGCGAGCGGGCAGAGAAGATCCGTACCTACAACTACGCCGAGAACCGCGTGACCGACCACCGGATCAAGCTCACGATCCACCGGCTCGACCACGTCCTCCAGGGTGAGCTCGACGAGCTCACCGACGCCCTCCAGGCGGAGGAGCGGCGGAGGGCGCTCGCGGTCGCCGCCGGCTGAAACGGCGGGCGTAACTCCGGTGTCTGACACCGCTCCCCTCGACCAAGCCAAAGAAACGGCGTCGGTGTCAGACACCGAGCCGAAGGCCACGGTTCACGGCGCGCTTGCGAGATCCACCGCGCGACTCGGAGAGTCGGGTTGTGAAAGCCCTCGGGTCGACGCGGAGCTGCTGCTCGGCGACGTCCTCGAGCTGTCTCGCTCCGAGGTCCGTGCGAACGGCCGGCGGGAGCTCTCACCCGACGAGCTCGCAGCGCTCGAGGCGCTCGTCGTTCGACGGGAGGCGCGTGAGCCTCTCGCGTACGTCCTCGGCGAGTGGGGCTTCCGGCGCCTCACGCTCGCAGTCGACCCGCGCGTGCTGGTGCCGCGGCCGGAGACCGAGGTCGTGGTCGAGCGCTGCCTCGAGCTGATCCGCGCCAGCGACCGACCGCGCGTCCTCGACGTCGGGACCGGGAGCGGTGCGATCGCGCTCGCGCTCGCGGACGAGCACCGGGGTGCGCGCGTGGTCGGGATCGACGTGTCCGAGGACGCCCTCACGGTTGCCCGTGAGAACGCCGCACGCACGGGTCTCGACGTGGTCTTCGAGCTCGGTGACCTGTTCGGGCCCCTTCCGGCCGGCCCGTGGGACCTCGTCGTCTCCAACCCGCCGTACGTCTCGCCGGACGAGGTAGACGCGCTCCAGCCCGAGGTGCGCGAGTGGGAGCCCCGCGCCGCGCTCGTGGACGTGGGCGGAGCGACGGAGGCCGTGGCTCGGGGAGCGCTGGCCGTGCTCGGTGAGGGAGGCGCGCTCGTCCTCGAGGTCGCCGAGACGAAAGCGCACGAGGTCGCGGCGCTCCTCTGCGACTGCGGCTACCTGGACGTCACCGCCACGCGCGATCTGGCGGGACGCCACAGGGTCGTCGACGGCCGAGCATGAGCGCGGAGGTCGAGCGGGCTGCCGAGGCGATCAGCGGCGGTCGGCTCGCCGTCTTCCCGACGGACACCGTCTACGGCCTCGCGTGCGCTCCTGACCACGCGCTCGCGGTCGCCGCGCTCTCGGCCGCTCAAGCGGAGGCCGCCCGAGCAGCCGATCGCGCTCGTCGCGTCGAGCGTCGACGTGCTGCGCGACCTTCTCCCCGAGCTCGACGCAGCGCCACGTGCCGTCGTCGAAGCTCTCCTACCCGGGCCGTACACGCTCGTCGTGCCGGATCCCGGCCGGCGCTACGCGCTCCTCGGCGGCGTCGCCGCGGGCACGATCGGCGTCCGGGCTCCCGTGGTTGCCGGAGTCGCGCTCGACTTCCTCCAGCGCGTCGGCGCCGTCGCCGCCACGAGCGCGAACGTCCACGGCGGGACCGACCCGCGGAGCCTCGCCGAAGTCCCGGCCGAGATCCGGGACGCGTGCACGACGGTCGACGGAGGCCTGCTTCCGGGAACGCCCTCGACGGTGGTCGACCTCACGGGCCCGGAGCCCCGCGTCCTGCGCGAGGGCGCGGTTCCTGTCGGCGAGGCCCTCGCGCGAGTCGCATCAGCCCTCGGTCGTTAGCATCCTCGTCGATGGCCGTCGCGCCGCTGACGTTCGAGGACCTGCGGACCCAGGGCCTCGCCGACGTCGATCCCGACATCGCCGAGCTCCTCGAGCGCGAGCTCGAGCGCCAGCGGACGCATGTCGAGCTCATCGCGTCGGAGAACTTCGCGTGGCCGTCGATGCTCGAGGCGGTCGGGAGCATCGCGACGAACAAGTACGCCGAGGGCTATCCGGGCCGCCGCTACTACGGGGGGTGCGAGGTCGTCGACGAGATCGAGCAGCTCGCGATCGACCGCGCGAAGGCGCTCTTCGGCGCCGAGCACGCGAACGTCCAGCCGCACGCGGGTGCGCCCGCGAACACGACCGTCTACTTCGCGGTGCTCGAGCCCGGCGACACCATCCTCTCGCTGCGCCTCGACCACGGCGGCCATCTGAGCCACGGCCTGAAGGTGAACGTCTCCGGCCGGCTCTACCACGTCGTCCACTACGGCGTCTCCCGGGAGACGAACGTCGTCGACTACGACGAGGTGCTCGCCCTCGCGAAGGAGCATCGGCCGCGCCTGATCATCTGCGGCGGGTCTGCCTACCCGCGAACGGTCGAGGCCTGGCGCTTCCGCGAGATCGCGGACGAGGTGGGCGCGCTCCTCATGTGCGACATGGCTCACTTCTCGGGGCTCGTCGCGGCAGGGCTCCATCCGAACCCGGTCGAGCACGCCCACTTCGTGACCTCGACTACGCACAAGACGCTCGCCGGCCCGCGCTCGGGGTTCGTGCTCTGCAAGGAGGAGTTCGCGCAGGCGATCGACCGCGCCAACTTCCCGGGGCATCAGGGTGGGCCGCTCATGCACACGATCGGCGCCAAGGCGGCGTGCTTCCGCATCGCGGCGACCGAGGCCTTTCGGGACTACCAGCGCCGGATCCGCGCGAACGCGGACGCGCTCGCTGACGAGCTCGTCGCGGGCGGCCTCGACGTTCTCACGGGGGGCACGGACACGCACCTCGTCCAGCTCGATCTGCGGTCGACCGAGTGGACGGGGAAGGCGGGCGAGGAGCGGCTCCACGAGGTACGGATCGCGGTGAACCGGAACACGGTCCCGTTCGACGAGCGTCCGCCGACCGTCGCCTCCGGCGTCCGGCTCGGCAGCCCGGCGGTGACGATGCGCGGGTTCGACGAGGACGACATGCGCGAGACCGCGCGGATCATCGGGGCCGCTCTCGGCGAGCACGCCGACGTGGAGGAGATCGTGGACCGGACGTCCTCGCTCCTCGAGCGCCGTCCGCTCTATCCGGGGCTCGGCGCGTTCCCGACGTTCGGCGAGGAGGGCTGACCATGGAGGCGACATCGACCGGGACGTCCGTCGCGGCGGGCGCTCGGGTCACGGAGGTGCTGCACCCGCTCGTGCGCCACAAGCTCGGGCTCCTCCGCGACGTCACGACGACGACGCAGATGTTCCGGCAGCTCGTCAACGAGCTCACGCTCCTCCTCACCTACGAGGCGACGAAAGACCTGGCGGACGAGGAGGTCGAGATCGAGACGCCGCTCGAGCGCACGTCCGCGCATCGGATCTCGGGGAAGAAGGTCGCCGTCTGCCCGATCCTGCGCGCGGGCATCGGGATGCTCGACGCCGTGCTCTCCCTCGTGCCGGGCGCGCGGGTCGGGTTCATCGGGCTCTTCCGCGACGAGGAGACGCTCGAGCCGGTCGAGTACTACGTGAAGCTCCCGGGCGACATCGCCGACCGGGACGTCATCCTCCTGGACCCGATGCTCGCGACCGGCAACTCGACGACGGCGGCGATCGAGACGGTGAAGCGCGCCGGCGCGACGTCGATCCGCCTGATCGCCCTCATCGCGGCGCCGGAGGGCATCCAACGTGTGCATCGCGACCACCCCGACGTGCCGATCGTCGTCGCTTCGATCGATCGCGCTCTCAACGAGAAGGGCTACATCCTCCCGGGCCTGGGCGACGCAGGCGACCGGCTCTACGGGACGAAGTAGGGACCCGACCATGTGGGACGAGTTGCGGGCGACGCCGGAGGTCCTGTACGGGGCGGCGGTCGCCTTCGGCATCGTCGTTCTGCTCACGCCGGCCGTCGGCGGGATGGCGCGGATGCTCGGCGTCGTCGACCGTCCCGACGCGCGCCGGCTCAACCCCCGGCCGATCCCGAGGCTCGGCGGCCTCGCGATCTTCCTCGGTATCGTCGTGCCCTCGCTCGCCTTCCTCGACCTTTCGGGGGAGACGCGCGGCGTGCTCCTGGGTGCGGCAGTCGCGACCGTCGTGGGGGCGGTCGACGACTTCCGCGGCCTCTCGCCGCCGACGAAGCTCGCCGGGCAGATCGCAGCCGCGTCGATCCCGACGATGTTCGGCGTCTGGGTCGATCACTTCACGTTCCCGTTCCTCGGCGCGGTCGACGTCCCGGCCTGGATCGGCGTGCCGCTGTCGATCTTCTGGATCGTCGCCGTGATGAACATGGTCAATCTCCTCGACGGCCTCGACGGGCTCGCCGCGGGCGTGTGCGCGATCGCCGGCTCGACGTACGCGATCCTCGCGCTCTCGCTCGGGAAGGTCGACCCGGCGATCCTCTGCGCGATCGTCGCCGGCGCGTGTCTCGGGTTCCTCCGGCACAACTTCTTCCCGGCGCGCATCTTCATGGGCGACTCGGGCGCGCTCTGTCTCGGCTTCATCCTCGCGGCCGTCTCGATCCAGGGCCTCCTGAAGACGGCGTCGACCGTCGTCCTCCTGCTGCCGTTGCTGGTGCTCGCGATCCCCATCCTCGACACCTCGTTCGTCGTCGCTCGCCGGTTGAAGAACAACCAGCCGATCACGGCGGCCGACCGGAGCCATCTGCATCACCGCTTCCTCAACATCGGGTTCTCGCAGCGCCGGGCGGCGATCACGATGTGGCTGTGGTGCGCGAGTCTCGCCGGGGCGGCGCTGGCCACCCGCTTCGTCCCGTTCCGAGAAGGGGGCGAGTGGCATCCGTGGTGGACGCTCGTCGTGCTCGCGATCGCCTTCTGCGCGATCGCGTTCTCGGTCTACGTCGTGTACCTGCTCGAGATCGTGAAGCTCGCAAACCCGCGCATCCGCCGCCGCGAGCGCGAGGAGGACCCGCAGGCAAAGGCGCGGAAGACCGCGTAGCTCAGCGTCGGACCGCGCTCTCCGCCCGCTCGAGGAAGGCCGTCAACGCGAGGTCGAAATCCGGGTGGCGATGCGGGCTGTGGCCGTATCCCGGGAGGATCAGGCGCTCGGCCCCGAGCTCCCGCTCGAGGACGTCGCAGACCGCCTCGAAGGCGCGCTGGTGGTCGCCGGAGACGACGAGCTTCGGGAACGGCGCCGCGGCCAGCGCGGCCAGCGGGATCTCCGCCTCCCACGGGCCGCGCTGGGCGACGAGCCCCTGCACGCCCTGCTCGAGCTCCGGCGAGAGCGGAGACGGGACGGGGCCGGAGCCGACCGTCTCGAGGAAGCCTGCGAGGAACGCCTCGGGGTCGTCGCGCGGGCCGTTCTCCCACCACTCGATCGCGCCTTCCTCGAAGGCGGCGACGGCAGGGTCGCCACGTGCGAGCCGCGTCGCCGGCGGCTCGATCACCGTGAGGGAGGCGAGGAGATCCGACGCCTCGGCGGCGGCGAGGAGCGCGATCACCCCGCCGTACGAGTGCCCGACGAGGTGGTCGCCGGACGCCAAGAGCGAAGCGACGAGCTCGGCGTCGGGCTCGAAGTCGATGCGCTCGAGCGGAGGATTCGGCGGGAAGCCCGGTCGTTCGAGGACGACGAGCTCGAAACGCCCGGTCAGCTCGGGATCGTGACGCTGGACGCTCCAGGTCCCGCGGCCACCGACCACGCTGCCGTGGACGAGCACCAGCCGCGAGGGCATGTGACGAACCTTAGTGGTTTTCGGCTCCTGGAGCCGAAAAGAGCTGTTACAAGCTCGTTGATATGCTCCCCGCCGATGACGCCGGCAGCGGCTTCTTCTCCGCATTCCCTCGCAACGGCCTCCGGGCTCCTTTTCGGCACCGTCGCCGCGGCGATGATCCTGGGCGCGCTCGTGGGGTGGGCGCTCGGATCGTGGGCAATCGGCCTGTTGATCGGTGCCGTCGCGGGTATCCCGCTCGCCGTCCTCGTCGTATACCTCGTCTACTCGAAGGTGGAGACGACATGAGCACCGGGATCTTCTCGACACCGCGCGCGGTCCCGAGCCGGATCGCGCCGACGGTCGCCGGCGGCACGATCGTCGCCTTCGCCCTCCCCGTGTTCGCGATCGCCGGCTGGCCGCTCTCGGGCTGGGCGCTCGCGGCGGTGCTCTGGCTCGGCGCCGAGGTCTTTGCCGCCGCCCTCTCGCGACTCTCCGGCGACCCCGACAACCTTGCTGCGGCGAGCGTGCGCGGCATCGGGACGACCTCCCGCGCGCTCCTCGTCGGCATCCCGCTCGTCGCGGTGACGATCTCGAACGAGGCCGTCGGCCTCTCCGCCGCGATCCTGTACGCGATCGCGTTCACGGCCGAGCTCGCCGTCGGGCTCGCGACCTACTTCGGCAGGGAGTCGCCGTGAAGCGCGCGCTCGTCGTCCTTTTCGGGCTGGCACTGGCCGCCCCCTCGCTCGCGATGGCCGCATCGTCCGACTCGACGAGCGAGGACAAGGGAGCGTTCATCTCCGACGAATGGGAGCTGCACGACTGGATCCCGATCCACATCGGGCCGCTCGACCTCTCGATCAACAAGGCCGTCGCCTACCTGCTCCTCGGCGCGCTCTGCTCGTGCCTGATCGGGATCGTCTTCATGCGCGTCAAGGTCGGGCGCGGGCCGACGAAGCGGCAGGCGCTCGGCGAGACGATCTACGAGGTCGCGCAGGTCCAGGTCGCGGAGCAGGGCTTACCGACGCACGCGATCTCGCGCTGGTTCCCGTATGTCGCGTCGCTCATGGTCTTCATCTGGACCGTGAACATGCTCGGGTTCATCCCGTTACCGCTGTCGGATGAGAAGGTGACGATCTTCGGGGTCGAGCTGCCGACGCTCGCGATCTTCGCGGCGACCTCGACGCTCTCGGTGACGCTCGCGCTCGCGCTGATGACTTTCGTCTTCACGCACGTCGAGGGGATTCGCGCGAACGGCGCGGTCAAGTATTTCCTGAGCTGGATCCCGGACGTCCCGAAGGTGATGCTGCCGCTGATCGTCCCGCTCGAGATCCTCGGCCAGTTCATGCGCCTGATCAGCCTCTCCGTCCGTCTGTACGCGAACATGCTGGCCGGCCATATGCTGATCCTGACCTTCGTCGGGCTGATCATCGTGCTCGGCAACGCCTTTCTCGCCGTCGTGGCCGTGCCGGCTGCGGCAGTGTTCTACATCTTCGAGGTCGTTATCGTCGTCTCGATCCAGGCGTACATCTTCGCCGCCCTGTCCGCCATCTACATCGGCTCGGCCATCGAGCCGGACCACTAAGTCCAAGGAGGGAACTGCGCCATGCTCTCGTCGACCTTCTTCCTCGCCGCAGCCAGTGACGGCGCCGACGCCGGGAAGGCGATCGCGCTCGCGCTCGGCATCGGCCTCGGCGCCCTCGGCGCCGGCGTCGGCATCGGCAACATCTTCGGCTCGATGATCCAGGCAGTCGCCCGCCAGCCCGAGCTGCGCGGAGAGCTGCAGGGGATCCAGTGGCTCGGCTTCGCCCTCACCGAGGCGGTCGTCTTCTACGGCCTCATCGGCGGGCTGCTCGCCTACGTGCTCGTCTGAGATGCCGCACGTGCTCGCATCCGGCCTGATCGAGGTCGTCCCCGGCCTCATGATCTGGACGCTGATCGCGTTCGGGATCACGTTCTTCGTCCTCAAACGATTCGCGTTCGGCCCCATCCAGCGCACGATCGACGAGCGGCGCGAGCGAATCCTGAACGCGGTCGAGGAGGCGGACAAGGCACGCGAGGAGGCGCGCGAGCTGCTCGAGCAGCACCGCGCGCTGATCGCAGAGGCGAAGGGCGAAGGCGCGGAGATACTCGCGGACGCGCGCAAGGTGGCGGACGCGCAGGTCGCACGGGTGAAGGAGGAGGTCGAGGCCGACCGGCAGCGGAGGCTCGAGGAGACGCGCCGTCAGATCGAGTCGGAGACCAAGCGCTCCCTCGAACAGATCCGCTCCGAGATCGCCGACCTCACGCTCGAGGCGACCGCCCGCGTGACGGGGAAGGTCCTCGACGCCGAGGACCAGCGCCGGCTCATCGACGAGGCGATCTCCGAGCTCGACTTCTCCGCCCTCGAGGCGGCCGACTAGACGCATGGCCGTCGCGCAGCGCATGTACGCGCGCGCCCTCTTCGAGGCCGCGCAGGAGGAGGGAAGGCTCGACCGGGTCGCGGCGGACGTCGGCTCCCTCGCGGACGCGGTCGAGCAGGTGCCCGAGCTGCAGGCGTTCCTCCGGAACCCCGAGGTCGATCCTGCCGGGAAGTCCGCGGTCCTCGAGGAGATCACGACGAACGCCGACGAGCTCGTCGGCAACTTCGTCCGACTCCTCGCGGAGAAGGGCCGGCCGGGCGAGATCGTCCAGATTCGAGCCGAGCTCGACGCGCTCGTGGCCCGCGCGCAGAACCGCCTCACGCTGGAGCTCCAGACTGCGCAGGAGCTCTCGGACGCCGAGGCGAAGTCGATCGTCGACACGATCGAGCAGGCATCCGGGCGGACCGTCGAGGCGACGCGCTCCGTCGACCCGGGCCTCATCGGCGGCATCGTCCTGCAGGTCGGCTCGTTCCGCGTGGACGGAAGCGTCCGTGGCCGGCTCGAGCGCCTCCACCAGGAGCTCGCCACCCAGCGGTGATGGGAACACCAGACACAGCGGCCGCGAAGCGGTCGCACGAGAGCCGGATCGACGTGCGCACGTCCAGCGACCGCGAAGCGGGCGTCTTTAGGGATTTTGCGCGATCGGAATCTGCGCGAGCGGACTCCGATCTTGCGCTTGAAAGGAGACCGAAGTGAAGCTGCGCCCAGAAGAGATCACCGCCATCCTCAAGGACCGGATCCGCGAGTTCGAGGTCGAGACCGACCTGAGTGAGGTCGGCTCCGTCCTCCAGATCGGCGACGGCATCGCGCGGGTGCACGGGCTCGAGAACTGCGTCGCGCTGGAGCGGCTCGAGCTCGAGCACGGCGTCACGGGCATCGCCTTCAACCTCGAGGAGGACAACGTCGGCGTCGCGCTCTTCGGCGAGTGGCAGCACGTGAAGGAGGGCGAGCCGGTCCGGCGCACGGGCGAGGTCATGAGCGTCCCGGTCGGCGAAGGCCTGCTCGGCCGGGTCATCGACCCGCTCGGGAACCCGCTCGACGGCCTCGGGCCCGATCGAGGCGGCGGAGCGCCGGCCGCTCGAGTTCAAGGCGCCCGGCGTGATCCAGCGCCAGACCGTGAGCGAGCCGCTCGCGACCGGCGTCAAGGCGATCGACTCGATGACGCCGATCGGCCGCGGCCAGCGACAGCTCATCATCGGCGACCGCTCGACGGGGAAGACCGCGCTCGGGATCGACTCGATCATCAACCAGCGCGGCGGCGACGTGATCTGCATCTACGTCGCGGTCGGCCAGAAGGGCTCGACGGTGGCGCAGGTCGTCGAGCGGCTCCGCGACTCGGGCGCGATGGAGCACACGATCGTCGTGTCCGCGCCCGCCCAGGAGGCGGCGCCGATCAAGTGGATGGCGCCCTTCGCCGGCTGCGCGATGGGCGAGTACTTCCTGTACGGCGGCAGGCATGCGCTCTGCGTGTACGACGACCTCTCCAAGCATGCGGACGCCTACCGGCAGCTCTCGCTGCTGCTCCGCCGGCCACCCGGCCGCGAGGCCTTCCCGGGCGACGTCTTCTACCTCCACTCGCGGCTCCTCGAGCGGGCGTGCAAGCTCTCGGACGACCTCCAGGCGGGATCTCTGACCGCGCTCCCGATCATCGAGACGCAGGCGAACGACGTGTCGGCATACATCCCGACGAACGTCATCTCCATCACGGACGGCCAGATCTACCTCGAGTCGAGCCTCTTCTTCTCGGGTGTTCGGCCCGCGATCAACGTCGGCATCTCGGTCTCGCGCGTCGGCGGCAACGCGCAGACGCGCGCGATGCGGAAGGTGGCCGGTCGGCTCCGCCTCGACCTCGCCCAGTACCGCGAGCTCGAGGCGTTCGCGCAGTTCGGCTCGGAGCTCGACGCGGCGACGCAGCAGGCGCTCTCGCGCGGCGAGCGCATGGTCGCGACCCTGAACCAGCCTCAGTACCAGCCGTGGCCACTCGAGGAGCAGGTCGTCGCGATCTACGCGGGGGCGCACGGCTACCTCGACACGGTCCCCGTCGCCCAGGTGCCGCGCTTCCACGACGAGCTCCGCGAGCACCTGCGGACGGAGGGCACGATCCTGAAGGCGATCCGGGAGTCGAAGGACCTGGACGACGACACCACGGCGAAGCTCGAAGCCGAGCTCGAGAAGTTCGTGCACGGCTTCAACGTCGAGGAGGAGAAGGGGCTCGCCGGCTAGTCCGCGAGCCCGGTCGTCACGCGATGGCATCCGTCCAGGACTTCAAGCGCCGGATCCGCTCGGTTCGGAACACGAGCAAGATCACGCGTGCGCTCGAGCTCGTCGCCGCGGCGAAGCTCCGCCGGGCCGAGCAGAGGATCACGGCGCTGCGGCCCTACGCGGAGACGATGAACGAGCTGATCGCCGGCGTGGGGCGGGCAGCATCCTCGGTCCGGCTGCCGCTCCTCGAGCAGCGGGAGAACGTCGAGAGCGTCGCGCTCGTTCCGCTGACCGGCGACCGCGGTCTCGCCGGGGCGTTCAACTCGCAGATCCTCCGCCGCTCGTTCGCGGTCGAGCGCTCGCTCCAGGCGGAAGGCAAGACCGTGCGCTGGGTGGCGGTCGGGAAGAAAGGCCGCTCGACACTCACCTTCCGGCGCCGCGAGCTCTCGGGCGCATACACGGGCTTCACCGACCAGCCGACCTACGCGGATGCGCGGGCGATCGCGCATCGCGCCGCTCAGCTCTTCACGGAGCACGAGGTCGACCGGGTGGCGCTCATCTACAACACGTACGTCTCCCCGCTCACCCAGCGGGTGACCGAGCAGGACGTGCTCCCGATCTCGCCCGATGTTCTCGAGACGGACGAGGAGGAGCGCCGAGACGATGCGCTCCGCGGCGACTTCATCTTCGAGCCCGAGCCCGAGGAGATCATGGAGCGTCTCCTCCCCGTCTACCTCGAGACGCAGATCTACCGCGCGCTCCTCGAGTCGGCCGCGTCCTTCCAGGGCGCGCAGATGACGGCGATGCGGAACGCGTCGAAGAACGCCGGCGAGCTCATCGACTCGCTGACGCTGGAAATGAACCGCGCGCGGCAGGCCGAGATCACCCAGGAGATCCTCGAGGTGGTCGCAGGCGCCGAGGCGCTCGTCTAGCGCTCGCGGCGCCGGACACCGATCCGTGGGTGGGTTGGCGCGAGCGCTACGAAGACTTGAGACGACGAGCGAAGCCGGCGATTCCTGCCCCGGCGGCGGCGAGCACGCCGAGCCCGAGACCCACGATATTCGTCGTCACGCACGCTCGGCAGGCGTTGCAGCAGACGGCCGTCGTTTGCCCGGCCTCGACGTACTTCGACGCCGTCTGCGCCATGCGGCTCTGCCAAACGGTCTTCACGGCTTCAGGATAGGTCACCGGCTCGGATTACGAGGCGGCCGAGTGCCAGGGCGTCGCCCTCACGAATCACTAACAACCAAGGGCCGACGGCGTAGAAGTACCTGAGCGGCTGCTCCCGGACCCGATGGCGATCCCGATCCGCGACACGAGCGTAGATACCATCCCGCCGGTGGAGCCGGTCGTCGCGGACGCCGAGGGAGCGCACGAGCGCGTCGTTCGAGCGACCGAGATCTCGCGAGTCTTCCTCGACAACATCGAGACCGTCGTCTACGGCAAGCGGGACGAGATCAAGCTCGTCCTGACGGCGCTCATGTGCGGCGGCCACGTCCTGCTCGAGGACGTGCCGGGCACCGCGAAGACCGTGCTCGCCCGCGCGATCGCGGGGAGCATCGAGGGCGCGACCCCGAATCGCATCCAGTGCACCCCCGACTTGCAGCCGACGGACGTCACGGGCCTCTCGATCTTCGACCAGAAGACGAGGGACTTCGTGTTTCGGCCCGGCCCCATCTTCGCGAACGTGATCCTCGTCGACGAGATCAACCGCGCCACGCCGAAGACGCAGTCCGCGCTTCTCGAGGCGATGGCGGAGCACCAGGTCACCGTCGACGGGATCACACGCGCGCTGCCGTCCCCGTTCCTCCTGCTCGCGACCGAGAACCCGATCGAGTACGAGGGGACGTTCCCGCTCCCGGAGGCGCAGCTCGACCGCTTCTTCCTCCGCGCCGCGCTCGGCTATCCGGGGCTCGACGACGAGGTGAAGATCCTCACCGAGCAGCGCTACGTGCACCCGCTCGAGAACCTCGCGCCGGTGATCGGGCTCGACGACGTCCAGACGTTGCGCGAGGCGGCGCAGGGCATCTACGTCGACGCCGTCCTCCACCGCTGGGTGGTCGAGCTCGTCCGTTCCACGCGGGAGCACGAGTCGGTCGTCATCGGCAGCTCGGTGCGCGGGAGCCTCGCGCTCGAGCGTGCGGCCCGTGCGTGGGCGCTCCTCGACGGCCGCAGTTACGTCCTCCCGCAGGACGTCGAGCGCCTGTTCGTGCCGGTGCTCGCGCACCGCGTGGTCTTCACCCCGAGCTTCGTCGCCCGCGCGCGCGCGTCGGGCTGGATGCAGGCGATCGAGGAGTTCCACCAGAGCTGCCTCGCGATCGCGCCCAGGCCCGGCTCGGAAGAGGATCCTCTCTTCGACGGCCCGCGGTCGGCCTAACGGGGAGTCGCACCGGCCGTGAGCACTGCGCGGCTGACGTTCCCGCTCGTGCCGCGCGGCCGTGTTATCGGGCTCTCGTTCGGGACGCTCCGCAGCCTGCACCGCGGCGCGGGGACGGACATCGCCGGAACGAGGCCGTACGTCCCGGGCGACGACATGGACGCGATCGACTGGGGCGCGTCCGCGCGTCTCTCGACCGCGCGCGGCACGGACGAGTTCATCGTCCGCGAGCGGTTCGCCGAGGAGGCGCCGAAGGTGATGATCGTCTGCGACCGGCGACCCGAGATGGGCTTCTTCGCGCCGCCGTTACCGTGGCTCGACAAGCCGGGGGCGATGCAGGCGGCGATCGAGCTCATCCTCGCGAGCTCGGGGGCGGCGTCCGGCTATGTGGGGTATCTCGACTACGCGGACGGAGCGGCGCACTGGCGACCCCCGAAGGGCGAGCGGAAGCTCCTCGAGCTGCGTGACGAGCGGCTGCTCTCGCCGGAGTACGGAGGGCCGCCGGACTGGCTGGAGCGGTCGTTCGCGCATCTCGCGGAGTACCCGCGCGCGATCACCGCAGGCACGTTCCTCTTCCTCATCTCCGACTACCTCACCCCTCCCGACGAGGACGTCTGGCTCCAGGCCTTCGAGCACCGCTGGGACCTCGTCCCCGTGATCATCCAGGACCCGACGTGGGAGCAGAGCTTCCCCGATGTGGGCGGGATCGTCGTGCCGCTCCGCGACGCCCGCACGGGCCGGATGTCTCCCGTCCGGCTCAGGCGCAGGGAGGCCGCCGCACGCAGGGAGGCGAACGAGGAGCGGCTCGCCTCGTTTCTCGGGACGCTGCGCGACCTGGACATCGACCCGGTCCTCGTGTCCTCCTCCGATCCTGCCGAGGCACTCGCGTCGTTCCTCGAGTGGACCGACCTGCGCCGCATACGTCGCCTGGTGCGAGCGTGAGATGAAGCTCTCCCCCCGCGTCTTCATGGCCGTGGTCCTCGGGGGCGTCGTCGCCGCGACCGCGCTCGTCGTCGTCCTCGTCATCGGGCTCGGGGGCGGACGCGGAAGCTCGTCCACCGCTCCCGGCGGAGAGCCGATCCAGGCGACGGCCGCGTTGACGCCGCGCGCCGCGCTCTTCGGCGACACGGTGACGGCGACGGTCGAGGCGACCTTCGACCGGACGCAGTACCGACCCGAGGACATGCACGTGCTCGCGTCCTTCGAGCCGTGGGTGAAGATCGGGACGCCCGTCGTCGAGCGGCAGACCGCCGGACCGGTGACCTATCTCCGGACGACGTACGTCCTGCGCTGCCTCGGGATCCGCTGCGCCCCGACGAACGGCGCCACGCGCTACGAGTTCAAGCCAGCCCAGGTCGTCTACGAGCGTCCCGCAGGTGACACGACCGAGCGCCTCTCGATCGAGGCGCCGTGGCCCGCGCTCGTGCTCCACACCCGGCTCGACGCGAGCAGCTCGCCGACCGAGCGGGACACGCTCGCAGCGCCGTGGCGGGCCGACTACATCTCCCTGCCGGCCGTCACCTACCGCGTCTCGCCGGGATGGCTCGTCGTCGTGTTCCTCCTGGGCGGCGTGGCGCTCATCGTTGCCGGTGGGGTGCTCGCGTACCGCGCCCGGCCGCGCCGTCTCCCGCCTCCTCCTCCGCCGCCCCCTCCGCCCGCACCGCGCCTTGCTCCGCTCGAGCAGGCGCTCGCGCTGCTCGTGGCGCCGGTCGAGGTCGACGACGCGGAGGGCATCGCAGAACGTCGCCGTGCGCTCGAGCTCGTCGCCGACGAGGTCGCGACCTGGGGCGGCGACCCCGGCGTCGAGCGGGACGCCCGCCGGCTGGCGTGGTCGGCGGAGGACCCTGCCTTCGGGGACATGCAGGTGCTCGCCGCGGGAGTGAGAGCGCACGCCGAGGAGGCAGATGCCAAGGACGCAGCCGAAGCGAGGGAGGCGGATGCCCAGCTCGTTTAGGCGGCGGTCGATCCCGACCGGCGACGTCTCTCCGTTGCGGCGGATCATCCTGCGGACGCATGCCGTCTCGCTCGTGCTCGCGGTCGCTGCGCTGGCATTCCTCACGGCGGCGGTGACCACGGCGCGCGGCCTCGATCAGCAGCGGACCGGGCTCGTCCGCGGCGGGCCGAGCACGATCGTCGTCCTCGACCTGTCGCTCAGCATCACCGACCAGGACTACCGCGTGATGCGCCAGGTCATCGCGAAGCTGATCCGTGCACAGGCGCCGATCGGGCTCGTCGTCTTCTCGGACATTCCGTACGAGCTCCTCCCACCGAGAACGCCGGCGAGCGAGCTCCGACCGCTCCTCCGCCTCCTCACGCCGACTCCGGACGGGCGCCTCCCGCCGAACCCGTGGAACACGAACTTCACGGCGGGCACGCTCATCTCGGGTGCGCTCCAGCTGGCGCAGCGCCTGCTCGTGAAGAACCACATCGAGAACGGCTCGATCCTCCTCGCGAGCGACCTCCAGACGGCGCCGACGGACTACGACGAGCTCGGCCAGGTGCTCAGCCATCTGCGGCGGTCGTCGACGCAGCTGAAGGTCGTCCCGCTCTCCCCCTCGAGCGACGGCGTCACCCTCTTCCAGAAGATCCTCGGCCCGGGCGCGTTCGTGAACGGCGTGCAGCCGAGCCAGGGAGGGGTGCCGAAGGTCGAGTCGGTCCTGCGGGGGCGGACGCCGCTCGGGCTGTTGATCGCGGGCGTCCTCCTGCTCGTCGCGCTCGCCGCGCGCGAGCGCTACGCCGGGCGTCTCGCGCTGCCCCGCGGCGCGGGCTGGAGGACGACGTGAGGCGCTACGCGCCCGCCGCCGCGATCGCCGCCTGCTTCGTCGTCGGCGTCGTGCTCGTGCTCGTGGGGGTCGACGTCGCGAGCTGGCGCAGCACGATGCGCTCCGACGACGTGACCTACCGCGCGGCGCCGCAGGGCGATCTCTGGTCGCCGTGGACCTTCCTGCCGACCAGCCTCACCCGGACGCTGCTCGGTGTGGGGGACGACATCGCGTATCGCCGCGCGCTGCAGTCCTTCAGGCTCGCGCACGTCGAGTCGCCGGTCATCTCCGACCCCACGCTCATCATCTATCGAAACGATGCGACCGTCCGCCTCACCGACCTCGTCGACCACGGGTCCGACCCGCGCCGGCGCTCCGAGGCGGCGAACCTGCTGGGCGCGATCGCGTACGCGGACGCGCTCGGCGACTATACGAATCGCGCAAAGCTGATCGTCAGCGCGAGCCAGCGATTCGGCCAGGCGATCACGTTCGACCCGACGAACGACGACGCGAAGTACAACCTCGAGCTCACGCTCGCCCTCGGCAAGGCGACCGGCCTGTCGGAGAGCGGTGGGGGCGCGAATCCAGCTCCGGGCGGCAAGGGCTCGAAGGGCGCGGGCGCCGGCGACGCCGGAAGCGGCTTCTAGCCACCCGAGCCGACCTCCATGCATCTCGTCTTCCTCAGCCCGATCGCCGCGCTCGTCGCGCTCGTCGCGATCGCCCCTCTCGTCGCGTTCTCCTTCGTCCGGAAGCGCGGGAGGCGGACGCGGGCGGCGCTCGGCCTCGACGATCCGCCGAAGCGGGCGTACGTGCTGCCGGTCGCTGCGATCGTGCTGATCGGTGTCCTGGTCGGTCTGGCCGCGTCCCAGCCGGTGCTCCAGTTCCGAGAGCGCGTCCGCGTGCGGACCGATGCGGAGGCGATCTTCGTCCTCGACACCTCGAAGTCGATGCTCGCGCGCAAGCGGCCGGACGGAGCGACGCGGCTCGAGCGCGCGAAGCAGGACGCACTGCGGCTACGGAACGCGCTTCCGTCGATCCCGGTCGGGCTCGCGTCGGTCACCGACCGTACGCTGCCGTACCTCTTCCCGAGCTCGAACGAGAACGTGTTCAGGGCGACGCTCGCCCAGTCGATCGGGATCGAGCGCCCGCCGCCGGTCGAGCAGCTTCTCTCCCGCGTCACGAGGCTCGACGCCCTCGGGGCGGTCGCGACGCAGGGGTTCTTCTCGCCGAGCGCGAGGAAGAGGCTCCTCGTCGTGTTCACGGACGGCGAGAGCCTGCCGCAGACGAACCCGCACATCACCTCCATCTTCCGCAGGCCGCCCGGGATCGAGACGACGTTCGTGCAGGTGTGGAAGCCGGACGAGCGCGTCTTCCAGGGCCGCCTTCCCGACCCCGCCTACCGTTCCGATCCGACGGCACGGAAGACGCTCGACCGTTTCGCCACGGTGCTCGGCGCCAACGTGTTCTCCGAGAATCAGATCGGGAGCGCCGCGCTCACCGTCAAGGGCCTCGCCGGGAGCGGGCCGACCGTCGAGCGCGGAGACCGTCTCCGCCACATCGCGTTCGCGCCGTTCCTCGCCGCGGCGGCGTTCCTGCCGCTCGCGCTCCTCCTCTGGCGACGCGACCGCTGAGCTCGCCGGCCTATGCCTCGGGCGGCGACGGGTCCTGCTCGGGGAACCACGCCTCGACCGCATCGGGGAACCCGTTCTCGTCGAGGTACGAGATGGCGCGGCTCGCGATCCAGACGACCGCTTCCGGGCTCACCTGCTCGAGCGCGCGGCGGACCGCCGCATCGCCCCCCTCGGTGCCGCCGCGGAGCCCTGCATATGCGCGGCGCAGCCGACAGAGAGCGAGCGCGGCGCCGTCCGACTGGTTCCCGTACGTTCCGTACCACGACACCCCGACCGCGCTCTCGACGAGCTCTCCGACCTCGTCCGCGAGATGTCCCGCGTCTTCGGTCGCCATGATGGAATCGGCGGCGTCTCGGGTCGATCCTTTTCTCGGAAACGGCACTCGAAACTCCCTTCTAACGAAAATGGATCCGCGTCGTCACAGAGTATGATCCTGCACTTTGACCATGGCGACGACAGGGATTCTCGAGCGGCTCGTGTGCGGCCGAAAGCCGCTGCACGCGATGAGAAACGAGCCTGCTGGGATGCCGTCCGTGGCGAGGTTCCGCAGGAAGGTCATTCGGATGGAGGGACTACATGCGTAAACGCTCGATCTTGCTCCTGACGGGCGCGGTAGTGCTCGTTGCGGGGCTCGTGATCGGCCCGGCTGCGACGGCGAAGCCGTCACAGGCGTCCGCCGGCACAGTGGTCATCGGCAACGACCAGGAGCCGGCGATCCTGAACACGTTCCTCACCGCGGGGAACTCGTACACCACTGCCGAGGCCATCAACCCGGTCTTGTCCGGAGGCTTGGTCTACAACCAGAACGCGAAGCTGGTGCCGTTCCTGTTCGCGGCCCCGCCGAAGATCGTGAAGTCCAACCCGCTCACGGTCACCTTCGCGTACAAGAAGAACGCGAACTGGAGCGACGGCAAGCCGATCACGGGAGCGGACTTCCTCGCCACCTACAAGACGATCATGAACCCGAACTACGACATCACGTCGCGGGACGGGTGGTCGGACATCCAGTCCGTCAAGGTGAAGGGCAAGGCCGTCACCGTCACGTGGAAGAAGGGCAAGGCCTATGCGGCATGGGACGCGCTCGTGGGCAACTCGATCGTCCCCGCGCATGAGGTCGCAGGCCAGGACTTCAACCACATCTGGGACAACTCGGTGCCCATCGCAAGCGGCCCGTTCAAGTTCCAGAGCTGGCAGAAGGGCACCCAGCTAACGCTCGTGAAGAACCCGGCGTTCAAGGCCGGCACGCCTGCGAAGCTGGACAAGGTCGTCTTCCGGTACATCCCGTCGACGCCGTCGATCTTCCAGGCGCTGCAGTCCGGTGAGATCCAGGTCACCGAGCCGCAGCCCCAGATCCAGATCAACGACATCCGCAAGAACTCGAAGTTCAACGTCCAGGGCGGCGCCGGCTACCAGTGGGCGCACGTGGACATGCAGTTCGGGCCGAAGGGCGCCCCGGCGCTCAAGAAGCAGTACGTCCGCCAGGCTCTCATCCTTGGCATGAACCGCGCGCAGATCCGCCAGGCCCTGTACGTCACGCCGGGAATCGTCGCATCGGCGAAGCAGCTCCCGGTGCTGCAGTCCAACCAGTACAAGACGTTCGAGCAGTACTACAAGCCGAACTACGGGGTCTACAAGTTCAGCCAGAAGGGCGTCATCGCGCTCCTCAAGAAGAACGGCTGCACGGGTGGCCCGAGCACGCCTTCGGCTTCGAACAACGCCATCTGGAGCTGCCCGGGCGTCGGCAAGCTGAGCTTCCGCTTCACGACCACGAGCGGTAACCAGCTCCGCGCACTGACGTTCGAGATCATCCAGAAGCAGCTCAAGTCCGTCGGCATCGAGCTCGTGCCCCGGTTCGGCCCCTCGGCCACCGTCTTCGGGCAGGTGCTCCCGTCCGGCGATTGGGACCTGTTCATGTTCAACTGGGTCGCTGGCCCGGCCAGCACCTCCACCAACTTCACCCTGTACGGGTGCGGTGGAGACCAGAACTACATGAACTACTGCAACAAGAAGTCGTCCGACCTCTTCAAGAAGGCGCAGTTCACGCCCGATCCCACTGTCAGGGCCGGGCTCCTGAACCACGCCGAGCAGCTGATGGTTCCGGACGTCGCTTCCATCCCGATGTTCGTCGCCCCGCTGTTCTTGATCAACAACAAGAACGTCAAGGGCCCGATCCTCAACCCGACCCAGCAGGGCTCGACCTGGAACGCCGAGACCTGGACGGTGTCGTAAGGGATGAATCCCGAGTGCCAGGCGTGACGCCTGCACTCACGAATCCCGCCCCCGCTTCGAAGCGGGGGCGGGATTCCCTTTCGGAAGCAGATGCTTCTAAGATGGGGGGTCGAGGGCCATGCTGACCTTTATCGTTCGCCGCCTCCTGTACAGCATCGTCGTCCTGATCGCGGCGAGCATGATCGTGTTCGGCTTCGTCTCGGTGTCGGGCGATCCGCTCGGCTATCTGAAGATGCAGCCCGGGATCTCGCAGGAGACGATCCGGAACATCGAGAAGCGGAAGCATCTCAACGACTCGCTTCCGGTGCAGTACGTCTACTGGGTCAAGGACGTCTTCACGAACCAGTTCGGCACGACCGTCAACGGGAACCAGAAGATCCTCCCGGATCTCCTGCGCGCGATGGGGCACACGATCCAGCTCGTCTTCATCGCCGAGCTCCTGGCGGTGCTCGTCGCGGTCGGCATCGGGGTCTACTCGGCGTTACGTCAATACAGCACCTTCGACTACACCGCGACGACGTTCAGCTTCATCGGGTTAGCGACGCCCGTCTTCTGGCTCGCGTTGATGCTGCAGGTGCTCGTCGTGAAGGTCTACGAAACCACGGGGCATCGCATCTTTCCCGTCACCAGTTTGAGCTCGGTGGACCCGGGCACCGGCATCCACTTCGTGATCGACCGTATGTGGCACCTGGCGCTCCCGATCGTCGTGCTGATGGTCGCGAGCATCGCGACGTACTCGCGCTACATGCGCGCCTCGATGCTCGAGGTCGTCAACTCCGACTACGTGCGCACGGCGCGCGCGAAGGGTCTGCCCGAGAGCCGCGTCACGATGGGGCACGCGTTCCGCAACGCGCTCATCCCGCTCGTCACGCTCGTCGCCCTGAACTTCGGCGCGCTGCTCGGCGGGGTGGTGGTCACCGAGACGGTGTTCGGCCTCGACGGCATGGGCCTCTACTTCATCAACGCCTTGAATCTCGGCGATCCGTATCCCGTGATGGCATGGTTGATGGTCACGGCGGTCATGATCATCGTCTTCAACCTCGTCGCCGATGTCGCGTACGGTTACCTCGATCCGCGAGTCCGCTATGACTGAGCACATCCCGATCGCAGACGGTCCAGGCCCGAGCCCGATCGCGACGATGGACCCGGGGCCCGCGACGATGGGCACCGCGGCCGATCTCTCGTACGAGAGCGGGGTCGAGATCAAGGCGCGGAGCCAGTGGGCGTATGCCCGCATGCGCTTCTTCCGCCACAAGCTCGCGGTGGTGAGCCTGCTCTTCCTCTCCGTCTTCGCATTCGTCGCGATCTTCGCGAGCTGGGTCGCGCCGTACGGCTACGACGTCCAGAACTTTTTCATCATCGCCCACGCGCCGACCTTGAAGGGCGGCCACATCTTCGGCACCGACCTGCTCGGCCGCGACTACCTGAGCCGGGTCATCTTCGGCATCCGGACGTCGCTCTGGGTGGCGATGGTGGTTGCGCTGGTCTCGACCGTCATCGGCACGGCGCTCGGCTCCGTTGCCGGGTACTACGGCGGACAGACCGACAACCTGCTCATGCGCTTCACCGACCTCATCCTCACGCTGCCGGGGCTCGCCGTCCTGCTCGTCGCGGCCAAGTATCTCGGTCAGAGCGACTCGCAGATCGGGCCGGTCTCGCTTACGCAGCCGATGAAGGTCGCGCTCATCCTCGCGTTCCTCTTCTGGACGGGGCTCGCCCGCATCGTGCGCGGCCTGTTCCTGTCGTTGCGCGAGAAGGAGTTCGTCGAGGCGGCGAAAGCGGCAGGCGCAAGCGACCGGCGGATCATCTTCCGACACATCCTCCCGAACTGCGTCGGTCCGATCGCGGTGACCATGACGCTCGTCGTGGCGCTCGCGATCCTGACCGAGGCGGCTCTCTCGTTCCTCGGCTTCGGGATCCAGCCCCCGCACCCGGCGCTCGGCAGCCTCATCGCCGACGGCGAGACGAACGGCTTCGACACGTGGTGGCTCGTGACCTTCCCTGGGCTCATGATCGTGCTCATCGCCCTCTGCGTGAACTTCATCGGAGACGGTCTCCGCGATGCCCTCGATCCGACCCAGCGAAGGGTCCGGGCCTGATTTGGCAGAGCCCGTCCTTTCGATCAGAGACCTGACCGTCGAGTTCGGCACCGAAGACGGTGTCGTCCACGCGGTCACGGGCGTCAGCTACGACTTGCGCGCGGGGGAGACGCTGGGCGTGGTCGGGGAGTCGGGGTCCGGGAAGAGCGTGTCGGTGATGACCATGCTCGGGCTGATCCCGATGCCCCCCGGGCGGATCGTCAGCGGGGAGGCTCTGTACAAGGGCGATGACCTCCTGACGATGCCGAAGAAGCGGCTCCAGGATGTCCGCGGCGGCGAGGTCGCGATGATCTTCCAGGACCCGATGACGTCGCTGAACCCGGTCCTCACGATCGGCTTCCAGATCTCGGAGGCGGTGAAGACCCACCGGCCGGGGACGAAGGACAAGGACGCGCACGCACGCACCGTGCACCTCCTCGAGGTGGTCGGCGTGCCCTCCGCCGCGAGGCGGTACGACCAGTATCCGCACGAGTTCTCCGGCGGCATGCGGCAACGCGCCATGATCGCGATGGCGATCGCGAACGATCCGGCCGTTCTGATCGCCGACGAGCCGACCACCGCGCTCGATGTGACGATCCAGGCCCAGATCGTCGAGGTGATGCGCGCCGCCCAGGAAGAGACGAACGCAGCGACGATCTTGATCACGCACGACCTCGGGCTGATCGCGGAGCTCGCCGACCGGGTCATCGTCATGTACGCCGGGCGCGTGGTCGAGCTCGGGGACGTCTTCACGATCTTCAACTCGCCGCGGCATCCGTACACGGTGGGCCTGATGAACAGCCTCGCAAGGCTCGACGCCGAGCAGGAATGGCTCGAGCCGATTCCCGGCCAGCCGCCGAGCCTGATCACGCTGCCGCCCGGCTGTGCGTTCCATCCGCGCTGCACGCTCTCGCAGGGTCGCGCGATCTGCCGGACGCAGGTCCCCGAGCTGAAGAACTACGGGGACACCGTCCATCTCAGCGCTTGTCACTTCGCCGGGAGCTCGGGACGGCGGCCGTTACGAGCGGCGCAGCCGCCGGCGGGCCCGAGTGACCCGTCGGCGCTCAGCCTCGACGACCGACTCTCGTCTCGTGCCGAGTGCCCTGCGGCCACGCTCGCCGCGGTGACCTGAGATGGTTGCCTCGATGCTCGTGCTCGCAGTCTTCGGTCTGTCGTTCTGGCAGTTCATCGGGGCCGTTCTCGGCCTGACGGTGCTCCTAGCGGTCACGCAGGGGATCTGGGCGTTCATCATCGCGAAGAGGCGCCGCGCCCAAGGGCCGGGTGTCGCCCTCGTCAACAAGGACCTAACCGAACGAAGTGCGAAGAAGAAGA
>CAWKEV010000054.1:0-33209 GCA_963848725.1 uncultured Actinomycetes bacterium | reverse complement strand
CGGCCATGGGATCAGCAGTCAGCATCATCATCACCGCTGTCGGCTTCATCCTCGCGCTCGCCGTCCATCCGACGCACCCCGGCTCGGTGAATGTCAACACCGTGGGCTGGATCCTCGTCGTGTTCGGTCTGATCGCCTTCTTCGCAGACCTGATCCTGTGGTCGTCGTGGGGGACCTGGCTACCTGCGCCGCACGTACGTCGACGAAGGCCCCGGCTACGGCGCGTATCCGGCGCGCCGCGGCTACCCGCGCCGGCGCGTGGTCGAGGAAGAAGACATAGCCTTGGCAGGGCCCGGGCTACTAGCCGACCTCCTGCTCGACTCGTAGACTCCCGCGCAGAGGGAGGCGAGGTGTTCGTTGACGGCACGCGCTGACGGTCCGATCGGCCAGCCCCGCGGGGTTGGGTTCGTGATCCTGATTTCGATCGTCACGTTCGGCATCTACCACTTCTACTGGGTCTACAAGAACTTCCACGAGATGCAGCGTCACACCGGTCAGGGCATCGGCGGAGTGCTGGCGCTGGTCATCGCAATCCTCCTCCACATCGTCATCTGGTTCGTGATGCCGTCCGAGGTCGGCAAGATGTACCGACGACGGGCGCCCCGGGCCGATGACCGGGTGGACGGGGCTCTGGCTGTTCCTGCCGATCGTCGGCTGGTTCGTCTGGACGATCAAGATCCAGGGTGCGCTGAACCGCTACTGGGAGAGCAAAGCGGTCGCGGGCTAGGACGAATGGGCGGTGACGGGATCGAACCGCCGACCCCCTGGGTGTAAACCAGGTGCTCTCCCAGCTGAGCTAACCGCCCGAGCGGGCGAAGGTATCGCTACGCCTCGTCGAGCTTCAGCGCGGCGGAGTTGATGCAGTAGCGGAGCCCGGTCGGGTGCGGGCCGTCCGGGAAGACGTGGCCGAGGTGGCCGCCGCAGTCCGCGCACATCACCTCCGTGCGCACCATCCCGTAGGCTCGTGTCGGTCTCCTCGTCGATCGCCTCCTCGCCGGCCGGCGCGGAGAAGGCGGGCCAGCCGCAGCCGGAGTCGTACTTCGCATCGGACTCGAACAGCTCGGCGCCGCAGCCGGCGCAGCGGTACGTGCCGGGCTCGAAACGTGGTCGTACTCGCCGCTGAACGGCGCCTCGGTCCCCTTCTCGCGCAGGACGCGGTACTGCTCGGGCGTCAGCTCCTGCTCGCCACTCCTGCTCGGACTTCTCGATCTTGGACATGAGGCGAGCGTAGCTGGACGGGGTGCCCCCAACGGGATTGAACCCGTGCGACGGCCTTGAAAGGGCCGCGACCTGGACCACTACATCGATGGGGGCGGCGAGAGCTCAGGCTACCGCGAGCACGGGCTAGGTGGGCTGGGGCGTGGAAAGGCCCGTTCGTGTGCGCTAGCTCGTCGTATAGATCGTTCAGGATCTGCGGGAGTTCCTCTGGCGTCGTGATCGAATCCTTTGATCCAGTTCTTCTTGCCTTAGCTGGATGGGCTGAGGAAGCACAATTAGCCCCGATGTCCGCCGAGAATCGCGTGAGCGCCCGCTCCACCTGCTGCACGGCCTCGCGCACTCGCCTCGACTGAGTTCGGCCGACTGCGTACTTGGCCTCGACAACCACACGGCGGTCTCCAAGACGAAGGATGTCATCGATTCTCGCGCATCGGTTCCCAGTGGCTCCGCGATCTCCACAACTCCCGACGCCATCTCAATCGCTTCTCGTACCCGCCGCTCGAACTTAATGGCCTCCGTCCGTGTGGCGGACTGCGGGGGCACCAGCTGCCTTTGGAGTTCGTTCATGAGCTGCCAGCGTGAAGCATCCGCTTGAGGCTGCAGCCCTCGCACGTCCGCTCGCTCCGCTTCGAGAGCGTCCGCCAACGCTTCGCGCTGCTGCCTGCTCAGAGCGGGAAGCATGATCGCAGCAGTCAGCGCGTGGAATTGCTCGAATGCAGATCTTGAGGCCGAGATTCCATCCAGGACCAGCTCAAAGAAGTCTGCGGTTGGTTCCGCCTCCACCAGCCCTAGAGCAACGACGCGTGCACCCTCGTTACCAGTAAGGAAGAGATCGACAACATCGGTCGCTGCAACGCTGTCTCGAAGCGCCCTTGCCTGGGCGACGATCTCTGTCATCCGGAACGTGCGGTGGGCCTGGGGCAACTCGCGTCTGAGTGGGTCGTAGGCATCCGCAGTCGGTGAGCTGCTCGTAAGCGAGCGGTTGGTTAGCAACCAGGGAGGCGAGGCGATCCTGGAACTCTCGGCGCCATCTCTGCGCAGGTTCGGCGTTTGGCTGCGACGTAGCCGTCACGTCGGCGGCCGCGATCAGCGTGGGCAACGTCTCACGCTCGGCCTGCGGATCAAGCAGTTTGAGAAAGTCGATCAACCCGGGTGTTGAGGCTTCGCCTGCCGGCGTCTTGAGGCCGCCACCGGCTATCGCGATCACTCGCAAGAGCGCAGGTAGCCAAATCAGCGCGATGAGGATGGCCGTGATCGAGGTTACGTGGAAGCCAATTTGGATTCCACCGCCCCCGGAATCGTTCGATGTTGAGGGTGCTGAGGCCCGCGATTATGAGGACGAGGGCAAGCCAGGCACGCGGAACCTGCAGGAATACCAACATCAGCGCGCGGGTGCGTGTGGAGCACCGATGCCGTCCTCCTGCGGCTCATGTCGCCGGGAGTGTTCCGAGCGCTCACGACCTAAGCATCGCTTGTCGTGTCAGGCACTTCGAGTCAGTTCGGTTCGATGAGCGCGAGGTTCGCAATGAGCTTCTCGTTGTATGCCTCGCCGTCCGCGCCATGATGGACCCGACGGTGGCAGGTCGGGCATAGCGCGATGACATGGTGATAGTCGTCCGGGGTCTTGAACGTCTTCTTCCGCCAGGCGGGCGTGGGCACGAGGCCGTCGGCCTCGCCGCCGATGTCGAGTCCGGTGGGCTTTCCGAACCCGAACCGCTCGGCCCACTGCTGCATACGATTCCGTCCCGTCGCGCCGCGCTGGTAGAAGCGGTCGCCGATCTCGTCGAAGTACGTGTCGCACGACTCGGCAAGCGCCTCCGGGAGCGTCATCGGCTTGTTCACGTACGGGTTCCAGTTCGTGAACTTCTGCCGGTCGAGGCCGTAATACGCGACGGGCGAGCACTGGATCGACTGGTAGGGAGAGAAGACGTGCTCCTGCATCCCGGCGAGCGCCGTCACGGGCTTCCACGTCGACCCCGGCGGGTAGAGGCCCGCGACCGCACGGTTGAGCCCGGGGGTGTTCGCCCGCTGTGCCGCCGCGTCGTCGAGGAGGGGAGCGAGCTTCTTCGGATTGCCCCGCCCGACGAAGATCGACGGCTTGTAGGTCGGAGACGACGCCATGGCCAGGACCGCTCCGCTCGTCGGGTCGAGTGCGACGATCGCGCCGCCATCGGACGCCCAGTGGCCATCCTTGTGAGCGAGCCCGATCCCGTACGAGAGCGCGCGCTCGGCCGCCTGCTGGAGCCCGAGGTCGAGCGTGAGTCGGAGCCCGTAGCCCGGCAGCGCCTCCTGCCGCGGGACGACGGGGCTGACGACCCGGCCCCGGGAGTCGACGCGGAGCTGGTCGAGGCCGGCGTGACCCCGCAGGTACAGGTCGTAGGCCGACTCGATCCCGGTCTTCCCGATCGTGTCGCCCGGCTGGTAGCCCTTGTCGCGGAGACGCTGGAGCTCCTGCGGGGAGATCTCGCCGACATACCCCAGGATCTGCGCGGCGAGCGACTGGTGGACGTAGTCGCGAAGGTACGTCTGCGCGATCTTCACCCCGGGAAACTGGGCCTGGTGCTCGTACAGGTAGTCGACGGCGTAGTTCCCGACCGACGACTTGACCGTGATCGGCGTGAGCGGATCGGCGCTCTGCGCATCGACCTGACGCGCGAGCTCTCCCGGTGCGATGTCGAGCACGCTGGCCAGCCGCTGGACCTCGGCGTACCGGCCCTGTTTCGGCATGTCGCCGACCCAGAGCTGCACAGCCGTTCCTGCGACGTTCGAGACGATGACGTGACCGCCCCGGTCGAGGATCGGTCCGCGCGGCGCGTCGACGCGCACGAGGCGAAGCTGGTTGTTCTGAGCAGCGTCGAGGTAGCGCGTCCCCGACAGCACCTGCAGCGACCAGAGCCTGAAGAAGAGGACCGCGAAAGCCGCGAGAGCGATCGCGCCGAAGACGCCCACGCGCAGGGCGAGCTGCGGGGTGAGCCGGTACGGCTCACGCACGCGTGGATCGTGCGGGAGGAAGCGGCCCGACGAGTGCCGCTCCTCGCGATACGGGCCGCTAGACAAGCACCTCGACCTCGGACAGCCGCTGCCCGGCACTCGGGGAGCCGACGAGCCGCCGCACGAGAGCGCAGACCGGGAGCGCGAGCACCAGATTCAGGAGCAGGGCAGGAGCGAGCGTCGTGACGAGCGCGTACCGCGCGACGACGTCCTCGCCGAGCATGTAGTGGACGGCGAATGCGAAGAGCGCGGCGAACGGGGTGATCACGCCGACGGCGACGAACGGCGCGAGGCGGCGATCGTGGAGCGTCGTCTCCGCGTACCGGCCTGCCCAGAAGCCCGCGAGCGTCAGGACGAGCGAGGTGATGCCGAGGGTGTCGAGCGTCAGCAGGTCGAGAACGATCCCGCCTGCGAACCCCGCGACCGCCCCGACGACCGAGCCGCGGACGAGGCCTAGCGCGATCACGGTGAGGAGCAGGAGGTCTGCCGTCCCGCCGCCGACGTAGATCGTGCTCACGATCGCTCCCTGGAGCAGTGCCGCCGCGAACACGACGAACGCGATGCGCGCAATCGTCCCGGGCCTCACGGCGCCGACCGACTCTTGGGGACGAGGACGATGACGGAATCGAGCGAGCCGAAGTCGACGGACGGATCGACCTGGACCTGCTGGTAGAGATCAGTGTCCGTCTCGACCGACGCTCGTGACCTTTCCGATGAGGATCCCCTTCGGGTAGAGCGAGCTCAGGCTTCCCGTCCGCCAGCCGGCCGTCACGACCTCGTCTCCGACCTTGATCACGTCCTCCTTGCGCACGCGGTCGAGGACGAGCGTCTCGCGCGTGCCGCGCGCGTGCCGGACGACTCCCGACGCGCCCGTGCCGACGTCGATCGCCGAGGCGGCGGCCTCCTGGTCGGTCAGGAGCTCGACGCGGGCCGTGTGCGAGGACACCCGCGTCACGAGCCCGGCGAGCCCGTCGACGGTGACCACCGGATCGTTGGCGCGGACGCCGTCGTTCGCGCCGGCCGCGATCACGATGGACTGGGTGAAGGCGCCCGCCGGGCGCCCGATCACCTCGGCCGTGACGGCGTTGAAATCGTCCGGGAAGCGAGGGCCGTCTTCGAAGTTCAGCGCCTTGCTCAGGTAGACGTTCTCCTGGCGCGCGAACTCGTTCTGGATGACGAGCTGCCTGAGCGCGCGGTTCTCGGCGCGGAGCTTCTCCGCTTCGGAGCGCGCGCCCAGGAGGCTGTCGAGCCAGCTGTAGCCGTCCCGGAACGGCTGCGCGACGCGATCGAGGCCGACCGCGAACGGCCTCACGACGGACGCGCCGGCAGACTGCACGCTGCCGACGGTTCCGGAGGACTCCGAACGGAACGAGAGCGAGATCAGGACGACCGCGAGCAGCACCAGGCTCCCCACCACCAGACGACGGCGCAGCGCGCTGGCGTTACGCGGGGACAGCTGGCTCGTGGCAGGACGCCGGACGCTCACGCCCAGCGCCGCCGACCGTGCGCTGCGGCTCCTTGGCACCGCGGGCCAGTGTAGCGACGCTCTCCGCGGGCCTCGACCGTGAGCCACACCGATTCACGCGCACGCAAACCAACCGACGAGCGGCATCTCGCGGCGGCGAGGCAGTCGCAAGAGAGAAAGAACGCGACGGTCGCGGCGGCGAAGCAGTCGTACGGCAGGGAAGGATCGCTACGGTCGCGGCGGCGAAGCGCCGCGCTTCAGGGGTCTTCCGCGAGCAGGAGTTCGCCGCGAGGCGAATTCCTGCTCTGCGCCTAACGAAGCAGCCCGTTGCGGCGCGCGGCGCGGCTTCGGTTCGTGCGGTGGATGACGTCGAACTCCTCGAGGCTCCGGCCCGAGCCGACCGCGACGCAGGTCAGCGGACTGTCCGCGAGGTGCACCGGCATCTGCGTCTCGTGCCGGACGCGGTCGTCGAGGCCCTGCAGGAGCGCGCCGCCGCCGGCGAGCACGATCCCCCGGTCCATGATGTCCGCCGCGAGCTCGGGCGGCGTCTTGTCGAGCGTCGACTTGAGGCCGTCGAGGATCACGGTCACCGGCTCGTCGAGCGCGCGCCGGACCTCCTCGGACGAGATGATCACGGTCTTCGGCAGCCCGGTGAGCATGTCGCGGCCGCGGACCTCCGCCTGGAGCTCCTCCGGGAGTCGAAACGCCGACCCGATCTCGAGCTTGATCTCCTCCGCCGTCTGCTGACCGACGAGGAGCTTGTACTCCTTCTTGATGTGGTTGACGATCGCCTCGTCCATCTCGTCGCCGCCGACGCGCATGCTCTGGGAGACGACGATGCCGCCGAGCGAGATGACGGCGACCTCGGTCGTGCCGCCGCCGATGTCCACGATCATGTTCCCCGTCGGCTCCGCGACCGGCAGGCCGGCGCCGATCGCGGCCGCCATCGGCTCCTCGATCAGGTACGCCTGCCGCGCGCCGGCCGAGAGCGTCGCCTCCTCGACGGCGCGCTTCTCGACTCCCGTCACGCCGGACGGCACGCACACGACGACGCGCGGATGCGCGAAGCGGTGCTGATGCACCTTCTGGATGAAGTGCCGGAGCATCTGCTCGGTGACGTCGAAGTCGGCGATGACGCCGTCCTTCAGCGGTCGGATCGCGGAGATCGTTCCCGGGGTGCGGCCGAGCATCCGCTTCGCCTCGACGCCCACCGCGTGAACCTCTCCGGTGCGCTGGTCGATCGCGACGACCGAAGGCTCGGAGAGGACGATGCCGCGCCCGCGGACATAGACGAGGGTGTTCGCAGTGCCGAGGTCGACCGCCATGTCGCGGCCGCCGAAGCCGGTGAGGGTCTTGAACCAGGCCACGAGGGGGACGGAGTCTACCTGCGCGTTTGCAGCAGATTCGGGGCGTGCGCCTCGAGCAGGTCGAGCAGGAGGGCGCCTGGAAGGCCGACAACGTTGAGGTAGTCGCCCTCGATCCGCTCGACGAGCCGGCCGCCCAGGCCCTGGATCGCATAGCCCCCGGCGCGCCCCTCCCACTCGCGGCTCTCGAGGTAGGCCTCGACGGTCTCGTGGGAGAGGAGCCGGAACGTGACGGCCGTCCGCTCGTGTGCCACGACCTCCTCGTCGCCTCCGAGCAGGCACACGCCCGAGACGACCGTGTGGGTGCGACCCGAGAGCTCGTGCAGTGTGTGCTCGGCCGCAGCGCGGTCCGGGGCCTTTCCGTACACGCGACCGTCGAGGACGACCGTGGTGTCGACGCCGAGCGTCAGCGACCCCCGCTCATGGACAGACCGCGCCTTCCCCTCCGCGTGCCGCCGGACGAGCTTCTCGGGATCCGCGTCGGGCGGATCGTCCTCGACATAGTCGGGTGCGACCGCCTCGAAGGGAATCTGCAGCTGCTCGAGGATCACGCGGCGCTGCGGCGACGTCGACGCGAGGATCAACCGGTCTTGCGCGCTACCCAGATCTCCTCCGCCGGCCACTTCCGAGCCCAGTCGGCGGTCACGTACGAGTAGAACGGATGCGTTTCCGCGTCGTCGGACGGATACAGCTCGATCAGGTTCTCGACCACGAAGCCGGTCTCCCTGAGCAACGTGAACATGTCGCCATGAGGGAGATGGAAGTCGTCGCCGCCGTCCGACCAGGCGAGGCGGTGCATCCCGCGCTGCGGGCGCTGAAGCGTCTCGGACGTCGCTTCCTCGTCGTCAAGCGCACAGAGATTCAGCAACGTGCTACCGCAGAGGAAGACGAGGCGACCGCCGGGTCGCAGGAGACGATGCGCCTCGGGGATCCACTTGTACGGATCGGCCCAGATCGAGGCGCCGTACTCCGAGTGAGCGAGGTCGAACGAGGCGTCGGCGAGCGGGACCTCCTCGGCAAAAGCCTGAAGCAAGGGAAACTCGAGGCCGAACTCCGCCTGCATGCGCTTCGCGGTTTCGAGCTGTGCAGGCGTCGGGTCGACACCGACGACGTTCGCTCCCAGACGGGCGAGCCGCGCCGAGCAATAGGCGGTACCACAGCCGAGCTCGATCGCATCGAGCCCCGAGACGTCCCCGAAGACCCCGACCCCCGACTCGGGTACACCCCAGATCCCCCAGGAGAACTCGTTCTTCGCCCACGCCCGCCGCGCGTCGCCGTCCGTGAACTTGGCGTTGATCCTCGTCCAGAGCTGGATGTTCTTCTCAGACAAGCCCGTGGGGGAAGAAGAGCGCGAGCTCGCGGCGGGCGCTCGCCCTCGAGTCCGAGCCGTGCACGATGTTCTCCGAGAGCTCGAGCGCGTAGTCGCCGCGGATCGTGCCGGGCGCGGAGTCGAGCGGGTTCGTCGCTCCCATCATCGTGCGCACGACCGAGATCGCCGACTCGCCGCTCACGGCGAGGGCGAGCACCGGGCCCGAGGTGATGAAGTCGACCAGCCCGTTGAAGAAGGGCTTCCCGCGATGCTCGGCATAGTGCTCCCGGGCGAGCGCCTTCGACACGCGCAGGAGCCTTGCGCCGCGGAGCTCGAGGCCACGGCGCTCGAAGCGGGCAACGATCTCGCCCGCGAGGCCGCGCGCCATCCCGTCGGGCTTGACGAGCACGAGTGTGGTCTCCCGGGCCATGCCGGCCGCGAGTCTAGTCGGTGGGATCGGCGCGTCGTGCGGGCCTCCGCGCTCTCGTCAGGTCGTCGAACGAGGGGAACGCGGGCGGAACCGCTGTCGCGCAGTACGGGCAGATCTGCCAGAGAGCATCGAGCGGCTTACCGCACGAGGCGCAGGCTTGCTTCAGCCGGGAGGTGCAGACGGGACAGACGAGAAACGACTCATCCACCTTCGCCCGACAGACCGGGCAGCGCTGGTCGATCTGCGCGAGCCGCTCCTCCATGGCCAGGATCTCCAGCTGGCGCTCGTGCACGTCCTGCAGGTACTCGGGCGGACGCACGAACAGGTAGATGATCGGCCCGAGGAAGGGAGGGAAGAAGCCGAGGAGCGTCGCGAGACCCACGAGCCACGGCCCTTCCACGCGTCGGCGGGCGTCCTTGAACGTCCAGAGCGCGGTCGCGAGCCAGAGGACGATGACCACGACGAGGCCGATGCGGGCAAGCTGCCCGGGGTCGGTGTAGAACACGGCGAGGGACGGCGACACACTCATAGCAATAGCTTGCCGACCAGATAGCCGAGTGCAAAGGCCCCACCCACGATCGCGGCGACGACGAGCGCCGCGAACGCGAGAACGGAGAGCCGCTCCGTTAGCTTCGCCAACCCGCTCGCCGCTCCGCCTGCGCGAGGTCGCCGAGGAGGTAGAGCGAGCCGGTCACGAGGACGGGCTCCCCGAGCTCGTGCGCGCGTGCCAGCGCGGCGACGGGATCGTCGACCGCCTCGACCGAATCGAAGTACACCCTCGCACGCACGGCGAGGTCGCGCGCAGGAAGGGCTCGGGCCGAAGAGGATCTCGTGGCGACGAGCCTCGCCCCTGCCTTCCGCAGCGTGCGCAGCATCTCGTCGACGTCCTTGTCGGCGAGGATCGACGCGACGATGGTGAAGTCGCCGGAGGGGAGGCGCTCGACGAGGTACCGCGCACCGTCGGGATTGTGCGCACCGTCCCGGATCTCGGTCCCACGCTCCTCGAAACGCCCCGGGAGGCGGACGTCGACCTCCGTCTCGAGCGCGTGCCCGACGAACGCCTCCGCCGCCTCGCGCGCGCCGCCGATCCGGAGGTCGCGGCCCGGGACGAGGTATGCGAACGTCGCGTCCGGCAGCACGACGATGCCGCCCGGCGGGACGACGGCGAGCTTCTCCCGCGCGATCGCCTCGACCGTGTCGCCGAGCACGTCCGTGTGCTCGAGCCCGACGCTCGTGAGCAGGGCGACACGCGTCCGGAGGACGTTGGTCGCGTCGAGCCGGCCGCCGAGCCCGGCCTCCACGACGGCGACGTCGACGCCCGCGTCCGCGAACGCCGCGAAGGCCGCCGCGGTGACGATCTCGAACTGCGTCGCGTCGAGCGCCTCGGCAGCCGTCCGCACGCGCGCGATCGCCGCCTCGAAGTCCGCCTCGGCGCCGTCGACGCGAATGCGCTCGGCCCAGCTCGCGAGGTGCGGCGAGATCGTCGCGCCGACGGACAGGCCCTCGGTGAGGAGGAGCTGCTCGATGGTGATCGCCGCGGTCGACTTCCCGTTCGTCCCCACGACGTGGATCGCCGGATACCGCTCCTGCGGATCGCCGAGTGCGGCGAGGAGCTCGCGCATGCGGTCGAGCCCGAAGCCGTCACGGGGCCACGGCGAGAGTGCGTCGAGCCAGGCTGTACTTGTGCGCAAGACAGGAATCTGCCTAGCAGATTCCTGTCGCGCGAAGATCCCTGAAGCGCGGCCGCGAGCGGCCGCGACGCGTCGGCTTCACGAGCCCTCGAGCGCGGCCAGCTCGCGGCGGTAGCGCTCGAGCTTCTCCCGCTCGGCTTCGACCACCTCCGCGGGCGCGTTCGCCACGAACCGCTCGTTCGCGAGCATCCCCTCGGCGCGCGCCACCTCGCTTCGGAGCCGCGCGATCTCGACTTCCGCGTTCCCGTCCGCGCGCGTTCGCTCCGGCCGAACCACCGCGGCGAAGATGCGCCGCTCGTCAGCGGAGCCGAGCTCGACCTGGACGCCGCTGCGGCGGAAGATGTGCGCCGCCTCCTGCACGCGGTCGAGCGCACCCGCGTCTGAGGCATACCGTTCGTCCGGCTCGGGCCACGACGAGACGATGAGCCGTGCCTCGCGGCCCGGGAGCTGCGTCCAGATCTCCTCCGTCACGTGGGGCATGACCGGGTGGAGCAGCACAAGGAGACGTTCGAGCGCAGCGAGCGACGTCGCCCGCGCGTCCTCGTCTCCGCCGTACAAGCGCGGCTTGATGGCCTCCGCGTACCAGTCGCAAAAGTCGTCGAAGGTCACGTGGTAGAGGACTGCGGTCACGGGCGCGAGCTCGAGTCGGCCGAGGTACTCGTCGATCTCGGAGCGCGCGGCGTCGAGGCGGGCGAGGATCCAGCGCTCCTCGAGGTCCCGTGGCGCCGCTCTCGGCCGGACGTCTTCGGCGTTCGCGACGATCAGTCGCGCGACGTTCCAGAGCTTGATCGCAAGCCTGCGCCCTTCCTCGATCGAGTCGAACGAGAAGCGAGCGTCCTGCGTCGACGTGACCTTCAGCAACCCGTAGCGCGTCGCGTCGGCCCCGTATGGCTCGAGCGCGTCCTCCGGGTCGATGCCCGTCCCGAGCGTGCGGGACATCCGCCGGCCCTCGGGGTTGAGGAGCGTGGAGTGGATGAGGACGTCGTCGAACGGATCGTCTCCGAGCAGCTCGAGCCCGGAGAAGATCATCCGCGCGACCCAGAGGAAGATGATGTCCCGCGCAGTCGTCAGCACGGAGCCCGGGTAGTAGGTCGCGAGCTCGGGGGTCTCGTCGGGCCAGCCGAGGGTCGCGAACGGATAGAGCGCGGAGGAGAACCACGTGTCGAGCACGTCCTCTTCCTGGCGCAGCTCCCGGGAACCGCACTCGGCACAGGCGGCCGGCGCGCCCTCCTCGACGGTCAGGTGGCCGTCGGGGCAGTACCAGACGGGGATGCGATGGCCCCACCAGATCTGGCGCGAGATGCACCACGGACGGACGTTCCGCATCCAGTCGAGGTAGACGCGCGCGAAGCGCTCCGGCGTGAAGCGGACGCGACCGTCCTCGACCGCGGCGATGGCGGGCGCCGCGAGCTCGTCCATCGCGCACCACCACTGGAGCATGATCAGCGGCTCGACCCGCGAGTGACAGCGCTCGCAGGTGGGGACGGCGTGGCGGTACGGCTCCTGGCGCTCGAGCAGCCCTCGTTCGCGCGACCACTCGATGATGCGCTCCCCCGCCTCCTGCTGGGTCAGGCCGGCGAGCTCGCCGGCCTCGTCGTTCATGCGACCGTCGAGGCCGATCACGACCAGTTCCGCGAGGCCGTGCGACCGGCCGATCTCGAAGTCGATCGGGTCGTGACCGGGCGTCACCTTCAACGCCCCGGTGCCGAACTCGCGATCGACCTGCACGTCGGCGACGATCGGCACGCGCCGCTCGACGTACGGGACTATGACCTCCCTGCCGACGAGGTCGCGGTAGCGCTCGTCGTCGGGATGGACGGCTAGAGCGGTGTCGGCGAGGATCGTCGCGGGCCGCACCGTCGCGATGGTCACGTGCCCGGCGCCGTCCGCGAGCGGGTAGCGAATGAAGGAGAGGGTGTCGTCGACCTCTTCCGGCTCGAGCTCGAGGTCGGAGAGCGCGGTGCGATCGCGCGGGCACCAGTTCGAGATCCGGTTGTCCCGATAGATGAAGCCCCGGCGGTAGAGATGCACGAACCAGCGGATGACGGCCCGGTAGTAGCCGTCGTCCATCGTGAAGCGCGTGCGGCCGTAGTCGAGCGAGGCGCCGACCCGCCGGAACTGGGACATGATCGTCCCGCCGTAGCGCGCGAGCCACTCCTGGACGTACGCGTCGAACCCCTCGCGGCCGAGATCGCGCTGGCTCTTCCCCTCCTTCGCGAGCGTCCGCCCGATGGCCGCCCAGGTCGAGATCCCGGCGTGGTCGTACCCCGGCTGGAAGAGCGTGTCGAACCCGCGCATCCGGGACCAGCGCACGAGCGTGTCCTCGATCGACAGCTGGAGCACGTGGCCGATGGTCAGCGAGCCCGAGATGTTGGGCGGCGGATGCATGACGACGAACGTCTCGGGTCGTCTCGCACCGGCGCCCGCGGCGTACAGGCCCTCCTCCTCCCAGGTCGCCTGCCAGCGCTCCTCGATCGCCTCCGGCGAGTACCGCGAATCCATGGGCGAGGAGTCTAGGGAGACGAGGTCGCGGCGTCCGCGCGCTAGGAGCGGCGGCGCCGCGGGGCTACCGGGGACTGCGTCTCTCCCTCGTGCTCCGGGCGCATGGGCTCAGGCTAGCGCCTGTCCCCGCGTCCGTCGAGAACGAGGATCGTGCTCGTCCCGTGGGCGTAGAGCCGACCCTCGACGTCTTCGAGCCGGGCTTCCGTCGTCGCGACGGTACGGCCCGGGTGGACGACGCTGCCCGTACAGCGGACGAGACCGGTGTCGGCGGTGAGCGGCCGGGTGAAGTTCGCCTTGAGCTCGAGCGTCGTCCACCCGCCGAGGCGCTCGAGCGTCGTCACGAACGCACAACCCATCGCGGAGTCGAGGAGCGTCGACGCAAGGCCGGCGTGGACGGTCCCGATCGGGTTGTAGTGGAACTCCCCCGGCTGGCACTCGAAGACGACGCGACCCTCCTCCGCCTCGACGAGCCGGAAGCCGAGCGTGGCGGCGATCGGAGGTTGGGGGAGCTCGCCGCACGCGATCTTCCGGATGACCTCGAGCCCTGAGAGCCCTGCGGTCCGGGCCAGAGCCGCGATCGGGTCCTCCCAGCTGTATGTCCGCGAGCGCTCCTCGGTCACGAGGAGACGCTATCGAGGTTGCGACGACCCGTCCGCGTAAAGCAAGCGTCGGCGGCTGCCGATCTAGGGCTCGTGCCGCGAAGTCCTCTCGAGCGCGCGATCGCACGCCGCTTCCTCCCCTTCGGAGCGATGGGCACGCTTGCGCTCGCGACGATCGTCATCCCGTCCGGGCCGACCGAGCGCTGGCTCGTCGTAGCCGCGGTCGCGCTCACCGCGCTGATCGCGCTCGGCGCGCTCGCCGTCCCCTGGTCGCGGCTTCCGCGCTACACGTACGTGCTTCCACCCCTCGCGTACTTCGTGGTCATCGGGCTCCTCCGCGAGTCGCAGGGAGGGTCTGCCTCGGGCTACGCGCCGCTCGCGATCCTGCCTGTGCTCTGGATCGCCCTGACGCTCGGCCGCTGGGAGGTGGCCATCGGCTCGGTCGCCGGAGCCGTCCTCTTCCTCGCGCCTCTCGTCTACGAGAACGATGCATTCACTGCCTCGGAGTGGCGGCGCGCGATCCTGTGGACCGGCGTCTCGCTCGTCGTCGGTTTCTCGGTCGAGGAGCTCATGCGAGGCGTCCGGGTAGAGGCTCGCCAGGCAGAGCAGCGAGCGGCGGAGCTCGAGGAGAGCGAGCGGACGATGGCGAGGATCGCGCAGATCGTCCGCGAGGCAGCGACCTCCCGGGACGTCCGGCAGCTCGTGTGCGACGCCGCGCTCGAGATCGCGGGCGGAGTGGCTGCCACGGTCGTCGAGCGGGAGGGCGACTGGCTCGTCGTGACCGCGTCGGCCGGGCTCGAGAGCGATCCGATCCGCGTTCACGTCGCCGACGAGCCGGCAGGAAGCGCGACCGTGCTCATGACCGGTGACTCTCTCTTCGTGCCCGATGCTGGGACCGACCCTCAGGCGCGGCGGATGCGCGCCTCGGCGCCGACGGTCGTCTCGGCGCTCTTCGAGCCGATCCTCCAGGGCGAGCGAGCCGTCGGGGTCCTCGCCGTCGGCTGGGCGGAGCGCATCGAGGCGCCGAGCCACCGCCATGCACAGGCGCTCTCGGTCCTGGCGCTCGAGGCAGGTGCGGCGATCGACCGCGCTGATCTGCTCGCACCGGCTCAGCCGGCAGTCGATGACCGACGAGCTCACCGGCTTACCGAACCGGCGAGCGTGGGAACAGGAGCTTCCCCGAGAGCTGGCTCGCGCGACACGAACGGCGTCGCCGTTCTCGATCGCACTCCTCGACCTCGACCGCTTCAAGGACTTCAACGACCGGGAGGGCCACCAGGCGGGCGACGAGCTCCTGCGCAACGCAGCGCGCGCCTGGGCCGGGACGCTGCGCACGGGAGACATGCTCGCGCGTTACGGCGGCGAGGAGCTCGCGGTGCTCCTGCCCAACTGCGACACCATGCCCGCCTTCGCGGTCGCGGAGCGGATGCGGCGTGCGACCCCACGCGGCCAGACCTGCTCGATCGGCGTCGCGACGTGGGACGGGACGGAGAGCGCCGCCGATCTCGTCGGGAGGGCCGACGAGGCGCTCTACTCGGCGAAGCGAAACGGTCGGGACCGCGTCGAAACCGCTCGGCCGCCCGAGCTCTCCTACGCCTAGCGACCGGCGGCGTAGCCCTGCATGCCACGGGCGTTCGCGCCCGCGCGTAGGAGGCCGTCCGGCTCCCGCGCGACAGCGCTGACACGGCCGAGCGACCAGTCGGGCCACAGCGTGATCCGGTGCCCGCGACGCTCCAGGTCGGCGACCGTCCTCGCACCGAACCTCGACTCGAGCGCGAGGGATCGCGGCTCGATCCCCCGCGGGTAGAAGGACGAGACGAGGTGATCGGTGTGGAACTCGGGCGCGTCGATCGCCGCCTGCAGGTCCATCCCTCGGTCGACATGCCGCAGGAACACGTGGAGCGCCCACTGCTCCTGCTGATCTCCACCCGGGGTCCCCCAGGCGAGGTACGGCTTGCCGTCGCGAAGCGCCAGGCCCGGAGAGAGCGTCGTCCGCGGTCGGGCTCCAGGCCGCAGCGACGACGATAGGCCCTCCTCGAGCCAGAACATCTGGGCTCGCGTCCCGAGCGGCCAGCCGAACGCCGGGATCACCGGCGAGCTGTGCAGCCAGCCGCCGCTCGGCGTCGCCGAGACCATGTTCCCGAAGCGGTCTGCGACGTCGAGGTGGACGGTGTCGCCGCGCGTAGGCTCGCCCGACCCAACGGTGGCCACGAGCTCTCGCACCGCGGGCAACCGACCGCGGCCCGGCTCGCAGGTGGCGGCCGCCTCGTCGCCGACAAGAGCGCGCCGCTCGTCGTTGTACTCGCGCGACAGGAGGAGGTCGAGCGGAACGTCGGCGTCCCCGTAGAGCGCGTCCCGGTCGGCGTGCGCGAGCTTTGCGCATTCGGTGACGACGTGGACGAACTCGGCGTCCGAGAGCTCGCCGAGGTCGAAGCCCTCGAGGAGCGCGAGCTGCTGCAGGCCGACGGGGCCGGCTCCCCACGGAAGCGTCTTGCACACCGTGAGCCCGCGATATTCGAGCGTCGCCACCGGCTCGATCGTCGCGCGCCAGGCCGCGAGGTCCGCCCCGGCGAGGAGACCGCCCTCGCTCGCGGAGAAGCGGTCGATCTCCTCCGCGACGAAGCCCTCGTAGAACGCGGTGCGCGCACGCTCGATCTCGTCTTCGCGCGCTCCCCCGCGGCTCTCGTCGACGATCCGGCGATAGGTCGCGGCGAGCGCTGGGTTCCTGAAGAGCCGTCCCGGCTCGGGCGGCGGCAGGTAGAGCTCCGCGGAGCCCTCCCACTCCGAGAGCAGCGCCCGATGCAGCTCGATCGTGGCGGCAATCCGCGGATGCAACGGGTATCCGCTCTCCGCATAGCCGATGGCGAATGCGAGCACGTCCTCGAGCCGCCACGTCCCGAAGTCGCGCAGAAGGAGGAGCCAGCCGCCGAAGGCCCCGGGCACGCACGCGGCGAGGACGCCCGTCCCCGGGATTAGCTCGTGCCCAAGCGCGTGGAACCGCTCGATCGTCGCCGCCGCAGGTGAGACGCCCTGCCCGCAGAGCGCGAGCGGCTCGCCGTGCGCCTCCGACCAGAACACGGCGGGAACCTCGCCGCCGGGGCCGTTCAGGTGGGGCTCGACGACCTGGAGGACGAATCCCGTTGCGGATGCCGCGTCGAATGCATTGCCACCGTGCTCGAGGACCGACATGCCGGCTGCCGACGCGAGCCAGTGCGTCGACGCGACCATCCCGAAGGTGCCGCGGAGCTCCGGCCGCGTGGTGAACACGGACGCACTCTAGACCGGCACCTCCGGGTGGCGGTCGACGCTGCGACGACCGACCTGTTGCTCGACCCCGAGGCGCGGAGCGGGACATCGACCGCCGCCCGATTAGTCTTCGCTTCCGTGCTGACCTGTGCGAGATGCGGCGGCGAGAATCCCGATGGCGCGAAGTTCTGCAACTCCTGCGGAGCGGCGCTCGAGGAGCAGGGACGGACCGGCGAGGAGCGTCGCATCGTGTCCGTTCTCTTCGTCGACCTCGTCGGCTCGACCGCCAAGGCGGAGAAGCTCGACCCCGAGGACGTGCGCGCTTATCTCAACCGCTACTACGAGCGCGTCCGCGGGGAGGCGGAGCGTTTCGGCGGCGTGGTCGAGAAGTACATCGGCGACGCGGTGATGGGCGTCTTCGGGGCGCCGACGACCTACGGCGACGATCCGGAGCGCGCCGTTCGCGCAGCACTTGCGGTTCGCGACTGGGCGGAGGGGGAGGGACTCCAGCTCAGGATCGCCGTGAACACCGGAGAGGCGATCGTCGAGCTCGATGCGCGGCCCGAACAGGGCCAGGCGATGATCGCTGGAGACGTCGTCAACACCGCGGCACGCCTGCAGTCTGCCGCGCCCATCGGCTCCGTCCTCGTCGGCGAGGACACGTACCGCAGCACCAGGAACGTCATCGAGTACCGGCCTGCCCAGCCGGTGAACGCGAAGGGGAAGGACACTCCGATCCGGGCGTGGCTTGCCCTCGGTGCGAGCTCGGCCGTCGGCGAGCGGCCCGTGACACCCGTGCCGATGATCGGGCGCGATCGCGAGGTCGAGGCCCTGACACGGACCTGGGAGCGCGTCGCCGACGAGGGCCGGGCGCACTTCGTGACCATCTTCGGCCCCGCGGGCATCGGGAAGTCGCGGCTTGCGCTCGAGATCTCGCAGCTCGTCGCGGGACAAGGCGCGCGCGTCGTACGCGGGCGCTCGACACCCTACGGCGCGAGCAGCCCGTACAGCGCGTTCGCGCAGCAGGTCAAGCAGGTCGCGACGATCTTCGACAGCGACGATCCGGAAGAGGCGCGGACGAAGCTCGACGACGCCGTGTCCACGCTGGCGGGCCCGGCGGCGGCCGAGGAGCACGCTCCTCACCTGGCGACCCTGCTCGGCCTCGGTGACGACGGCGAAGTCGAGGATCGGGAGACGCTCTTCTTCTCCGCCCGCGTCCTCGTCGAGTCCATCGCGCTCGACGGACCGACGCTCCTCCTCTACGAGGACATCCACTGGGCGGACTCGAGCCTCCTCGATCTCCTCGAGACGCTCGCCGCACGCGTCCGGGAAGTGCCCGTCCTCTTCGTCGCGCTCGCGCGGCCCGAGCTCCTCACCGATCGTCCCGGCTGGGGCGGCGGCCTCCCCGCCTACACGGCGGTCCCGCTCGAACCGCTGACGGGAGCCGCGGGATTCGCGCTCGCCGAGCAACTGCTCGCGCACGGGAACCTCCCCGGGAGCGATGCGGAGGCGATCGCAGCGACCGCGGAAGGGAACCCGCTCTTCATCGAGGAACTGGCCGCCTGCATCGGGGAGCAGCGGGCCGAGGGAATCGACGAGCTGCCGACGAGCGTTCGCGCGATCATCGCGGCGCGGCTCGACTCGCTTCCGACGGACGAGCGGCAAGTACTGCTCGACGCGTCGGTGGCCGGACGCGTGTTCTGGCGTGGCGCGCTCGAGGAGATCGGGTGCTCGTCCGAGATCTCCGCGCTCCTCGGTTCACTCGAAGGGCGCGGGATGATCGGACGCGAGGCAGTCTCGAGGATCCAGGGGGATCAGCAGTTCGCGTTCAGGCACGGGCTCATCCACGATGTCGCGTACGCGACGCTACCCCGGGCGGCTCGTCGTGCGCGCCACGCAGCCGTCGCGCGGTTCCTCGAGCGCACGACTGCTGCCGGCCAGTCGCACGAAGCGCTGGCCCATCACTGGCGCGAGGCGGGCGAAGCCGAGCACGCCTACGAACATCTCGTGACGGCGGCCGACCAGGCCGGCAGAGGTTGGGCGAAGCAGCGGGCGCTCACCCTCTACACGGAGGCGTTCGAGCTCCTTCCGGAGGACGATGGCGAACGACGGCGCAGGATCAGGATGCGTCAGGCCGTCCTCGTCCAGGCGCTGTCCCACCTCCAGCAGTACGACGTGTCGCAGGCGCCGCCGGGTTGAGCAGGTCGCGCGCTGCATGCGCAGATTTCGCGCTGTGGACTACTCGGGCGGCGGATCGGTGAGAGGGAAGTCGGCGGGCGTGACGTCGCCTGCGATCTCCCAGATCGTCTGGACGAAATGGTCGCCGAGCTGCTGTGAGTGCTGCCGCACCATCTCCTCGCTCGGCGCGTCGTAGACGCAGAAGGATTTCGGGATGCCGTCGCTGCCAACGACGACGTGGCTGTGCTCCCACACGATCTCCGGGAAGCGGTGATGGCCGATCGCCTTCGACCGGGTCGCCACGGTCGGCAGCTCGTCCATGTCGACCGTGTACGTGCGTTCGATGAGGTAGCGCGGCACGCGCGGATCCTACGCGCTCGTCGCCGGCGTTACTAGGCCGACTCTTCGGTGAGCTCGTCGAGCTCGTCGTCGACCGAGCCGGCACTCGTCACGAGGGTCGGCTTCTGCCCCTTCGAGATCGTCTCCTTCGTGATCACGCACTTCGTCACGTCCGTCCGCGACGGCAGCTCGAACATGACGTCGAGGAGCGCGAGCTCGATGATCGAGCGGAGGCCGCGGGCACCCGTCTCGCGCGCGAGCGCATGGTCGGCGATCTCCCACATCGCGTCCTCCGTGAAGACGAGCTCGATCGAGTCGTACCCGAAGAAGCGCTGGTACTGCTTCGTGAGGGCGTTCTTCGGCTCGGTGAGGATCTCCACGAGATCCTCCCGGGTGAGCTGGTGGACGGCCGAGATGACCGGCAGCCGCCCGACGAACTCCGGGATCAGCCCGAAGCTCATGAGATCCTCGGGCATCACCTGGGTGAGCATCTCCGCGCTCTCCTCCGAGTTGCGCGAGCGCACGTCGGCGGCGAATCCGATCGTGTTTCTCCCGATTCGACGCTCGATGATCTTGTCGAGGCCGGCGAAGGCGCCGCCGCAGATGAAGAGGATGTTGGTCGTGTCGATCGAGAGGAACTCCTGGTGCGGATGCTTGCGCCCGCCCTGCGGCGGTACCGAAGCGACCGTTCCCTCGAGGATCTTCAAGAGCGCCTGCTGGACGCCCTCGCCCGAGACGTCGCGCGTGATCGACGGGTTGTCCGCCTTACGCGCGATCTTGTCGACCTCGTCGATGTAGATGATCCCCTGCTCGGCCTTCTTGATGTCGAAGTCGGCGGCCTGTATCAGCTTCAGGAGGATGTTCTCGACGTCCTCGCCCACGTAGCCCGCCTCGGTCAGAGCCGTCGCGTCCGCGATCGCGAACGGGACGTTGAGGATGCGCGCCAGCGTCTGCGCGAGGAGCGTCTTCCCGCAGCCCGTCGGCCCGAGGAGAAGGATGTTCGACTTCTGGAGCTCGACCTCTCCGTCGTCGAGGCCCATGCGGACCCGCTTGTAGTGGTTGTAGACCGCCACCGCGAGCGTCCGTTTCGACTCCTCCTGGGAGACGACGTAGTCGTTCAGGACCGAGTAGATGTCGAACGGCTTCGGGAGGTTGTCGAGGTCGAGCTGCGCCGGTGTCGTCAACTCCTCGTCGATGATCTCGTTGCAGAGATCGATGCACTCGTCGCAGATGTAGACGCCGGGTCCAGCGATCAGCTTCTTGACCTGGCGCTGGCTCTTGCCGCAGAAGCTGCAGAGCAGCTGCTCGTTGCCCTCGCTCGCCCGAGCCACGTGTCTCCTTTTACTCCGTTTCCAGTGTCAAAGCTAGTGCCCAAGAACGGAATCCGCTCGCGCGGATCCCGGTCGCGCGAAGATCCTTGAAGCCGTCCGCTTCGCGCCCGGGTCGCAGCGACCCTCTCTTCGAGTCGGGGTTCACCGGTGCTCGATCACCCTGTCGATGAGGCCGTACTCCTTGGCCTCCTCGGAGGTCATGTAGAAGTCGCGGTCCATGTCCTTCGAGACCTTCTCGACGTCCTGGCCGGTGTGCTTCGCCATGATCTCCTCCATTAGCCGCTTGAGGCTGATTACCTCTCGCGCCTGGATCTCGATCTCCGTCGGCTGGCCATGGAAGCCCGCCGAGCCCTGGTGGATCAGGATCTTGGAGTGCGGCAGCGCGGAGCGCTTGCCGGGCGTACCGCCCGCGAGGACGATCGCGCCCATCGACATGGCCATTCCGACGCAGATCGTCTGCACATCGGGCTTGATGAACTGCATCGTGTCGTAGATCGCGAGGCCGGCGTACACGATCCCGCCCGGCGAGTTGATGTAGATCGAGATGTCCTTGTCGGGGTCCTCCGACTCGAGATGGAGCAGCTGAGCGACGGTGAGATTGGCGATCTGGTCGTCGATCGGCGTGCCGAGGAAGATGATCCGCTCGTTCAAGAGGCGGGAGTAGATGTCGAACGAGCGCTCGCCGCGCGAGGTCTGCTCGATCACCATCGGGATCAACGGGCTCATCGGCCGCTCTCCGGTCGATGAGCGTGGAGGGGTGCGGGGAACCGGAAGGTTCCCCGCGTCGTCGGGAAGAAGGGGGTACATGGGGGAAACATGGTTTCCCCCATGATCGTTTGCCGAAGGCGGACGATGCTCATTCGCTCTCCTTGCTACCGGGGGTCCACAACTTCGTGTCGGTCTCGGCCTTTTCCTTGTCCGGGGTCCAGAGCTTGTCGCGTGCGGCGGCGAGATCGGGCGCGATCGGCGTGACGTCGGCGACGAGACGGTCGAGCGCGGCGCGGAGGCGCAGGTCCTCGCGGATCGACTCCTGCTGCCCGTGTTCCCACACGTCCGCGACGAGCGCCTCGGCGTCCTCCCCGGCCGTCTCCGCCTCCTCGCGGAGATAGGTCTTGACCTCGTCGTCCGTGACCGTGATCGCGGCGCGCTCGGCGAGCGCCTCGAGTGCGAGCTCGCGAGAGACCGACACCGCTGCCTCGAGCACGAACTGCTTCTGGAGATCGTCGCTGCTCACCCCGCTCGCGGCGAGGTACGTCTCGACCGTGATGCCGCGCCGCTCGAGCGAGCGAGCGAAGCCCTGAAGCAGGTCGACGGCCCGCGAGCGCACGAGCGCCAGGGCCGGCTGCACCTCGGACGCCCGCACGAGCTCGTCGACCGAGGCAACGCGATACGCAGCGTCGATTTCGGCGTCGAGCTGCGCGCGGAGATCCTGTTCGATGTTCGCACGGAGGTCGGCGAGGGTGTCGAACTCGCTCGCCGAGCGCGCGAGCTCGTCGTCGAGCGGCGGCAAGCGCTTCTCCTGCACCTCGCGCACGCTCACCGCGACGGTCACCTCCCGCCCGTCCGAGAGCGCGTACGCGACGTCTTTCGAGTCACCGGCGGAAGCACCGACGAGTGCCGACTCGAGCTCGGCGGCGAGTCTCCCTGCGCCCAGCTCGACGACGGTGTCGCGCTGAGCCTCGCCGTCGGAGTCGACGAGGTCGATGACGAGCGTGTCCCCGACCTGAGCCGGCCGGCCGTCCGCCGGAGCCAGCTCGGCCACGGACTCGCGCAGTACCTCGATCTCGGCGTCGATCGCCTCCTGCGGCACCTCGGCCTCGGGCCGCGCCACCTCGAGCGTCGTCCAGTCGACGATCTCCGGGATCGGCTGCACCTCGACCGTGGCGGCGAATCGCCACGCCTCGTCCGCGTTCGCAGGGAGCTCGAACTCGTACTGGGGATCGGCGACCGGGCGGACGCGATTGCGAGCGGCGGCGTTCCAGAACCACCCGCCGATGTGGCTGTCGACGGCCTCGGAGTAGATCCGCTCCTTACCGAGCCGGGAGATGAGGACCGGTGTCGGGATCTTGCCCTTCCGGAAGCCCGGGATCTTCACGCTCTCGGCGAGGTCGGAGACCGCATGGTCGACCGCGTGCTTGACCTGCTCGGACGAGACGTCCACGGTCAGGCGGACGCGGTTCTCTCCGAGCTCCTGGACGGACGTCGCCACCGGGCCATTCAACCAGCCGGAGATAAGGTCACGCCGGAATGGAGCGGTACGACGTGGTCGTCGTCGGCGTCGGCGGGATGGGGAGCGCGGCCGCGTACCACCTCGCGCGACGCGGCAAGCGCGTGCTCGGGCTCGAGCGCTTCGACGTCCCGCACGAGCTCGGCTCGTCCCACGGGCTCACGCGGATCATCCGGCTCGGGTACTTCGAGCATCCCGACTACGTGCCCCTCTTGCGCCGCGCGTACGAGCTCTGGCGCGAGCTCGAACAGGAGGCGCGCGAGCAGCTCCTGTACGTGACGGGGATCATCGAGGGCGGCGAGCGCATCTACGAGGGAGCGCTCCGCTCCTGCCTCGACCACGACCTGCTCCACGACGCGATCGACGGGGGCGAGGTGGCTCGGCGATTCCCGGCATACCGGCTGCCGCCCGACTTCCCGGTCGTGTTCCAGCCCGACGGAGGCTTCGTGCTGCCGGAGCGGTGCATCGTCGCCCATGCGGCGGGCGCAGTTGCGCACGGCGCCGTAGTGCGAGCGCGTGAGCAGGTGCTCGAGTGGGGCGACACGGGATCGGCGTGCGCGTGCTGACCGACCGGGGAGGGTCGAAGCCGACAGCCTCGTGCTGACCGCAGGCGCGTGGTCGCAGGAGGTCGCCCGCCTGCCGGAGGGGATGGTGCGCGCGGTTCGGCAGGCGCTCGCGTGGCTCCAGCCGACGCGGCCCGAGCTGTTCGAGCCCGGTCGCATGCCCGTGTTCAATCTCGCGCTCGACGGGGAGCACTTCTACGGCTTCCCCGCGTTCGGGATACCCGGCTTCAAGCTCGGCCGCTACGACCATCACGGCGAGGGCGGCGCGCCCGAGTCGATCGATCGCGAGCCGACGCTCGCCGACGAGGCGCCGCTCAGGGCATTCGCCGAGCGCTACTTCCCCGAGGGCGCCGGCCCGACGATCGCGCTCAAGACCTGTCTCTTCGAGCCATCCCCGGACGAGCACTTCCTCATCGGCCGACATCCCGAGAGCGAGCACGCGGTCGTCGCCGCCGGCTTCTCCGGCCACGGCTTCAAGTTCTGCTCTGTTGTCGGGGAGATCCTCGCCGACCTCGTGGTGGACGGGTCGACGAGGCACGACATCGGCCTCTTCCGGCTCGATCGCTTCGCCTGAGACGCTCGAACCCGCTCTCGGCGCAAATTGTTACACATAGGTGCTACATTCCTCGCGACGATGGAGAGCGTGAGCGTCCGCGAGCTCAGGCAACACCTCAGCCGCTACCTCACGAGAGTCGCAGCCGGCGAGCGACTCCTCGTGACCCAGAGGCGCAGGCCCGTCGCGATGATCGGGCCGTTGCCCGAGAACGAGGACATCCTCGACTACCTCATCGCGATAGGCGAGGCGACGCCCGCGACCGGAGATCTGCTCGACCTCCCGGCGCCCGTGCGCGTAGAAGGCCGTTCGACGGAGGCGATCTTCGACGAGCTCCGGGCCGACAGGATCTGAGCTCGCGTACCTCGACGCTTCCGCGCTCGTCAAGCTGGTGCTCGAGGAGCCGGAGAGCGCACCGCTCAGGCGCGCGCTTCGGGTGTGGCCTCGCCGCGCTTCGAGCCTGATCTCCGCCATCGAGGTATCGCGCGCCGTTCGCCGCCGAGAAGCGACCGCTCTAGGGGATGTACTGCCCGTTCTCCGACGAGTTGCGCTCCTCCGCGTCAGCGACCGGGTGCTCGCGACGGCGGCGGGGCTCGACCCTCCGGGCGTCCGCACCCTCGACGCTATTCACGTCGCAACCGCGCTGAGGCTCCGGTCGAGGCTTACGGCCTTCGTCAGCTACGACCTCCGCCAGCTCGAGGCTGCGGAAGCGGCAGGACTGCCATGCATGTCTCCGCGCTGATCCATGCGGGCGAGAGGACTCGAACCTCCAAGGGCCGAAGCCCAACGGGACCTAAACCCGTCGCGTATGCCAGTTCCGCCACGCCCGCGGGGTCCCTCAGGATAAGCGTCCGTCCGGGCGCGTCGGGTGTCGGGAAGCTCAGCGTCCGAGGATGAGCGAGAAGGTCTCGCGCATGGTCTCGGCGACGAGCCCGACCAGGAAGACGATGACGAGCACTGCCACGGCGCTGAGCACCTGCCCCGTCGCCGAGAGCATCAGCAAGGCGGTGAAGCTCCCGAGGACGAAGAAGGCGGTCGAGACGGGCCGACGGGTGTACGTGCCGAGCCCGAGCCCGACCAGGAACGCAGCGCCGAACACCACGATCCCGAGCATCATGGCGCGAGGGTAGGACCGGCGCCGGACGGACCGGACCCAGTCGGTCATCAGCAGGTGTCGTCTGCTCAAGGGCCGATCGCGCGGAGCCGACAAACGAGACGATGTCCTCCCATCGCGCATGGGCTCCCCTCACGTGGGCAATCGCGGTCGCCGGCGTCGCCGCGTTCGGCCTCGTCCTCGTGACGACGTCTCCGGGCGACGGCCTCAATTCGTTCTTCGACGTCTGGGTCTACCTGGGCCTCGTCCTGCTCTCCGTGGCGATCGTCGCCCGGCGCGCGCGCACCGTCGAGAACGACCGAACCGCATGGGTCGTGATCACGGCCGCCATGGCCTCCACGGCGTTCGCGGAGGTCTACGATGCCGCCTTCTCGCCGACGCGGTACCCGTCGCTCGCCGACCTCGGCTGGCTCGCCTTCTACCCACTCCTCTACGCAGGGATGGTTCTCTTGCTCCATCCGCGTGCGTCCTCGATCGCCGGCACGCTGTGGCTCGACGGCGTCACCGCCTCCCTCGCAGCGGCAGCGCTCGGCGCGGCGATCCTGGTCGAGCTCGTGCTGCGGTCGACGAAAGGCTCGCAGAGCGCGGTCGGCACGAACGTCGCCTATCCGCTCGGTGACGTCCTCCTTCTCTCCGCGGTATTCGGCGTCTTCTCGCTCGCGAACTGGAGACCCGGGCGACGCTGGTTCGTGCTCGGGCTCGGGGTGCTGGTGAGCGCGGTCGCGGACGCCGTCTATCTCTTCCAGTCGGCTGCGGGGACGTACCAGCAGGGAACGATCCTCGACCTGCTCTGGCCCGGCTCGCTGCTGCTCATCGCGTGGGCCGCGTGGATCGACAACGGCGACGAGCGCGGACTCGCGGTCGAGGGTCGCCCGCTCCTCGCGGTGCCCGCAACCTGTGCACTCGTCTCGATCGGGATCCTCGTCTACGACCACTTCGGCGGCGTCAACATGCTCGCGGTCATCCTCGCGACGGCCACGCTGCTCGCCGTTCTCCTCCGCCTGGCGGCGACCTTCCGCGAGAATCGGCGGCTCTACCTCCAGACGCACCACGAGGCGACGACCGACGCGCTGACCGGGCTCGGCAACCGTCGCAAGCTCCTCGCAGACCTCGACGAGCTCCTCTCGCAGCCGGAGGCGACGACCACCCTACTCATGCTCTTCGACCTCGACGGGTTCAAGGGCTACAACGACAGCTTCGGCCATCCTGCCGGCGACGCGCTCTTGGCACGGCTCGGCGGGAAGCTCGGAGCGGTGTCCAAAGGCTCCGGAGCCGCGTATCGGCTGGGAGGAGACGAGTTCTGTCTCGTCGCGGCGGTGTCGTCGAGCGAGGTCGGCCCTGTCATCGACCGCGCGACCGCGGCGTTGACCGAACGTGGCGAAGGGTTTCAGGTGGGGAGCTCGTTCGGGGCCGTCGTCCTCCCCGAGGACGCAACGGAGGTGAGCGAGGCGATGCGCCTCGCCGACGAGCGGCTCTACGCGCAGAAGTACTCGCGGCGGGGCGAGACCGACAAGACGATGAATGCCTTCCTCGGGGCGCTCGGAGAGCGCGAGCCCGACCTCCAGGAGCACCTCGTGGGCGTCGGCATGCTCGCGGTCGAGGTCGGCGAGCGGCTGGGACTGCGACGCGACGAGCTCGAGGACCTCTCGCGCGCAGCGCAGCTGCACGACCTCGGGAAGCTGGCCGTCCCCGACGAGATCCTCCGCAAGCCCGGCCCGCTGGACGAGCGCGAGTGGGGATTCATCCGCCAGCACACCGTCGTCGGCGAACGCATCCTGCGCGCCTCGCTCGCATTCCGGAGCATCGCGGGCATCGTCCGCTCGAGCCACGAGCGCTGGGACGGAAGCGGCTACCCGGACGGACTCGCCGGGGAGGAGATCCCGCTCGCGTCGCGGATCATCTGCGCCTGCGACGCCTTCGCGGCGATGACCTCGGACCGGCCGTACCGCAAGGCACTCCCGCTGGACGAGGCTCTCGAGGAGCTGCGAAAGGGAGCAGGCACTCAGTTCGACCCGACGGTCGTGCGGGTGATCGAGGCGCACGTCCTCGAGAAGCTCGAGAGCGAGCGCGCCGCCTGACTCGCGCGACCGAGCGGGCGCTCGAGCGGCGGGCATACTCCCGCGGGGCCCCGTAGCTCAGTGGATAGAGCGGCAGACTTCGAATCTGCGCGCGGAGGTTCGACTCCTCCCGGGGCCATTCCGGTCGCCCGCTCGACGGCCTTTGCGGCGTAGGTACCGCTGAGACAAGGCCGGGCGGCCTCGAGTACCAGACTGCAGGTGAGAGAATCGCGCGATGAGCCGGCCCGAGCTGCCGACCGGCACCGTCACCTTCCTCTTCACGGACGTCGAGGGCTCTACACGACTCCTGCAGGAGCAGGGGCGGCGCTACTCCGATCTGCTCGACGAGCATCGGCGAGTCCTGAGGGAGGCGTTCACGAGACACGAGGGCGTCGAAGTGGACACCCAGGGCGATGCCTTCTTCGTCGCGTTCCCCAGCGCCGCTGACGCCGTTGCCGCCGCAGACGAGGCGCGGCACGCGCTCGACGGCGGCCCGATTCGCGTACGCATGGGCATCCACACGGGTGAGCCACTCGTGACCGACGAGGGTTACGTCGGGATCGACGTCCATCGGGCCGCGCGCATCGCCGCGGCCGCGCACGGAGGGCAGATCGTCCTCTCCGAGACCACGCGCGGGCTCCTGGAGAGCGAGACCGCCGTCCGCGATCTCGGCGAGCACCGGCTCAAGGATCTAATCGGAGCCGAGCGCCTGTACCAGCTCGGCGACGGTGCCTTCCCATCGCTTCGGACGCTGGACGCGAGCAATCTGCCGATCGCCGCGAGCCCGCTCGTGGGCAGAGAACGCGAGCTCGGCGAGCTCGTCGAGCAGCTCTCGAACGGCGCGCGGCTCCTCACCATCACGGGGCCAGGAGGGACGGGGAAGACCCGCCTGGCGCTCCAGGTCGCAGCCGAGCTCGTCGGAACGCTGCGAGACGGAGTCTTCTGGGTGCCGCTGGCCGGCCTCTCGGATCCGGAGCTCGTGTTCTCGGAGGTCGCGAACGCGATCGGAGCGCCCGACGAGCTCGTCGGATTCCTCCGCGGCAAAGAGCTCCTGATCCTGCTCGACAACTTCGAGCACCTCCCCGAGGCCGCTCCTGCCGTCAGCGCAGCCCTCGCTTCCTCGAGCGGCCTCCGCGTGCTCGTAACCAGCCGGTCTCGCCTGAACGTGTCGGGCGAGCGCGAGTACCGCCTCGACCCGCTCCCGGCGAGCGATGCGGTGGCGCTCTTCGTCGAGCGGGCCCGCGCAGTCGGACGTGAGCTCACGCCGGATCCCACCGTCGAGGCGATCTGTCGCCGTCTCGACGGACTCCCGCTCGCGGTCGAGCTCGCTGCGGCGCGCACGAAGGTTCTCGCTCCGGACAAGCTCCTCGACCGCCTCGACTCGACGCTCCCGCTGTTGACGGGCGGCGCGCGCGACGCGCCCGAGCACCAGCGGACGCTGCGCGCGACGATCGAGTGGAGCTACGACCTCCTCGACGGGCCGGGCAAGGAGCTCTTCGCCCGGCTCTCGGTCTTCGCCGGCAGCTTCCCGCTCGGAGCCGCAGAGGAGGTCTGCAACGCGACCTCGACGGCCTCGGGACTCTCGTCGACTCGAGCCTTCTGAAGCCGATCGGCGGCGACCGCTTCCTGATGCTGGAGACGATCCGCGAGTACGCGCTCGAGAGGCTCGAGGACTCGGCAGAGGCCGAGGAGCTCCGCCAGAGGCACGCAGCCTGCTTCTGCGCGCTCGCCGAGCAGGCGTACGAGCATCGGGTCGACGCCGAGGCGGAGTGGGCGGCGCGGCTCGAGATCGACCACGACGACCTTCGTGCGACGCTCGACTGGCTGGCTGCGGTCGAGCCGGATCGCACGCTCGAGCTCGCAGGCGCCCTCGGCTGGTTCTGGCTCTCGCACGGCCACCTGGTGGAGGGCAGACAGCGAGTGGCCGACGCGCTCGCCCGGTCGACGACTCCCGGTCGTTCTCGCGCTCGGGCACTCACGGCAGCAGGCTCGCTGACCGCGCGGGCAGGTGAGGCCGACGCTGGACGGAAGCTCCTCGCAGAGGGGGTCGATCTCTGGCGCGAGCTCGGCGATCGAGACGAGCTCGCATCGGCGCTCGACGCGCTCGGCTGGCTCCTCGTCTACGACGCCGGAGACGACACCGGCTCACTCGAAGCGTTCGAGCGCAGCCTCGAGCTCCGTCGCGGGCTGTCCGACGGACCCGGCCAGACCCGCTCGCTGGTCGGCATCTGCCAAGTGCTCGTGGCGCTGGCCGACGTCGAGCGCGCGGAGTCGCTGTCACGCGACCTGCTCGCCGCGGCCGACGGAGATCCGCGCACCGAGCACTTCGCCTTTCATTTCCTCGCCGACTGCGCGCTGATTCGCGGCGACATGGAGGAGGCGGGTCGGCGCTACCGCGAGAGCCTGCGAGCGGCGCTCGAGCTGGGAGACGTGATCGAGACCAGCATCGAGGTCCAGGGCGTGGCGATGGCGGCATCCGGCGCCGGCGACCCGCACTGCGCGCTGCGCCTCGCCGGGTCGGTCGAAGCGCTGTGGGAGTCGCTCGGCCTGACGCTCTCCGTTGCCTTCTGGGACGCGCTCCTCGAGAGACACATCGGCGGCGCCCGCGAGACACTGGGGGCCGAGTCCGACCCTGTTTGGGCGGAGGGTCGTGCGCTGCCCTTCGAGGACGCGGTCGACCTCGCCCTGAGCCCACGAGAGTAGACCTCGATGACGGCCGAGACCGAATCGCGGCATCGCCACGGGCGCCACGTCCACAGCCACCCGGGCAGCGGACCGCATCGCCATCTCGTGCACGGCCTCCGCCGATCGGAGCCAGCGCTCGCGGAGACGCCACGCGCGGAGCGCCGAGAGCACGGGCGCGAGCATCCGCACGAGCGCCCGCACGAGCATCTGCAGGCATCCTCCCCCGGCCACGGCCACTCTCACGGGCTCGTAGACCGCTCGATCGTCCGCTCGCGCGAGGGAGTCAAGGCGGTTGCGCTGAGCCTGGGCATCCTCGGGGTCGCGGCCTTCGCCCAGCTCGCGATCTTCTCCCTCTCGAGCTCGGTCGCACTCCTCGCGGATCTCATCCACAACTTCGGCGACGCGCTCACTGCGCTCCCGCTCGGGATCGCCTTCGTCGCTCGTAGCTTTCGCGCTCGAGAAGCTCGCCGGCCTGGCCGTCGTGCTCGCGATCCTCGTCTCGGCGTGCGTCGCCCTCTACGAGACGATCCAGCGCTTCGTCCATCCGGAGGAGCTCACGCATCTCTGGGCACTCGCCGCCGCCGGTGTCATCGGCTTCGTCGGCAACGAGCTCGCGGCTCAGGTGCGCCTTCGGACAGGACGCCGTCTCTCGAGCCCCGCCCTGGTGGCGGACGGGAACCACGCCAGGACCGACGGCTTCGTCTCCCTCGGGGTCGTCGCAAGTGCCGCGCTCGTGGCGATCGGCCTACCCCGCGCCGATCCCCTCGTCGGCCTCGCGATCACCCTCGTCATCTTCAAGATCACCTGGGCTTCGTGGAGGCTGATCTCGACCACCGAGCCGGGCGAGATGGTCGATGATCACAAGTGATCGATCGACGAGCGCCTCGCCCCACTGGCGAAGGCTCGAGCAGCCCACGGACGGGTGTCAGCAGCGGCTCGAGGTCGGGCTCGGAACCCGCCCTTCGGGTGGGTCCGCCTTGCGATCGCCGCGCGCAAGCTCGTAGGCCAGCGCGCCGACGAACGCCCCGAGAAGGGGGCCGACGACGTAGACCCAGAAGTCGCGCCACTCACCGGCCACGAGCGCCGGCCCGAAGGAGCGCGCAGGGTTCATGGACGCGCCCGTGACGCCTCCGCCGAAGAGCGCGTCGAGCGCGACCGTGCCCCCGATCGCAATCGCAGCCGCGACGCCGACCGCGCGCGTGTCGGTCGCGACGGCCATGATCACGAACATCAGGAACCCGGTCATGACCGCTTCGTAGACGAGCGCGGACCCCGCGCCGACGCCCGGCACGGTCGCGCCGAGCTCGGCCGGGGTTCCGTGCCAGACGAGACGAAGAAGGAGCGCCGCTGCGACCGCGCCTGTGAGTTGCGACGGCACGTACACCGCCGCCTCGCGCAGCGGGAAGTGTCGTGTCGCGCTGAACGCGGCACTCACCGCGGGGTTGATGTGGGCGCCCGAGAGGTGGCCGGTCGCATAGACCATCGCCATGATCACGAGCCCGAATGCGGCCGCGATGCCCGCCGATCCGAGCGAGCCTCCGCGCTCGGAGTCGACGACGATCGCGCCACATCCGGCGAACACGAGCGCGAACGTTGCGATGCCCTCGGCGAAGCACCGTCGTGCGAGCGACGGTCTAGCCAAGCAGCTCGCTGATCAGTTTCTGCACGCGCTCGTCGACGTCGCCTCGGATGCGCCGCACCGTCTCGAGATCCTGCCCGTCGGGATCGTCGAGGGCCCAGTCCTCGTACTTCTTGCCGGGGTAGATCGGACAGGCATCGCCGCAGCCCATCGTGATGACGACGTCCGCAGCCCGAACGACCTCGTCGGTGAGCGGCTTCGGGAACGCCTCGGACATGTCGACGCCGATCTCGTCCATGGCCTCGATCACGGCCGGGTTGATCACGTCGCCCGGGTCGCTCCCAGCCGAGCGGACGTGGATCCGCCCGTCGGAGCGCAGCTTGACGAGGCCGGCGGCCATCTGGCTTCGGCCGGCGTTGTGGACGCACACGAAGAGCACCTCGGGCTGCTCCTTCGTGATCAGTCGCTCCGCCTGTGCGAGCGCCTCGAGGCGCTCCCGTGCGAAGCGATGCACGAGCACCGGCACGAAAGCGTTGATCGTCGAATCGTCGAGCAGGTCGACCGACTCCGCGACGTAGCGAGCGATCGTCTCCCGCGAGAACGTTCCGGCGAACTCGCTCTGGAGGGCATCGGCAGCTTTCTCGACGTGGCTCCGGGTCACGGGATCGAGCATCTCCGTCATGGCGCCTCCCCATCGACAGCGATCTATGCGCGATCTATGCGGCAGTCTTGCGCGATCATAGATCGCTGTCAATATCTGGGTGGTGAAGACGATCCAGACGCTCGCTGCGTCGTGCCCGCCCTTGCTCGCCAAAGCGCTCGACACCTCCGAGGCCGAAGACCTCGCGGCCGCCCTCCGGGTCATCGCCGACCCGGCGCGACTACGGATCCTCAGCCTGATCCAGGCGCAACCGAGCGGCGAGGCGTGCGTCTGCCACCTCACGGAGCCGCTCGGCCTGACACAGCCGACCGTCTCGCACCACCTGAGGGTGCTGCGCGAGGCGGGTCTCGTCGAGCGCGAGCAGCGTGGAAGCTGGGCCTTCTTCCGGATCGTGCCGGGTCAGCTCCGGGTGCTTCGGGCGCTGCTCTCCTGAGCGCGAGCCGGGCGCCGCTCCCTCGCAACCTCGCGCACGCGGTCCTACGGCCGAGGCGTCCGCACAGGTCAGTCCGCGCCGGCCTTCCGCGCCACGTCGCCGATGATCTGCGCAAGCTCCTGCGGACGCGACCACATCGGCCAGTGGCTCGTCGGCAGGTCGAGCCACGTGAGGTCGCGGAGCTCGGCGAAGCCTCCGAGCCACGTGTCGCCGCCGGGCGAGCGCGCCTTTCCTGCTCGGACGTGAACCCGGTGCAGATCGCCGTGGTCGGATATCGAGCCGCGCGTCGTGCGTGAAGTCGTGCCCTTCGCGAAGCGCAGAGCCCGGCTCGGGGACTTAAGCCATGGAGTCCCGCTCCGAGTCGCAGCGCACCGCTAGCGTCGCGACTGCAAGCCGTGAACGACCCGATCCTCATCGTCGAGTACGACCCCGCATGGCCCGAGGAGTTCGCACGGCTCCGCGACCGCGCGCAGGCCGCCCTCGGCGACGTCGCGGTCGCGATCGAGCACGTGGGCTCCACGGCGGTGCCCGGGCTCCCGGCGAAAGACCTGATCGACATGGTCGTCGTGATCGGGTCGGACGACGACCTCCCCGAGGCGATCGCACGCCTCGGGACGATCGGGTACGAGGCGAAAGGAAGCCTCGGCGTGGAGGGCCGCGAGGCCTTCCACTGG
>CAWKEV010000053.1:0-17882 GCA_963848725.1 uncultured Actinomycetes bacterium | reverse complement strand
TCACCTCGTCGGGGCTCGTGAACTGCGCGACGCCCGAGCGGCTCGCGTGCGTCGCCGCGCCCCCGAGCTCCTCGAAGGTGACGTCCTCGCCGGTCACGGTCTTCACCACGTCGGGCCCGGTGATGAACATGTACGACGTCCCCTCGACCATGAGCACGAAGTCCGTGATCGCCGGCGAGTAGACCGCCCCTCCTGCGCACGGGCCCATGACGAGCGAGATCTGCGGCACCACTCCCGATGCCTGGACGTTGCGCCAGAAGATCTCGGCGTAGCCGGCGAGTGAGACGACGCCCTCCTGGATCCGCGCGCCGCCCGAGTCGTTGATCCCGATCACCGGACAGCCATACGTGACGGCCATATCCATGACCTTGCAGACCTTCTCGGCGAAGACCTCGGAGAGCGAGCCCCCGAAGATCGTGAAGTCCTGCGAGAACACGAACACCTTGCGGCCGAAGATCGTCCCGTATCCGGTGACGACGGCGTCCCCCCGCGGACGCTGGTCGCGCATCCCGAACTCGATCTCACGGTGGCGGACGAAGCGGTCGAGCTCGACGAACGAGCCGGGGTCGAGGAGCCTCTCCAGGCGCTCGCGGGCGAGGAGCTTGCCTCGCTCGCGCTGACGCGCGACATGCCGCTCGCTCGCCGCCTCCAGCGACTCTGCGCGCAGCTCCTCGAGCCAGCGGAGCTTCGCCTCCGTCGTGTCGTGGATCTCGCGCATCGCGGCGGAGCCTACTGCCGGTACCGCGTGGGGATGGAGGTCTCCGTCGTGAGCGGCCGAACCAGCCATGCCTCTATATGTCCATGGACATATGACCATGATCGCACTTACCCTATGCCCGTGCGCACGATCCCGGCAGGCCGCTTCAAGGCACAGTGCCTCCGCCTCCTCGACGAGGTCGCGGAGACGGGCGAGACGATCGTCGTCACCAAGCGCGGCAAGCCCGTGGCGAGGGTCGAGCCGGTCGAGGCTCCCCCGTCTCTCCAGGGCTCGGTCGTCTATCACGTCGACGACGAAGAGCTGCTCTTCTCGACGGGCGAGAGCTGGGACGCCGAGCGCGAGTGACGGTGCTCGACACGCACGCCTGGCTCTGGTGGGTGGACGGCGACCCCAGGCTCTCTGCTCGTGCCCGCTCGACCATCGAGACCGACGACGAGCTCGCAGTGTCCGCGATCAGCGTCTGGGAGCTCGCGACCCTCGAACGGCTCGGACGTCTCACGCTCCTTCCGGACCTCCGTAGCTGGATACGGCGGGCGCTCGTCCACGGAGGGATCACGCCGACCGAGGTGACACCTCGGATCGCGCTGGCGGCAGGCTCCTTCGGCGCGCCGTTTCCGGGAGATCCGGCGGATCGACTCATCTACGCGACGGCGCTCGCAACCGAGTCCCGCCTCGTCTCCAAGGACGGGCGACTCGCCCGGCTGGATCCGGAGCGCGTGATCTGGTGACAACGCCGATCGACCGGTCGACGACGTGGCCGTACGAGGACGGATCACCGGGCGAGTTCTCGTATGCGCGCTTATCGAGCCCGACCGTGGTCGCCGCCGAGCAGGCGCTCGGAGAGCTCGAGGGCGGCGCTGCGCTCCTCTTCGCATCCGGCTCCGCGGCCGCGACGAGCGTGCTGCTCGCGCTGCTCGAGCCCGGCCGGACGGTCGCACTCGCCGAGGGCGCCTACTACGGGACCGCCGTGCTCATGGAGGAGCTCTCCCGCTGGGGCCTCGGCTACGTCGAGTTCGATCAGACCCTCCCCCCTCCGCCCCACGCGGACCTCGTCTGGCTCGAGGCGCCGTCGAACCCGTTCCTGACGATGCCGAGCTTCGAGGCGGCGGCCGCTCACCCCGCCCGGGTCGTCTGCGACGCGACGGCGTCGACCCCGGTGCACCTCCGTCCGCTCGAGCACGGCTGCGACGTCGTCGTGCACTCGGCGACGAAGTTCCTCACCGGCCACGACGATGCACTCCTCGGCGCCGTCGTCTGCAAGCACGAGAGCGACGCCGCGCGGCTGCGGGAGTTCCGCTCGAGGACGGGCCCTGTCGCCGCGCCGGACACCGCCTGGCTCCTCCTCCGCGGGCTCGCCACGCTCGAGGTGCGCTTCGCCAGGCAATCCGAGAGCGCCGCCACCATCGCGGGCAGGCTTCGTGAGCATCCGGCGGTGCAGACGGTTCGCTACCCGGGCTTCGGAGGCCTCCTGTCGTTCGACGTCGAAACGGCGGAGGCGGCCGCGCGGGTCGAGACCGGGACGACGCTGATCGTGAACTCGACGAGCCTCGGTGGAGTTACTTCGAAGATCGAGTCCCGTTCGCGCTGGGAGGGCGCGCGCGTCCCGGCCGGTCTCCTGCGCCTCTCGGTCGGGCTGGAGGACGCCGACGTGCTGTGGGCCGACCTCGAGCGCGCGCTCGCCGGAGCCGCATGAGGGTCCCGAGCCGGCGCTCGGGGCGCGGCTCCGAGGTCGATCCCGACCGCGTCTCCCTCGCGAAGCTCCAGGCGGTCGGCGCGAACCTCGGCAAGCCGCGCCGCCTGGTTCACGAGCTCATGTTCGAGGAGGAGACGACCGCCCGCTCCGCCGCCGCCCGTGCGGAACGCGCGGGCTGGGATGCGGCCGTCGACGTGCCGTCCGAGACGGGTCAGCCCTGGATCCTCCGCGCCCAGGGGACACGTGTCGTCGACTCGACGACCGTCGTTGCGTTCCGCTCTCTGTTCGAGCGGGTCGCCGAGGAGTCGGGCGGCACGTATCTCGGCTGGGAAGCGGCCTCGAAGCCCTGATTCGGGCTACGGACGCGCGGCGCTAGAGATCGCGTCCTCGCTCGTCTCCGCGACGCTCGCTCCGGGATCCGCCTGCTCGGTCGGCTCCGACGGCGGCGCGTCGGTCCGACCGTTGACGCGCTCGAGCGCTCCGACCAGGAACGCGGACAAGTCCTCGTGAACCTCGCTCGCAAGGGCTTCGAGTCGCTTGCGCTCCGTCGCGAGCCGCTCGACCTCGCGCTCGTTCGTCGACAGGAGTTCCTCCGCCTCACGCTTGGCATCGCGGCGGATGCTGTCCGCATCGCGCTTAGCCTCCTCCGCCATGTCGGTGGACGCCTGTCGAGCCCAAACGAGGAGCTCTCCGATCATGCGCTCCTGCTCTCGGTAACGCTCGACCTCCGCGTCTGCACTGGAGGCGCGGTCGGTCGCAGCCTCGACAGCCTCTCGGGCCGACCCCAGCTCCGTCTCGAGTCGACCCGACCCGATCGGCGAGCTCGGCCGCCTCCTCCCGCGACTGGGCGAGCGCCGCAGCGGACTGCTGGAGCTGATGCGAGAGCCCGCGCTGGTTGGCGTCGGCCTGCTGCAACTTGGCTTTCGCAGATGGATCCTCCGGCTGACCTTCCGGCCGACCGAGCAACTCCGCGTTCAGCTCCTCGACTCGCCGCTTGAGCACCGCTCGGTCTTGCCACAGGCGCATGTACGCGTCCGCGACTTGGTCGAAGAGCTGCGCCGTTGCCTTCGGGCTGTAGCCGAGGGTCTTCCGGGGCAGGTCTTCGTGCCGTATGTCCAGCGGGGGCGCTGGCAACGTGGCCTGCGACGGTTGCGCAGCCGTCCCCGCTTGGGCCGGCCTCGTCTCGCTCATCGCTCCTCCCTCTCTGGCGTCGTGTTCTCTCACCGGCCGCAGTTCCACTTCGTCGTCGGTCCGCACCCCCGGCTCCTGGGCTGGAGGCGACGAGAACTCGCCGACGGCATCCGAGATTCGCTCCACGAGCTGGGCGTGCTCTGGAGCAGGCTCAGAAGCGGGCTCTGGAGCGGCGGGCTCTGGAGCGGGCTCGCGGGCCTCGCTCGGGACGGACCGGACATCCGCGGTCTCGGGGACCTCGCGCACAGCTTCGGGGCGCGACCGCTTCGAACGAGCCATCTGCATCCCGACCTCCGATGCATCGTCACCGCTGGCGTGGACGGACGACGGCGCCGTCAGGCTGGACATCGAGACCCCCGTGATCTCCGCGACGAGCTCCAGCACCTCGGCGGTCGGATCGACGATGCCGGTCTCGTACCGGTCCATCGCCCGGAGCGAGACCCCGATCCTCGCCGCCAGATCGGCCTGCGTGAGGCCCTGCGCGCGACGCGCCTCGGCGATTCGCCGCCCGCTGGCGTTGCCGTCGTCAGCCGTCGACGAGCTCATCACGTAGTCACCCGATCCACACCACTCACCCCAGCCTTCTCGTCACTTTCTCCAGAGCGACAGGTGCATTATGCGCAGCTCGGGACGAGCCGTCACCCTCGGCTTCCCGAACCAGCACCAGCACCCGCTTGTACGCTGACCCTCGGCGATGTCGAACAGCGTGTTCGAGTACTCGCGGGGCGGCGAGGCGCGCCGCGCGCTCGCGGTGGAGCCGGCCGTCGTCCTCGTCCCGATCGGGCTGTTCGTCACCGTCGTTGCGACCGCGGCCCCGAACGGGAGCTACTTCCCGAGCTCGTGGGGGTGGGGATCGCTGGCGTTCCTGTGGGCGGCCGCCGTCGGGCTCCTCGCCCGGCGACGCGTCACCTTCGGCGCGCTCGACGTCGCGTACCTCGGAGCATGGCTCGCGCTGTTCGTCTGGACCGCGGCCTCCCTCGTCTGGTCACCGACGACGACCCAGACGATGTACGAGGTCGAGCGCACGCTCGTGTACGTCTCGTTCGCGCTCGCGCTCGCCGTGCTCGGCCGTCGTAGCCTCCCGCTCCTCCTGCCCTCGCTCCTCGCAGGAATCGTGGCGGTCGCCGCCTACGCGTTGGCGACGCGACTCCTCCCGGATCGCGTCGGCACGTTCAACTCCTTCGCCGGCTACCGCCTGGCGGATCCGCTCGGCTACTGGAACGCGGTCTCGATCTTCGTCGTCATCGGGATCGTCGTCGCCGTGGGGCTCGCGGCGCGCGGGGACGGGATCGTGCTCCGGTCGCTCTCGGCGGCGAGCCTCGTGCTCCTCGTCCCGGTTCTCTACTTCACCTTCGGCAGAGGAGGCTGGCTGGCGCTTGCCGCCGGCCTCGCCGTGGCCGTCGCTGTCGACCCGCGGCGGCTCCAGCTCGTGACGACGATGCTCGTCGTCGCGCCCTGGCCGGCGCTGGCCGTATGGCGCGCGTACGAGTCCCCGAGTCTGACGACCGAGTTCTCCCAACTCGGCAGCGCCTCGCACGAGGGCGGGCGCCTCGCCCTCACGCTTGCCATCCTGGCCGTGGTTTCGGCGGCAGTCACGGCCGGTTTCGTGTTGCTCTCGCGCCGCATGACTTTTACGCAGGGCGTTCGGCGAGCGTACGGAGCCGTGCTGGTCCTCGTCCTCGCTGGATGCATCGCCGGCGGGCTTGCAGCGTACGGGGGACCATACGAAGCTGCACACCGCGCCCTCCATTCCATCAGGCAGGCCTCGCCGCAGGTGAGCACCGATCAGACGAACCGCCTGTTCAGTTTGTCCTCCAACGGACGCCTGGACACGTGGGAGTCAGCGCTCGACGACTATCAGGCGCACCCCGTCCTCGGCTCTGGCGCAGGAACCTTCGAACGGTGGTGGCTCGAGAACCGAAGTGTCCCGCTGAAGGTCCGCGACGCCCACAGCCTGTATCTCGAGATCCTCGCGGAGCTCGGGCCGCTCGGCCTTGGGGCACTGCTCGTGGTGCTCGCGGCACCGCTGGTCGCCGCGATCCGCGCCCGCCGCAGCCCGTTCGTCGCGCCGGCCCTCGCCGGATTCGTCGCACTCGCTGCCCACGCGGGGATCGACTGGGACTGGGAGATGCCTGCTGTGATGATCGCTGGGCTCACGTGTGCAGGCGTGCTCCTGCTCGCCGACGGCGCTCGTGGCACGGGCAAATGGACGGTCGGCGGTGGATCGCGGGTGGTGATCCTCGGCGCGGTCGTCGCGCTCTCTGTGCTGTCGTTCGTCACCCTCACCGGCGAACCGCTACCTAGGTCAAGCCTCGGCTGCCCTCGACCGGGGTGACGCGACGGTCGCGATGCGCGATGCGAAGCGCAGCGCTCGTTGGGCGCCGTGGTCCACCGAAGCGCTCGAGCGTCGGGGCGATGCGGCGCTTCTCGACGGGTCCTCTGCCGGCGCCCGCCGCTTCTACACACAAGCAATCGCGAAGGACGACGGTGACTGGGAGCTGTGGCTCGGTCTGGCGCTTTCGAGCCAGGGCGACGCACGGACGGCACGCGCTCGCTCGCGCGACAGCCCTGAATCCGCTCTCCGCCGAGGTACGCCAGCTTCGGCGCGGCTGACGCCTGTAAGAAATCGCACTCCCGAGCGGTAGTAACAACAAGAAGCCGAACGACACTGGGAGGGGATCGTGCGAGACGACGAGTTCGAGAAGCGCCTGAGGCAGGAGAGGCCGCAGCCGCGAGAAGGATTCGTCTCCGATCTCGCCCGGCTCAGTTCTCGCGCGAGCCGCGACGCCGGACTGGTCTGCGTCTCGCGTTCGCCGCAGGACTCACGCTGCTCCTCGTGCTGGCGTTCGCGCTGACCGGTGGCGTCAGCTACGCGGCGAAGTCCGTCCAGGGCGGAACGACGGCCGTCACGAACCTCGTCACGGGACCGTCCAACGCCGGCCCCGCGACCCAAGTCAATGGTGTCAACAACGGGAACGGGAACGCCAACGGGAACGGCACCGGGCCGCCGTCGGGCGGCGGCAACAACGGTTGCTCGCCCGGTACGCACTTTGATGGAACCTCGTGCGTGCCCAACGGCGACGGTGGCGGGAACTGTGGCCAGAACCAGGGCAACGGTCAGGGCGGGAACGACAACGGCTTCGGCAATAACGGTGCACTGCACGAGCTCGGGTGGCGACCAGTACGGCGAGAAGGTGCTGATCTGCCATAACACGGGCTCGGACACGAACCCCTGGGTCGTCATCAGCGTCTCGAGTAACGCCCTTCCAGCGCACAAAGCGCACGGAGACACGCTCGTCAACCCGGCCAACCCGACTCCCGAGGGGTGCCCGGGCCCGCCGATCTCCGTCCTAGTTCCAGCTCAGACTTGGTCGAGCCTTCGAGCGCCTGCCTCAGGCGCTCGAACGTTGTGTGCACGCCTCAGCCCGTGACCGAGGTCTGCGCTCAAGCGCCGACGACTTCGGTCACACGGAAATGACACAGGGAACACGGCCCACGCATCGTCCGCGAGTGGCGGGAAGCTCGAGTCGGCGAGGAAGCCTCTATCGTTCCCTCGACCTCGTCGACGGCGTCTCGTCGCCGGACGTCGAGACGAGCGAGCTCGAGACGATGCTAGGTGCTGGTGACCTCGCCTCGAGCGCTGACGTCGACCCTGGCCGCCACCAAGCCCTCGAGGTCGTCAACGTCCGTCGAGGCAGACGAGGAGGATGGCCAGCATCGCCTCGAAAGCGGCGCGCTGCCCGGCTCGCTCGATCGCCTCGCTGACGACGAGGAGCGGGCTCGTAGAACCAGCTGTGGACGGCGATGCGGCTGTCGCGCGGCTCCCGCGTTCCTTCCACCTGGCGGACTCCATGTGGTATCCGCGGGTCGAAGACGGTGAGCCGGTTGAACTTCGGCTCGATCAGCTCGACGAACGACTCGAGCTCGGAGCCCGCCGAGCGCCGTTGACCGCGCCAGAGGTCGAGCGTCTCCGGTCCGAGCAGGAAGGTCTCGCCTCCGGTGAAGGTTCGTCCCGTCCCAGTTCGTGAGCGAGAAGACGTATGCCCACGGCCCGTGTGGAACGTCCGCGTGCATCTCTTGCCGGCAGCCGTCGACGTAGTAGCTGAGCCACGGGCGAACGATCTTCGTACACGACAGGTTCTCTCGTCCCCAAGCCAGGAGTCGGTCGAGGAACCGGCGGTACAGCTCCGGCGGAAAGAACTCGTCGGCGAACGTGCGGATGTACGTGTACTGGTCGGCGACGTGCCAGTAGTCCCACACGAAGCGCTCGGGTGGGGCGCCGCGGAGATTCCCGAGACGATCGTCGAACACGTCGCGCATCTCGCCTCCGGCGTCGAAGAAGTCGTCGGCGACGAGCAGCTGTCGCCTGGCATTCACGGTTCGGGCCGCCGGCATCTCTCGGCTAGCAGGGCTCTACGATCAGCGGCGATGCTCCGGATCGCAGCGTCACCGTTGCCTTCCGACCAGCTCTCGGTCCCGTCGGAGGACGAGCTGGCGCATCTCCGAGACGAGTTTCAGCGGCGCCACTGCCTCATGATCCCACGCCTCCTCGACCTGGTTCTCGCAGAGGAGCTCGCCCGGCGCATCGAGGCCTCGGACTTCTATCGCCGCGAGCACGACGGAATCGGAGTCGAGGCATGCATGGAGGTGAACGCGACGCTCGCGTGGCTCCTGCTGCTCGTGAACGACCGTGCGGGTGCTCGAAGTCGTCGAGATCGATCACGCAGCTGCGGCCCGATCGGCCACTTCGACGGTCGGGTCTACCGCTTGGAGCCCTCGTCGCGACCACTACGACTCGTGGCACGACGACGTTGGGCGAAGGGCCGCTTGCGTGGCGATGAGCATCAACCTCGGACACGCGCCCGTACGAAGGCGGGCCGCTCGAGATCCGCGATCGTCGGCACTGGCGCATGATCGCCGAGGCCAGGAGCTGCCGAACATCGGGGACGCGCTCCTGTTCGCGCTCGGCGAAGATCTCGAGCACCGCGTGCTCCCGGTGCCGGGGACGAGCCCAGAACGGTGTTTGCGGGATGGTTCAAGTCCGGCCATGGACTTCCTGTCGGTACTGAGCTCGGACGCGCCGTCGATGCGAGTCGATCCGGTAGGCGATCGACTAGGCTGAAGATCCGATACGGGACGTGCGGAGGGGCGCGATGGGAGACGAGATATCGGCCGAGCAAGGACGTCGTCAGCCGACGAGTCGGTGACGAGATCGTGCTCGTCAATCTCCAATCCGAGGAGATGTACTCGCTGAACCCGACCGGAGCCCGAGCTTGGGAGCTCCTCGGAGAAGGACACGACCAAGACTCGATCGAGGCAACCCTCTCCGACGAGTACGCGATCGACCGGAACGAGGCCCGCCGAGAGCTCGAGAGGCTCATCGACGAGCTCGAAAGCAGCTCGGCTCGTCGAGCGGGCGTGACACTCGGCACCGCTGAATCCGGCGTCCTCGAGACGCGGTACGTCCCCTGGCTCGCGCGGTTCCGACGCACGGGTCGGGGCGAAGCCGAGCTACGACTCGAACGCATCGACCGCGCGACGGCCGATCCGCGGGCAAGTACCGCTGCGCGTCGACGGTCTGAAAGTCGCAGTTCGCGGTCTCCTCTTCGAGCGCGCCGAGCTCGCGCGGGAGCTCGCGCTGGAATCGATCCCCGAGACCGACGCCGAGCTGGCGCTGCACGCCTATCTGTCTTGGGGTCGAGGCGGGATTCGGCGTCTCCGCGGGATCTTCGCTCGTCTTCATCTGGGACGACGAGCGCGACTACCTCCTCGCCGCCCGCGACCATCTCGGTGCTGAGCCCTTGTTCTACGCTCGAGCAGGAGACGAGATGCTGTTCGCCGCTTCGCCCTCGATCCTGCTCGCACAGCCGCGCGTTCCGCGAGCTCCGAACCCGACAGTCCTCGTCGAGGCGATCTACTGGCACTGGCCGGTTCCCGAGGAGACCGCCTTGCAGAGCATTTACCGCGTCCCTCCCGGCCACGTTCTGACAGTGACCAATGGATCGGCGACGTCGGACCGCTTCTGGAACCCGTTCGACGATCTCCAGGAGCGTGGCTGGGTGGAACTCGACGAGCTGGCCGAGTTCGACCATCTGCTCGAGCGCGCCGTATCTCAGTGCCTCGATCTCGGTCCCGGCGGCATCTTCCTGAGCGGAGGGCTGGACTCCGTGAGCATCGCTGCGGTGGCCGGCGATCTCGCCGAAAGCCGGGGCTCGTCGGCGCCACTCGCGTTGTCGCTCGTGTTTCCGACGCCCGAGACGACGGAGGAAGAGGTGCAAGCCGGCGTCGCCAGAGCGCTGCGGTTGCCGCAGATCATGCTCGGCCTCGAAGAAAGCGTCGCGCCGGATGGGCTTCTACGTCGTGCTCTCGACCTGAGCGCCGACTGGCCGCTGCCACGCACCTATCTGTGGTCCGGCGCGTACTTGGAGCTGGCACGCGCGGGTGCGAACAAGGGCGCCCACGTGATCATGACCGGGGGAGGCGGCGACGAGTGGCTGACCGTCGACCTCAAGCTGGCCGCCGATTTCATCGAGGCGCGCCAGTTCCGAAGCCTCTACCGTTTCACGCGCTCGAAGATCGACTCGTTCTCGGTGCCCGCCTGGTCCACCCTGCGGTACGTCCTGTGGGAGTACGGCCTGCGTGAGGTCCTCCGCTTTCATGCTCGCTCCCTGCTCGACAAGTACGCACCTGCGATCGTGCAGGCACGACGACGTCGCATACTTGCGCGAGCTGCACTGCCGTGGGTCGCCCCCGATCCCGCGATTCGCGCCGATGTGCAGGCGCGGCGCCAGAACGAGTCGGGGCGCGGAGTGGAGCAGCGGTCGGCCGGCGGCCGCTTTCGGTTCTACGGGTCCGACGGTGGCCTTGTTCTCGACCACCCGGAACTCTCGGCCCAGAGGGAGGACGCACTACGAATTTGGAAGGCGCGTCGGGGTCGAGTACTTCCACCCGTACTGGGAGCCGGATCTTCTCACGTTTCTCTACCGCGTCCCTCCCGAACTGCTCCTGCAGGGCGGCCTCGAGAAGGGTCTCGTACGGAGCACCATCGCACGCCGCTTTCCGAGCTTCGGCTTCGAGCGTCAACGGAAGGTCGTCTCGGCCGACTACCACTACTCGATCATTCGACGGGACGGTCCTGCTGCACTACGCCGACTCGGAGGCTGCCGGACGCTTGCCGAGATCGGAGTCGTCGACCGTCGCCAAGTCGACGCCTTCATCACCGGCGCACTCGCGGGCTCGGACCACCGGGAGCTGTACCGAGCATGGGAGCTGTTGGGGCTCGAGACATGGGTGCGAAGGTTTGAGTAGGCGATCTGCGCGGGAGTAGTACAGTGTGTCGAGACTCCAACGGGGGAACGAGGAGGATATGGCGCGCGACGATCGCAAGTCGAAGACTGGGCAGACGTGGGAACCGATGCGTCTGACCTTGCTCGGGAAGGTCGGGGACGTCGTCCGACAGGGCGGGGGCAAGCTCTCGCCTCCGGACGTCGACCCGGGCGAACCGCTCAAGACGAAGCCTTCCGGCTAGGCCAAGAGCCGACCAGAGTCCTGGAGAGCGTCACAGGGCGCTCGGGCGTCATTCCGCCGCGGCACTGAGTCTTGCCCCTCTCACGACTTCCGCGGCTGAGGATCGCGAAGAGGCGCCCGCCCGATGTCCCGGCGGTCGACCCCAGCGACTGGGAACACCACCTGGATCACGCGGGACAGGTCTGCGCGTACACACGCACGCTCAACGGCGCCAACTGGCTGTATCTGCCGCGTCTCGCCTGGTACCGATGCAGTGACGGACGGGTGGACGCATACCCCGACGACGATGCTTCTGCGGACACGATCCGGGAGGCGTTCACCCGCGTCGCGCTGCCGATGGCACTCCAGGCGTCCGGACGTGAGGTCCTGCATGCGAGCGCTGTCAGCGAGCCGGGCGGCGTCCACGTCTTCTGCGGTGCGTCGCGCTCAGGGAAGTCGACGATCGCGTTTGCCCTGAGTCGTCGCGGCTTCGAGGTCTGGGCGGACGATGCCGTCGCCTTCACCGGCGCGTTGAGGTCGATCACGTCGGCGGCAGCCGGTCCGGCCGCGATCTTCTCCATGTAGACGCACGGCCCGGGGTCGAACATCGTGCCGCGCTCGCTCATCGCGATCACCGCGATCGCGCCGCCGCGGCCGAGCGAGGTGAGCGTCGTGCCGTCGATCGGGTCGACCGCGATGTCCATGCTGGGCGGCGAGCCGTCGCCGATCTGCTCGCCGTTGTAGAGCATCGGCGCTTCGTCCTTCTCGCCCTCGCCGATGACGACGACGCCGTCCATCGCGACGCGTGCTCAGCACGACGCGCATGGCCTCGACGGCCGCGCCGTCGGCCGCGTTCTTGTCGCCGCGGCCCATCCACCGGCCGCCGGCGAGCGCGGCCGCTTCGGTCGCGCGCATGAGCTCCATCGCGAGGTTGCGGTCGGGCGGCTGCTGCGGCTCCATTGCTCGCTCGCTCCTCGTGATGGTCCCTGGTCGACCGACCGTTAGTCGACCCGGATAGAACAGCGCTCATGGGACGTCTTCGACGGCAAGGTCGCGCTCGTCACCGGCGCGGCGTCGGGGATCGGGCTCGCGTGTGTCGCCCGCTTCGCGGCCGAAGGCGCGCGCGTCGTGGGCATCGACGTCACGCGAGCCGCAGCAGGACTCGACGCTTCCCGCCGGACGCGGCGCGAAGTCGGTTCGCACAGGCCGACGTGCGCGACGAAGACGCGATCGCGCGGCGTCGTTCGACGCGGTCGGTCGCCGAGCACGGCCGCATCGACTGCGTCGTCACCGCGGCCGGTGTCGCCGGCGGCGGACCGGCGCACCTCGCTCGACCGCGACGAATGGCAACGCGTGCTCGACATCAACCTCACGGGCACGTTCCTGTGCGCGAAGCACGCGATCGCGCACATGCTCGAGCAGGACGCCGGTCGACGGCGAGCGCGGCAGCGTCGTCACGATCGCGAGCGTCGAAGGTCTCGAAGGCACCGCCGGCGGCAGCTCGTACAACGCGTCGAAGGGCGCGGTCGTGATCTTCACCAAGAACCTCGCGATCGACTACGGCCGCGCGGGCATTCGCGCCAACGCGATCTGTCCCGGGCTTCATCGAGACGCCGATGCTCGACGGCGTGTTCGGCATGCCGGGCATGGAAGCACGTGCGCGACGACATCCGCGAGGAGCACAAGCTCGCGCCGCCTCGGCCGGCCCGAGGAGATCGCGGCCGTCGCGCGCGTTCCTCGTGTCGCCGCGACGCGTCGTTCGTCACCGGCCAGGCGATCGCGGTCGACGGCGGCTACACGGCCGGCCGCGACCACGGCGTCACCGAGATGTTCGGGATCTAGGCTGTCGGGCTGCGTCGATGGACGAGCTTCGACGCCGACTGGCCGACTTCGACGACGATGTCGGGCGTGCCGGTCGAGCCGGTCTACGGGCCGCGCCGACGGCGAGCGCCCGGGCGAGTACCCGTACACGCGTGGGCCGTACGCGTCGATGTACCGCTCGAAGCTCTGGACGATGCGCATGTTCGCGGGCTTCGGCACCGCGGTCGACACGAACCGCCGCTTCCACGAGCTGCTCGCCGCCGGCGGCGACGGCCTCTCGACCGCGTTCGACCTCCCGACGCTGATGGGCCGCGACTCCGACGACGAGCTCGCGCTCGGCGAGGTCGGCAAGTGCGGCGTCGCGGTCGACACGCTCGCCGACGTCGAGGACCTCTACCGCGGCATCGACCTCGGCGCGGTCACGACGTCGATGACGATCAACGGTCCGGCGGCGGTGATCTTCGCGATGTTCGTCGCCAACGCGGAGGCGAACGGCGTCGAGCCGCGCGCGGCTCGGCGGCACGCTGCAGAACGACATCCTGAAGGAGTACCAGGCGCAGAAGGAGTTCATCTTCCCGCCGCGCCCGTCGCTGCGGCTCGTGCGCGACACGATCGCGTTCTGCACCGCGGAGATGCCGCGCTGGCACCCGATCTCGATCTCCGGCTACCACATCCGCGAAGCGGGCTCGACCGCCGCGCAGGAGCTCGCGTTCACGGTCGCCAACGGCTTCGCCTACGTCGAGCTCGGCATCGCAGGCCGGGCTCGACGTCGACGCGTTCGCGCCGCGGCTCTCGTTCTTCTTCAACGCGCACATCGACTTCTTCGAGGAGATCGCGAAGTACCGCGCCGCGCGCCGCATCTGGGCGCGCTGGATGCGCGACCGCTACGGCGCGAAGCGCGGAGCGCTCGCTGCAGATGCGCTTCCACACGCAGACCGCGGGCGTGTCGCTCACCGCGCAGCAGCCCGAGGTCAACATCGTCCGCACCGCGATCGAGGCGCTGGCCGGCGTGCTCGGCGGCACCCAGAGCCTGCACACGAACTCGATGGACGAGACGCTCGCGCTGCCGACGGAGAAGGCGGCGCGCATCGCGCTGCGCACGCAACAGGTGATCGCGAACGAGACGCGCGTCACCAACGTCGCCGATCCGCTCGGCGGCTCGTGGTACGTCGAGGCGCTCACCGACGAGATGGAGCGCCAGGCCGAGGCAGCTGTTCGCGCACGATCGACGAGCTCGGCGACGGCTCGATGCTCGACGGCGCGGTCCGCGGCGTCGAGGAAGGCTGGTACCAGGGCGAGATCGCCGACTCCGCGTACGAGCTCGAGCGCAAGCTGAACTCGGGCCGGCACGTCGTCGTCGGCGTCAACGGGTTCCTCGAAGGGCAACGACGAGCCGCCGCCGCCGATCCTGCGCATCGGTCCCGAGGTCGAAGAGGAGCAGCGGCGCCGGCTCGACAAGGTGCGGCGCGAGCGCGACGCCGACGCGGTCGAGCGAGCGCTCGACGCAGGTGCGCGCCGACGCCGCCGACCCCGAGGTCAACCTGATGCCCGCGTTCATCGACGCGGTGCGCGCGTACGCGACGCTGGGCGAGATCGTCGACGCGCTCGCCGACGTGTTCGGCCGCTGGGTCGAAGCCGCCGCGGATCTGAGGTCGGGGCCGCGTGCGCCACGCCACGCCCGAACGAGCTCGACCGCGATCGAGCCGCTCCTCGAGCAGCTGCGGCGCGTCGACGGACTGATCGAGCAGATCGCCCGGCGTGTTCTACCGACGGTCGCGGGCGTTCTTGCACTTCCACGTCGACGGCGACGACATCTACGCCGACGTGCGCCTCGCCGGCGACGAGTTCGAGCGCCGGCGTGTCACGACGAAGGCGGAACAGGCGCGTTGCGTCTGGTTGGCCGCGGTGCGCCACGGCTCGACCGTAGCCTGCGCGCCGTGATGGACGACGAGCTGCTCGAAGTCGCGCGCGCCGGCGAAGGGCTTCATGCCCGACGACGAAGGGCTGGCGCTGCACGACGCGGCGCGTCGCGGCGGGCGAGCTCGGCCCGCTGCTCGAGATCGGCACGTACTGCGGCAAGTCGGCGGTGTATCTCGGCGCGCGCGGCGCGCGCCGGCGGGCACGGTGCTGTTCACCGTCGACCACCACCGCGGCTCGGAGGAGAACCAGGCGGGCTGGGAGCACCACGACACCGAGGTCGTCGATCCGCGAGACCGGCCGGATGGACACGCTGCCGTTCTTCCGCCGCACGATCCAGGCCGCCGGACCTCGAAGACGTCGTCGTCGGCGATCGTCGGCCACTCGATCCCGGTCGCGCGCGTGTGGCAGACGCCGCTCGGCTTCTTGTTCATCGACGGCGGTCACGCCGAAGACGTCGCGATGGCCGACTACGGCACTGGTCGCCGCACGTCGATACCGGGCGGGACGCTCGCGATCCACGACGTGTTCGAGGACCCGGCCGACGGGCGGCCAAGCGCCGTTCCACGTGTGGCAGCGGCGGTCGCCGACGGCTTCGAGCCGGTGTCGACGACCGGCTCGCTGCGCGTGCTGACGAACGCGACCGAGGTTACGAACGCGACCAGTAGTGCGGCGGCACCGGCGTTGTCGTCGACGCGGCGTCTCACGCCCGTTCGCGGCCGGCACGTCTCGTTCGGCGGGTCGTCGTTCGCCGCACCGGCGGCTCGCAGCTCGGTCGAACGTCTCGACGTGGCGGATGTCGCTCGCGTCGAACAGCTCGGGCAGCACGTCGCCGTCGAGACGGCGCCGCAGGCGGTAGCGGGGGCCGGCCTCGGTGCTCATGACGTCGCAGATCTCGAAGCCGTCGACCCAGCGGTCGCCGAAACGGCCTCGCACCTCGACCACGTGTCGTGATCGTCGCGTCGAGGTCGATCATCGGCGCGGGTTGATGCATGAGCTCGCTGTCACCACCGAGCACGCGTCCGCCGATCACGCGACCGGGCGACCGGCCGGATCGCGTGCCGTTCGTCCGTTGCCGTTTCCGTTCGGCAGGCGATCGGTCGGATCGGCGCGCTGATTGCCTGCGACAGCGCGGCAGTGCTTCGATGATTGCGCCGCTCGGCGCGGTCGGCCTCGACACACTCGATGACGTGATCGCACACGTTGACCGCGGAGCTCGAGGACGTGCACACTTCGGCGTCGTGATCGACGACGTCGTCGCGCAGCCGGCCCATCGCTTCGAGCATCGTGACCTGGGTTCGACTCTGCGCCTCGAAATGGCGCGGAACTCGGAGCGCATCTCGGCCGGGCCGACGCGAGCGCATCGCCTGGGCCTGGAGCTCGGCTCGACCCCGCCCCCGAAATCGCATCGACCCCCCAAATCCCATTCGTGTGATTCGGAGGGTACGCCCTACCACCTGCGCAAACGTGGATATCGCGCGCCCCGTACCCATTCCGCCGCCCTGCACGTTCACTCCAGCAAGTACCAAAACATGTGACGGGGGTCCCAGGATGATTGGCAAGGCGCTGACCAGGAAGGTCGCGGCGACTGCGATCGCTGCGTTCGTGTGCGGCGGTGCCGCATTTGCCGCAGCGGCGACGCTTCCGGCCGGGAGCGGTTCCCAAGTTCATGCCTCGGCCGACGAGTCCACGACCGGCGTCGGTCGACGACGACGACCGGCGACTCGGCTCGACGACGACCGGCGATCTCGAGACCGACGACGACGGGGATCTCGAGACCACGACGACCGGCGACCGGAGACGACGACGAGTTCGACGGCACGACGACCTCGGTGCCGTGCAACCACGGACACGACGTCTCCGAAGTCGCGGACAACACGCCGCCCGGTCCCGGTCACGGTGCTGCCGTCTCGACGCCGCGCACCAGAAGTGCGACAAGGGCGACAGCGAGGGCGACGAGACCGGAAGCGACGACCAGGCGAGAACGAAGACGGTCCGCACGGACCGCCGGCCGACGCCGGTCACCAAGGTGCCGAGCACTCCCACGGCCACGCACACGGTGGCGACGGCCAGGGTGAAGCGACTAGGCGGATACGTCAACGAGGACTGACGAGGCCTAGGTCTCGTCCCGCCGATCACGCGGGCGCCGCGTTCGGATTCGATCGCGGCGCCCGCTTCGATCAATTCCTCGGCGGTCAATCCCGCGGGAGTCCCTCGCCGCGGAACAGTCCGCTGTCGGTCCGTCGCCGCCGAGCGTGTTGGCGGCGAGCACGACCGCTCCGCTGTTCCACGTCGGATGCTCGGCGGTGAAGTACTCGCCCGACTCGTCGAAGCGATCGCCTTCGAAGTTCATGCCGGTCCAGTACGCGCCGTCGTCGTGGCGGAGGAACTGCACCCACGTGAACAGCGTCGCGGGCGCGCTCGTTCAGGCCGATCGCGTCGAGCGCCATCACGAGCTCGCACGTCTCGGCGGCGGTGATCCATGGCTGGTCCGAGACGCAACGCACGCCGCGCCCGTCGGCAACGAACGTGTCCCACTTCGCCGCGACTCGCGCGTCGGCCGCGTGCCCGCGGAGCACGCCGCCGAGGATCGGGTAATACCAGTCCATCGCCCAGCGCTCCTTGTCGAGGAAGCGCTCGGGCCGGTGCGCGATCGCGATGGCGAGCGAGCCGAGTGACAGCTCCCAGTCGGGCCGTTCGCGGCCGAGCCGTTCCGCGGCCGCGATCGCGCACCGCAGCGAGGAGTAGATGCTCGACGACCCGGTCAGCAACGCGCCCTTGCCCTCGGCGCGCGCCGGGTCGGCGTCCCACTCGATCTCGCCCGTCGGGTGCTGGTGATCGAGCGCGAAGTCGATGGCGCGCTCGACCACCGGGAACATCGCTTCGAGGAAGCCCGAGTCGCGGGTGCAGAGGTAGTGATGCCACACGCCGTTCGCGACATAACAGCTGACGTTGGTGTCGAGCGTGTGCTCCTTGATCTCGTCGCCGATGTAGTACGCGTGCCAGCAACCGGCGTCGTGTTACAGGCAATACATC
>CAWKEV010000052.1:0-15023 GCA_963848725.1 uncultured Actinomycetes bacterium | reverse complement strand
CTCGGGGACGGTGTTCGGGTCCATGCCGCCCAGAGCCTAACGGGGTCTCGGAACCGCCTAGACGAGCCCGCCGGGGTAGCGCCAAGGCCCCGGCTCGAGCCGGATTCCGCGCCTCCGGCAGAACTCGCGGACCGAGTCGAGGACGACGCCGCCGTCGCCGTGCAGCCGCCGTGCGAGGAGGTCGAGGACCGCGACGCCGGCAGGAAGCTCGCCGAGGCGCGCGTCGAGCGTCAGACACACGACCTCGTCGGCTCCCGCGGGCTCGGGGCCGCCGGCGAGCACAGGGCTGAACAGGACCCGCGCGACGCGCCCGTCGTGCGCGAGCTCGAAGCCGCACATGTCGCCGTCGCCGGCCACGGCGGACACTTCGTGGCCACGGAGCGAGAGGAGCTCGTGCAGGTCGTCGATCAGGTGGCGGCCGAGCTCGATCTGGCGGCCGCGCGAGAGCCCGTGCTTCGCGCTGCCGGTCACCTTCGCAGGCACTCCGATCGCGAAGGCGCCGGGAGGGACGTCGCCGACGACGTACGAGTTCGACGCGACGATCGCCTCCGCACCCACGCGGCAGCCCGCGTAGACGACGGTGCCGAGACCGATCTGCGAACGGTCCTCGAGCACGACCGGCGCGAACCGGTTCTCGAAGCCCTCGAGGACCGAGTGCCCGATGTTGTGCGTGACGATCATCGCCCGCATGGTCAGGAACACCTCGCGCCCGATGAGGACGGGGCGGCAGACGTTCACGAAGATCTCGTCCCCGAGGAAGGTGAGGTCGCCGACCGCGAGGATCGCCCACGGGTCGCGGTGCCCACCGCCTCCGAACCGGACGGCGCGACCGGCATGGACTCCGGCTCCGAAGAATGCGCGGCGGCACACGACCTCGAGGCCGGGGCCGAAGCGGGTGGCCGCACCGACCGTGAAGACGTCCAGGCAGCGCACGGTCGCGCGCTCGTCGATCGCGACGCGGTCGCCGAGGACGATCCGCGGAGCGTCCAGAAGCACGTCCTCGCCGAGGACCACGCCATCCCCCACGATCGCCCCGGCGTCGCGGTAGGCCGCGCACTTCTGCTCCGAGGGGAGCCGACGGAAAGCGTCCGGGTCGAGGCGAAGCTCGTCGAGGAAGCTGGCGTCGAGCACGCCGACGGTCTCCTCGAGCACGAACTCGTCGGGCAGGGTCACGCCCTCCATCGAGACGCCCGCGAGGAGCGGTCGCTCGGAGGCGGGCTCTGCGGTCGCCCGGCTCGCGATCAGCGCCTCTACGTCCTTCTCGGTGACGAACCCGCGCTTGTCGATCAGGGAGAGGTCGACGTCGTGGAGTTCAGCGAGCGCCGCCGCTTTCTTCGTCACGTTCTGGCCTCCACCCACCGCCGGCTTCGGATCGGGTAGAGCGGCACCGGCTGCACCCGCCCGGGCGGCTGCGACCTCGTCGGCCGACTCCGCGACGTAGGCGATCGTCCTCCCGAGCTCGACCTCGACGCCCTCCGCATAGAGCTGGACGATCGTTCCCGTCCCGGGAGCCTCGATCTCGACCGTCGCCTTCGTCGTCTCGACGACGCAGACCGCCTGGCCGCGCCCCACCTCGGTCTCGTCCTCGACGAGCCACTCGGCGAGCAGCGCGTACTCCGTGTTCGCGTCCTCGCGGGTCAGGACGATCTCGAGCACGACCGGAGCTTCAGCTCCTCACGGCCTCGAGCGCGACGACCGCGTCGACGAGGTCGCGTGCGCTCGGAAGCATCGCGTCCTCGAGCGGGCGCGCCGACGGAACGATCCCGTCGCGCGCGGCGACGCGCCTGATGGGCTGCCGGAGATCGCTCCAGGCGAGCTCCTGCACCCGCGCCGCGATCTCTGCGCCGACGCCGCCCGTGAGCGTGCCCTCTTCGGCGGTGACGAGTGCGCCGGTGCGTGCGACGGACTCGAGGACCGGAGCGAGGTCGAGCGGCAGGAGCTGCGAGAGCACGACGACCTCGCAGAAGATCTCGTGCTCGAGAACGAGCTCCGTCGCAGCGTCGAGCGCGATCGGCGTCATCCCGCCGTACGTCACGATCGTCGCGGCTCCCTCGGAGAAGCCGTCGCCCGAGAGCGAGACCGCCGGATACGACGCCTCCGTCTCGCGGGCCGCGAGCTCGCCGAGGTGGCCGCCCCCCGGTCGCCGGCTCGGCCGTCCGTACATGAGCTTGTTCTCGATCAGGAACACCGGCCGGTCGTCCTCGACCGCCTCGACCAGCAGTCCGCGCAGGTCGTGGATCTCGCTCGCCGCGACGACACAGATGTTCGGGATCCCGAGCAGGAGCTTCTCGAGCGACTGGCTGTGTGTCGGCCCGTAGCCGCGGCGGGCGCCCATGGGAGTGCGGACGACGAGCGGGACGGTGACCTGGTCGTCGTACATCTCGCGGAACTTCGCGATCCCGTTCACGACCTGGTCGAGGCCGAGCGCGACGAAGTCGCCGAACATGATCTCGAGGATCGGCCGCTGCCCGCGGAGCGCCATGCCCGCGGCGACACCGAAGAGCGACGCCTCGCTGATCGGCGTCGTCACCACCCGGTCGGGGTACCGGTCGCTCAGCCCCTGCGTGACCTTGAAGGCGCCGCCGTAGGGATCGAGCACGTCCTCGCCGAGGAGGACGACGTCGTCGCGAGCCGCGAGGATCTCGTGCAACGCGGCGTTCAGCACCTGGGCGCAGCGCTGCTGTGGGCGGTCGCTCATGCGGCCTCGGGCTCCGCGGCGGGAGCCGCCTCCGCGTCGGCGACGGTCCGTGCGAGGCGCTCCTCGCACGCGTCCTCGATCGCACGGCGCTCGGAGTCGCCGAGCTGTGTGCCCGCGACGACCAGCGGGTCGCGCTCGCGGCGCCGTTCGATCTCGGCCGGGTCGCGGTTGTCGTCGCCTTTCGAGTGCGGGCTGAAGCGGTACGTGTGGAGGACGAGGAAGAAGGGCTCGCCCGTCGCCCGGATGCGCGTCACGGCGCGACCGGCCGCATCGTGGATCTCGGTGACGTCGGTCGTGTCGAGCTCGTCCGTCGCCACCCCGAACGCCTCCCCGCGGGCGCGTATCGATCCGGCGAGCTCGAGCGCGACGGGCGTCGACTGCGCGTACCCGTTGTCCTCGACGACGAAGAGGACGGGGAGGCTCCACAGCGAGGCCATGTTCAGCGACTCGTAGGTCACGCCCTCGCCGAGCGTCCCGTCGCCGAGGAACACGGTCGAGATCGCCCCTGTCCCCTTGCGCTTCTCGGCTAGCGCGATCCCGGTCGCAACGGGGACGATGCTCCCGAGCACGCCGTTCGAGTAGAAGTTCCCGCGGTGCAGGTGCTGGCTTCCGCCCTTGCCGCCACACGTCCCGGTCGCCTTCCCCAGCACCTCGGAGAGGAGCCCGAACGCGTCGCCCGTAAACGCGAGGTAGTGGCCGTGGCAGCGGTGGTTCGAGAAGACCACGTCACGGTCCGGGTCGAGGTGGTCGATGACGCCGACCGCGTTCGCCTCCTGGCCGATGTACGTGTGGGTCGTCCCCGCGAGCTTCCCCTGCGAGAAGAGGTCGAGAAGCGTCTCCTCGAACCGGCGGATGAAGAACATCCGCTCGTAGAAGGCGGCGAGACCGTCCATCGTCACAGGTAGCCGAGGTCGGAGAGCCGCCGCGTGACCATCGCCTCCTCCTCCTCGGAGAGCTCGCTCCGCTCGGCGCTCTCGAGCTCCCGGTAGAGGAAGTCGCGGAGATCCGGCGGCACGTCCTCCGGCCGGCTCTCGAGCTCGCGCGGATCGATGTCGAGCCTGTACGCCTGCTCGTCGCCGCTCTCGACGTCGACGACGAGCTTCCACGGAGGCATGCGCACTCCGAGCTGCGAGAGCGCTCCCGCGTCCGTCCCCGCGATCACGCCAGGCCGGTCGCCCTCCTCGGTGCCCGAGACGAGCGGGAGGAGCGAAGCACCATCGCACTCGAGGGCGGGAAGCCCGGCGAGCTCGACCAGGGTCGGAGCCAGGTCGACGCTCCGGACCTGCGAGAAGACGACGCCGGAGTCGAGCCGTCCGGGCGCGGAGAGGATCAGCGGCACCTGCACGATCTCGTCCGCGAGCGTGGCACCGTGCATGTGGTACACGCCCTGCACCGCCGTCTTGTCGGAGAAGCGCTCACCCCAGGACTCGCCGTGGTCCGAGAGGAACGCGATCGCAGTCTCCTCGCGGAGACCGAGGCTCTCGAGCTCCTCGAGGAGCGAGGCGAAGAGGACCTCGGACTGGCGCTCGACCGCCTGCCGGTACGCCTCCCGGGTGGCCTCGAGCGCGAACGCGGAGTCGGCCTGGATCCCCTCGATCACCTCGCGCTTGGCGGCGCGCCAGTCGGTCCGCTCGGAGTGGAGGACGGTATAGGGCATGTGCGTCGCCCAGCTGTGGAAGAAGAGGAGGAACGGACGCGAGCGGTTCGCTCGCAGCCAGGAGAGCGCTCCGTCGAGCCTCTCGCTCGTGCCGAGGACGCTCGCCGCGGGAAGATCGCGGAACAGGTAGTCGCGGTCGAAGACGAAGGTGCCGACCTCGTGGCCCGCGGCGGCGAACGCGCCGAAGAGCGTCTCGATCCCCGGGTCGAGCGCCGCGTCCCAGTGCAGGTAGCCGTGGTGGTGGGGGTAGACGCCCGTGATCAGCGACGTCATCGAGGGCGCCGTCCACGGCGCGGCGCTGATCGCCTGGTCGAACCGGACCCCGCTGACAGCGAGCTCGTCGATCGTCCGGGTATCGACGAAGCGCGCGCCGTAGCAGCCGAGGTGGTCGGCGCGGAGCGCATCGGAGACGTAGACGACGACGTTCACGGCGCGCCGATTCTAGTGACGGACGCTTTCGCGCCCGGCCCGACGCCGGCTCGCCGACCGCGCTCAGCGCGCGGCGAGCTCACGGACGAGGCTCGACCCGCGCATGTCCGCCGGAACCTCGATCTCGAGCAGCTCGAGGACCGTCGGGGCGATGTCGAGCAGGTGCGCGTCCGCGCAGCCGTTCGCCTCGATCCCGGGCCCCGCCACGACGTAGAGACCGTCCTGCGCGTGGTTCGCGTCGTCGGGGCCGGTGTCGTTCTCGAGCGTCTGGACACCCTCGTCGCCTCCGATCGTCCCGACCGAGCGCCAGAGGAGGTCGCCGAAGACGACGATGAGATCCGGCGCGACGCCCTGCGGGTCCTCGTACAGCTCCTCGGGCTTGTAGACCGTGGTCGGGATCGGTAGCCCGGCGTCGTCCGGGATCGCGGCGATGCGGCGCGCGAGGTCGTCGCGCACCGACTCGTAGTCCCCGGGCGATACCACTCCATCGGGCTCGCGGCCCTCGACGTTCAGGAAGACGCGCGCGTAGTAGCCGCCCTCGCCCCAGGCCGTCGTCCGCGACCAGTCGACGCCGACGTCGCGTAGCGAGGAGACGCCGCTCGGCTCGGAGAGCGTCTGCAAGAGCCCCTCCCGACGGAGCCACTCGTTGATCCGGATCCCGCCGTCGAGGCGCTTCGCGCCGTGGTCCGAGACGACGAAGACGACCGTGTCGTCGTCCGCGTGCGCGAGCAGGCGCGCGACGAGCCCGTCGAGGTGGCGGTGGTAGTCGAGGATGGCGCTCTCGTACGGGCTTCCCGGCTCGTGCTTCCGATGCTCCGGGTCCATGAACTTCCAGAACCCGTGGTGCATGCGGTCGGGCCCCATCTCCACCATCGCGAAGAACGACCAGGGACGCGTCGCGAGCAGGTGCTCCGCGAGCGCGAACCGCTTGTCGGTCATCTCGTAGACCTGGCGCAGGAGGTACTCCTTGTCGTCCGTGCGGAAGTCCTTCGTGTCGAACAGGTACTCGCCGACGACCTCGGTCACCTCGTCGCGCAGACCGGCGGGGTACGTGTAGCGGCTGTCGAGCGACGGGGTGAGGAAGCAGCTGACCATGACGCCCTTGAGCGGTCGTGGCGGATACGTGCCCGGCACGCCGAGCACGATCGACGAGCTTCCCGCACGCGTTACGAGATCCCACAGCCGCGGCGCCTCGATCGCCGTGCTCGTGGCGATGAAGCCGCCGTCGTAGCTGTGGTCGGAGCGGTTGCGGAACCCGTAGACGCCGAGGTCGCCGGGCGTCCGGCTCGCCATCATGCAGGACCATGCGGGCACTGTGATCGGCGGGATGACGGAGGTCAGCCGGCCGTACGTCCCCCGGTCCATCACTCCAGAGATCGTCGGCAGCTCGTCGCGCCAGCGCTCGAGGACGAGAGACGGCTCGGCGCAGTCGAGCCCGATCAGCATCACCTTCCTCGGCACCGCGGCAACGATAGCCCGGGCCGTGCATGCTTATCGCCGTCGAACTGCGAGCGACCACGAGAGGAGGAGCCGTGAGGATCGGTGTTCTGGGGACCGGGACCGTCGGACGCACCATCGCGACGAAGCTCGTCGAGCTCGGCCACGACGTGACGATGGGCTCGCGGACGCCCGACAACCAGCAGGCAGCCGAGTGGGTGGCCGGCACCGGCGAGCACGCCGCACAGGGGACGTTCGCCGAGGCCGCCGCGTTCGCGGAGATGGCCTTCAACTGCACCGCCGGCGTCGCCTCGCTCGAGGCGATCGGCACCGTGCCGCAGGAGAGCCTCGCGGGCAAGGTGCTCGTCGACGTCTCCAACCCGCTCGACTTCTCGCAGGGGATGCCGCCGACGCTCTCCGTCTCGAACACCGACAGCGTGGGCGAGCAGATCCAGCGCGCGCTTCCCGACACGCGCGTCGTCAAGGCGCTGAACACGGTCAACGTCAACGTCATGGTCGATCCCGGCCGTGTTCCGGGCGAGCACGACGTCTTCGTCTGCGGAAACGACGCGAACGCGAAGGCGCACGTCTCCGAGCTGCTCGTGAGCTTCGGCTGGCCGCGCGAGCGCGTCGTCGACCTCGGGGACATCGCCGGCGCGAGAGCGATGGAGATGTACCTGCCGCTCTGGCTCCGGCTCCTCGGGACGTTCGGGACGAGCGACGTCAACGTCCACGTCGTGCACGGCTCGGAGTCGTGAGCGCGCTCCCCGAGCCGGCTCCCCAGACAGTCGTCATGAAGTTCGGCGGCTCGTCCGTGGCCGACCCCGACAAGATCCGGCACGTCGCGCGGCGGCTCGTCGAGACCCACGAGGCCGGGGCGCGCGTCGTCGGAACGATCTCCGCGATGGGACACACCACGGACTCCCTGCTCGAGCTCGCGCGCGGCGTCTCGCCGGAGCCCAACCCGCGAGAGCTCGACATGCTGCTCTCCACCGGGGAGCGCATCGCCTGCGCGCTCGTCGCGATGGCCGTGCACGACCTCGGTCACGAGGCGGTCTCGTTCACCGGGTCGCAGGCCGGGATCATCACCGACCCCGTTCACACGAAGGCGAAGATCCGCGAGATCACGCCCGTGCGCATCGTCGCCGCCCTCGACGAGCACAAGATCGTCCTCGTCGCCGGCTTCCAGGGCTTCTCGCGCGACACGATGGACATCACGACGCTGGGCCGCGGTGGAACGGATGCGACTGCGGTGGCGCTCGCCTCGGCCCTCGACGCGACCTGCGAGATCTACTCGGACGTCCCCGGAGTGTTCACCGCCGACCCGCGGACGGTCCCCGAAGCGCGAAAGCTGGATGTCGTCTCCTACGAGGAGATGCTCGAGATGGCAGCATCGGGGGCGAGGGTGCTCATGCTCCGTGCAGTCGAGATCGCGCGGGCGCGCGGCGTTCCTATCCACGCCCGCTCCGCGTTCTCCGACGAGCCCGGGACCCGGGTCCAGGAGGTAGCGGGAATGGAGGAGGCGATCGTCTCCGCGGTGACGCAGTCCGACGACGAGGTCGTATTCGTGCTCTCGGGCGTGCCCGACCGGCCCGGATCCGCGGCCGCCATCTTCGACGCGATCGCCGACGAGCATGCGAATGTGGACACGATCCTGCAGAACATCGCGCACGGGATGGTCGAGCTGTCGCTGTCCGTCCCGGAGGACGACGTGCCGGCCACGCGCCGGGCGCTCGAGCGTGCGCAGGAGCTGATCGGCCCGGTCCACGTCGACGAGATCGCCGACCTCGGCAAGGTGTCGCTCGTCGGTGCGGGCATGCGCTCGCATCCGGGTGTTGCAGCGCGAATGTTCCAGACGCTCGCGAACGAGAAAGTGAACATTCGTATGATCTCGACCTCACCGATCAAAATCTCGTGCATGGTCGGCCGGGACGAGGTCGAGCGCGCCGTGCAGGCCCTGCACGCGGCGTTCGAGCTCGAGCGGGCGCCGGGCGAGGAGGGCTGATGACGGAAGCGAGTGCGCCGACCGCCGCTGCGCAGCAGAGCGTACGACGGCGGGGTCGCATCCGGTCGATCTCGTACTACGCGGTCCTCGTCGTCGCCGGGATCCTGCTGCTGCTGAGCACGTTCGCGATCTGGGTCAATCGGGTGGCCCTGAACACGAGCGTCTTCGTGGGGACCAGCACGAGCCTGACCCAGAATCCCCGGATCCGACAGGCGATCGCCACGCGGGCCGTCGACGACCTGTATGCCTCGGTCGACGTCCAGGCCGAGATCCAGAAGCAGCTGCCGAAGGACGTGCAGTCGCTCGCCGGCCCCGCGAGCGCGGCGCTCCGCCAAGCCGCATACACGATCGTCGACCGCGCGCTCGAGCAGCCGGCCGTCCAGCGACTCTTTGCCCAGGCGGTCGAGGAGTCGCACCAGACCCTCGTGCAGGTCCTCTCGGGCGGAGGGCCGAACGTCTCGACCGAGAACGGCGTGGTCACGCTGAACCTGCGCCAGATCATCCTCGACGCCGCCGACCGGATCGGGATCGGACAGCAGATCGCCGACAAGGTGCCCGCGAACGCAGGCCGGATCGTGATCCTCCGCTCCGACCAGCTGAGCGTCGCGCAGAACGGCTTCGAGCTGCTGAAGACGCTCGCCTGGGTTCTGCCCATCCTCACGCTCCTCGCGTTCGGGCTCGCCTTCTGGCTCGCCGGCTCGGATCGCCGCCGCAAGGCCGTTCGCGGCATCGGCGTCACGATCCTCGTCGTCGGTGCGCTCGGGCTCGTCGCCGAGAGGGTCACGGGCAACTACGTCGTCGACTCGCTCGTGAAGGACCACGACACGCGCCGCGCTGCGAGCGACGCCTGGGACATCGTCACCGTGCTGATGCGCGCCTCGTTCAAGTGGTTCGTCGTGATCGGGCTTCTGTTCGTGATCGCCGCCTGGCTCGCCGGGCCGGGACGTCGGGCACTGGAGTCGCGGCGCTACCTCGCCCCCGCCCTCCGCGAGCGCGTTTGGCCGTACGTCGGGCTCGCCGTCATCGCCGCGATCCTGCTCCTCACCGGGAGCGTCTCTGACACGACCCGCTACCTGTTCGACCTCCTCTTCCTCGCGTTGATCGCCGTCTGGATCGAGGTCACCCGCTCGCAGACGCTCCGCGAGTTCCCCGACGCGGGCGCGCCCGCTCTCATCGGCCAGGCGCGTACGAGCGTCTCGGGCTGGCTCGACGCGAGAAAGCAGCGCTCGGCGCAGACCGCCGCCGCGGCAGCGGCGGCCGTTCCCGCAACGGACGTGTCCTCGCGGCTGCAGCAGCTTGCGACGCTCCACTCGAGCGGCGCGCTGACGGACGAGGAGTACGCGGCCGCCAAGGCCCAGGTCATCTCCGGCTCGTAGCGGCAGGCTCGGGCGCGTCGGCGCCGAACAGTCCGGCATGGACGCCAAGGTCGCTCAGGCCCTCGTTCTCGCCGGCGTCTGGATCGTCCTGGTGCTCGTCGTCCGCTTCGCGTTCCGCCTCGCGTTCAACCGCTACGAGCGCCAGCTCGCGGAGAAGGATCCGACCGTCGCCGCACGCCGCCGGACGACGTTCAGCTTCCTCCTCCGCGTCGTGATCGCGCTGATCGTCCTGGTTGGCACCTGGAGCGTGCTCTCGATCTTCACGGTGACGCAGGAAGTCGCGAAGGCGTTTCTCGCTTCGAGCGCGGTCCTCGCGGTGATCGCGGGCGTCGCCCTCTCCACGCCTCTTGGCAACCTCGGCTCGGGTCTGCTGCTCGCGATCACACAGCCCGTCCGCCTCGGCGACCGCATCACCGTGGGCGACCAGACGGGCGTCGTCTCCGAGGTGACGCTGAGCTACACGACGCTCGTCACGGACGAGGACCGCCACGTGTTCGTCCCGAACCAGAACATGGTCTCGACGATGCTCGTGAACCGTTCGGTGGGAGATCCGCGGCGGATCGTCACGGTCGTCGTGCCGATCGGGATCCGCACCCCGGTCGCGGACGCACGGCGCATCGTCCTCGAGGCTGCGTCGGACACCGAGGAGGCTCGCGGACTCGCAATCTCGGTCCGCGTGAGCGACGTCGGCGAGAAGGTCGTCTGGCTGACGGTCGTCGCCCACGCGCCACCCGGCGCGGATGTCGGCCTGATCGCGAGCTCGATCCGCGAGCGCACGCTCGGAGCGCTCGGCGAGGCCGAGCTCCTCCCAGCGGCGTAACGACTCACTCGATCTCCGTGGCCTGGCCGGGCGCCAGCACGCGTACCTCGACGTCCGGCGCGAGCTCGGCCGCCGCCACCGCGAAGTCGACCGCCGGGACGCGAAGGAACGTGGGCGACCCCCGGAGCCCGAGATGGATCGGCGAGTACGTTCCCCAGTGGATCGGGATCGCGACCCGCGGGCGAATGCGCCGGAGCGCTTCGACTGCACGTTTCGGATCGAGGTGGCCGCCGCTCCCGAGGGTAGGCCCCCAGCCCCAGATCGGGATCAGGGCGACGTCGGGCGTCGCGAGCTCGGACATCGAGTCGAAGAGGTCGGTGTCGCCGGCGAAGTACACGGAGCGCGACCCGGAGATCACGTACCCGAGCGGCTGCGCCTTTGCCCCGAACAGCCCGCGCGTGTCCTCGTGCTCGGCGTGGACGGCGCGGATCTCGAGCTCGCCGATCCGCAGCACCTCGTCCTCCTCCACCTCGACGACGCTCTCGAATCGCCGCTTCCGCAGGAGCCCGCCCAGGCCCTTCGGCACCACAATCGGAAGGCTCTTGCCGAGCTTCTCGAGCGAGGGCAGGTCGAGGTGGTCGTGGTGCGCGTGCGAGATGAGGACCGTGTCGACGTCCCGGAACACGCGGGGGTCCACCGCGGCCGAGCGGCGCAGATGGACGACGCGCCGCCGCAGGAGCGGGTCGGTGACGAGCCGGACCCCGTCGAGGTCGACGACGACCGTCGCATGCCCGACGTACTCGATACGCACGTGCCGAACGCTAGACAGCCCGGCTCCGGCGCGTCGTCCGCTGGGCTCAGCGCGCGAGGAGCTCGGACATGATCTCGTCGAACCGGTGGAACGGCTCGAGATGGCCCGCGTCGGCCCAGATGCGGAGATCCACGCCATCCATACCGGCGAGCAGGCGCCTCACGGCGGCGACAGGGGCGTTCGCATCGTGCTCCCCGTGCCACCACGTCACGGTGGACTCGATCTCCGACGGGTCGAAGTCCCAGTCACCGAGCAGCGCCAGCGCCTCGTCCGCCCAGCCCTCGACCCCGGGTCGGAGGGCCTCGGTCACCGACTCGACGAGCACCTTCTGCCAGGCCGGGTCGTCCATGACCTCCCGGTCCCGGTCGGGCGCCGCGTCCATGATCGCGCGGAACTGCCCGAGCGGATCCTCGAGCACCTGCTCGCGCACCGGAGCGAGGAGCTCGGCCACCGCGTCCCACCCCTCGCGCGCCGCGTGCCAGCCGGCTCGGTTGAGGCCGATCATCGCGGCCGTGTCCTCCTCCTCCACGGGAGCTGCGCCGACGACGACGGTCACCGCTCGGACGCGCCCGGGATGACGGGCGGCGAACGCGAGGACGTGCGGGACCGCCTCCGCTCCCTCCGGTCGCGTGAACGCGCTCGAGCTCGAGGTGGTCGAGAAGCTCCGCGGCGTCGTCGGCACACACGGAGATCCCCCGTCCGGGCAGGCGGGTCGATGCGCCGTACCCCGGGCGGTCGGCGACGATCAGCCGCACGCCGAGGCGCTCGTACGACTCCTCGTGCGCGTGCCGGTTGAACCGCGAGCCGGGCGTGCCCTGGAAGCTGAAGACCGGCCGGCCGCCGGACGGGCCGTACTCCCGCCAGGCGAGCGTGCGGCCGTTGGAGAGAGTGAGGCGTCCGTCGCTCATGGAAGTGGGGGAAGCGCGAGCGTCGCCCGACCTAGACGCAGTCCTTCAGGCCCTGTGCCTCGGGGAGCAACTCGAGCTTCTTGAGCGTGTTGTTCTCGATCTGCCGGATGCGCTCGCGCGTGACGCCGAACGCGCGCCCGACCTCCTCGAGCGTGCACGGCTGCGACCCCGTCGAGCCCGTAGCGGAGCTCGATGACGCGTCGCTCGCGCTCCGGAAGCGCCGACAGCGCAAGCTCGACGTCCTCGCGACGGAGCGAGAGCGAGGCGGTGTCGAACGGCGACTCGGCCTGCTCGTCCGGGACGAGGTCCCCGAGCGAGGAGTCCTCCTCCTCGCCGATCGGCTTCTCGAGGGAGACGGGGAGCTGCGACATGCGCAGGATCTCGCGTACCTCCTCGGGCGCGATGTCGAGCTCCTCGGCGATCTCCTCCGCATCCGGCTCGCGGCCGAGCCGCTGCACGAGCTGGCGCTCGATGTGGACGACCTTGTTCAGCTTCTCGACCATGTGCACGGGGATCCGGATCGTCCGCGCCTTGTCGGCGATCGCGCGCGTGACCGCCTGACGGATCCACCAGGTGGCGTATGTCGAGAACTTGTAGCCCTTGCGGTAGTCGAACTTCTCGACGGCGCGGATGAGCCCGAGCGAGCCCTCCTGGATCAGGTCGAGGAACGAGAGCCCACGACCCAGATAGCCCTTCGCGATCGAGACGACGAGCCGCAGGTTCGCCTCGATCATGTGCTGCTTCGCCGCCATGTCGCCTCGCTCGATCCGCTTTGCGAGCGAGACCTCCTGGTCGGCGGTGAGGAGCGGCACCTTGCCGATCTCACGCAGGTAGAGGCGCAGCTCGACGGTGATGGTTGAGCTCCCTGTTCTCCAGCCAGGTCACGGTGACGTGGTGGCCTGCGACGTCAGCTGGAGGGGTGGATCGATCATCATCAGCTGCGTCGACCTGGGCGCCCATGACAATGTGGTAGGTGAAATCCTGGATGACATGAATGGTGATAAGTCCGGCGGAGGCGGTGATGTGGACATGGTTCTCCTCATGGATGGACCTCGTAGCTGCTGAAGCAGTAGCCTGTCGCTGCACCCAGCCATTAACATGCTGATGCCGTTGGCCATTTAAACAACGGGACATGTGTGGCGCTGGACGACAAAGTGGCAGCGAGTTCTCACCACATCTCCTGACTGGGTGGCGAGGTCTGGTGCACACGCCATCCAAGTGAGTGGTTGGAGAGGTGTGCTGATGACGTGGTTGAGGGCGTGCCCTCATCGTGATCATGCGGGGTCCTGGGCCTCCCTGGATGGGCCATCATGACATGGTGGCACGGAAGGTGGAAAGTGAGTGCAGCACGCTGGTGACCCACCTGGGAGTGCAGAACATCATGAGCCAAAGTCTCGTGCAGCCATGGTGGCAGTTAAATGAGCAGGTCGGACCTGCTCCAGCAGGCTGGCATCCCAGAGCATGCCGCTGACAGGGACCCCGTGGCGCCCGTCAACACCTTCAGCCGTGCTGCCACAGCAAGTCCAGCTGCAGCAGTGTCAGGACAGGTGTGGAGATGGGGTGCAGCTGGGCTGCTGCTGGACGCGCGTGGGCTGCTCCAGCAGCTGAGGCGTGCCTGGTGCGGTGGCCGCGATGGCACGTGTCGCCATGGCGGCGGCGGTGGCTCAATCCTCTCCACACCGTGGAGTGGTGGGCCGCCGTAGCCAGCCCGGCCACTGCATCCGATGATGGCCTGGGTCATGTTCGGGCTGGCACGCCAACGTGAACAGGAGTGAGTCACAGGTCAAGGTGATCATTTTAAAATCATATGATTGGCAATTAACAGTCATCAGTAACAGGACGTGCATCATAAGATCATTTGGTGGGTACGTGATGATTCCTCCTGCGTCTCCACTGGCGGCGGCGGCAGCGGCTCTGGTGGACCCAACGGGGTGGTGCACCACCTCGATGCGGCCTGGTGGTGGGCCCGGCCATCTGGCCATGGTCAGGAAGCCTGATCACATGGCGCTGTCCTCGGCGGCGCAGGTGCCAGCAGTGCGCGTTGACGCGGTGGTGCCGCCGCCGACGGACGGTGACGTCGATGGTGCGCACATGGTCCGCGATTCGTCGGCGATCTGCGCATCGACGATGCCATCTGGCGTTTAGCACGGCGATTGGGCAACCGTCAGGGCCACACTGTCCTGCCTGGCGTCGCCGAGGAGCTGTCATCCCCACTCCTGAAGTTGGCGGCGACGTTGGACCACGGTGCAAGGTGATGACGGTGATGATGTCAACGGAGCTGAAGTAACATCAAAAATAATGGTGGTACTTTTCCTCCATCTGGTACAGTGTAGCGATGATGGCGACCTGCTGACGTCGAGCATGTGATGGTCCTGGACTGTGGGGCGAGCCTGGTGGCTCCAGTAGGAGTGTGCATCTCGTCTCTGTGATCACCCTGCACATTGCCATCTGAACCAAGATGCATGATTGATAATTCCAGCCAATGATGAGGCGCTGATCAGCTCATGACGATACACCAGTGAGTCAATAATTCCATCATCGTCCAGTCATGGGAAAGAGATCACCCCGGTGCCCAACGTGAAAAGCCACATCGTAGACAAAGAGTATGGTTTCATAAACATCAATTGTGCTCACATGTAGTAATGAAAATTTTTATCAGATCTGGTGACGTGTGCAAGTCGCGGGCATGGCTGACTTGGAGTCATGGGTTCGTCACCCTAGCACAACATGCAATTGGGCGGGAAAACAATCGATGGCAAATTTGGTACCACACTGATGCCTCTCCTGGAATCCTAATGCATCGTGCAGCTCATGTTGAGCTCATCGTTGATTGTGGTTGACTGGCAATGGAGATCAATGTGGTGCAAGTTGGTGGAGTGGAACACGGTGATGATGATGAAGACGATGTGCGTGGCACTGGCGTCCTGGTGAATAGATGGAGC